>PANE01000031.1 GCA_002708305.1 Rhodospirillaceae bacterium
AGGAGCGCTTTAGCATCATCCCAAATTTGGTCGAATGTCTGACGACTAATTTCTCTCCCCGGTTTTTCGGGATGGACTGATTGCCGCCACAGAATCTCAGACCTATAGATGTTCCCAATGCCAGCCATTACAGACTGATCCATAATCAGTTGACCGATTGGTGCCTTACTCTTTGTTATTTTTTTGAAAGCGAGTTCTGGATTACAATCGGAACGTAGAACATCTGGACCTATTTTATTAATCAATGCTGTTATCCCATTGACATCCAGAACTTCACAAATAGTTGGACCATTTATGTCAACGGCATGTGTTTTCCCAATTAAACGGACACGTACAGCACCTCGAGGTTCCTGCAGTGGTAATTTATGTTTCCTAATGCGTCCAAAAAGACCAAGATGAATATGTAATGTTCGGTTGTTGTCAAAGCGGTAGAGGAGATGCTTGCCAAATGCCTCCACAGTTAAACAAAGTTGGTCCGATAGAACAGAGGCACCCTGGGAAAACCGGCCTTGCGGGGATTCTACCTCTAACTTGCGTTTCGCCAATATACGACGATGGTCGCGCGCCGCTCTGTGGATTGTATGACCTTCAGGCACTATGTTTTCCAATCCCCTCTAATTATGCCTAGCAAAATAAGTTTTGTTAAATAGCAAGAACAGAATAGCCAGACGGGCTGGCTATGCCATGGCAGACACAGCNTTAACTTTTGAACCATTTCTCTACCGATTTGATCTGAGANTTTTAAGCGGTGATTTTAGAGTTGCACAATCGTCCTCAGGATTCCAAATAGGAAGCCCNTCACGGTTGCCCCACTCTTGCCAGGACCCGACATAATTTCGAATGCGAGGATAATCGAGCAGTCGAAGNGCCAAATAGGCATGTGCAGAACGGTATCCGGTATTGCAGTAAAGCGTGATTTCTTTGCCGGGTGTGACACCCAAACTCTCGAAGGCTTCANTTAACTGATCCGCAAACCTCATGCACCCACTCTCGTGATCGTATAGGTCCTCCCAATCGCGGTGTTTAGCGCCGGGTATGGCACCGCCGTGGCGGGCTCGGTTGTCTGTTCCCAAGAATTCTGCGCGGCTTCGGTTATCGACGATAACACAGTCTGGATTGTCTATAGCGTCAAGGACACTGCTATAAGTCGCAGTCCTTTNTGGTGCAACAGTATGCACGAACTTGACCGGCTTTGGCGGGTCGCATTCGGTATCCACTGCACAGCCTGCCGCTNACCAGGCCGCCATTCCACCGTCCAATACATGTACATCCGTGTGGCCGAGATATTCCGCGAACCAAAAACCCCGCGCCGCGCACATATCGGTGAATTCACCAACGAAAACGATAGTGTCGCCCTCGCTCACCCCACGCCAACCCAATAAATTGGCCCACATACGCGTGAAGGATGCCAAAGGTGCCGGGTCAGTGTCATCAGTGTTGACGAAATATAGATCAAAGTGACGTGCGCCCAAAATGTGACCTTTCGCGAACTTTTCGGCGGGACGGGTATCTATAATCACAAGCCCAGGTTTCCCTGACTGTTCCCGCAGNGTTTCAGGTGACCACAATAAATCCGGATTGGCATATCCGCGTGCTGCAATGTCCATTGGTCACTCCGTTTCACTTNATATTGATTGTTTTAATTTCCGCAGGACGACTTCGATTTCATCTTTAGTTGTAAAGTATCCCAGACTGAAACGCACCGCGCTTAATGCCCTGTTGCGATCAATACCCATGGCCGTTAGCACCGGCGAAGGTTCCATTTGACCCGTATGGCAAGCCGAACCGGTAGAGGCGGCAATCCCATCCAAATGTTGCAGAACAGTGGCTCCCTGATTATCGAGAAAGGATACGTTCAAGGTATTGGGCAGGCGAGCGATGGGGTCGCCATTCAGCAACACCCGATCCCCAAAATTCACTCGTAGGCCCTCCCAGAAAAAGTCACGCAATGTCCGTATGGACTTGACCGAAGACAGTGCCGCTGCAATCTCGGCGGCTTTGCCAATTGCTGCGATTAAAAGAGCACTTTCCGTCCCTGCCCTGCGTCCGACTTCATGNCCAGCTCCATGAATGAGACGCTCCANGACAACCCCACGCCGGATGTAAAGCACACCAATGCCTTTCGGGGCGCCGAACTTGTGACCGGCCAACGATAACATATTAACGCCAGAATCAACAACATTCAAAGATACCTTGCCCGGGGATTGTGCTGCATCCGTATGCATGAGCACATCATGATCTGCTGCAATTTGAGCGATCTCTGCGATTGGCTGGAGCGTTCCGACTTCATTGTTAGAATGCATTATACTGATCAANGTAGTCTGCTCTGTAATTGCCTTTCGGACATCATCTGGATNAACCCGNCCCATACCATCGACAGCTAGATAGATCACTTGTGCTCCCTGAGTTTCGAGATAACGGCAGGTTTCGATGATCGCTGGGTGTTCCACCTGCGAGGTGATAATATGGTTGCCACGATCCCGCTGGGCGTTAAAAGCGCCCCTCAAAGCATAATTATTAGCCTCTGAACCACCGCTTGTGAAAACAATTTCATCAGGCCTAGCACCTAAAAGGTCGGCGACCTGTTGGCGGGCAATATCAATCGCCGCACGCGCCGCTGCGGCTGCTTCATGTGGGCTCGACGGGTTCGCGTATCCTGTTTCCAAAAGCGGACGCATGACGTTAGCGACATCGGGATATATGGGTGTGCTCGCGTTGTAATCCAGATAGATCGGTATTTCCGTGTTATTATTCATATCAAGCTACATTTTTCCCAATTATGGAATCAAATAAACATTTATGCTTAAAGCCAATTTTCAATTTCATCAATCGCTCGCTCGCTCAAATACGAATAAAACGATCCTATTTTTATATACCTAATTTTTTTTCATGGAAACAATTAGAAATGGCGCGCTAAATCGTCGCTGTTCATTAATAGTTATATTGATGACGTCTGTGATCTGCTTCTGCTAACCCAAACTGATCGTCATCGCTTCTGTGGCGGCTTTCCTTTTATCAGAGCTTGCTGATTATGCAATTTACACACCCTTGCAAGAGCGCCGCCTTATCACCACCATCCTCGCGAGTAGCCTCGCAGGACTGATCATCGACAGCATGGTGTTTCTCTATTTAGCCTTTGGCAGTCTCGATTATTTGGGCGATCAGATCGTTGGTAAGGCCTGGATGGTTCTTTTGGCCAGTCTGGTAATTTGGTGGATCAGAAACAGAGACAAGTCCCTCAATACTCAGCCTATGTAAATAATGCGCTAGATCGAAATAGGCAGGTGGGGGTCGCTATAGGTTGGTATGCACCAGTTGCGCGCTTTAACCTATTTTGCCATGTAGCAGAATTAATTTCCCAGCCTAGTACTTTGTGTAACCATGATTAAACGGTTAGTTTTAAAAAACCAATTTGTTCGTAATTTCTATAAAACGACGACCTTTAGAAATCGTTGCCGTTTGATGACGCAGGGGAAGATTAAAATAACTAAAGATATTACATAGTTGCGTGCACCCAAGTTTTTAAATGCGCACTTGTTTTTTTCATAGGCCGCATACGAGCCCCCCACTACTTTTGATCCTTGGAAAGATCAGCTTCGTCTTAAACAAAAGACAATCACGTAGCTCTGACTTCGCTAAATTTTTCTGAATTAAATACTGTAGGCTCACGGGTGACAAAATTACTTATTTTATTCTACAGTTTTCTTTGACAAATAATACTTAGATAGATTAAATCTCGCCGCTAATTTAATTTATTCAGTTTTGAACCAGTTAATACTTTTTTCTATTAAAAATTTAAAGGTCAACCTTAATGCACATGCACATCCCCAAAATAAATTGTTTAAGAACAATCTTCAGCCTCTTAACATTAACGTTAATCTGGGTCGCAATCTCTACACCTTTATCAACTGCCAAAGCCAGTGATGCTTTTGTTTTCACCGCCATCCCTGATGAAGACGAAAGCCGATTACGTCAACGATTTAATAAAGTGGCTAGTTATTTGGAAAAAAAATTAGGTGTGGCGGTCAAGTATATTCCCGTCAAGTCATATGCTGCTGCCGTCGCTGCATTTAGGAATGATCAAGTTCAGTTAGCATGGTTTGGCGGACTGTCGGGCGTCCGTGCCAGAATCCTAGTCTCTGGTTCTGAAGCAATTGCGCAAGGGTTTGAAGACCAGGCTTTTTTTAACTATTTTATAGCTCATTCCAGCACCGGATTAAAGAGGTCAGATGAGTTTCCAAACGACATTGCGGGAAAGATTTTTACCTTTGGCTCTAAGGGTTCAACGTCGGGGCGTCTCATCCCTGAATTCCATATTCGCAAGAACTTGAAGAAGTCGCCTAATGATGTATTCCAAAAGGTGGGCTTTAGTGGCAATCACACGCGCACTATTCAATTAGTTCAATCTGGAGCCTATCAGGTTGGTGCAGTTAATTCCAAAGTCTGGGAAAATGAAATGAAGGCTGGGAAAATCGATTTGTCAAAAGTTTCTATAATTTGGAAAACTCCACCATATCCGAATTATCAGTGGAGTATTCGCGGTGATGTAGATGAGCGCTGGGGTGCAGGTTTTAAAACCCGCGTTAAGGAGGTTCTTCTGGGTATTAAAGACCCAGACTTGCTAGCGTCGTTTCCAAGAACAAGCTTTGTTCCGGCATCTAATTCTGATTATCAACCAATCCTTGATGTGGCCAAAGCAATTAAGTTAATCGATTAGTGCAAAATTTATTGTGTTTCAATTAACGAATGCAAACCTCGGCTACAAACAAAGTTCGGTTCTTCGCAATATTTCTTTGGAAATTAATGAAGGTGAGCGTGTGGCATTGGTTGGGGAAAGCGGTGCTGGTAAATCGACTTTGTTAGCAGCACTGCAAGCCCAAATGCAAAATAAAGCAGCACTTATTCCCCAGGATTTGGGGCTAGTAAATAATTTAAGTGTCTTCCATAATATTTATATCGGTCGCTTAAACAGCTATTCATCTGTGTATAATCTTCTTAATTTAGCATGGCCGCAGAGGCGTGAAGTTCAAAAAATTAAACCATTAGTTGAGCAATTAGGTTTGGTTGACAAATTATTTAAGCCAACGGGTGAGCTTTCTGGAGGGCAACAGCAACGCACCGCTATTTGCCGTGCCCTCTTTCAAGGAGGTTCTGCCATTATCGGCGATGAACCGGTATCAGCTGTTGACAAACATATGGCNAANATAATTNTGNAAACTTTAATCGCNAAATTTACTACAGTTGTTCTAGCCATGCATGATGTTGATTTAGCGATTAAATTCTCAACCAGAATTATTGGCATCAAGGACAGCGCAATCTGCTTCGATCAGTCGACAATTGATCTAACTCGCCAAGATCTTGATTTTCTATATCAGCGTTAAAGATGGGCAAATCTGTTTTAAAACGTGATTTCTTAAAATTTCCACCTAAAAATACGTCTATGGTCCGGGTCAGTTTGATATTTTTAGGTGTTGCACTCTTCTGTCTTTATTTTTCTGATGTTTCTATAACAACACACAATCCATGGCTAGAAATTGATCGCATGATTGTGGGTGTTTTCACTCCTGATTTTCTAGCTATTAGTTCGATTGGTGATGCACTTCTCAAAACTGTTTCATTTGCGATGATTGGTGTTTCTATGGGAGCTGTTGCAGGGTTCTTGTTGGCTCAAATATTTCATTTAAGAGTGGTACGGTTTGTTTGCTCATTTGTGCGTTCTATTCATGAGTTATTCTGGGCTCTAATATTTTTGCAAATGCTAGGGTTAACTCCATTAACAGGTATACTTGCAATCGCTTTACCATATGCTGGGATTTGCGCAAAGGTGTACTCGGAAACATTGGATGAGTCTAAGGCACATGCCTTGCAAGCTGTACCTTATGGAAGTGGTATCATTTCAATATTTTTTTATGTTCGTTTGCCTGAAGTTTGGACCCATATTGTTAGCTACACCAGTTATCGTTTTGAATGTGGATTGCGCTCTAGTGCGGTGCTTGGGTTTGTTGGACTGCCGACTTTAGGTTTTTATTTAGAAACTGCTTTTAACGAAGGGAATTATTCAGAGGCGTCGGCTCTTTTAATTACATTCTATATTCTAATTGCGACAATTCGTTATTGGTTGCGGCCTAAATTAATCGGTTTTTATTTAATCTTAGCGCCTTTTTTACTAGGTGGTGGAGCAGATATTAAACTAGGTAATATAATGCGATTTTTAACTGTTGATATAGTTCCTGCTCCTTTACGAGGATCTAGTCTGCTTGATGCTTCAAGTTGGGTAGATTTTTTTTACTGGGCGCAAACCTTAATAACCTCCCAAGCTTTTCCAGGTATCATTGCTACCATTGTGTTGACACAGATAGCTTTGGTTGGTACTGCATTTTTGAGCCTTGCATTCTTTCCATTAATATCAAACAAATTCTTCGGTAAATATGGACGCACGTTTGGTCATCTATTTTTGATTGTCGTACGATCAACCCCCGAGTTCATCTTAGCCTATATTTTCTTGCAGTTTTGGGGGCCATCCATGTTACCAGCTATTGTTGCTTTATCGCTTCACAACGGCGCAATTATTGGTCATTTAATGGGACGCTATAGCAATGAAATTTCACTCCGTCCAGATCACGCTCAGGCCATAAATTTATACGGTTTTGAGATTATCCCTCGGCTTTATGGGCAATTTTTAGCTTTTCTGTTTTATCGTTGGGAAGTGATCATGCGCGAAACTGCCATCCTCGGCATTCTAGGCATTGCGACGTTGGGCTTTTATGTGGATAGTGCGTTGGCTGATATACGCCTCGATAGAGCGTTATTTTTTATTGTGATAACGGCATTGTTGAATGTCGGCATTGATAGTTTATCTCGATACATCCGACAACGTTTACGTCTTAATCGTACAGTACAACATCATTCAAGCTGATGGGGAATTTAGATCTATGCAATCAACATCACAACCCATACTAAAAGATTTAGTCCTGATAGGTGGTGGGCATTCCCATGTAGCTGTGATTAAAAGTTTTGGCATGAAACCCATGCCAGGAGTGCGTTTAACAATCATCTCACGCGACGTTCACACTCCCTATTCTGGCATGTTGCCGGGTTATGTCGCAGGCCATTACCAATTTGATGAAGTGCACATTGATCTTCGTCCACTCGCCCAGTTTGCCGGTGCACGTTTGTACCATGATGAAGCTTTACGCATTGATCCAGNAAACAAAACCGTTATTTGCAANGGACGGCCAGCNGTGCCATACGATGTCTTGTCAATNAATATTGGATCAACNCCNCGGATTGGAAATATTTNNGGTGCAACTGAGTTTGCTGTTGCAGTNAAGCCTATCAGCNTATTTGTTGATCGNTGGAAACANTTGTTAGATNGAGTANTNGCNCAANCTGGCCCACATANAATTTGTGTTGTTGGTGCAGGTGCCGCGGGTGTTGAACTAATNCTCTCNATCCAATTTCGTTTGAAAAAAATGCTTGAGGAGCTTGGCCGTAACTCAGAAGAATTAAGCTACCATTTGGTCAGTAAATCTAAACAAATTATGCCGAGTTTTCCATACACCGTGGCGAAACAATTTGATGCGATTTTGGATGAGCGCGGTGTGATTGTACATCGGGGAGTTGAAGCAACTGAGGCAAAGGATGGCACACTGATTTTATCCAATGGAGATCGCCTAGAGGCAGATGAAACGTTGTTTGTGACGGCTGCAAGCGCGGCACCCTGGTTGGCTGAGTCGGGTTTTGACGTAGATCAACATGGCTTTGTAAAGGTTAATGACACGTTGGAGGTCTTATCTCANCCTAATATTTTTGCCGCAGGTGATGTAGCGGCCGTGGTTAATCATTCACGTCCAAAAGCAGGTGTCTTTGCAGTTCGCCAGGGGAAGCCTCTGGCGAATAATTTACGCCGAGTATTGCTACAAAAACAACCTAAGTCTTTTTCACCACA
The DNA here is from genome assembly GCA_002708305.1 of Rhodospirillaceae bacterium. Lineage (GTDB taxonomy): Bacteria > Pseudomonadota > Alphaproteobacteria > Thalassobaculales > Thalassobaculaceae > UBA7326. Next base: position 7,949 of record PANE01000031.1, read on the forward strand.
ATCATCCTTTTTGTCATTGATAAGTTCGGGAGATAAGTATGCGGTAGCATCAAAAGGTATTTATACTATCTCTGGAAGGTTGCTCTGGTTGTGGAAAGATTGGATTGACCGGCGTTTTATAAAAAAGTTTTCGGTCCTGCCCAGAATGAANGAAGATGAAGGGCCTGCTATTAATAAAGCATTAACCAACCCTGANACTTTAAAAGAAATTTCAGCTATCGCCATGCGTTGTGGTGGGTGTGGTGCTAAGGTGGGTGCTGGCGTTTTAACTCGCGCTTTGTCAGAACTCAAACCTGCTCCTCGTGATGATATTATAATTGGATTACATGACCCAGACGATGCTGCCGTAGTTGAAGTCGCTACTGGAAAAGTTATTGTTCATACGGTGGATTATTTTCGCTCCTTTATTGATGACCCGTACTTGTTTGGTAAGATCGCAGCCAATCATAGTCTGAGTGATATTTTTGCCATGGGAGGTGATGCACAATCTGCGCTAGCAATAGCAACTGTTCCCTATGGGGTAGAAGCTCAAGTCGAAACGACACTGAACCAAATGATGGCTGGGGCCATGGAAATGTTGAATGATGCTAACGCTGCTCTGGTTGGTGGACATACTAGCGAAGGGGCTGAATTAGCGTTAGGGTTCTCAGTTAATGGGCTAATTGATAGAGATAAAATTTTACGAAAATCGGGCCTCATTCCTGGACATGTTTTAATTTTAACCAAAGCGCTTGGCACAGGAACATTGTTTGCCGCTGATATGCAACAACGTGCGAAAGGTCGTTGGATTGATGGNGCGTTGGATAGTATGATTTTGTCCAACCGCTTATCTGCTGAATGCTTATTTCAGCATGGCGCTACTGCGTGCACTGANGTCACCGGATTTGGCTTGTTGGGTCATATGATTGAAATGATCCGCCCCTCTGGGGTTGATGTTGAGGTTAATATGAGCGCGCTTCCCATCATGGACGGCGCATTAGAAACTGTGAGGATGGGGATTTTAAGCACTCTCCAGCCAGCGAACGTCCGCCTCCGTCGTGCCATTCGAAACCAGGAGCAGGCAGTCAAGTCCGAGCTGTACCCATTGATTTTTGANCCCCAAACCTCTGGTGGTCTTCTTGCCTCNGTTCCCGCTGAAAGTGCTGGAGCCTGCATCACACAACTAATAAAATATGGCTATCCTGCATCTCGCATCATCGGAAAAGTTACGGAACAGACCGGAGATATAGAGCCAGTAACGTTAGTGATTTAATTTTAAAAATTATTTAAACAAAAGATAACTTAATGTTTGCTTAAAAAAACTAAGAAGCATTGCCGCATAGTAAATCTAAGAGATTGGGCTCAAATTTTCTATCACTTTGGCCCATGCTGCCCCTTCGAGTTCCGGGGTAAATCTTGATTTAAGTTTGTAACAAGCTTGGTGGAGTTGGCTTAAAAATTCAGGGTTTGTTTCTGCTTTTTGTAGCAAAATTGANAGTGCTTTNTCATTACGCACGGGGAAGAGNCCAGGATAGTTATGGCCCAATAAACCAGTATTCCCTGGGATGTTAGAGGCAATTATTGGAACACCTGCAACAATGGCTTCTGATATCACATTAGCACCTCCCTCCTGATTGGACGACAGAACCATTAATTGGGTCTTTATAAATTCACGACGAACTTGTGCAGCACTCATCTCTCCNACCCAATGATATCGTGGATTTTTTGTCTGTTCTTTTTTGGCAGCNTTGGCCCACACTTCATTGTGTGCTTTACCTAAATGGAAAACTCGAATTTTCGAGCTTTCGTTTAATAGCCGTACGGCCATGGCCGTACGTAATGGATCTTTTTCATCTCGCAAATGACCAATAACGCAAATATCAAAATTACGTNTCGAAGGGTTACGTCGCTGTTTTAGAGGTATTGCTGACTGAACAATGACATGAAGTTTTTTTGTCAAGTGCTGGGGTAACGCCTCACCTATTTGATCATGTAAACAAACTAATGCATCGGCTTTTTCCATTGCAAGTAAAGTGACATAGGGATCGGTTTNTANAAATGTATTAACGTCTGTGCCACCNAAAGCAACAATTAAAGGACCTTTTGGATATTTAGCTTTATAAAGATTAATCGCTTCAGCGCTATGCCAAGCATGTAAGGCAATCATGATATCGCAAGCAGACCCATCGTATTCGGTGTTAATTTGAGTGTTATGGCCATGGGCTCTCAAAAACTTGGCCCAGCGAACGATAGAGGTACGATTTCCATTTTTTGTGTGTTTATTTGCCGGGGTGATTAGGTTAATTTTCATAAATATTATCCAAGGGGGCTTTAATGACGCTAAGGGTTTCTACGACATATTTAATCGATACTCTCCAAGATGCCAGAGCAAGAACGTTAGAACTTGTAGACGGTCTTGATCAAGTACAATTAATGGGGCCAAAAANACCAGGTGTTAACCCACTCCGCTGGGAAATTGGTCACATTGCTTATTTTTACGAATTCTTCATCCTACGACAGCTTTATGGGTATGACAGCATATTGGGACTGAAAGCCGATGAGCTTTATGATTCGATAGCGGTCGCCCACGATACTCGCTGGGATTTACCNTTATTATCAATGGCAGAGACCTTAACGTATATGAGAGACGTTTTGGAGAAGCTGTGCGAGCACCTGATTAGTAATAACGAAGACGGTTTAGCATCAGAACAAGACAGCTTCATTTATCAGTTTGGCGCATTCCACGAGGATATGCATACAGAAGCCTTTATTTGGGGACGGCAAACACTTGGATATCCTACCCCAAAATTTTCCATCGCAACTGATGTAAGTTCTCAACGTAGTTTGGGTTCATGGCCTGGTTTTGTAGAAGTTCCNGGCGGCAGATTTCAACTGGGAGCAAGCCCGGATAGTCCGTTTAATTTCGATAATGAGAAATGGGCACACCCNGTCGAAGTTGATCAGTTTCAAATAGCTAAAGCACCGATTACATGTTCTGAATTTGCTGCATTTGTCAAAGACGGTGGCTATCAAAAAAAAGANCTCTGGTCTGATGAAGCTTGGGCTTACATGAAAGACAATGCCATACACCACCCTGGTTATTGGATTTCAACAAGTGCTGACCGGTGGGGCTTGAAACAATTTGATAAAATTATCCCNCTTCCTGATCACGCTCCAGTAAGTCATGTTACATGGTATGAAGCCAGCGCCTACTGTCATTGGGCCGGAGTGCGCTTACCATCAGAANTTGAATGGGAAGTAGCTGCATTGGGTGACTACGATTCNACAGGTAATTTATCATTTACAAAAAAACGTTGTTATCCGTGGGGTGATACACCGCCAGATCCATCGCGTGCCAATTTAGATGGCCGTGCTTTAGGTTGCATTGATGTGGCTGCACTGCCAGATGGCGATAGCGCCTTTGGCTGTCGCCAAATGTTGGGCAATGTATGGGAGTGGACAGCCGATACATTTAACCCCTACCCCGGATTTAACGCTGATGCCTATCAGGAGTACTCAGATATGTTATTTGGTTCTACTCAGGTTTTACGAGGTGGGGCGTGGACAACGCGCAGTAGGATGATTCATGGTACATATCGGAATTTTTTTGAGCCTCATCGTTGGAATGTATTTAGCGGTTTTCGTGTGTGTAAATTTTAAATTTATCTTTGGTTCAATGTTGTTATTTGAAATGGTATTCATTAACAGTTCCGATTAGCAGAGCCTCCGCCGATATTAACCTCATTGAGGTTTAGTACCTCAGAAATGCATTTGTTGGCACTGCCAGAACTCGGCAAGCATTCACACGTAGGATCTATCGAAAATTGGTAAGGACTGAATTCAGAAATGTAACGATCGGCTCGGTGATGGTCCCAATGTCAAATTCAGCTTAGGACAAAATCGAACTTTCTAAATATCTTCATTGGACATAAAAAAAAATATTCAAATGGTTCAACAAAACACACTCTGCGGTAAAAGGTGTTTTATCTTTGTTGCTGTAATATTAGGACCTGCTATATTTATGACAATGAAAACAATGAATTAAAAGGTGAAATTAAGGTGATTTTATTTAAAAAAAATATTATTGAAGATTGGGAGATTAGCGAGAGTTTCGTGCGCGCCTCAGGTCCCGGCGGGCAAAATGTGAATAAAGTTAGTAGTGCAGTCGTGTTACGGTTTGAAGCAGAAAAATCACCAAATCTGACAGAGCCTGTTAAACAAAGACTCAAAGATCTTGCAGGCCGCCGTTGGAATAACGAGGGTGCAATAATCTTGCAAGTTGATGAGACGAGAAGTCAAAGCAGGAATAGAGAAATAGCACAACAACGGTTAACAAATTTAATATTACAAGCAATCGTCGTTCCAAAAAAAAGAAGACCAACGAAGCCAACACGAGGAAGTTCAGAGCGAAGGCTCAAAGCAAAAAAAGAACGCGGTGACGTAAAACATTTACGCGGGAAAGCAGAACTTTGGTGATAGCATTCTCGGTGATTGATGATCTAAAAAACTATTGTCTGGATTATTTTATAAAAACGAAAATAGTTCAAGCTTACGACACTTTTCAGTCAGATTATCGCGGCAAGCTTTTCGGCAAGTTGAGCCACCGCTATTGCATCGAGGCTTTTAGTTTCTAGTAAACATATATCCTTATGCCCATGTTTCGCAGCAGAGCGGTCATAGGCAGGATCGTAATGGTCTTCCAAGACGCTAGTAACAAATCCAGTCCAGTCACCGTTAGCGATCGCCTTTCGCCAACGCAGCACCGCTTCCTTCCCAACTCGAGCCGCCACCCAATCTAAAAGCGGGTTGAGTCGTTCAGGTTCAGTCATTAAATGTTGATAGTCACCGAGGAGAAACTCGACGCGCGCAGCAATAGGTGCAGTTATCTGAATCGATTGAGATCTGCCCATTGATCGCCAAAGTTCAGCTGGCACATGGCACGCGCCGACATTGTTACTTTCTGCCTCAATGACAACCCGCCGCGCCGGGTCTAGTTGTCGCATGACATCAAAAATACGTGATTCAAACTTTCGTTGAGACGGCTGATCAAAGCCAGGTACTGAACCCAGAAGTGAGCCGCGGTGAGCCGCCAGACCTTCAAGATCAATTACCTGAGTCCCAAGTTTAGCGGCAGCACGCAGGATCCTTGTCTTTGCCAAACCAGTTCGGCCACGAAGAATAATCGGATGTAACGTTGCCGGTATTTCATCGAGCCCAACTAGAACCTGCTTGCGGTAGGTTTTGTAGCCTCCCTCAAGAAGGGTAACTTTCCAACCAATTTCACTGAGAATTCGTGCCATTGCACGGCTTCGTTGGCCACCACGCCAACAATAGATAAGTGGTGAAAAATTCCTTGGAGCATTGGCAAGCTCAGTTTCTAAGTGATAAGAGATGTTGCGAGAAACGAGCACCGCGCCGCGCCGTTTGGCCTCAAAACTACCAACCTGCTTATACATAGTACCAACCTCTGCTCGTTCGGCATCGTTCAGCACGGGCATATTGATCGCGCCCGGTATATGGTCCTCTGCATATTCGGTTCCAGAGCGAACATCTATAATCGCCGTAAAGCCTGGCGACAAGTAGTCTGTTGTGTACTTGATCGGTGGGGACACCCTCTGCTCCTCAATTAACTAATGATATGCCGGTATCAGATTATTACTTAGGTTTCGAAGTTAAAATAATCCATGGTGTTAAAATGGTCTTAAGCGATTGATATTGCTGTAAGTATATCAGATACGCTACTAACACAAGATCCCCAATGTTCATTTTGTTTCTGGCGCAGCACTAAAAGAGAAACGGGTATATCAATGCGAAAAATTAATACAAAACAACTAACGTCGGTCACGGCAATCAAAAAGCATAGCAAAAGGAAATCTTACTTTCATTATTCTGTTCGCTCATGACGGCGTAACAAACTGGTTTGGGTCTGAGAAATGCGATGGTAACGGGCGTTGCAAAACGCGGGCGATATCGATGACACACGTATTGTCGGGTTTTGGGTAGCGAAGGTCGGAGGTTAAATAGGCCTTAATGCCGGGGTGGCTCAGAACGGTTTCGTTCAAGGCCTTTAGCAAGGGGGTGGGTTCAAGAATATCGGGTATCCATTCCAAATATGAACTTAAGGCTTCCACCAAAATAACATCGGCGAATGACAAGCGTGTTCCGGCACAAAAACCAGTGCCATTTTCCATGAGGCGCCCTTCAAAGCACGGCGCAAACTTGGCAAAAGCAGTCTGTTGTTCGCTGATGGCAATCTCATCTGTGGGCTGAAACACGGCTTTTAGGCCCGTTTCTGAGAAATCAGAAACGGCACCCGCGACCAAGTCGCACCAAAGCGCGTCGGTGTCCGTATCGCCATAAAATCCGCCACGGCGGGCGAGGTACCGGATCATTGCAGAGGACTGACTAAGATTGTGATCGTCAATTTCAAGCAACGGCATTTGATCAAAGGGAAGCTTTCCTGTGGCCCGTAATGCAGCCAGTTTTTCCGGCGTATCAATCAAAATGTTTTCAAAAGGGATTTGGTTAACCGCCAGCATCCATCGGGTCGTTTCCGCACGTCCACGGCTCCGGGTATAGTGTAGTTTAGTCATAGCAGTCCCTTCAGTTTGGTCATACTGAGAACTTAAACATAGACGAAACAGGTCAACAAGCTATGTTATTTTGTTACGATATTCTAATTCACCAACCTGGAATATTTTAGAAACGTCACGTAAGCCGCAGGTAATCGGCATCATTGTTGAAATCTTGCAGTGATGCATGGTACTGATGTGACACGAAGAAGAAAAAAATTTCTGTAAGTCATTGCATTAAAGAAATAAAACAGATTTGCCAGTGATTACGTCAAACGATCTCGATCTATTACAATTTTCTCCATGTAAAATCCCCCTTTTGTAGCACAAGACCCTCTTTATCGATAAATATACTATCAAAATTAAATCTGTTTAGTTATTTGTTAAAACTCAAATGGTTGAGTTTGTTAATAGTTTGGAATCTCGCATGTATTTCTCGCGAAAGCGTGCAACAGCGCTCGGCTTGTTGGCGGGCTTAATGAATGGACTGATTGCACTAGGCGGCGGTGTATTGATTACGCCGCTCCTTCTCATCGCTGGCGTCAATCCACAAGTAGCTGTTGGCACATCGTTGGCTGCTGTTACGATGCTTTCTTGCATAGGCTTAACTATCCATTCATTGCTTGGGGGCGTCTCGATTGGACTAGTATCAATTATTGTGGTCATAATTGGCGGCGTCACGGGAACTATTATCGGCTCAAAAATACTCGCACGCCTAACCCCCCATTGGATGCTAGTCCTCTTTTCCTTAATTCAGATTCTGGTAGCAATTCGCTTAATCGATCAGGGGATGGGCCTCTCTTTGCTCGGCGACGTAGTTCCTGACACTCCACCCTTGTGGGCATATATAGGTTTGGGTCTNTTCGCNGGAACACTNTCAGGAATATTTGGCATCGGCGGTGGCGCATTGGTGTTGNTGGGGTTAGCAGCNTTCTACGGTGTACCCGTTGTTGAAGGCCTGNCGATAGCGTTAGCGTTGAACGTAACAAACGCGTTAGCCGGTGTAGTGCAGCATGCGAGAAAAGGCAGAGTGCTTTGGCAAGAGCTGAAGTTCTTAATACCAGCTGCGATTATTGGAATTGCAATAGGCGCCACCCTTTCACACGAATTGCCGGCCGATATGATGCGCATTATATTTGGCGGCTTTTTTATATTCATGGGTATCATGCTGGCACGTAGAGGATGGGCAGCCACTAAGCAAAAAAACTGCAGTGCCTCACGAAACTAAATAGGTACCAAGAAAGATTGATGATCATTTATAACCCGCTTATATCGGCCCATATCACGAAAGGCCTAATGGGTCTCGGCCAAGACCGGAGTGAATCACCCTCGATGTTTCTGTGAGTCATTTACTTTTCCAAAAGGGGTTTATTGTCCCAATTGCAAAAGAATAACTTGGGAAAAACTGCCGATACTTAACCTTATTTTACTTAACTCCTATTTTTACTAAAGTGTTACCTTCTGACTGCCCCAAGACATTTTCCCAAAAATCTTCGCGATCCAGGCGCATCAAAATAGATGTGCCATTTAAAGCATCATCTGGTGTACGATGTAATACGCCTTTTGGCCCTCCTCGAAAAATTGCGACATCCCATATTCCTACAAACTGACGGGCAGAAGGATCTTTTAAGATTAACTCATTTGGCATACCGCCTTCAAACGCCTGGCGATCAGCAGCGGCGTCAGGAAGCCATTCGGTACCTCGTCCAGCATAGGTTACTAATAATCGCATAGGAACATTATCTATATGATAACGGCGGCAGCCACGATCTGTTCCCAAACAAAAACCAATAGAATCTTCCTCAACCATATCACAAAAGATTTTACAAACGTTCGCCATATCAGCAACCCAGAGTTCAAAAAACGGGTTAGATTGCAATTTGCTGGAGATGTCCTCTTCAAGTATGAATTTGATATCCTCAAAACTACTTTCTTTAAAAACCTGGCCCACAACACTAAAAGTTGTTTGCATCAGTTCACTAAAAAACTTGGTTGATCCACCTAAAGGCTCCCTTTTAACTAAAGCTAACTGGCTTTCACAGTATTGAAATGTAGGTAAGGCCTTTAAATCTGGAGATTCGAAAACGCTCATTTTGTGCTCATCTATTAGAAGTAAAAAAAGTTTCATTTAATAAATGTTATGTTATAACATAACATTTATTACTATAGATAATACAAAATGAAAGTCGCGTATATTTTTGCAACTAACACCGCGACTACCTCTAAACTTTCAATCTTTAGTCCATACCCTCTTGGAATAGGAATACCTTTTTATGATCCAGTCATCCATTAAAAAGCTACCTGTAACTGTGCTGTCTGGCTTTCTAGGTGCCGGCAAAACGACGTTACTCAATCACGTGCTCAATAATCGAGAAGGAAAAAAGGTCGCTGTAATTGTCAATGATATGAGCGAAGTCAATATCGATGCTGCTTTAGTAGAGAGAGGCGGTGCTGAACTCTCTCGCACTGAAGAAAAATTAGTGGAAATGAGTAATGGATGCATTTGTTGTACACTACGCGAAGACCTTCTTGACCAAGTGCGTGAATTAGCTGCGGAAAAAAAATTTGACTACCTTCTGATTGAAAGCACTGGTATTTCTGAACCTTTACCTGTAGCAACCACTTTCGACTTTCGTGACGAGGCGGGGAATAGTCTATCGGATGTCTCGGAGCTGGATACGATGGTGACGGTTGTTGATGCAGCCAACCTAATTAGGAATTATAGTTCAACTGACTTCTTAAAAGATAGAGGCGAAAACCTGGGCGAAACCGATCAACGCACTTTGGTTGATTTACTTGTAGAACAAATTGAATTTGCCAATGTAATTATACTAAATAAAATCGATTTACTTTCAAAAGAAGAACTGAAAATTGTCACAGCCATCATTTATGGTTTGAATGCAAAAGCAAAAATTATCGAAACAACGCTTTCACAAGTGGATATGAAAGAGGTTATTGATACCGGCTTGTATGATCTAGAAGAGGCACAAGAACACCCTCTTTGGGCACAAGAGTTGTATAACCCTAACGAACATGTTCCAGAAACCGAAGAATATGGGATAACTAGTTTTGTTTATCACGCACGTGAGCCTTTTGACCCAAAAAGAATCCACTCCTTTTTTAGTCAAGAATGGCCTGGAGTACTCCGTGCTAAGGGTTTCTTTTGGCTATCTTCCAGACCCGACTTTGTTGGCGAAATTTCTCAAGCGGGCGCGTTTGTGCGACATAAAGGTATTGGTCGTTGGTGGGCATCAATACCCAAAAGCCAATGGCCTGACCCAATGGCTATTGAAGAAGTTGTGAGGCAATACTGGACCACCGAATATGGTGATCGTAGGCAAGAGATAGTTTTTATTGGCCTTAAAGATCAAATAAATAAAAATGGTATTAGAAAAAAGCTCGATGAATGTCTTGTGAAAGATTATCTTTCCAATCCGGAAGTTTTTCAAAACCTCCAGGATCCATTCCCTCAATGGTTCGCAGAAAAAGATTAAATAAACTTACGTTATAAAATCTATTTCGGGTATGGAATTCGCTACTAACACAAGGTACACGCTGTTCATTTTGTCTCTAGTTTAGTGCTATTTGTGGCATCAAAGAAGATATAGCAGGCGGTTAGTACAAACCGCGCTTAGCCATAATTTCACTTTGCCGTTCAGACTCTTCGGCACTTAGCCCAGCAACATGATCAGTGAGCATGGTGGTATAGTTTGGTAAACTGGAACGGTCGATGAACTTGGCAGGGTCCCATAGGCCGGACCGGATAAACGCCTTGGGACAATGCAGAAAAGCTTCCTTTACAGTTATCAAAACACCAATATTTGGAACTTGGCCACGTACCGCGCTGTCTTCCAGAAGCCGCGCATCATCAGTAATTTGTGCCCAACCATTAATCCGCAGCGTCTCATCCATGCCCGGAACTAAAACCAATAGTCCAATCTCAGGATAGGTCAGGATATTAACAAAATTATCCAGCCTATTATTACCAATTCGGTCCGGTAGCAGGAGATGGCGATCATCGAGCACCCGCAGGAACCCCGGTGGATCGCCACGGGGCGAAATATCCGCACCTTCCGGCCCATGGCTGGACAAAATACAAAAAGGGGAAAGTGCCAAAATAGATAAGCAATGGAAGTCAAGGTGGTCAAGAACCTTATCGGTCGCTCGGCTCATCGGTTGCGGGTAGCGTTTTCGCAAATCAGTCTCATCGGTAATTAGACTTATATCTGATGGGATCATTGCGATTATCCTTTTACTTTCTGTCTCGAACTGTTTGTAAAACAATTATTACGTAAAATATTTGTAAATTCTAATAGCGATATATTTTATCATTTTCCAATATCAAACGAACCCTAAACTTTCAAATCGACTACCGTCCTTCGCTCTCTAGAGATAGACACCAAATTAACTCATCGCCTATATTTTTTATCTTAAGGTCCATAAACTCCCGGTGCGATTGGAGAGCTCCCCGCCAAAGCTCGATCCAACAGGCCAATACGACTTCTCTCTCTTCCCCTTCAATTCCGCGGATAATTCTTAAAGGACTTTGCTGAAGGGTAATTTGGTTGGATTTATCTGAACGTTTTATGGTATCCCCCATTCCCTCAAGTGCTTTAACTAGAAACTCCCCTGCATCATTTAAAGACCCATCTATACAATTTAAAGTTTTGGCCATATGAGCATATTGCTGTAAACCAGTGAGACGGGCAGCACGTTTACCAATATCCTGGGTATCTGCGCTACCTATTATTTTAATCAATTCTTTGATCCCATTTCGGCAAAACTCAATTGAATAATTACGATTTGCTTTTGCTAATCTCTCAAGAGACCAATGTTCTTTAGGAGGAATGGGTTGATCTGCTTGGTTGAAACGTGGGGGCCTTTCTTTTGGGGAAAATTGCAGTCTTTCTTCTGGTAATAAATCTTTTTCGAATTCCTTAAAATAACCACAAAACCCAAAATCCCCTGTTAAATCCTCAGAAACACAAACAAACCCTAATCGCGGATTTTTCAATGTTATTCCATTTTGTGCATACCAGCCTTTTAAAAAACCACGACTGGCTTCTATCGGAATGCCACAAATTGCTGGACCATCATACATCCATCGTGGATACCTAAACCGTACCCAAGCCTTGGTATCAGTCTCCGCTAGGTACTCAACTCGGACCCCACCAACGCTGTTTGAAAGGACATGATATTTAGCGCAGGCAACCGCGTGAGAGAGATTTTCAAGTCCAAGTTTATTAAAGCTAGATAAAAACTTATCTTCATGTTGCTGCCGAAATAAATGAAACATCCAATCACCTACAATTGTTGGTCCCTTCTCTACCGCGACCATTAATTGTAATCCTAGGAAGTATTGATGATGCAAATCTGCTTGTACTGATATTGAGGTTGATGAAGGATTGAACAAATAGGGCTCCTAATTAATTTTTGTAAATATTATTAAGTTAGATATTTTTTATTGAATTTTAACAAAATAATTCTAATTCAGGCCTACTTTATATCTATCTATGCGCAGAAAATATTATTAAATAAAAACTTGGGTATTAGTTTTTATAGTGCGCTATCAGGCAAGTTTAGACCTAGGTCTTTAAGACATCACGCCCTTCTGTTACGGTCTCCCATAACAATGATAGTACTTTTTTTGAAATGAGAGCTGATATAGACTAAGAACTAATAATGTCTGCTGCAACTTTACCCCATTCGTCCGCACCCTTAGCACCTTTTCCATTTCCACCCACGACGACAACGATTTTTCCTTCATCAACATATCTAATAATAGGTAACCCATTTTGGGTTTGAGTGACCACGCAAGTATCGGTATGCCAATTGGCGCAGATCGATAAAGAGGGAATAAGGTTCTGAATAAATTCACTAAATTCCCGACGATTTTCTTCCGAGCCTTTCCCCTTAAACCATTCTTGGAGGTCCTTTAATGTTGTAAAGGTAGTATCGGAATTAGTTCCAATGCCTAGTTTTAAATATATATTTCCATCTGGATAGCGGATTGGTGGCAAAATATAAGCACCGGTTTTGCAGTGTATTATTGTCGGCATTTCTGACAGCTCGTTGATTAGCGATCCCTGGATCTTTGCGAGGACTATCGTACGACCAAAGACACGTAAATTTAAATCAACGGGGCTCAAGCCGCACGCCGATGTGAAACCTCCTGTTGCAATTATGACTTTTTCAGATTTAAGAGTTTTACCTGATGTGAGCTCAATTTCGACACCTTTTGAAGTATGAAAAATTTTTGTGGCCTGATCAAAAACAGAAGTAGCACCTGCCATTTCGGCAAGTTTAGTTTGTGCAAGAACCATAGCACGCGGGCTAATATGTCCCGCTGTTTCTGTTTCTAATAGTCCATCAGAATTATTATCAACAGAAAGAAACGGGAATTTAGATCGAATTTCAGTTGAACTGAGTTTTTGAATTGCTACACCGACTTTAGCGCCAGCGGCAGCGCAACTCTCATTATAGTCTGAAGTGGGGTCGCCGATGCCAAGGTAGCCAGATGAAGTAAAGAACTTAATACCACTTCGGTGTTCAAGGTCGGCGTATCGGTCTATCGAATTTTTCGCTGCAACGACCCATTCACTTACTGGATCGACTACTCTTGTCATGCGTCCTTCATCATAGTGGCTACCAAATACCCCAGTATGAGTTTGACGGTTTTTTGGTTCATTCGGACCAACACATACTATACCGTCACTTCTTTCTGCTAAATGGCGGGTTGCAGCACTTCCAAATAATCCACGTCCGACAATAATAACTTTATGCATTTTTGTTCCTTTTAACCCCATGCGTGGCTCGCCATCGCAAATAAATGGCTGTTTCCTGAACCTGACGGTTTAGAACCCCGGACCATCGAATGACTAATTTCATTTCCAGGTATGTTCTGTGCTTCTAGGAATTGCCCAAACTTATCAGCCCTTAATATCCGATCGACTCGAAGAACCCCTAGATTAACCGATGCCTTAAACAACTTTTTCGCACAATCTTCATTACGCGCAATCAAAGGACCAAGCGTGGTACCTAAACCAAATGGGCGCCTGATTGCATATCCTATAATTTTATTTTTTTCTCTTAGTATGGTTGCGTTTCCCACTCCAAACATTTGGGTAACCATAGGCGATCGATCGAAACCGGTTACTGTTGCGTCCAATGCAATAATCTCTCTTAAATCCTGAAGGCCAGCCAATTTAATACCAGGCTCGGCTGACATTTCACGAGAGCAATATCCTTGATGTCGTTGCGTTAAACCTACACTTTTGAACCCAAGTTGGTTGTAAAGCGGTCTGCCCTCTTCTGTCGCTAGTAACATAAGTGAACGTGCGCCGGCGTCCAATAGCACTTTTTTCATTAAACTTCGGCCGATGCCTTGTCCTTGAAATTTTGGAGATACGATAACCAGGCCGACTCGTCCCCAATCACGCCCCATAGGCCACCAAACAGCAACACCAATCACTTCTCGACTTTCCCGGTCAACCGCACGCCAGGGTCGCCCTAATATTAACAAAGAGGTGATATCCTTAGCTGTATGCGGCCATCCAACAATATTCACTAACGCCATATAATCATTAAGATTAGTAATATCGGATGATAGAATATCGATTTGCGAACTCATTTAATAGAACTCCTACAGGCCTAAGATACTTTGTCGTTTTGAGCTCGGCGCATAAGTAACGCCGGGTTGCCGAAATGAGCCTCTAGTTCGTTAAGTGTAGCCACTAAATCTCCTTTGTGTAATATTTCCGCAAATCGGAAATGCTCTACAGCCAAGTCTTCACTGCACCGATAATTCCCCATCAGTCTGTGTAGGCACAAGCGTGTTTCTGTTTGGGTGGTTCTGTATGTTTTGGACAATCTTTTACTACCAACAGAATCAACCAAGGTTTGATGAAACACAAAATCCAGTTCACTTCCTTGTTTCCATCTATTGGCGCGAACCGCCTTGTCCATTTTTTCCGAAATGCGCGACAGTTGGGTAGAAGTTTCCTTGAAGGTTTTGGAAATGATAATCTTTCTGATTGCAGTTGTTTCTATCATTGCGCGGACAAAATAAATATCAGTGAGATCCGTTTCGTTTATTTCTGCAACAAACACTCCACGATGCGGTTCACTGCGCAGCAGGCCTTCTTGAATTAAACGTTGCATAGCTTCGCGTAATGGTCCTCGACTGACACCAAACGAAAGTGCAAGTTCTTTTTCATTTAATTGCAAATTTGGTAACAATGTACCGGTTAAAATATCCTCACGAAGTTGTTTTGCTATCTGTCCCGACAAAGTTAAACGACTGAGGCGTTGAATAGATTTATTAATCAATGGCATGTTTTGCCTCAAACTCCCAATAAGGTTGGAAGTCCCCACAAGTCTTTAATTTCATAATACTCAAAAGCAGGACAACCCGGACCATGTCCACGATCCACAAAGACCCGCGTTGAGATTTTTAAATCATGGGCGCTCATTAAGTCGTATCGGAGACTGGATGACACATGGAGAAAATTTTCAGGCCTGGAATTTAAACTATCAAACATGTACTCAAATGCTTGAAGCCTTGGTTTATAAGCTCCTGCTTGCTCTGCAGTCAGTACAGAATGAAAAGACACCCCAAGTTTATCTACATTATTTTGAATTTGATCATCCGCCGCATTCGATAAAATAACAAGAGGTAGAACCGTTGCTATTTTCTCTAAGGCGCCCGGAACCTCAAAGTGTGCACCCCAGGTTGGAACCATTTCGTAAATGACTTCTGCATCCTCTTTGGTAAAGTCAATGCTCCACTTATTACACGTTCGGGCCAAGGAATCATGCAAGACGTCATAATAAGGTTTCCAAGCCCCCAACACCTCATCGAACCTAAAAGCGCTGTAATCTATAAGAAACTCAGATATAAGATTTTCAGGAACACGATCGGCAAATAGCTTTGTCGTCAATTTTCCAATCTGGAAATTCGTTAGCGTGCCATAGCAATCAAATGAAATATACTCAATTGATGATAATAGCATCGGCATTATTCCATATAATTAAAAGATTTCATTCAATAATAAGGTACCACAAGATTGTCGACAATTCTACAATTTTTCTGAGATTGTACCAAATTACGGAATATAAAAAAAGATGATAAAAAAATCAATTATTACAAATTTTGTGTTAAAATGATTTGAACTTTTTCTTAAATTGTCGGTCTCCACTGTGTCAACTAATTATGACGTTTCTTCATTAGAGGACTGATTAAATTGAGGGAACCACAACAGCACTAGCGAACATTTTTTCTGACTTGAAAGGCAATAATACTGTGTTTAAATTCAATGGTCTCCATTTATCCGCCCGTATTATTATTGCAATTTCAACTAACAAAAATCCTAAATAAGTTCAGAAAACAATAATATGACAACTTTACTTGGATTTAGTGAATATAAAAAACTGGAGTAGTTGATGATTGAAGTTCAACAAGACCTTTTAATAAAACGACAAGAAGGTGCAGTTTGTTATTTGACGCTCAATCGTCCAGAGTCGGGTAACAGTCTGTCCCGAGCAATGATTACTGAATTACATAAAACTCTTGATGAGTTGGCCACTAATGCGGACATCAACGTTATTGTTATTGGCGGAGCTGGTGGAAGAATCTTCTGTGCCGGTCACGATCTTAGAGAGTTCGATGTGAATAAAGACGCAGAATTTTATAGCACTGTTTCATCTGAGTGCAGTGCCATGATGCAAGCCATCTTAAAGCAACCGCAAATTGTGATAGCCAGCGTTGAAGGAATTGCTACGGCTGCTGGATGCCAGCTTGTGGCGACATGTGATCTTGCTATATCAAGTGAACAAGCAAAATTTGCTACCCCCGGGGTAAATATAGGCCTTTGGTGCTTAACTCCCATGGTAGGGCTCAGTCGCACCATTGGAAGAAAACACTTAATGCAGATGCTGGCTGGCGGCCGCATACATGATGCAAACTTTGCTTTTCGTATTGGTCTTGTTAATCAATTAGCGAAAGCTAATTCTCTTACGAGCGAGGTAAAGTTATTAGCGGACGATATTGCGTCAAAATCTGGCTACACACTTGCACTTGGAAAAAGAGCGCTTTACCAACAAATGGAGATGACTGTGTCAAACGCATATGAATATGCAGGAGAACTGGTAGCTCGTAATATGCTCCACCCCGATGCGAAGGAAGGGATTAAAGGTTTTTTGGAAAAACGTGAACCTAGTTGGCAAGGTCGCAAGTCTGAAGAGGAAGATTAATGTCATTATCCTTACTTCTTGATAACGCAGTTCGAAAATTTGGCCCCCGTGTAGCCTTAGAGGACGACACCCGAACATTTTCGTACAGCGATTTTATTAGTCGAGTAGATCGATTGGGGCAATCCTTACTGGGGTGCGATCTTGTGCCAGGAGAAACCGTAGCTGTTTTGATGCGTAACTCAATTGAGCTTGTTGAGTTTGATTCTATGGCAGCTAGGTTTGGCTTCGTTCGGACAATGCTGAATGCTAGGGCATCCAAAGAAGACCATGAGTATTGCTTGAACTTTGCTTCAGCCAAAGCTTTAATTTTCGAAAAGGACATGCTTCAACATGTTGATAAAATGCGAGAGAAACTTGAGAATGTTGAATTATTTATTTGTGTTGGAGGAAAGTCTGCGTGGTCTTTAAACTATGAGGAATTACTAGATAGAGCCCAAGATCGTAGCTCAAATTGGACACCTGTTAATTCAGATATTCATTCTATTTATTTCACTTCCGGCACTACAGGACGGCCAAAAGGAGTGATGCTGACCCATGGTAACTGGATACACGTAGTTTCAACCCACCTAATGGATATTAATCCAAGAATTGATCACGATGATGTAGGTCTTTTATGTGCACCAATCACTCACGCTACAGGCTCACTAGTGTTACCACACTTAGCCCGCGGCGCTAGGCTGAGAATTCTCAATAATTTTAATCCTGAACGTGTTGCCCAAATTTGTATAAACCGCAATATAACTTCAAGCTTTATGGCACCAACCATGATCCAGTTACTCATGCAGCATATGCCAGCGAAGGCGCAAGATAAATTGAGTTTTCATTCTTTACTTTATGGAGGGGCTTCCTTCCCCGTCGACCGGTTGGAGGAAGCATTAGAAATATTTGGGCCAGTATTGGTGCAGCTTTACGGTCAATGGGAAGCACCTGTTGGGTTCACAGTGCTCCAACCACAAGACCACATAGATGCCTTAAAAGCACAAAACTCAAAGCTGTTATATTCCTGTGGCAGAGCCATTTCCTTTGCAGACGTTGGTATAATGGACGATCAGGGATCTCTCTTACCCATCGAACAAACAGGTGAAATCGTAACTGCCGGTGGAAACGTAATGTTGAAATACCTCAATAACGAGGAGGCAACATCTGAAATCCGAGAAGGTAAATGGCAACGTACGGGTGATATTGGGAAACTTGATGAAAATGGATTTGTCTATATAACTGATCGTAAAAAGGATATGATCGTAACAGGTGGAAATAATGTGTACCCCCGCCAGATCGAGGAAGTTATTTATCAAAACAAAGAAATAGAAGAGGCTTGCATTGTTGGCATTCCAGACAAACTTTGGGGCGAAACCGTTCATCTAGTTGCTGTTTGTCGTTCCGGCTCAACAGTGACCGAAGATGAAATAATTAGATGGGCACGCTCCAATCTTCCTGCCGATCATAGAATACGGTCTGTTGAATTTGTCGACGAACTTCCTAAGAATAATTACGGCAAGATACTGCGAAAAGAGATTAGAGACTCATCCCGAAATCAGAAGAGTAAAAAGCATTAAATTGTCTAAAATTGAGAAATGTTCAATAAGCTCCAACATACAAAGAAATTGCAAATATCTGAACATCATAAAAATGAGCGTTAAATGTAAGTTTAACTAGTATGGCATTCATANAGTAATACTGTATTTTTTAGTTTTGAATAATAAACCATAGGGCTCCTAGCAACATGTTTACCCTTAAAATTAGTGGTCTGTGTAAAACNGCTGTAATATTATTAACTTTTGCTTTGTTGCCGTATACTAATCTCGAACAACAGCATTGGCTCTCATTACTAGCAGCATTTACTCTCATAATTTTGACGGCCATTTTAACAATACGACTTACAGTAGCCTTTTCTAAAGCTAAAAATTACGTTTCCATTCTATTACTACTCGCTTTTTACCTCTGCCTGATATCTCTTTTCTCCTCAGACGGAGCAGGTTTGGCAGNCCATCTNAACTTTTACTCCTTTTTACCCAANCCTAAACTTCCCTTTCTTACTTATAAGATTTTTGTACCCTTTACTCTCTTCCTCATGTGCTTCGATACGGCAGACCGTGTTCAATCATCTGATACAGATGAAAGAAACTTTCCTGGTTTAGTGCGGTTTTTCGTTATTGGCATAACTCTCCTAATCCCTACTCTCCTCTTTTTGTCGTATGGGTTTGGAGTACCATTGACAGGAGCCTTAGCAACGTCTGGGCTCCTTACCGCGATTATTGGTTTGGCATTGCAGGGAAACCTTAGCAATATAATATCAGGGGTGTTCTTAAATGTGGAGAAAGCCTTCGATAAAGGGGATTGGATAACGTTTGATGGCCAGTTAGGACAAGTAAAAAGTATTTCCTGGAGAAGCACACGCCTGACATCGATTGAAAATAAAGAGATATTTGTGCCAAATGATAAATTAGCGCAATCAACTGTAATCAATTTGGCGAAAAACGATACAACGTTCAGTAAAGGAGGATTCATAAGTTATGATAGTATTTACGTTCATCCAAGACATAACCCTCAATACATTATCGATTTGCTCAAAGATGCACTGGCTAATGCGCGTCCGGCCGATTTGAGACCTTTTTTTGGCTACACCGGTGCATTTTTTGTCGGAGGAANAGAAAATGGGCTAGAGTTTTCAGTGGCATACGATTGCATAGATCGAGCCTTATTATTTAACCAACGATCTTCCATAATGTTATCAATAAATTACGTATTTACTAGAGCCGGTGTAACTATGACTGTTGGAAATCTTCTGCAAAACTTGAAACCGGATGCGAGCCTGGCTGTTATCCAGGATTTCAGTCAAGATTTCTCGAGCTTCACCAAACCCCATACAACTGAAAATAATATTTACCTCGAATCTCAAAATGCTGAATTATGGTTTCGACGCATAGGACTATTAGCACCACTCCGAGATAAAGACTTTTCTTTACTCGCTAAGGATTCAGTAAAACGCACCTTTGCCGTTGGCGAAACTATTATTAACCAAGGTGACCCAGGGAAATCAATGTTCGTAATTGTCGAAGGTGTCGCTCAAGTAACGATAACAAATACTGAGGGAGCTTCAGCCGTTCTTGCTAAGCTTACAATCGGCGAAGTGTTTGGAGAAATGTCGCTGTTAACCGGGGCAGATAGAAGTGCAACCGTCTCTGCGATACGTCCCGTGGTAGTGTACGAAATAAAAAAAGAAACATTTTCTAAAATAATAAAGAACAACTCTAAGGTACTTGATGGGCTATCAACCATCTTAACAAATAGGCAGGAAAAGCTGAACGCAGCAAGAATGGAACTAGAAGACTCAGCCGACACAAAACCATCAAAAGTTGAGATTTTTTCAATGCTTAAAAATTCAATCGCAACTTTTTTCGCTTTCAATGACAGTAGAAAAAAACCAAAACCCTAGCATTATTTTATTACGATCAAGATGATGATCTCTTTGTGAGTTGATCCCGATTTATTTCTCTGAGAAGATCGTGTGTAACAAGACTTGAGCCTTGTTTCGTTATCTCCGTTGTAGTTTCGACCATGCTTACATCGTTCTTCATATTTAAGCGNAAGTAACTAGTGTTGAGAATAATTCGGTGTTTGTGTTCTGATAAGGAGTTAGCATGGAATTTGACTATATAATCGTAGGAGGTGGGTCAGCCGGTAGTGTTTTGGCAAACCGGCTGTCAGCACGCAGTACAAATAATGTTCTTGTATGTGAGGCTGGAGAGGATACTCCACCAGACAAAATCCCAGCAGAAATTCTAGATAGTTATCCGGGCACAGCTTATTTAAATGATAGATTCATTTGGTCAGGCTTAAAAGTTACTACTGAGGTTAATTCGCATAACGATAAGGATGCACCAAAGCCACCTTTACGAAAGTATGAACAAGCCCGCGTCCTGGGTGGCGGATCATCCATTAATGGCCAAATGGCAAATCGAGGGGCGCCCACTGATTATGACGAGTGGGAAGCACGCGGCGCGTCTGGCTGGGATTGGAATAACGTTCTCCCTTTTTTTAAAAAGTTGGAAACAGACCTTGATATAAATGACAAATGGCACGGACAAGATGGTCCAATTCCAGTGCGACGCATCCCAGAAACGCATTGGTCAGGACATTCTAAAGCTTTATTGGAAACACTTAAACGGGCAAACTATAAATACCTTCCTGATCAGAATGGTTTCTTTGAGGACGGTTTTTTTCCAGTCACTATATCTAATGCTGAAGAGAAGCGTGTTTCAGCGTCGATTGGTTATCTCACCGATGGTGTTAGAAACAGAGATAACTTATACCTCTCAACCCACACAGCTGTTACTGAATTACTTTTTGAGAATACTATCTGCGTGGGCGTAAAAGCTCTTGTTAACGGCAAGCCAGAGGAGTTCAGAGGACGTGAAATTATACTATCATCTGGCGCAATTCACTCTCCCGCACATTTAATGCGTGCCGGCATTGGACCAGCAGGTCATCTGAATGAATTAGGAATTCCATTACGAAAAGCACTCCCAGGGGTTGGACAACGTTTGATGGATCACCCGTCTGTGGCCATAGCCTCATTCCTGCACCCACATGCGCGCGTTCGAAATGAGCTAACACGACGGCACATGAACCTGGCGATGCGGTATTCTTCGGAGATTGCAGGAGCACCTCCAGGTGATATGTTTGTTGTTGGGACATCAAAGAATTCCTGGCATAAAGTAGGTGAGCAAATTGGTGCTTTTCTTATCTTTGTAAATAAAACATATTCAGAAACTGGCGAAATCAAACTCAATTCACCCAATTGGCACGATGAGCCTTCGGTTGATTTTAATTTACTTTCTGACAAACGCGATTTAGATCGTTTAATGGATGCAATTCGTCGACTAGCACCTTTATACGCGGACCCCGCCATGCAAGCTGTTACGAGTAATCCGTTTCCAGCAGCCTACTCAGATAAAGTTCGACAAGTGGGTGCAATTACTACAAAAAACAAAATCCTCACAAATATTGCGGCCAAGTTTCTGGACGGCCCACGGTTTCTTCGCGAATACCTTATCAAAAACTTTCTCATGGAAGATTTTAGCTTANAAGAAATTTGCAATGATGATGACCAAGCAGAAGCATTTATCCGTAAAGCTGCCGTCGGGGTCTGGCACGCATCCTGCAGCTGCCGCATGGGTACGGATGACGATCCAATGGCAGTCACCGACAACCAGGGACGTGTGCGAGGGATCTCAGGATTAAGGGTTGTTGATGCCTCAATTTTTCCTGTTGTCCCATGCGCTAATACGAACTTTCCTACTATCATGGCTGCAGAAAAGATTGCAGACACCATTCTCAAAGACAACTAAGCGGAGGACGTTTTAAGGTTTAGATAAAATGGAATATTATAATCTACCTAATTCAAAATTTAGAATTTTGCGCGGCTTAGCATGCGGTGAAATGCATTAATCTATAATAAGAAGTGATCATCTTACTTAAAGAATAAAATTTGAGAAATAAGGAAATAAATGCAATGACGGAAACTTCAAAGCCCCTACAAGGTATTAGGGTTTTAGACATCGCTTGTTTTATAGCTGCGCCATACGCAGCAACACTTCTAGGGGAATTTGGGGCTGATGTTATAAAAGTAGAGCATCCAAATGGTGGAGATCCATTACGTTTGTTTGGAACACAAACGGATCTGCCATATCAGTCACTCGCATGGCTTAATGAAGCTCGCAACAAAAGATCAGTGACCCTTAATTTAAGCAAACCCGAGGGTGCAAAAATATTAAAAGAAATGGCAAAAAATTGTGATGTGATTTGTGAAAATTTNAGACCAGGTACATTAGAAAAATGGGGATTAGGCTGGGATGTGTTAAGTAAAATTAATCCGGGTTTAATTTTGCTGAGAATTTCAGGTTATGGCCAAACAGGACCATATAAAGACCGTCCAGGGTTTGCTAGAATTGCTCATGCGTTTGGCGGATTAACACACCTGTCAGGGCTACCCGGTGAAACCCCAGTGACCCCTGGCTCCACTTCTCTTGGTGATTATATGACAGGTATGAATGGTTGCATAGGAATTATGATGGCATTAAGGCATAGAGAAATTACAGGAAAAGGACAAATCGTAGATTGCGCCTTATTTGAGAGTGTATTTAGGGTCCTGGATGAAATCGCTCCTCGATATGCTATGCACGGTTTTATAAGAGAACCTGAAGGGACTGGTACTTTAAATGCCTGTCCTCATGGCCATTTTAAATGTAAAGATGGCAAATATATTGCTATTGCTTGCACAACAGATAAAATGTTNCAACGTTTAACACTAGCGATGCAGAGGCCAGACTTACTNGAAAGATTTGGCGATCAAACCTCCCGTTTNGCANNTAGGGATACCGTATTAATAGAAGTAGAACAATGGACCAATTCATTNTCACGCCATGNTCTACTTGAAATTTNTGTCCAAAACGANGTCCCAGCTGGAGCTATTAATTCNATAGCCGATATTTTTGAGGACCCCCAATTCGAAGCTCGTCAAGTGATGAAAAAAGTTAGTGTTCCAAAACTTGGAGATGTGACTGTACCAAATGTAGTCCCAAACCTGTCAGATAGCCCCGGAGAAGTGCATACTCTTGGACCAGTTTTAGGAGCGGATAATCATGCTTTATATGTCGATGAACTTGGGCTATCGGAAATTAAATTAAAAGAACTNAAAGACATTGGAGTTATTTAAATTGTATGCTGATAAAAAAATTAAATCGTTATANAATTTAAGTTTTCTTGCTGAAACAAATTAAAGAGCGTGGAAAATTTAGATAGTATATGCGAGAGAAATGGAGATTTTAAATGGACCATAAAATGGCACCAAATCAGAAGAATACTATACAAAACCAACTCGATTATGATGCTATAATTATTGGTGCTGGAGTTGCGGGCCTTTATCAACTTCATCTTCTGCGTGAACTTAATCTCAAAGTTCGATCATTCGAAGCTGGAAGTGGGGTTGGTGGCACTTGGTATTGGAACCGATACCCCGGGGCACGATTTGACTCAGAAAGCTGGACTTATGGATATTCATTTTCTAAAGAACTTCTTGACGAATGGGACTGGAATGAGCATTTCTCCTCACAACCAGAGAACGAACGTTATCTGAACTTCGTAGCCGATAAATTTAGTTTACGTGAAGACATTCAATTCAATTCCAAAGTTATTTCTGCGCATTATCAAGAAAAAACACATTGTTGGCGTATAAGGCTGGAAGATCAAACGGAATACACATGCAGGTTTCTGATCACAGCAATTGGAATTTTATCAGCTCCAACGATGCCAAATATTGATGGAATCAAAAGGTTTAAAGGGCGCTCTTTCCATACGTATCACTGGCCAAAGGAGAAAATTGATTTTAAAGGTAAACGAATAGGAATCATTGGAACAGGAGCAACAGCGATACAAACGATCCAGGAGGTGGCTAAAGATGCGGAACACTTAGCTGTTTTCCAACGGAGCCCAAACTGGTGTGCTCCTCTACATAATGATAAAATAACAAAAGAAGAAATGCAGGATATACGTGCCCGATACCCTGAGATCTTAGCACGCTGCCGTGAAACGCCCGGCTGCTATATTCATTCTGTAGACCCACGGAATATATTGGAGACTTCTCCAGCTGAACGATTAGAGTTTTGGGAACAACTTTATGCAAGCCCTGGCTTTGGAATCTGGCAGGGTAATTTTAATGATATGCTGAATAACCGTGAAGCGAATGCGTTAGCGAGCGAATTTATCGCCAATAAGATACGCCAGCGTGTCAAAGATCCCGNCATAGCCGAAAAATTAATCCCAAAAAACCATGGGTTTGGGACACGCCGCGTTCCTCTTGAAACCAACTACTACGAAACATTCAACCAAGAGAATGTAGAGTTAATCGACGTTAACGACACCCCCATTCAATCAATTACAGAAAATGGAATACAGACCAACTTATGCGAGTACAACTTTGATATCATAATTTATGCGACAGGATTTGATGCAATTACTGGTTCTTTTGATCGCATTGATATCCAGGGAACGAAGGAAAAGAAACTCAAGGATGCATGGGAAGATGGCCCACAAACCTATCTTGGCGTATTCGTTCAAGATTTCCCTAATATGCTTATGTCTATGGGACCACACGCCGGGCTTGGTAATTACACGAGAACTGCAGAATATAGCGTGGAATGGATTGCAGGTATAATTCAGTATGCCAATGATAAAAAATTAACGCGGGTTATGGCAACACCAAAGGGTGTGAAAGATTGGACAGATTACGTACTTGGTTTAGGAGAAGGCCTTCTTCAGAATGAAATTGGCTCTTGGATGACCGGCGTTAATAAAAATGTTAAAGGTAAAGAGGCACCCAGAATAATGCGGTACAGCGGTGGCCATCCTGCATTCAGGCAACACTGTGATGCTATCGCTGCAGATGGATACAAACAACTCGATTTAGAGTAATAATCATTTTGAGTTGTTAGGGGGGTGCATCTTTATAATCTAACTCCATTAAAACCTGTTGGTCGATCTTACTATATCGAGTGTCTTAGAAAAAAATGGACTATTAAGATCTGCTAAAACGTTCAGTTCATCAAAATGATCTGCATCAGGGACTACATATATCTCCATTGATCTATCACCACTTGAGAAAGTGTCCACATACATTTGAGCCTGCCGGTGAAATTCTTCTGTTTCATTNCCGCCAACCGCTACTAATTGAGAAGCATTAGTTGAGGGCGGATGAGCCACCATAGGACTTTGTGATTCTGCTTCAGCAGCAGTCATACCTATACCAGCGTTCAAGGCTTCTGTAAGGCGAACTGGTTCAAGATAACTTAAAGGAGAAATGGGAATCCCCGCTGTCACTAAATCGGCAGGCAATCCAGCAGAAAACTCCGCCCACTTAGTACCCATCATCATTTGTGTAATATGCCCACCTGCAGAATGTCCCATCACTGTTATTTGATCTCGGTTAACACCAAGATTTTTTGCGTTCCGCCAAATAAAATCTAACGCTTCGCGCGCCTGGTTAGAAATTTGTGTGATACTGACTGTTGGGCATAGGTCATATCCTACAGTAATAAAATTTACACCTTCTGAGTTAAAAGGCGATGCCAGAAAACTATAGATTGATTTATCACCCCGTTGCCAATAACCACCATGAAAATAAACCAAAGTTGGAGCANTAGGATCCTTCACTCGAAAAACATCAAGTTTTTGTTTTTCACCCTCCCCGTATCGTTGATCAACGATAGTGTTCAGTTTTTCGCGTGCTACTCTACTTCGTTCAACCCAATTTGGGATAACAGTCGTTTCATANTCGGGCCTTTTTACACGGAGGTTATATTGGAAATCAAAATCTTTTAATGAAAATTTTTCATGAAATGTTAATGGATCAATCATTGGACATCTATTCCTAATGCATCAAAGTTTTACTTTAAATTCACAGTGCCACAGAGCTTGGGGCTCTGTAATTTTCTTTTTCATATCTGTTTTACACTGAGAAGACCAACTATAAATATAACCTGCTTTTTTCAATATTTAGATCCACACTTATAAATCCTAAATAATATCTAATAGTTCTGTCGCCAAGGCTTGCCCACTTAAGAATGCCGCCTCAACTTTACCTCGGATACACCAATCGCCGCAGGCACCTAATTTTCTATTTTGGTCAATAAATGCTCTTTTCTCAATCCTTTTGGAGGCATTGGCGTACCGCCACAATTTTGAGTCAACACACCTTACATCCGTTGAAGATAAATTCGCAATCTCAAAAAATATCTTAGATAAATGGTCTTCTATTTCTTTTAAGTCTTTTTTTATATTTGCATCTGCCCAATCGTTTGACGAATGAATAAGGACAGCAGGTGCACTCCCTCTCCCCGGTTTGGAGGAGTTTAACGATATCCAACTAATGTCATTATTTTTAACCAGAGCTGCATCGAACTNTAATGCTAACGGTTCATGAAAACCTAACATTACNGTGCAACAAGCAGACATTTTTATACATTTTAAAATTTNCAAAAATTCGAAATCTTTTGNAAAAATTTGCATAGTTTGCCTAGCTGGAATACTAGATAGAACCCAATCATAGCTGCCTAAATGGTCTCCTTCTTCATCAAACACCCCCCACGCGCCAGCTTTGTTCTGCAAAAACTTAACAGTTTGACCAAACTTAATATCAATTTTAGATGCTAAAACTTTAAGAAAACTGTTCATAAATGGAACCCCTACATAATGGGGAAATTCTTCATTCCACTGACTCTGATATTCTATTGCCCTACCATTGATTTCGACAAACCTTGCATCCCAACGCTTAATTATACCACATTCTATGAGTGGCTTTAGAAATGACAGGAAATCATTATGTTTTGCTATGAAAAACTGAGCGCCATGATCAAACTGAAAAATTGAATTTGTTCTAGCACTAATGCGGCCACCAATGGATGTAGATTTTTCAAAAATCGTAATTTCAGCGTGGTTTTTTAACTTTTGAGCGACNGTCAGACCAGATAGTCCAGCACCTATGATTGCAATACGCGTCATTCTGACTTTTCGTTTTCCATGTTAGAGTTTAATGAACGGGCACTGGTGAGCCAAAACAATAATTTTACCTCACGTTAATTTTTTAATTTTAAAAATTAGAGCATTGNCTTTAAATAGCGACAAAAAAAATAAATTACGCTCTCACGGAATTTATTATTAGCTTGATTTATTTTGAACTCTATAGGCAAGCGGTACAAATACCGCTTGCTTATAGTTACTTGCAAGTTTTTTTAAGCATGCCATGTGAACTGTTGTGGTTTCCTAGAAGAACTCTGTGAAATAACTATGTTGACCAACGCAGGTCCTGGAAACGCCATCGCAGCTTCTAGTGCGGCTGGTATATCCTTAGGNTCTTCAACAAAGAAACCCTTACCACCAAAATCTTCCATAACCTTATCGTAACGCGCTCCGTATATTAATGCGTTTGGTTTCATTTTCATCATTGGATCCTCAGGTATCTCTGGCATACCTGGACCAATACCACCATTATTTAGAACTACTATTTTTGCTGGCAGATTATAACGAGCTAACGTTTCCATCTCCATACCAGAAAAACCGATAGCTGAGTCTCCTGAGAGATGAATCACTGGTCTATCTGGGTGAACAACACAGGCAGCTATCGCATGCCCAAGTCCTACCCCCATAGTTCCATACGTACCAGCATTCAGACACGAGCGAGCATCGGAAACATTTAATTGGGTTAAGCCAATATCCATAGTTCCCGCACCTTCGGCACTCAAGATAGCATTTTCAGGCATCCATGCAGCTACATCACGGAGCGCTCTATAATAACCAGCAGGTGCAGTATCATCATTTACCTGTGATTTAATTGTCTCCACATTTGCAGATATTTTTTCGCCTAATGCGTTACGCCAAGGCGTATCCTTGGGATAAAACCATTGCCGGCCCTCTAACGCTTTATTCACCTGGCTCATTATGGATTTACCGTCACCTACCAGTGCCACTTCTGCCGGTTTATTATGACCTATCTCCTCTGGAGAAATATCGAGCTGGATTACCTTTACATCAGGAGCAAATCGTGGCGCTAAACCAAAATGAAAAATCCAGTTAAACCGCGCGCCCATAAGAAAAACTACATCGGCTTGCTGCAGGGCTAAGGTACGCGCAGCAGAAGCCGCCAGAGGATGATCATCTGGGACAACACCTTTACCCATGGGAGAGCGCACAAATGGAAGTTGTGTACGATCAATAAACTCTCTTACTTCGTCTTCAGCATGTGCCCATGCCATTCCCTTTCCAACCAGAACTAATGGTCGCTCAGCACTTTCAAGGACGTCCAAGGCTGCTTCGATATTCTCGGCAGGAGCGATCATCTTTGGGGGCTCCGGCACCCGCTCAACTTGCGTTATATCGTCCAAATCACATTCGCCTTGAATAATGTCGTCTGGCATATCGAGATAACACGCACCGGGCCGTCCATATATCGAATGCCGTGTTGCCATTTCTACGTAGTAGGGAATTCGTTGAACACTCTCAATGCCATGCGAAAACTTACAAAATGGACTNGTTATTAAGACTTGGCGTTCCTCCTGGAATGCCCCCATTCCTCCTCGATAAGTCTCCGATGCGCCCCCAATAAGTATCATTGGCCAACAGTTTTGCTGCGCATTGGCTAAACCGGCTAATCCATGAACAACTCCCGGTCCTGTTACAACTACACATGCGCCTGGACGACCCGTCATATAGCCATAAGCTTGAGCAGCATATGAAGCAGCCTGTTCATTCCTCATACCAACATATTTGATACCTTCTTTTTGAGCAGCTTCAGCTATTGGCCCAATGGGAAAACCTACCACCCCAAACAAGTGATCAATGCCTTGTTGTTTGAGACTCCTAGCAATAAGCGTTGCGCCATTTATTTTAGCCATTTATTTCTTCTCCTATTTAATCGAATATTCAAAGTTTACACATTAAAACCGAAGAGGGAAAACCGGTTATGTGATTTACCACCAAATAAAGGTATTATTTTTTAAATTTTACTAAAAGACGTCAATATAATTTTTCTTATCAANATATATCTTAATTTTTAACCAATAATAGACGTTTGGATCCGTGCTTTGTGCTCACTTATCCATACGTTCCTGACACTGTACCCAACGCCCCAAAGTTTCCAACGTAAACATCCCCTTTTTTAGGTATCAACATACCCGTCAGAGTACCTGTACTTATTATCTGCCCCTTTTTCATTCCAATACCAGTTTGTGAAAGTTCATTTGCCAACCAGGTTAAGGGGACTAACGGGTGCTTGAGAGCTGTTGAAGCAGTTCCCTTTCTCCGCAATGTATCATTACAAAAAAGACTTACCTCCTGATTAGCAATATCAACATTCCTCCAGTTAGCGATGGGCAGTCCATAAACTAATACCCCCGACCCTGCCCCATCCGATAAGATGACTTCTAACGGGGGGAATTTTTTATCATACTTAAACCGACACTCCGCAAGTTCTAGTCCCGGGTGCAGGGAGGCAACGGCATCCGAAACCTCATTTATTTCATACGGTTCAGTTTTTGGAGGCAAATCCTTACCAAGAAAAGCCTGATACTCCGCCTCGGGGATAGGGCTGGACAGATTTTCAAAATTTAAAAAACATGGGGATGGTTTTACAAATTGCTTATATACACGACCATAAATTGGTGTGTCTGTTCTCAAAGCTTGTTGCATTTCCATGTTAGTGGCAGCTATCTTCCAACCGTTTACCTCCCAACCTAATTCTTGTTCAACTAGNTAAGCTACACGATACGCATCCGCTCTTGTTGGTGGGATTAAATTTGCTTTTAAACCACTTTGTTGTTGACGTTCTTTTCTTAATCTAGCCAATAACTTCGCAAGTTCTCTCTGATATTTAATTTCCAAGATTTGTCCTCTATCTAAAAAGTTATTAACCTTCAAAATCATTAAAGTTANATTTATGTTTGAAATTTTTCAAAGGTAATTTGTGANTATTCTTTTTATTTACTCATAATTTGGGAGGCACATCCGGGGAACTCATCGAGGATAAAATAAATAATAAAATATCAGCCTTCAGAAGCCATGGTTTCTTGTGCACTTTTTATTGATACTTATAATGACATAAACAACTACTCATCAAAGCTTCTAATTAACATGTTTAACGGTAAGGGAAATCATTTCTGATGACTCCAAAACTGGCAAAAATCGATGCAACTTTAGGCGCCATAATCACTGATATTAATTTGGCAGATATGGACGATGCCAATTGGACATTTGTAGATAATGCTTTTGCCGAGCATGCTGCACTTATATTTCCAGATCAATTCCTTAACGAAAAAGAGCAAGAAATATTTTCTAATCACTTCGGAAAACTAGAACAGCTTAGGGGTCCCGAAGGCGGCAAGGTTGTGCCTATAAGCAATGTCAAAAAAGACGGCACAATTTCCGAAAAAGAAGAACATGTATTTAAAACTCTTCGCGGGAATGAAGGATGGCATATGGACAGCACCTATATGCCCCTTGCTGCCAAGGCCGGCGTGCTATCAGCCAAAACTGTCCCNCCTACAGGAGGTGAGACCGAATTGGCCGATATGAGAGCCGCATATGACATACTTGATGATGAAACAAAAAAGAAAATTCAAACTTTATCAGCATACCACTCGCTATATCAAAGCCAGGCTAAGGATGGATATATAGTGAAGACAGGCACTGGATATGGGTACCATACGCAGGGGGCACCATTAAGACCACTCGTAAAAAAACATCCTTTGACAGGCAGAAATGCTCTATGTATTGGGCGACACGCGTATAAAATACCCAATATGAACGACGAAGATGCAGTAGCGTTATTAGACGAACTTCTGGAGAATGCATGCCAACCACCACGAATATACAAGCATAAGTGGTCCCCTGGAGATCTGATTATATGGGATAATAGGTGTGTCTTACATAGAGCATGTCCTTACGATTTTTCTCAGCCTAGAATACTGCAGGCATCTCGTATCAGTGGCGACCCTAAAACTGAATTCGCTAATACAGGCGCCGATGATTTGGCTAGCGGGTTTGACGGCACTGTCTGAAATGACAAAAGACTTAAATTGTTTATAAAAAGTATATTGTTGNCGACTTTATAAACAATCGTTTTATTACATGTTATAGTAATGGATGTGGTTAAAGCTTTTTGTATATTACTGATCTTACTTTTTTTNGGCCCTCTCCTGGCTCTAGGAGGCGACGATAGAATGGGCAAGGCTTGGTGGCAAGCATCAAGAGAGTCGGCAGGTTTGGCCCCTGATGCAAATGAAGTCGAGGATGCCATTGTTCAAGTTTATGCCGCTCGCGCCTTTAGTTGGCGAGGCGCACTCGGAGTTCACACCTGGATTTCAACTAAGCGCACGTCGGCAAAAGATTACACTGTATACCATCTAGTGGGGTGGCGATTAAGGAGAGACGATGACCCTGTTGTTATCCAAAAGGATATTCCTGACCGGCTTTGGTATGATTCAAAACCAGAAATTCTTGTTGATGTGCGAGGAGACGGTGTAGATGCAATTATAGAGCGCATCGATACTTTAGCGCGCTCTTACCCATATAGAGAAAATTATACTCTTTGGCCTGGGCCAAATAGTAATACATTCACAGCTTGGATCGCCCGCCAAGTCCCTGAATTAAAATTAGATCTCCCACCAACAGCAATCGGAAAAGATTGGCTGGGTTCGAATAGTATAATAGGTANGGCCCCCAGCGGGACCGGTTACCAATTTTCGATTTGGGGACTGTTCGGAATATTAGTTGGTATAGAGGAAGGTATAGAGATAAACATAGCTGGTTTAAATTTTGGCATAGACTTTAAAGATATTGGGGTCCGCCTTCCAGGGCTTGGAAATATTGTAGTTCGACGCTCTAACGACCATACAACGATAGAGTAACATAAAAAATACTGTAAATTGTTAAATAATGTATCGATTAACCGTCTAGTCCTTTAGCTAGTTTGGCTCAAACCACATTGGGACATTGAAAAATTTAAAACGAGTGATCGNCCTTTAATTTTTCAGTAACTTTAAAGTCATTAAAGCGTTATATTATTTACAGTTTTGGAATTGTGACCCGATACTCAATCGAATCTTCATAAGCTTTCGCCATCTTAAGAACACCAATATCGTCCTGAGCACGACCAACAATTTGTAACCCTACAGGAAGCCCTAATGATGTTTTTCCACATGGCATAGAAAGAGCCGGCTGCTGTGTCAGATTAAAAACGAACGTGTTACACCAGGGAGAGAATATATCGCCGTCGTCTAGACCAGGGTTTTCTGCTGCAAAAGGGGGGAAAGGTACGGTTGGTAGAAGAAGAAAATCATACCCATCCATGGCTCTAAACATTCGGGAACGAAGATCTTGAGTTCCAAGGTAATCGCGGTAATGATCCACTCCACTATAATGTTTGGCTTCATCAGCCCAATTATTAATCACCTCTGCCTTTTCTCTGTTTTCAGAGGATAATAAGTCTAGCTCTGCTAATGTTCTAGTTTGATAAAAATTCTCTGCTTGAATAAGGTCGCCATTATTGAATGGTGGAACAACATCTTGTATTTCATTACCCATTTGCTCAAAAACTTTAACGGCGACCTCGCATAATTTTAGGACCTCCTGGTCTG
The DNA here is from genome assembly GCA_002708305.1 of Rhodospirillaceae bacterium. Lineage (GTDB taxonomy): Bacteria > Pseudomonadota > Alphaproteobacteria > Thalassobaculales > Thalassobaculaceae > UBA7326. The sequence goes on from PANE01000031.1 coordinate 40,935, forward strand.
GTGTTGGTCCAAANCCGATATTACGAATAAAGCCTATTTTCTGTTTTGTTGGTTTACCTTTAATGGTCTCTTCATAATCAACCTCAGCAAATGGTAATGCTGTTGGATCTCTTCCATCGGGGCTAGCGATGATGGTTAGAAGCCGGGCGACGTCGGCTACACTACGAGCTATAGGTCCAACGCAAACTGCGGGACTCGTCTGAGGATAAAACGGCACTCTTCCAAAACTTGGTTTATGACCGTACAACCCGCAAAAAGAAGCTGGATTACGTATAGATCCAACAATGTCTGTTCCAACGATAATCGGGCAAATTCCGGCAGCAACAGCAACCGCTGAACCAGAACTTGAACCTCCCGAATTATAATCTAAATTCCACGGGTTCCTAGTTGGGCCAAACTTTGAACTGTATCCCGAAGCGAGCATTCCGTAATCACACATTGTTGTTTTACCAACTATAATGGCACCATTATCTACGAGGCGATCGACAACAGGAGCATTAGAGCTAGGAATATTGTGTTCTGCCATATTTGCAGCAGACCCTCTATAACTCGGAATACCTTTCATAAATAATCCATCCTTTATGGCAGTAGGCACACCATCCAATGGCCCCAGAGCGCTGTTACTTTTCCATCTCTCTTCTGATTTTTGAGCAGCTTTCACAGCATTGTCTTCAAACATAAAATGAAAAGCATTTAACTTTGGGTTTAAAGCTTTTATTCGATCAAAAACTACTTCAATAACCTCTACTGGAGAGAGATTACCCTGACCATATTTTCTTGTTAACTGTGTTGCAGTCATGGAAGGAATATCTAATTTTCGCATACTAAATACTCCTCAAAATTTCGCAGGTGAATGCATAGATTAGATCCTGTAAGGCGGTCAAATATCATTGATGGCCGTTGCTCAATGGTTGTATAACATCCTATAAGCCTAGGTTTTTTAACTCGCCAATCATGTACACCCAAAATCAACACAACTTTCTTTTTCTGACCCTAATACGAGAATTTAATGTAAAAGGTTAACAATTAGAAAACTTCCAGGATCGGACAGATTGTTCGCCCAACTCGATTCTGCGCTCAAAGCCAGCAACAAGGCATTTTTGTCCAAACGACGTACTTGCATCTGCAAAGAATATCATTCGCTATCTCCGCTATTCTCTAACGTTTGTTCAACGATAACAATAATGTCATACGTTCGTAGCAATCATATTCCAGTACTGATAGATCGGCGCAAATCAATTGTTGCCTTTTTATCGACAATAGTGCCCCTATCACTTTTTATGATTACCACTCCATATTCTATTTTTGCAGCATTTAAACTTACTTTTTCCTCAATAACATCCTTAAGCACACGCTCTGGATCTCTATCAAAGGGTATACCATACCCTCCNCCTCCAGCCATTGTATGCCGAAAAACATCTCCTTTTTTCATCATCTCTACTTCGGTCATCAACACAGGAAGCAAACGATCAGCACTCCCGGGGTTTAATATATTTTTTGAAGGCTTGCCTTCTTTTCCGCCAAATAACCCATGCGGTGGGTAATCACGCTTATCCGATCGAACATTCAATACAGTTCCGTCAATTAATGCTTGATATTCTCGCACTAAAGCTAAACCGCCACGAAACTTGCCGGCCCCCGCGCTGTCGGGCACAAAACCATACTCATTTATTCTAATTGGATAATCTTGTTCAATCATTTCTATTGAAACATTCGATTGATTAGCCCCCATATGCGGAACGCCTTCCTGGCCGTCATGAACACTTGTGCCACCCCAGGTTCCCATAAAGGTTTCGCAAAACACATACGCCTTTCCATTCACATAGCCAGAAATTGTGGGCAAAGTAGACCCCCCAGTGGTGTCCGCTGTAACGCTATTCGGCATTGCTGTTGAAAGAGCTCCAAACAGACAATCAATCATTCTATAACCAGTTATACCCCTTGCACCGCAGGGTGCTGGAAATTTTGGATTTAAAATAGANCCCAAGGGGGCCCTGACGCTAATCGGTCTAGAGAAACCTTCACAATTTGGAATATCAGCACTCAGCACTGATCTTAGAGCTGCATAAGCACATGACTTAGTGAAAGGAAATGACGGNTTTATCCCCCCCAGAACTTGTTCTGATGACCCTTCCCAATCAACTATAATTGTTTCTTCTTCCACCGTGACTTTGACCTTCAATATTACTGGTTCTGGATTTTCTCCTAACCCATCGATATGATCTGTAAAATAATAAATTCCATTAGGAATTTGACGAATTTCAGATCTAGTTAGTTCTTCCGCATAATCCTGAAGATGATTTGCATACTTCAAGACGACGTCGGCTCCATACCTCTCCAAAAGGTCCAGGAGCTCCCTTTCACAACTTTTGCAAGATGCAATTTGNGCCTGCAAGTCACCAATAACTTTTTCTGGCGTTCGAACATTAAGAGCTATTACATCCCAAAGAGCTTGATTTGGGACGCCTTTTTCGAGAAACTTAATTATAGGTAAACGCAAACCTTCCTGGTAAATTTCATGCGCACCCAGTGCATTGCTACCCGCAACAATTCCTCCAACATCTGAATGATGGGCAAGTGCTGTCGCCCATGCGACTACCTGTCCTTTATGAAAGATTGGTGTTGTGATATAAATATCAGGCAAATGCTGACCTGCAGCTACGAAAGGGTCATTGAATATAAATACGTCTTCGGGATATATCTTTCCTTCGTAATCTTTAATAACCTTACTCACGGCATCGTGAAAGCATCCAAGATGCATTGGTGTACATACACCTTGAGCAATAGTTTGCCCAGTTGCATCACTTAATGCTGTCGAAAAATCTAATGAGTCTCGAACAATTCCGGAATGAGACGTTCTCATTAACGTCAAGGCCATATTATCCGCTATGGCATCAAAAGCATAACGGATTACTTCGCGTAAAAAAGGATCTATTTGGCTCAAGAATACCCCCCAATAATTCCTTAAGATATCGATAATGCGATAACTATATTACCTTGAGAATCAATTCGTGCTGAACAATTCGGAGGCACTACTACAGTGCCTTCATATTCTTCTATAATCATGGGACCCTCTTTCGACTCGACGGTCAAATTAAAACGACTAACTACTCGCGCGGCAGTAGTCCCAATATCTGGCCCAAAATAGACCAAGCGCGTGCTTTCNTGTTGCTCAAACCTATGAGTNNTTGTTTTGATTGTTGGTGTGCTTCTTTNTTTGGTTCCTACCAATCTAAGGTTTACTATCTCCACTGGAAACTCTCCTGAGAATGCATGACCATATCGCAACATATGTTGCTCTTCAAATCGCATTGCCAGATTTTCAAATTCATCCATTGTGAGTTCGCCACTACATTCCAACGGGACGGTCAATTCATACGCTTGCCCTTTAAACCGCATGTCAGCAAATTTATTAAATTCAATTTCANCATTTTTTCCACCAATTATTTTTGTAATCTTGTTAGCTAAGTTAGCGTAAGCTTGTTTGGCTGAATCAATATGNATCGAGCTCACCAACGAGAGAAATGGAGCCGTTTCATTTACTTCTAAATTACTATGCAGAAGGCCTACCGCGCTAAAGACACCTGCAGCTAGCGGCACTACAACCTCCTTGATCCGTAAAGCCCTAGCTAAATCAACTGCGTGGAGCCCTCCTGCTCCTCCAAAAGCGAACAAAGTAAAATCTCGCGGGTCCCTTCCCCGGTAAGTCGTTACTGCTCGTACTGCNCTCATCATTGCTGCATTCGCTACNGAATATATCCCGTAAGCAGTCTCCATNAAGTTGAGTCCCATAGGCTTGGCTATTTTTTCATCAATCGCCTCCTCTGCTAATTGTTTATTTATGGGAACAGTACCAGCGGCTAGAGATATCGGATTTAAGTACCCTAATACTAAATTAGCATCAGTTACGGTTGGTTTATCATTGCCTTGATCGTAACAGACCGGACCTGGTCTAGCGCCGGCACTTTCGGGNCCAATTTTTAGTGAGCCTGCACTATCCAACCAAGCTAAACTGCCGCCACCAGCACCCACTTCGGCAATATCAATTACTGGAAGTTTTAAGGCATATCCACCTTTGCCAACTAATGCACTGGAAGAAGACATTCCGCCGCCAACCTCATATTCATCTGCAAGACTAAAGGTGCCACCCTCTATAATTGAAGCTTTGGCCGTCGTTCCCCCCATATCCAGCGTCAAAACATTTTTGAAACCTGCACTCCTCGCAATATGATAAGCACCGACGACGCCAGCCGCTGGACCACATTCAACAATGTGAGCGGGTTTTTCTAAGCATGATTCTGCATCTAGTATTCCGCCGCTGGATTGCATTACCATTAATCTATCACTTATTTCTGCAGTCCGAAGCTGCTCCATCATTGCCCCTAGGTAATCTCTAACAGGCGGTCCTACGTAAGCATTTATCACTGTCGTACTTGTACGCTCATATTCACGTTTTTGTGGTAAGATGTTAGCTGACAGTGAGACAAAGCAATCAGGAAGCGCTTCTGTTACTATCTTACCTACTAATTCTTCGTGCTTGGGATTAACAAAGGAATGCAGGAAGCAAATCGCTATAGACTCAACTCTTTCAGACTTTATTTTCTCTATAATAGTATCGAGTTGTTTTAAATCTGGGGCTATCAGGATATTTCCTTTGGCGTCCAAGCGTTCATTTATCTCAAACCTCAAGTCCCTTGGAACCAACGGAAGTGGCTTTTCATATAAGGGATCGTATAATTTTGGAACTCTTATCCGCTGTATCTCAAGAACATCGCGAAAACCTTTAGTTGTAATCAATGCTGTTTTAGCACCTTTTTGTTCAAGGATAGCGTTAGTAGCCACAGTGCAACCATGCAAGACTTCCTGAATATTAAATAAGGATATTAGCTTCTTCTCGAATAAATCCTTTATCCCACCAGAAACTGCATCTGCAAAGTTTGGGGGGGTTGAAGGAACCTTCCACGTGATTAATTCTCCGTTATTGGTTATCGCAGCAATATCTGTGAAAGTTCCACCAATGTCTGCTGCAACACGGGTAACTAAGGTATTAGANGGGGTTCTCTCTATTAAGGTCACAACATCTATCCTCGTAACTCAGCATTTGATAGTTTTCAATCAACTATCTGTTACTTTAATTAAAACTCGCTATGAAACTACGCCTCGTATCGCATTCGCCCAAGATGAATATGATATACCCCCGTCGACACGTGCTGGGATCCGCTGTCTGACACGACATTTTAATTCCTCAAATTTCTCTCGTTCCATCTCTGAAAGCAGTGATTTAAAAGCGGAGGAATTTGACGTTATTTCCCAAAATTCTTCAAAGTTTTCAAAGGACCTGCAGACATTTATGGTTTTTGTCTCAATAAACTTCAACTCTNTAGTATGCCAAAGAGCTTTGAGGTTATTCATACTAGATATATTGACACTAGGTGGCAGAGGATAGTTATACTTCATCGACCGAAGTTCGGCATGTATAGGTTCGCCAGGAAAACCGCTACCAGGAATATCCCAAACATAGGCGGAAACAACACCTCCTTTTTTTGTAACTCGTATCATCTCGTCTAACCCTCTTTTGGGGTCTGGTATAAAGAATAAAACGAGCGCCATAACAGCTTTATCGAATCTGTCACTTTCAAATGGCAGATCCATGGCATCAGCGACCTCAAAACTTGAGCCAACCATGGTAATTCTAGCTCTAGCAAACTCTAATTGATCTTCAGAAGGGTCAACTCCTACAACTTCTAAAGGTGAACAACGATTGACGATTTGCTCTGTAAGTGCCCCTGTTCCACAACCAATGTCTAGCCAACGATCACCCTGGTTAAAATTCAGCCAATTTAAGAAAACGTCACCTACTGACTGGCTCCACACNCCCATCATACGATCATATCCAGATGCATTATTAAAAGTTATTTTTGAGGAATTCATAGAATTAATCCGTTAAAATTTATGACATATTTTAATATCTCTTTATAGATTTGGCCGTTTTATCTTATACTACTAGCTCTCCCACTAACCCTAAATACCATTAATTATTTTGTATAGTACCAAAGACNTGGACNTCCATGAAAGTCGGGAACCATTTTCTGGCTAACAAATACATTGTCTTAATTTTCTTATGAATCTACTTTGCTAGATAGAATTAATATCACGCTTATTTAAAGGATAAAATTCAATGAGTTCTCAAAGTGATTATCAACCGCCAAAAGTCTGGAAATGGGACACTGAAAATGGCGGTGCCTTTGTTAAAATAAATCGNCCCACCGCCGGTGCGACCCACGAAAAAGAGTTACCAGTAGGAAACCACCCTTTACAACTCTATTCATTAGCTACCCCGAATGGCGTCAAAGTGACCATAATGCTNGAGGAGCTTTTAGCGTTGGGTTATTCAGATGCTGAATATGATGCTTGGCTTTGCCGTATAAGAGATGGCGATCAATTCGCGTCTGGTTTTGTGGAGGCTAATCCAAACTCTAAAATTCCAGCTCTCATAGACCATAGTGAAGGAAAAAAACAGCGCGTCTTTGAGTCAGGAGCAATTTTACTTTATCTCTCTGAGAAGTTTGGTGAGTTCATCCCAACGAAACTTAGCGATCGAACAGAGTGCTTATCCTGGCTTTTTTGGCAAATGGCAAGTGCACCATACCTTGGCGGTGGTTTTGGACATTTCTACGCATACGCTCCAGAGAAATTTCAATATCCAATAGATCGATTTGCCATGGAAACAAAACGTCAATTAGATCTTTTAAATCAACGGCTCATGGACATGGAATATATCGTTGGATCAAAGTATACGATAGCCGACATGGCTATTTGGGCTTGGTATGGACAACTCGCGCTGGGGCGTCTTTATGATGCAGCAGAATTTCTAGATGTAAAAAGCTATACCCATTTAATGAACTGGGCTGAAAAAATAGACGCAAGAGAAGCAGTTCAGCGGGGTAGAATGGTAAACCGAGTTTCAGGAGAACTATCAAGCCAACTACATGAACGGCATCATTCAACAGATTTCGANATTCGAACTGAAGATNAACTGTCTAAATGATATTCGTTCTCTATCGTGCGATGTGTTAGTTGAAAGCGGGGTGACTTACTTTATCCCCTCTTTTGATATCCAATCGGGAAGTAAGCCCCCCTTTTAATTCAAGTACCGCTAAGACCTTGCCTCGGGATGAAATAGTGGCAAGCGAATGAGGAACCGCTCTTTCTACTATCCTAGTGATAATTCCTGTTTTATCTATAAACAATATGTCTAAAGGAATAAGGGTGTTTTTCATCCACATTAATTGAAGCGCCTCACGTTGATACAAAAACAACATTCCAGAATTTGCATCAAGTGTTTTTCTAAACATTAATCCCCGTTTTTTTTCCTCATTAGTCCGGGCTACCTCAACTACAAACCCATGTGTCAAATTATGTTTATTGATAATAGTTAACTGATTTTTTTCTAATGCACTTACCTCAAAAGTACTGTTAATGACTATAAATAATAAAATAAAAAATAATCTAATCATTTTAGAACTTCTTCTATGATTGTTAAAATCGCATCACGTACAATTCCACAATTGGGTTTATCTGCAATCGAATAGTACCAATGTTGTGGCGGATTACGACCTCTGGAATGTTTCCAAGTTAAGGATTTTAAGACGTCAGTTGCCTCCAACGGAAGATTTATAACCGGATCTATATTGTTTAATGTAGCCCAAACGCCCGACCAAGCCCGCGCGGTTGCCCATGGGTTATACCCACCCCCGCCAACAACTAAAACTCTTGATGCTAACTGCGTGAGGTGTTTTAACGCTTTCCATAAAGCTAAATTTGATAACTCTAATTTACTTTGTGGATCATCAGCCAATCCATCGCAACCCATCTGAATAACTATGGCTTCTGGTCTAAACCTCAAACCCAAAGGCAATATTGCTTTTAAAATAATTTCATTTAATTCTGAGTCATTAAAGCCTTTTGGGACAGGGAGGTTTCTTGCAGCGCCCGATGACCTGTCGGTTAAATCGCCAGTTCGTGGCCAGCGACCTTCTTCATGGATTGAAATTGTAAACACCCGGTCATCATCGACGAAAGCATCCTGAACACCATCCCCGTGGTGTGCATCCAGATCTACGTATAGTACACGCTCTATCCCATTATCTAGCATCTCCAAAATCCCTAAAACGATATCGTTAAAAAAGCAAAACCCCGATGCTTTTGCTTTCTGAGCATGATGCGTACCACCACCAATTGAATAAATGATTCCTTCCGTTTGCTCTGATAACATTTTACCAGCGAGTATGCTCGCTCCAGCAGCAGTAGCCGGCCTTGTGTACACCTCTGGAAATATTGGGTTACCATGAGTCCCTAAATTGTAACGATCACGAAAATACTCAGGAACGCTTTGATATTTCTCCGCGTGCTGAACAGCCGCAACATAGTCCGCATCATGGTATCTTGATATCATTTCTGGGGTTGCACAGGGGCTGTCAACAAACACTTGAGAGTCAGCCCACCCTAATAGAAATGTTAAATCCGTAACCGGTGTAACACGCTCTATCGATAACGGGTGCCCTTCCCCGTAGCGTGAATTACGATAAATCTCGCTACCAATCATAACAGGGCGCGCTGGGAATACAGAATTTTTCATATTGTACCACTAATCGCTTTGGTCAAAAGATAACTACAGCCCCAGAACTATATAACTAATCCGATAATGTGATATTTTTATAAAGTACATGTGCACGATCTTCAAAAGCACTAACCATTCGTTCAACTGCTTCGTTGAATAAAACAACTATAATCTTTTGTAAAAATGTCGACTTAAATTCAAACTCGACATGAAAATCGATCAGACACCCTCCATCATTCTCTTTAAATACCCATTGATTATTTAAAAATTTGAATGGGCCGTCAGCAAATTCTGTTTTTATTGAACTATTTTTTTTATCTAAAATTACTCTTGAAGTGAAGCGCTCGCGAACGAGCTTATATCCAATCATTAAGTCCGCTACCACCAAATCCTTTTCCTCAGACGTAACGCGCGCACCAACGCACCATGGTAAAAATTCTGGGTACTTTCTAACGTCTGCGACCAGGTCAAATAATTGGTCAGGCCTGTACGGTACTAAACGTTTTTCGTGATGATATGTCATTATTTAGCTTGATCTAAATTTAATAATTTCTATGGAAACTAGTTACTTTTATTAACCAGATCTGCGTTTGATTGCATTGTTCGCGCAATTTTAAGGGCATTGAAATCTTCCCCTGCGTGATAAGACGAACGCGTCAACGGAGATGCTGACACCATCAAGAAACCTTTTCCGTAAGCTGCCTTTTCCAATTCCTCGAACTCCTTAGGTTCATAAAATCTATCAATCGGGTGGTGTTTAACAGTTGGTTGTAAATATTGGCCTATAGTCAAAAAATCAATATTAGCTGAACGCATATCGTCCATTACTTGCAGAACCTCTGTTATAGATTCTCCCAAACCAACCATTAACCCAGATTTGGTAAACATAATCGGGTCATATTCCTTTACCTGATCCAACAGTCTGAGAGAGTGGAAGTAACGTGCACCCGGACGAACGCTCTTGTAAAGACGCGGCACTGTCTCAAGGTTATGATTGAATACATCGGGCTTCGATCTCACCACTATTTCGAGTGCACCTACCTTTTTTAGAAAATCAGGTGTTAGAATTTCAATAGTCGTTTGCGGCGCTAAACTGCGAATAGAAGATACGGTATCTGCAAAATGTTTTGCTCCCCCATCAGCCAGGTCGTCTCTATCGACAGAGGTTATAACTATATGCTCCAAACCCAGATGCCGAGTAGCCTCGGCTACATTCATCGGCTCCAGCGGGTCAACCTTATTGGGTCGTCCGGTGGCAACGTTACAAAAAGCACATGCACGGGTGCATATTGCCCCTAAAATCATCATAGTAGCATGTTTTTTTGCCCAGCATTCCCCAATATTAGGACAAGCGGCCTCCTCACAAACAGTAGTTAGATTCCATTTACGAACAAGATCTCGGGTTTCAGAGTAAACTTTTGAATTTGGCGCTTTCACTCGAATCCAACTTGGCTTTTTCTTAATCAAGCTATCGGGTTTTCCAATTTTTTCTGGGTGCCGGACAGTCTTTATATTCGAGAGACCACTGGTATGTATCTTAACCATCAAATTTAGAGCCTTTCGATCCATGAAATTTCAGTGCAACTTGATTATCCCTACCCTCTAAATAGGTTCACAATTGCATAGTTCAACTATATGTGCAGTGCACGGTCATAGGCGTCAAGCACAGATTCGTGCATCATTTCTGATAACGTTGGATGCGGAAATACAGTGTTTAATAATTCCGCCTCGGTCGTTTCAAGCGTTCGAGCTATTGTATATCCTTGAATCATTTCTGTAACTTCAGCGCCAATCATATGTGCGCCTAAAAGTTCTCCTGTTTTTTTATCAAAAATAGTTTTTACAAAGCCTTCTATTTCTCCTAACGCAATTGCTTTACCATTACCCACAAAGGGAAACTTACCAATTTTTGTTTCATATCCGGCGGTTTTAGCCTGGGTTTGTGTCATACCAACACTAGCTATTTGGGGCCTAGAATAAGTACATCCCGGTATATTATTTACATCAAGAGGGTGAACGCCCTGGACACCGGCTATTCTCTCTACACACAACACACCCTCGTGACTTGCTTTATGTGCAAGCCAGGGTGCGCCCACTACATCCCCTATAGCGAAAACCCCAGGTTCATTTGTTTGACACCATTGATCAACGACTATGTGGCCCTGGTTTACCTCAACATTAGTTCCCTCAAGTCCCAATCCATCGGTATTTCCAATGATTCCAACCGCCAAAATCGCTTTTTCTACCTTTAGGTTTTCAATGCGCCCATTAGTTTCAACCGACACATTAAGCCCTAATGATTCTGTTTTCACTGTTACTACTTTCGACGAGGTTTTTATTTTAATTCCCTGTTTTATAAATGACTTTTGAGCAAAATCCGATATTTCAGGATCTTCAACTGGTAAAATACGATCCATAACTTCAACAATAGTGACATCGACGCCCATATCATTATAAAAGCTAGCGAATTCAACCCCTATCGCACCCGACCCTATAATAACAATTGATTTGGGTAATGTTTCAGGCACCATTGCTTGTTTGTAAGTCCATACACCTTTACCATCAGGTGAAATATTAGGTAATGAACGAGCGCGTGCACCCGTTGCTAAAATTACATTTTCACCAATTAAATTTACCAGATCACCATCAGCAGTTTTTACTTCAACTGAACGCAATTTATTTGTTTTGGCAACGAGTTTTCCTTCACCATTCAGTAGATCTACCTTATTCTTTTTCAATAGGTGCTCGACACCATTTGATAATTGTTTTGCAATATTTCGCGATCTTTTTACGACCTTTTTGATATCAAAAGTTACTTCCTTTGCGTGAAAACCAAAATCGTCAAGGTTCTTCAGGATATGATGTACTTCAGATGATCTCAATAGAGCTTTGGTAGGAATACAGCCCCAATTTAGGCATACACCGCCAATGTGCTCTCGCTCGACTACAACGACCTTCATGCCTAGTTGGGCTGCTCGTATGGCCGCAACATAACCACCAGGCCCTCCCCCTAATACAATGAGATCATACTTAGAATTCATCATTAGTTTAACCATTCAATTTTGGAAAAAGAATTGTAAAATATTTATGCTAAAGAAGCATTCTGAGTGGATCTTCAATTAGTTTTTTAAAAGCTGATAAGAATTGCGCGCCAACCGCCCCGTCAACCACACGGTGATCGACAGAAAGAGTACACGTCATAATTGTCGCTATGGACAATGCGTTATCTTTTACTACCGGCCGTTTTTCTCCCATTCCAACTGCAAGTATGGCACCCTGAGGTGGATTTATAACAGCGGAGAACTCCTTAACGCCATACATCCCAAGGTTCGATATAGAGAATGTCCCCCCTTGATATTCTTCCGGCATGAGCTTGCCGCTTTTCGCTCGTTCTGCCAGATCCTTCATTTCCTCCGAAATAGCTTTTAATCCCTTATTTCCGGCATCCTTAACAATAGGTGTGATTAAACCACCATCTATCGCAACAGCTACTGATATATCGACATTTTTATAAACCCGTGTCTCTTTCTCAGTCCATGACGCATTTGCCATGGGTACCAGTTTCAAAGCCAAAGCAGATGCCCTAATAATTAAATCATTTACAGAGATTTTTCCATTTTCAATTTTTTCATTCAATTGGCTTCTTGTTTCTAGCAACGTGTCAATTTCACAATCGGCTACCATATAGAAATGAGGGGCTGTCTGTTTTGACTCTGTCAACCGTCGCGCTATGACTTTACGCATGGGTGTGTTTAAGTTTGCTTCATAAACGGGACCAGCCACCTCGGTAGAAACAGTCATCTCAGAAGACAATTGTTTAGCCAAGATACCATCATCATTTGGCATACCCTTCTTAAGAATAGAGTCGATATCATCTTTAATTATGCGCCCATTTGGCCCACTTCCTTTTACAGTGCCTATATCAATTCCCGCTTGCTCAGCCATACGCCTAGCCAAAGGGCTGGAAAACACTCTGTCTGTTTGATTGGGGATTATCGTCATGTCTGCAAGTATCTCGACTGAACTTGTCCCAGTATCTTCTAGGATGTTTTGGACGCTATCTTCTTCCGAAAGCGCTTCGGGTTTGTTGGGTAATATTGGTTTTGATGCCTCTGGCTTGGGTACTTCAGAGTCTTTCTTTACATCCTCTAATGTCTCCCCATCCTCTAGAATCACGCCTATTGTGGTGTTAACTGCCACGCCTTCTGTCCCTGCTGATATCAGAATTTTACCTAATTTCCCCTCGTCAACAGCTTCTACCTCCATTGTCGCCTTATCTGTCTCTATCTCAGCTATAACTTCTCCTGGGCTGATAGTGTCTCCCTCCTGTTTATGCCATGCCACTAAATTACCCTCAGTCATCGTCGGAGAAAGAGCTGGCATTAATATAGAAATAGGCATTTCAACTCTCCTTAACTGCGATAGCAAACTAGTTTTGCTGCTGATACAATATCAGAGGTTTGGGGAAGGGCTAATTTTTCTAAATTGGCGGCATAAGGCATGGGCACGTCAACACCAGCAACACGCTTAACTGGCGCATCAAGGAAATCAAAAGCCTCCTCAGTCACAACGGATGAGATTTCCGACCCAATTCCGCATGTCGGCCACCCTTCTTCCACAGTGACAATTCTATTTCTTTTCTTTACCGAGGTTATTATAGTCTCTACATCGAGAGGCCGGATTGTCCTCAAATCAATAATTTCTGCTTCTATCCCTTCCTCTGCCAATTGCTTTGCCGCGTCCAGTGCTTTTCCAACCATGACTGAAAAGGTTACAATCGAAACATCTTTCCCCTCTCTGACTACGTTCGCTTTTCCGATAGGAACGGTAATATTTGGATCCGTGGGGACAGTAAAAGTCTGTCCATATAGAAATTCATTTTCCAACATTATGACTGGGTTAGGATCTCTAATTGCCGATTTCAGAAGTCCTTTAGCATCGGCGGCTGACCAGGGCGCTACAACTTTTAAACCAGGACAGTGTGCAAACCAGCTAGTGTAGTCTTGCGAATGTTGCGCACCAACCCTAGAAGCCGCACCATTAGGGCCACGAAAAACTATAGGGCAACCCATTTGACCACCTGACATATAAAGTGTTTTTGCGGCAGAATTAATTATTTGATCCATGGCCTGCATTGCAAAGTTAAAAGTCATAAATTCTACAACTGGTCGCAAATCACCAAATGCAGCTCCCACTCCCAAACCCGCAAAACCATGCTCCGTAATTGGAGTGTCAATAACTCTTTTGTCCCCAAACTCTTTTAAAAGTCCCTGTGTTACCTTATACGCTCCCTCGTACTCAGCAACCTCTTCACCCATGACATAAACCATATCATCGGCTCGCATCTCTTCCGCCATAGCGTCCCTTATGGCTTCTCTTACAGTTTGAGAAACATTTTCTTGCATATTCTCAATACCATTAGCTTCGGAATCACTTGGTATTGTTTCGTTAGGGGCTTTTTCTATAACCTTCGCTCTCACAACTGGCGCTTCAGCAGACTTTTCTCCTTTTTCCCTCATTATAGCTATTGGAGTATTAACCGCCACATTCTCTGTATCCTCTGCTATGAGGATCTTTTCCAGAAACCCTGGATCTACAGCCTCCACTTCCATCGTCGCCTTATCTGTTTCAATTTCGGCAATTGCATCTCCTGGCTCTAGGTAATCCCCTTCTGACTTCAGCCATCGCGCTAGTTTACCCTCTGTCATCGTTGGCGATAAAGCCGGCATAAGTACTTGAATTGACATTTCAGTTCGCTCTCTAACTCGCAGCAAAGGCAGCTAAACAATCATTTTTCTAAATAAGGACATCTGTATATAATTCTTTTGGATCCGGTTCTTCACTTTGCTGAGCGAATTCAACCGCACTCGCGACCTTATCACGAATAGTTTTATCCATTATTTTTAACTCTTCGTCTGAAACATTTAATATAATTAGCTTTTCTTTAATATTATCAATAGGATCACGTTCTTTTCTCATACGATTAACTTCTTCTTTTGTTCGGTATTTAGCAGGGTCCGACATAGAGTGACCACGGTATCTATATGTTTTCATTTCTAGTATATACGGTCCTTTTCCGGACTCAGCATGTCGAACAGCTTTTCTACCGGCCGCTTTAACGGCTAATACATCCATTCCATCTACTTCCAACCCAGGGATACCGTAGGAAGCACCCCTGCTTGCCAGTGTTTTACCGGCCGCTGCACGGGATACAGAGGTGCCCATTCCATATTGGTTATTTTCAATTATGTACACGCAAGGGAGATCCCATAGCGCCGCCATATTAAAACTTTCATATACTTGTCCTTGATTTATAGCTCCATCACCCAGGTAGGTTAAACAAACTGCTTTCTCTCCTTTGTATTTGTGCGCAAAGGCTAAGCCGGTACCAATAGGCACCTGGGCTGCAACAATACCATGTCCACCAAAGAAGTTCTTTTCTCTACTAAACATATGCATACTGCCACCTTTTCCTCTGGAATAACCGTCCTTTCGCCCAGTAAGCTCGGCCATTACGCCTTTAGGGTCCATACCACAAGCCAACATATGTCCATGATCTCGATAACTTGTAACAACAGAGGAAATATCATTTATCACTGATTGCATACCGACAACAACGGCTTCCTGACCAATATAAAGATGGCAAAACCCTCCAATAAGCCCCATGCCATAAAGTTGGCCAGCTTTCTCCTCAAAGCGCCGGATAAGCAACATATCTTTATAATAATTAATTAACTCTTTCTTCTCGCCAGCAGTCACTGAAGCCAGCTTACTCGTTTTTGCGTCTTCCTCTGTATTGATCTTTTTGAGAGGCTTTGATGTCGAAGTCTTTGCCATCCATTGTCCCTTAGCTGAAAGAGCCTAATGCTCAGTAATCGCAGATCCCTAAATTTAGGCTAAAACTATTAGAGTTTCAAGAAAACTGAATAATAGAATTTAAAAAGACTGTCTGAACTGACTCATATTTTATTAAAAAAACAACAATTAAAGCAAACTAACTCTTTGTTTTTTCATCTTTCAAAATAACTATGATATCGTCTTTATGGCTAAAATAAAGCAGTTTTCTGCTTTGCTCTTCCAACATATCTGGGTCAAGATTGTCCGGTCGCAGCATTTTAACCCTGGTTTCTAATTTCATTTTTTTTTCATCAAGTACGTAAAAAGCTTTTTCTGCTTCGGCAATACGCAGCTCGAGTTGGCGCCACGCGAGCAACCCATGATGCCCTTGAATAGAATGGTAAACAAAATAAGAAAACAACAAAATACCAAAGACGGGCCCGATGATAAAATTGAACCGCCAACGTATATCCTTCAGAACCGACATCCGAAACTCCAAACCACTAAAGTGTCATTGAATCATCGTCGATTCTCTGGGTCAACGTGAACAAACAGAGAATCTAAATCACTTTAGCTAATAAATATTAGCCCTGTGGTAAAAAAGACTCATTATAACTTCGGAAGATCCCCCCACCCTGCATATTTTCCTTCTAATCCGAGTTCTTCTTCAATTCTTATTAACTGATTATATTTTGATACCCGATCGGATCTTGATAACGAGCCAGTTTTTATTTGACCGGCATTAACAGCGACAGACAAGTCTGCTATTGTAGTATCTTCAGTTTCTCCGGAGCGATGAGATATAACAGTTGAATATCCAGCCCGATGAGCTACAGAAATAGCGCTCAATGTTTCGGTCAGTGTGCCAATCTGGTTAAATTTAACCAAAAGCGAATTACCGCATCTTTCTGCTATTCCTTTGTTCAATCTATTCGTGTTTGTTACAAAAAGATCGTCTCCTACTATTTGAAGTCGATCCCCAAGACGCTCTGTTAATTCCTTGAACCCCTGCCAGTCGTCTTCTGCAAGAGCATCTTCGATTGACACTATGGGATAACGGGAGCATAGGTCAGTATAAAATTCGATCATTTCTCCGCTATCCAATTGTTTCCCCTCTCCCTCTAAAGTATACACTCCGTCACTATAAAATTCCGTGGCTGCTGGATCTAGTGCGATTACGATATCTGCGCCTAAATCATAACCAGCTGACTCAATGGCTTTTGCAACAAATCCTAAAGCTGCGTCGGTATTTTTAATATCGGGCGCGAAACCACCCTCATCACCCACTGCTGTATTATATCCTCCATCGGACAAAAGTTTTTTTAAAGTGTGAAACACTTCAGAGCCCACTCTAATAGCTTCTTTCATACTTTTTGCAGAAACGGGCATAATCATAAACTCTTGAAAATCAATTAGATTATTGGCATGGGCTCCACCATTTATAATATTCATCATAGGCGTTGGTAAAATATGGGCATAGACACCACCGATATAACGATAAAATTTTGTTTTGGTTATATCTGCAGCTGCTCTAGCGACGGCAAGGCTAACTCCTAATGTAGCATTTGCGCCAAGTCTGGATTTATTTTTAGTGCCATCTAAAGTTATCATTGCATCATCCAAGCTAATTTGGTCAGTAGCATCTAGTCCAGATAATGCGTCAAAAATTTCACCGTTTACTGCATCTACAGCCAACAAAACGCCTTTCCCATTATAGCGCGAAGAGTCTGCATCTCTTAACTCTACCGCTTCATGAGCACCTGTCGACGCTCCAGAAGGAACAGCTGATCTACCCGTAAATCCACCGTCCAGCAAAACATCTACTTCGAGGGTTGGGTTACCCCGACTATCAAGTATTTCACGGGCGGATATATCGGTAATTGCACTCATATTATAATCCAAACTTCATGTCATACTTATTAAGAACAAAATCGCAATTTATTTTGGGCTTATACTTTTTAAAACAATTGCCAATACTTTTCACAAAACCTCGGGCGTCAGTATATTGCTCTTTGTTATCAGATCGATTTCACATAGTATTTTCAAAAGAGCTGGCATATCTTTTAGATGCATCATATTAGGTCCATCACTGGGTGCATTATCGGGATCATCATGAGTTTCGATAAATAAACCTGCTACACCAACGGCAGTAGCCGCTCGGGCTAAGATAGGAACAAAACGACGATCACCACCACTGGAAACGCCTAACCCACCCGGTTGTTGAACTGAATGGGTGGCATCGAATATAACCGGGCAGCCAGTTTCCGCCATCTGAACTAGAGAACGCATATCAGAAACCAAAGTGTTATAGCCAAAACTTACCCCTCGTTCACTTAACAAAATATTTTCGTTACCAATTGAGCGAAGTTTTTCTACGATATTTTTCATATCTTGAGGAGCTAAAAACTGACCTTTTTTTACATTAACAGTTTTACCAGTTTCCCCCGCGGCAATTATGAGGTCTGTTTGCTGGCATAAAAATGCTGGTATCTGTATTACGTCCACTACATCAGAGACAATTCTACATTGGAATACCTCATGAACATCGGTCAAAACAGGGCACCCGAAAGAATATTTCACCTTCTCTAATATTTTCATGCCCTTGTCTAACCCAACACCGCGTTTACTAGAAATGCTAGTTCTATTAGCCTTATCAAACGATGCTTTAAAAATAAATTTAATATTAAGTTCTTCGCAATAATGGGATAATGTTTCAGCTATCTTGAGCGTATGCTCCATGCTTTCCATCTGACATGGGCCTGCAATAAGAACAACTGGAAGATTATTTGCTAATCTTAGCGAACCGACAGCAACATGCTTGTTATTCATACTCATTTTACACCAATCTAGATTGGTCAACTGCAGCGTTCACGAAATGCCTGAATAGAGGGTGTGGGTCGAACGGTTTAGACTTCAATTCAGGATGAAATTGTACAGCTACGAACCAAGGATGATCCGGAATTTCAACGATCTCTGGTAATTTTCTATCTGGTGACATTCCAGAGAAAATCAAACCTGCCGCTTCTAATCGATCTTTATAATCTATATTGACCTCATACCTATGGCGGTGCCTCTCATTTATACGATCCCTACCATAAATTTCACGCACCCGGGAACCTTTCGTCAAATCACACTCATAAGCCCCAAGCCGCATCGTTCCTCCCAAGGCGCTTTTTTCGCCTCGCTCCTCAGTTATTTCCCCTTTTTTCCACTCTGTAAGAAGACCAACAACCGGTTCATTACACTCACCAAATTCAGTTGATCCTGCCTCCAATATACCACTAAGGTTTCTAGCGGACTCGATAACAGCCATCTGCATACCAAAACAAATCCCTAAATATGGTATATTTCGCTCTCTAGCGAACTTTACTGCCGCTATTTTCCCCTCTGCACCACGTTCCCCGAATCCACCTGGAACAAGAATACCATTAACACCGTTCAAATGATGAATGGTATTATCTTTTTCAAAAATTTCGGCATCAATCCAATTAACTTCAACCTTTATATTATTTGCTATACCCCCGTGAGTGAGAGCCTCCGCCAAGGATTTATATGAATCCAGCAAACTAGTATATTTTCCAACAATAGCTACTTTCACAGACCCTTCAGGTTTTGCTACAGTTTGTGAAATTTGACGCCAAACTGATAGATCCGGCTCTGGAAAATGCTCAAGCAAACCAAAATGTCTACACACCTCATTATCAAATCCCTCAGCATGATAACTCAACGGAACGTTGTAGATTGACTTCACGTCCAGAGCGGCAATAACCGCATCTGGGCGGATGTTACAAAATAATGCAATCTTCCGACGCTGCTCCTCTGGTATATCAACTTCAGAGCGGCATAACAAAATATCCGGCTGGATCCCAACGCTTTGTAATTCTTTAACAGAGTGCTGAGTTGGCTTAGTCTTCAATTCGCCGGCAGAGGCGATGAAGGGTACTAAAGTCAGATGTACAAAAAGCGATTTTTCCCGCCCCAACTCATTTCCTAATTGGCGAATGGCCTCGAGAAAAGGCAAACTCTCAATATCGCCCACAGTCCCACCAATTTCGCAGAGCACAAAATCTTCGTCTAACAGATCACTTTTTACAAAAGTTTTGATAGCATCTGTTACGTGTGGGATCACCTGGATAGTTGCACCTAAGTAATCCCCACGACGTTCCCTAGCCAAAACGTCCATGTAAAGTTGCCCAGTTGTGACATTGTCGGATCGTTTCGCTGGAACGCCAGTAAACCGTTCATAATGACCTAGATCTAAATCAGTTTCAGCACCGTCATCTGTTACATACACTTCACCATGCTGATAAGGGCTCATCGTGCCTGGGTCCACGTTAAGATAAGGGTCGAGCTTCCTTAAACGGACCTTGTAGCCGCGAGCCTGCAACAACGCCCCTAGTGCAGCCGAAGCAAGACCTTTCCCTAAAGATGATACCACGCCACCAGTAATAAATATAAACTTAGACATGGAAGTTGTGTATATCGTAAAAAGTCCAAATACAACACAGTTAATCTCATTTAAATTTTTAACCCTGCTGTTAACCCTGCAAAAAAACTAAAACTCTCTAACCTCGTGAAACTACTACTTAGATACGGGAGCCGCGGGCACTTTTGGTATTGTTGACGTTTCTTCTATTCTTATCTCTTCAGCAAGAGAACCTTTTCGGCCCGAATCGGCTATTATAGCCAATGTTAGACTAGTAGTAAAAAAACAAGTTGCCAGTATTGCAGTAGCCCGAGTTAAAAGATTAGCAGTTCCTCGGGCCGACATAAAACCGCCCATTCCGCCGCCGCCGCCACCGCCGCCGCCAATACCTAGTCCGCCTCCTTCACTTCTTTGTAACAAGATAATAACCACCAGCGCTGCGGCCACCATAAGGTGGATCGAAAGTAAAACCTCGGTCATTTCAATTCTCAATCAACGAAAAAAAATATCAACAGTCAGTAACTTCATCTGTCTTCTATCTCCATATCTCACTTTTATCCAGTAAAATCCAGTTTGATTCTATTTCTCTTTAGATCCTGCCTGGATTATAGACATGAAATCATTGGCAGAAAGGCTTGCCCCACCAACCAGCGCACCATCCACATTAGCTAATTCAAAGATCTCAGCCGCATTATTGGGCTTAACCGAACCACCATACAAGATACGGATTTTATCTGTTCGAACATTTGTCTCTAAAACAATTTTTCTGATGTNAGAGTGCATCTCTTCTATATCATTTAATGTTGGAGTTTTGCCTGTTCCAATTGCCCAAACCGGCTCGTAAGCAACCATCAAATTACTCGGCTCCATATCTTTGGGTATTGATCCTTGAAGTTGGGCCGTAACAATCGACATTGCTTTTCCTTGATTACGCTCTTCTAAAGTTTCACCAACACAAACAATTGAGATCAAATTGGATTTATTAGCCAAACACACTTTTTTATTTATTTCTGAACTCCTCTCAAGATGATTAATCCGTCGTTCTGANTGCCCCAAAATCACATAATCACACCCAATATCTTTCAGCATATCCAAAGAAACATCTCCAGTGTGGGCCCCCATTGGCTCGCTATGGCAATTCTGTGCCCCTAACCTACATCCATCGCCCTTAAGTATNTCTTGTACAGATGAAAGCCACACAAAAGAGGGAAAAATCACAACTTCTGCATGCCTGAATCTTTCTTTTTGCTCGTCTATATTTTTTGCCAGTTCAATGGCTTGGACTCGGTTTAAATTCATTTTCCAGTTACCAGCGACAAATAGATGTTTAGCCATCACANACTCCAGGATGTATTATAATTATTAAATCGATACTTTATTGAAANACGAACACCTTATTTTTTTATTCTTTTTTGTTTTTAATTAGCAACAGGCAGTTTAAAAGGAAAGCAAGTTGCGGGAAGGTCCTTCAACTGTTTAGTATGTCGATATTAATACATATCCTAAATTAAATGTCACACCCCCTGTTATTGGGTATCGGATACCACATGTTACAATTTATTCGCTCTAAAGTTACCTCGATTTTTATAAAAGTATTATTTGGTATTTTAATACTCAGTTTTGCTATTTGGGGCATTGGAGATATTTTCCTAGGACAGGAGAGAGGTGAAACAACTGTATCAGTTGGGGATATTGATTATAACTCANATGATATCACCCGGGAATTCGAGAGAACGCGTAAGGCAATGCGTTTGCCACCAGAATATGTGGCGCTTGTGAAACCTCAGATATTAGACTCAGTAATAAATAATTTAGTTAATAACGGTCTATTTGCTGCGGCAGGCTCAGATTTAAATCTTCTAGTGAGTGACAGTCAAATTAAAAACTGGATAGCAAGCTCGTCCGCTTTCAAAGACCAACTTGGAAAGTTCAGCCCAGAATTATTTAGAAGAAACCTATACAATGCAGACTTGACAGAAGAGGAGTTCTTTAGAAGCTTAAAAGAAGACATCAAGAGAAATCAATTGCTTTCCGCTATTAACGGAGCGGTCACTCCAAACGAAGAAATAATAGAAACGCTGATCCATTATCGACATGAAAAAAGAGTAGCTAATGTTGTTATGATTTCANGCGACGACATTGGTCTAACGAGGAGAGCAACCGAAACAGAACTTAATAAACTTTATGAGGAAACCAAAAGCAATTATGTTGCTCCAGAATTTCGGAGAGCAACCTTCATCTATCTCACACCAAAACAATTAGCAAAAGAGATCTCAATACCTAAAAATATTTTAGAAGAAGAATACAAGAACAGGAAGGACGAATTCACAAAACCGGCGACTAGAGAAATCAGGCAATTTATTTTTGATACTAAATTGCTTGCAGATACTGCTAGAGAAAGAGCTGTAAAGCTTAACGATACTTCTCTGATATTAAAATCATTACAAGCCTCCGCGACCAAAGATAAATCCTCCTCGCTCAATGCTGTTACCAAAAATGATTTTATTGCAGGAAAAGAACAAAATGCTGCTTTCAAGACCCTTGTTGGAAACGTCAGTGCCTCCGTAGAAACTCCTTTTGGATGGAAGNTTTTCCTAATAAAATCCGAAATACCTGAGATGACAGATCCTTTCCAAATTGCGTCTAAAACTATNCAAGCTGAATTAGCTCAAGAGAAAGCTTTAGATGCACTGTTTGAATTAACTAATGCATTTGAAGATTCATTAGCTAGCGGCGCTACGTTAGAGGAAGCAGCAAGATCCATAAATGTAATGGCTCAAAAAATTGCTTTCACTGACGATAAGGGAATGGGGCAGAAAGGAGAGCCTCTAATTAATTTACCACCAAGCGGCAAGTTTTTATCAGTGCTTTTTTCAACATTAAATGGAGAACAGAGTAATCTTATTGAAACNAANGAGGGCGGGTATTTTTTAATACGACCTGATGAGATTTTGGAGTCGCGAAAGCTCAGTTTTCCAGAGGCAAAAAACTTAGTTGAAAAAATATGGAAAGAAGAACAAGTACATAAGGCCGCTATGATTAAAGCCAAAAAATTGGAANGTTTGACAAAAGCTGGCGTCGGGTTGAAGAACGCTGCTAAAAATGGAGGCTTTAAAGTAGAGACCACTAAACCTTTCTCTCGTTCCGGCGATGGACTAGAAAATTCGCGATACCCTAGTGATTTTGCGACAGTAGCATTCGAACTCTCTAGAGGAGAAATCAACCTAGTCAGCGGAACAAAAAAAATAGCCGTTATTGAATTGGTAAATATAGACAAAGCATTTGTAGATAAAACCAACCAAGAATGGCAGTCAATTAAAAGAGAAATCGAATCTACCATGCAACAAGACTATCTTGAAATTGCTCTAAATTCCCTGAAAAAAAATCACAATGTTACCATTGATCGCAACTATATAAATCAATTGGTATCCGACCCAGAATGAAAAACGAACCATCATTTGAGCATTTTTCTAAGCGATACTGTGCCCACCAATCTCAGGTAGTCTGGACAACCATGGTTGCAGATTTAGAAACCCCTGTGTCGGCAATGCTCAAACTGACTGACGGCCAATCTAATACTTTTCTATTGGAATCTGTAGAAGGTGGAAAAGTCCGTGGTAGGTTCTCTATTATAGGTATGAACCCAGACATAATATGGAAATTTAAACAACAAGAGGCTCAAATAAATAGAAGAGCTCGTCTNAACGCTAATGATTTTGAAATCTGCAGCGAAAAACCCCTGATATCACTCAAAAAGTTGATTGAAGAGTCAAAAATAGAATTACCAGCTGGCTTGCCACCAATGGCATCGGGTATTTTTGGTTATATGGGGTACGACTCTGTTCGCCTCAGTGAAGACATACCCGACAACAACGAAGACGAATTAAAAGTACCTGACGGATTGTTTTTAAGGCCAACACTTATCTGCATTTTCGACAGGTTAGAAGAGATAGTTACAGTAGTAACTCCCGTTTGGCCCGACAAAGGTATTTCGCCCAGTTCCGCCTTTGAAGGAGCCATAACCCGCCTGAAGGATGCAACGGCCAATTTTCAAAGAAGCCTGCCTTATCGCCGCGAGAAGCCGCCGTCGAATACTAATATACAAGAGCCATCATCCAACACCACCAGAGAAGAATTCCACCAGATGGTTAAAACAGCTAAGNAGTATATTACCGCGGGGGATATATTCCAAGTAGTGCCATCACAGCGATTTTCGGTACCATTTGATTTACCTCCTATGGCGCTGTACCGCTCATTGCGACGATTAAACCCGTCACCATATCTCTTCTTTTTTGACTTTGGGGAATTTTCGATTGTTGGTTCAAGTCCTGAGATTTTAGTGACGTTGAAAGATGACACCGTTACGCTTAGGCCACTTGCTGGGACAAGNCCCAGAGGAACCACCCCGGAGAAGGACAAAGCGCTAGCGAAAGAGCTACTCGAAGACCCAAAAGAACGCGCAGAGCATTTAATGCTATTAGATTTAGGTAGAAATGATGTTGGAAGGGTNAGNAAAATTGGCAGTGTTAAAGTAATTGAGCANTTTNAAATAGAATATTATTCACATGTAATGCATATCGCNAGCCANGTGGANGGNCAGATTTCAGNAGGTTTNGATGCACTTGATGCACTCGCCGCCGGNTTTCCTGCTGGAACCGTCTCTGGTGCGCCAAAGGTAAGAGCGATGGAAATTATTGACGAATTNGAAAAGTCTAGACGCGGAGTTTATGCTGGAGCCGTCGGCTATTTCTCCGCAAATGGTACAATGGACACTTGCATAGCCCTCCGAACCGCGCTGATAAAAGATAATCGTATGTACGTTCAAGCAGGTGGTGGCGTTGTAGCAGATAGTGATCCGGAAGGTGAATATCAGGAGTCTATAAATAAAGCTCGCGCGCTATTTCGGGCTGCACAACAAGCAGTTGAGTTTGCAGCAGATGATTAACGCCAAGNAAGCCACTGTAACCTTGGTTAATCTGTTAAGGTGTTTCGAATGGAATCCGCTGGCAAAAATGCTGCAATCACTGTCGCTAATATGGATAACCCCGTCAGCATCAAGAATAACCAAACGAACTCCCCAGTTTCCGCAAAAACCCATGAGATCAGGGGGATAGAAGCCGATGCCACACCTAATGCTAAAACAAACTTAATGCCAAACGCCGTAGACCGCCATTTAGGAGGAGAATATTTAGCAAAGAGACTATTCTCTGCCGGCGAGCCAATNGTATTGCTAACCACCATTGCTGCCAAGACAGGTATTAACAGTCCACTATGTATTATCGCCGCGAGCACAAGCANAGGGGTCTGTAATAACCAACATACCAAATAAACTTTTGTTAATTTAAAACGATCCGCCAGCCAACCACCAATAAGTTGGGCTCCACCAGATAGAAAGTAAATAACAGAAACAATAGCACCTACACCGATTAACCCCTCTCCTAANATACCAGACAACCTTAATTCAATCAATTTCGGTAGAGCAAATGATGTAGCCTGATAAATTAAACCAGTGCAGGCCACAGTGATGAGTAATAAAAGAACCCCTCTTTTCATTTCAGTTTCTGTGGCTTCAGAAGGCTCTTNACNGTTNGCTGTTTCGCCATCAGTNATTTTACCNCGAATNAACATAACGGCTAAAATACAACCAATTACAATGCTTATTATTCCTGGCAGAATGAATGCCGCCCTCCAGGACCAAAAGTCTGTTAATACCGCGGCTAAAATTGGAGCTAACCCCACTCCAATACTCCCGAATACTCCATTAAATCCGAGAGCCTTTCCTCTATTAGCAACTCGCCTGGTGACCCAAGC
>PANE01000032.1 GCA_002708305.1 Rhodospirillaceae bacterium
GCCAGTACTAGCGCGGATTTGACGCCCTAATATCTCGCGTACCTCAACAGGTACAGTCATGCAAACGTAGTATTTTCCCTTAACTTTACGCAGTTTTTGTTGGTACTGCTTCATAAAAAACACCCAAATAAATAATAAAATAGATCACATTATCTACAAAATAGTGTCAGAAAGAGTGTCCATTTTACTATTATTTATATAATGAAGTCAATAAACGTGGGAAAACAGGGTTTTTTTAGGGCAATGGCGGAGGGAGCGGGATTCGAACCCGCGTTACCTTGCGGTAAACACGCTTTCCAAGCGTGCGCCTTAAGCCACTCGGCCACCCCTCCGGAATTTCGGGACATTACCTAACCCACCCCATGAATGCAATGTTAATGGCGGATAAATTTGTTTCCCGATTTCAGGGTTTGCTTCTTTTTTAAGTTTTAGGTTATTCTTCTCCTGACAACTGTATTTAAGTTGGGAGTCTTCAGTGAGATTGATAATAAGAACGTTTGGATTAATTTTGATTTTTATTGCGATTTTAGTCGGCGTCTTGGATTTGATCGATTCGTATAATGGCGGTGATTTCATCCTAACAGACGTTGGTTCTTTTTGGCATTCAACTCACCCTGGTAGCCTTCAGTTATTACAGCCCGCTATTGCCAGACACGTAAGCCCGTTTCTATGGGACCCTATAATGGTAACTATCTTATTATGGCCAGTAACATCGGTACTAGGCTTGCCAGGGTTAATTTTTGTTTTATTGACCCATCGGAAGGCTAGAACCAATAAAAGGGATTTATTTATTCGTTAATATTTAAAACCAAGGGCTTGGCTTTAAGCCTCCAGCCTCTTATCTTGTGGGGTATGGAAAAGATAAAAAAATATATACCATTTCGAAAGAAAGCCCCACAAGTCGGAGTTATTAAACTTACAGGTGTAATCGGTGCCAGCGGTTCATTTAGAAAAGGATTAAATCTTCAAAGTATTGAAACTTTCCTTCAAGATGCGTTCTCCAATAAAAGAATAACGGCTGTAGCTCTGATTATAAATTCGCCTGGTGGATCCCCCGTTCAATCTGATTTGATCCAAAAAAGAATCCGTGACCTAAGCACGGAGTTTCAAAAGCCAGTGTTTGTTTTTTGTGAGGATGTCGCGGCATCTGGTGGATACTGGATTGCACTTGCAGGTGATGAAATTTATGCAAATGCGAGTTCTATAATTGGTTCGATTGGGGTTGTTTCTGCTGGATTTGGTTTTAAGGAGGCAATAAGTAAACTTGGTGTCGAGCGCAGAATATATTCCACTGGCCCGAATAAGGGGATGCTAGACCCTTTCGTAGATGAAGACCCGAAACATATTGAGCGTTTGAAGTTACTCCAAGAGGAAATCTTTACCCTATTCCGTGAATGGGTGTTATCGCGAAGGGGGGAGAAATTAAACGGTACGCATGAGGAACTTTTCAGTGGTGCCTTTTGGACGGGAATACAGGCCAAGGAGTTGGGTTTAATTGATGGTTTGGGAGATTTGCGGGAAATCATGCGAAACAAGTTTGGTGATAAGGTAGTATTCAAAGAGTACGCAGCAAAAACTGGTATTTTATCAAAATTAGGCCTTGGTGGTAGTTCTGAATTTTCAATGGTAACCGATGCCAAGATTAATTCGTTATTTTCTGATGCAATGGAATGGATAGAACAAAGGGTCACGTGGGGTAGGTTTGGACTTTAGATAGTGAAACAAGTTATGGGTTTTTGATGAACGACGCTATTTGTATTGTTGGTGGAGGACAAGCAGGCCTCTCCATCGCATCAAAGTTACGAAAGCTAGGTGACCAGAGACCTATAACTATAATTTCTAGTGAATTGTATCCACCTTATCAGCGGCCGCCGCTTTCAAAAAAATATTTACTGGGTGACACCAAAAAAGAGCGACTATTTTTTAGACCCTTAGATTGGTACCAAGGAAATAATGTGTCTTTAAAGTTAGGTGCTACCGTAAAATCTATTAATCGAGAAAATAAGACGGTTCAATTGGAAACGGGAGAAATTTTTGCTTATCAAAAGTTAGCTTTAACAACAGGATCGAATGCTCTCAAGCTACCGAAAAAACTGGGAGGCTTATTGCCCGGTGTTTACTCAATTAAAACATTAAATGACGTGGATAATATCAAACATGAGTTCATGGCAGGTAAAACCATGCTCGTGATTGGCGGCGGTTACATTGGTTTAGAAGCAGCGGCTACAGCAAATAAATTAGGGCTGAATGTAGTCCTAGTTGAAAAAGAAAACAGAATATTGAACCGAGTCGCTGCGGCGGCCACTGCCGACTACTTTCGGAATCTTCACTTATCAAAAGGTGTACAAATTCTTGAGTCGACGTCTCTTGTTAATTTAATAGAAAAGGGGGGTAGATTAGCAGGCGCTCGTTTGAGTTCTGGGGAAACTATTTCGGTTGACTTTGTTGTTTGTGGAATTGGTATTCGACCGAATGATGATTTGGCCGAGAAGGCAGAATTAAAAGTATCAAATGGGATTAATGTTAATGAATATTGTCAGACCTCAGATAAAGACATAGTCGCGGCGGGTGACTGTGCATCTTTTTTATATAAGGATAAATTGATACGACTAGAGTCAGTGCAGAACGCCATTGATCAGGGCGAGATTGCCGCAGAAACAATTTTTGGTAACAAGGTATCTTATCAACCATATCCCTGGTTCTGGTCAGATCAATTTGAAACAAAATTACAAATAGCTGGTCTTAACATCGGTTTTAATCATACCCTTGTTAGAAAGGGGCGTCGTCCGGGGGGGCAATCCGTCTGGTATTATCGAGATCAAAGTTTAATTGCGGTAGATGCTATGAATGATGGTTCGACTTACCTAGTTGTGAGCAGATTATTAAAAATGCAAACTAACGTGACACCAGAACAAGCAGATAATATTAATTTTGATCTTAAGTCTTTATTAAAATGATAGTCTACTGTGTCAAACGTATTTTCGCATGAAGAATATTGGAACGGAGAGAGAGTAAATGCGCCTTTATTATTCGCCGAATTCATGTGCCTTGGCATCACATATATTATTAGAGGAAGTAGATGCAAATTACTCGATTGCAGAAATCAATTTTAAGGAAAATGAGCAGAGGCAAGCCGACTATTTATCAATTAATGCTAAGGGGCGGGTCCCAGCTCTCTTAACCGAAGACGGCATATTAACCGAAACTCCAGCCATTCTTTTATACATTGCTCAAAGGTACCCCGAAAAAAAAATGGTACCCAAAGACAATATTTTCCAATTAGCAAAAGTTCAGGAATTTAATAGTTATTTGTGTTCGACAGTACATGTTGCGCATGCGCATCTAAGTCGGGGGTCTCGTTGGGCAGATGATCCATTGGCTCTTGCATCTATGACGGCTAAGGTGCCAGAAACAATAGGCGCCTGTTTTGCATTCTTAGAATCCAGTATAGGTGATATGCCTTGGGTGCTGGGTAATGATTATAGCATTTGTGACCCTTATCTTTTTACTGTAACGCGATGGTTGAAGAGAGACGGTGTAGCTCGCAGTAATTTTCCAAAAATAGATGCGCATTATGGTCGCATGAAAGACCGATTAGCTGTAAGAAATATAGTCCACTTACATGAAAAATAATGTTTTAAATAAAAGAAATTTTGCGGAAGGTGCTTCTAAACTTCCTAATTCGGTCTGGGTTCAAACGGCGCCGTCTGTAATTGAGACTCATTCATTAGAAAAGGATATATCTACAGAGGTTGCTATTATTGGAGCAGGGTATACAGGACTTTCTGCTGCATTACACTTGGCGCCAGATATCTCTCCAGTTGTTATAGAGGCAAATGAGGTGGGCCATGGTGCATCTGGCCGTAATAATGGGCTTGTAATCCCCACACTTTCCAAAGCTGACCCGGAAGAAATTATTAGAATCTTTGGGCAAGAAAAAGGAGAGCAAACAATAGCCTTAATAAGAGATTCCGCGAGTCTAGTTTTTAATTTAATTCGTAAACATAATATGGAAAAAGCTGGCGAACAAACAGGGTGGATACAGCCAGCTCACTCTCCGGGGAGAATGAAGCTTATCGAAAAAAGGGTAACAGAATGGAGCAAGCGTGGCCTTAAAGCTGATTTATTAGATAAAGAACAATTAGAGGGTTTAGTCGGTAGTAGTGCTTGGTTTGGGGGGTGGATAGCTCATGATGGAGGTACAATCCATCCGATGGCATACGTTAGAGGTATGGCAAAAGCGGTGGTGAATTTGGGAGCAAGAATTTTTACAAACTCCCCCGCTCTTTCTTTAACCAGAGATGATAATGGGTGGCTTATTAGAACCAAGAATGGTTCAGTAAAAGCTAACCGTGTTATTTTAGCAACTAATGCATACACAGACGATCTATGGCCTAAATTACGCAGAACAATCATTCCCGTGAAAACGTGGCAGATGGCCACAAAACCACTCTCAGATAATATTCGTAAAGCTATTTTGCCCGGGCGTCATGGATTATCAGATACTCGGGGGGATCTTGAATTTGCTAGATATGACTGGGATGGTAGATTGGTGAGCGGTGCTTCACTGATATTTGATATTAATTCTGAAAACAGATTAAGGGCACATGTAGGGAAAAGGTTACAGAAAAACTTTCCACAATTAGGACAAGTTGAATGGGAGTTTATTTGGAGCGGTTTTCTTTCGATGACAACGGACTATTTACCACGCCTTCATGTTCTTGCTCCAGGCGTTTTTACTTGGTTGGGATGTAACGGTCGGGGAGTAGCTTTATCTACTGCTATGGGTTCAGTTTTAGCTGATTTGGTGCGTGGGCAACCAATCAAAGATGCTCCCCTGCCCGTAACTGACCTAAAGACGGTTCCTGCTCATGGTTTAGTAACTCAATTTGCGCGTATAAACCTTTTGCAACGGAGACGGAATGATAAAAAAGAGTTTAACTGAATTAACCTATGCCGTTTTGAACTGGTTAAATATTGAATAGTAATTTGGCTAGATAATGCTACCTGCTCTTTCGCTCCTTAATTAATTTTGTGAGATTTTCTATATTTTTATCTTTTAAGCCCATTTTTTTTAAAGCCGTTGTCGTATCTGTAAAGTAATCAGCACAGGGTCCAAAAATACCACTAGCAGCACAAATTATGTCGGCTGCTTCATCATCGGGTATATTACTGACATATAGTGGATGGTTTTGATTAACCACAAATGCTATTACTGAGTATTGTTCTTTCTGTGTAAAGATAGGAAGCCACCTCGGGTGATATAAATTTGAGTGCATCTCTTGCGCCCAAAGATTTTTTAGGTCTGGCAATAGCGATTTCTCATAGAATTCAAAGACCAGGCCTTCACATGAACCGTTCGTGTCTTTATTTAGACCAAAAACTAGTCCAGGATTACTTGAGGTGCCTCTGGCGTGTATTGTCCAGTTACAAACTTGCCTAGACCAACCTTTTAATATTACTTTTTGATATTTCCGAAATGATATGATGGGTTTCCAGAGTAGTGACCCATAGCCAAAGACACGAATAGAAGAGTTTTTGGGCTTGGTATCCAATATTTGTTGAAGGCTTCGTTGTTGCTCTACTCCTGTTAAGGCAGGGAGTGTTGTTTTTAAATAACTTTTCACAATCAGATCCTATTAAAGATCAATAGACGATGCAACTTCTTCAACAGATAACTCACTTAACTTCTCTTTAATCAACAATTTAACATTGTTACCCCTCGGCGCTGCCTTTTCTGGGAAAGAGGCAGTTCTGAAAATTGCTATTGTGGGGCATTTAGTTAAAGCGATAATATGCATGGGGCCCGTATCATTTCCAATACAAAGTCTAGCTTGCCGGCCTAGGCTTGCGATATGGAAGATAGTTGTTTTATCCAGAAGGTTTATTGCTGTTGGACAAGTGTTAACGATACTCTTTATTACATCCGTATCGTCATTCCCACCGATAAGGATAGGGATAATATTACTTTGGCTGAGTATTTCACAAAGTTTGGCATAGTTTTGAGCTGGCCATCTTTTTACTTTCATTTTTGGAGAGCTACCTGCGACAATCAAGGCGTACCTGCTGGGCAGATCAAAACCTTTCAAACTAGCATCCATAAAAGATAAATCTGGTTCTGCTACGTCTACAATCCCTGCTATGCGTAGCTGCTCCCTTTGTCGGTCTTGAGTGTGAATAAGCGTTGGTCGCTCATAATGATGATAGTGGCTACAGCCCCTGACAATTCCCGACCATTCAATTCGATTTCTTGATCCAATTAGTTTATAATAAAAGTTGGTACGATCTGACGTTTGGAGATCATATATACGGCTGAAGTTCTTTGATTTGAGAATATCTCTTAGTCTAAATATTTTTAATAACTCCCATATCTTAGGTTCTTCATCTATGATAATTTTATCAAAAATATTAATCTGCCTTCCCAATTCATGGAAAGACTGCCTAGTCATGAGCGTGAGAACAGCCTCAGGATGGTGTTTCCTAATAGCTTGCATAGGGCCTATAGAATAAATGAAGTCACCCAATGCTCCGAGCTTAATTATTAAAACTTGTTCTTTTGGCATTTAGTTATCATTTCCAATGGAATTGAGTCCCAATACTTCAGTATAAACTGATAGGGTTCGTGCACACATTTCCTCCGTTGAAAAGTTTCTTCTAATATGACGTTCTGCATTACTCGATACTGTTGATCGCTCTAGATCATCAATATTTAGGGCATTTCTCAATCTATCTGACAATGCTATTGGATTACACGGCTCGAATAGCCATCCAGTTTTCCCTTCAATAATTGATTCTATTGCACCCCCATGTTTGCTTGCTAGTACTATTTTACCCATTGCTTGGGCTTCAATAATAGTTCGGCCAAAAGGCTCTGGATCTAATGATGCAGAAATCACTATATCAGAGAGTTTATATGCTGCAGCCATGTCCGCACAGTCCCCAACAAATTTTGTTTTTGATGTTAGATTATTTTTTCTTATGAGGTGTTCGAGATCTTTTTTGAATTTCTTTTTATCATCATAAGGACCTACGAAAATACAGAAGAAAGATAGATCATGTAATCTAGTTAAAGACTTTATCAATAACTCGTGACCTTTCCATCGGGTTACACGTCCAGGAAGCATAATGACTGGGATATTGTCAGGGACCCCCCAGTGCAATTTGAGTTTGTCTTTCCGTTCTCTGGATACGGTGTTCTGATTAAAATAGTATGGGTCCACACCTCTCGGTATGATATATAATTTTGTTGGCTTGATTCGATGGCGAATCATAATTTCTGAAGCTATATAACTTGAGATAGCAATTGTTTTTTCCCCTCTTGTCATAACGGAATTGTAAAATTTCTTTAATCGATTGGTGTCATTATGACGGCCATGAAAAGTAGTGATGAAATGAGTGGGAACTGCCTTTGTCGCATTTAATGCCAACCAGGCGGGCATCCTTGAGCGGGCATGAACCAGATCAACTTCGTATTTCAACATAATATCTTTTATTTGGCGATAACAGCTAAACCAATTTATGGGATTTTTGGAACCAACTGCTAGTTCTACGTGGATCCCTCCTTCATTTTTCAGTTGGTTGACCATCGACCCTCCTTGAGAAACAACGATCGATTTCCACCCAGCAGTAATAAGAGCCTTTGATATTTCTAGTGTTCCTCGCTCTACGCCACCTGAATTTAGCGAGGGAAGCACTTGCATTATAGTTGGAGGTTTGGCATTTACTGATGGCTTAAAGAAATCAAGTCCGAGATTAGTATCTCCAGCATTTAAGGCCTCATAGTATGAGTAATCTAATTCATCCACTATTTGTGTTCCCTAAAAAAGCACTTACGTGAAAGATTAGCATAATGTCAGAACACCCATCTCAAAAAATTAAATCTAACCCATCGTACTTAGAAAAAGCCGATGGTGCTAGGATTGCCTATCATAAATTAATTGGAAACAGCCCCGGGTTAATATTTTTTGGTGGATTTGCATCTGACATGACTGGAACCAAAGCGTTAGCTATAGAGCAATATGCACGGACTTGCGGGCAAGCGTTTTTGCGATTTGACTATCAAGGTCATGGTCAATCATCGGGTGATTTTTCTAAAGGAACGATTGGCACCTGGTTATCAGATAGTCTCGCTATAATCGACTCACAAACTACCGGCCCTCAAATTTTGATTGGTTCTTCCATGGGGGGGTGGATCTCACTGTTGGCTGCGCTAGAGCGACCTGAAAGAATTGTAGGGCTAGTAGGCATAGCATCTGCTCCCGATTTTACTGAAGACTTGATGTGGAATAAGTTCGAGCAATCTATCAAAAACACCCTATTGGAGGACGAAATATATTATGAACCGACCGAATATAATGACGCCCCATATATAATAACTTTGCCATTGATAAAGGATGGTAGAAGTCGCCTTGTCCTTAGAGAGAAACTAATGATCCATGTACCTATTCGCCTACTACATGGTCTGTCTGATGCTGACGTTCCATATCAATTATCAGTAAGGCTTGCTGAACATGTTGAGGCAGAGGATGTAGAAGTTATCTTGATAAAAGATGGTGATCATCGGTTATCAAAAGAGAAAGAACTCAAAGCCTTAATGCAACAAATTGATAACTTAGTGGCTCGTACTAAAAAATGAAACTTGTAGCCTTCTTGTTGTTATATACTTTTTTGATTGGGCTTTTATTTCAATCTGAGGGCAGTACAAACGAATATCTAAATCAATCAATTAAGTATAAAACATGCTTGGAGTTAGCAAAAAAAAACCCTAGTGAGGGTTATGCGAGTGCCACTAAATGGTTCGCGTTGGATAAGGGCATAGCGGCACGGCATTGTATGGCGGTTTCTATATTCTATTCTGGGGACAACCTTGATGGAGCTAGTCGTCTAGAAATATTAGAACGAGATATCCCAAAAAAGCAGTTTTATTTGAGGTCACAGGTTCTTGCTCAAGCTAGCCAAGCATGGCTCCTAGCAGGCGAAACAGGACGTGCAACTAGGCTACTTTCTAAATCTATTAGTTTATACCCCTACAATCCGGAAGTCTATCTCGATAGAGCGACAATAAATATTGATCAGTTAAAGTATTTACAGGCCTTGAATGATTTAGATCAAGCAATAACCTTAAATTCTAATTTTACTGATGCGTATCTTTACCGGGCTTATGTGAAACGTTTTATGAAAGATTTAAAAGGCGCCCTTATTGACCTAGAATATGTTTTAAATAATCTGCCAGGATTACCTTTAGCTCTTTTAGAAAGAGGATACATAAGGAAACTGAGTGGAGATTTATTGGGCGCGCGACAGGATTGGGAACAAATAATCAAGCAAGCCCCATCCAGCGAAGAGGCAGGTGCGGCTCGTGTAAGGATTAAG
This sequence comes from Rhodospirillaceae bacterium, assembly GCA_002708305.1. Lineage (GTDB taxonomy): Bacteria > Pseudomonadota > Alphaproteobacteria > Thalassobaculales > Thalassobaculaceae > UBA7326. The sequence continues at coordinate 9,373 of PANE01000032.1, forward strand.
CAATTAGATAAGATTGCATTACTTAAGGTAGATAAGGTTCAGCATATTAAAAAAGATGACGTCTTGGAAAAGTGATGCCGGTTGCTGTACTTATTAAATGTGCGGCTAATACAACAAAAACGACAATAGCAATTATTTGTATTAAAGTAGAAGGGATCAGGCTGACTTCTCCAAGGTCTCGTTTTTTTCTTTGATGCAAATTAGTAATCAAAAAGATAACAATCGTTATGCACAGCGTTACAATTAAAGTTGATAAATCCATAATCATTCTGGTGCAAAAGCCTTGTAGGGAATTTAGATGCTAACTAAGAACATAAACCTTAGAGTCGCTCAGGTTAATGAGTTAAACCTTGTTGAAAAATGGTTGGGTTTAGTGCATGTCAAGCGTTGGTGGAACAAAGAATGGGCTAGCGATATCATCAATACAATCTACCGTTTTAAGGCCGACGGTAATTACAATAATTTAGTTTATATCATTGCCTCGGCCGATCAGAACATAGGCTTGATACATGTTTATTCTTCTCTAAAAGTCAAACCGGATTACATTGATACCAAAGAATTATCTCTTCGATATCTTATTGGTGAAAAGGACTATCTTAATCGAAACTTAGGGAGTTCAGCTATTAAAAGTGTAATTGGAGAGATATTTAAAAATAAAGAGAAGGACCGTATCATAAGCGAACCGCAAGCTGATAATTGGCCGGCTATTATTTCTTTGCAACGTGCTGGTTTTCGTAACAGAGGAAGAGTGAGTAGGCCTGGCTTTAACCTAGTTCAATTAACATTCTCTCGCAGTTTATTGTCTAAGAAGTAATAAAAAAATATGGAGAAAATTATCTGTCCTGTTTTAAAAAATATTTTACATAATTATCTAATCTAGTTCTTATGGGATCAAAACACGTCACCCATGGATCAAATATTTCTTTAGGAAAACTCTCCATAGAAGGAAACCCTGGGAAACTATTTGTTCCTAATTTAGTCCAATTCGGTTGGAGATGGGTAACCCATGTCGGCACTCCAAGTGCACCACCGATCCAGCTTACAGTGCTGCTGGGGCAAATAATCAAATCCAAGCAGGACGCCACAGCACAAATAGTTTCAAAGTCATTTGATAAATCAGCATTCTCCAAAATAGTGATTTTGGAGTTAAGTGCTGATGGTAGCTTATGGATTTCTTCTTCCCACTCTTCGCCATATTGAAGCGAGATAAAACTACAGCTAGGTGTGGTTAATACCGGAGCCCAATCCAGAAGATTTGCATAGTGATATTTTCGAAATCCGTCATGATATTTACTGCGCCAACAAAAGCCAACTTTTAATCCAGGCAATGTTTTTGCGAAAAATTCTCTCCAGAATATTTGAAGGTTAGTATTTGGTTTTAGATATGGTTGCTTATTACCAAAGCGCTTCCAATTTGGGCGGAAGAATTTAAAAAGGCTACCTGACTCTATTGAGAAGTCGATAGGTGGTGTCTTTGGTAGCCAGTCATAAGACTGGACAGGCTTGAAGCGACTACCAGTTCTCTCTGTCGCACCAACAATTGCTGCAGGAAAAGAACGTTTATACAATTCCAAAAGTCGTGGGTCACACTCAATAAAGCATTGTTTGCATTCTGATATTGCATCATTGATGCAAGAGGCAAAAAATAATTCGTCCCCTATACCTTCTTCAGCAGTAATTAATAGCGTTTTTTCCTTTAATGGTGATCCATCCCATCTGGGTGGACGTTGTCGATGCTCAATACGGTGATCTAGCATTAGGCGTGCATCTCTTAAGTTCCAACCATCAGTGAGATTTCCAGTAGCCAGTAATTGTAAAGCTCTACGGCTCTGATAATGATAGTCCATCGGATCAATTTTGATCGCTATCTCTGAGTTTTTCAAAGACTCTGCTAATTTGTTCTCATGATATGATAACTCCGCTAACCCACAATAAGCATTACCAACATCCGAGCGAACTCTGATCGATAAGTTGAAACAACGCCTGGCAGATACAAAATTGCCATAATTCATGTAAACAAAGCCTATGTTGCTCCAAGGTCCAGAGTGGTGCGGTGCCAAAACTAGTGCTTTTTTAAATTCGGTTCCTGCATTCTTCCAATCCTCCAATTCCATATGAATATTAGCCAAACTATTCCATACACGTTCTTGAAGTGGTGCGATTGACGTTGCTAGAAGATTAAGGTTGAGCGCATCAATGATTTGTCCCATTTTATTTTTTGCGTCTATCAGAGGTACTATTGCTTCAATATTTTTGGGATCTAAATTCAATGCTTTTTCTAGTGCATTTGTTCCTAGTTTATATTGGCCACGATTAAGGAGCAGAGTACCGAGTTTGATAAGAGCCTTGGTTATATTTCGGTCAATTATTAGCGCTTTTCTGTACTGTGACTCTGCTTCCTTAGTTAATCCAGAATTCTCTAGTATCTCTCCTAGAGCGCAAAGAAAATCAGTTCTAGTCGAATCAAATTCTATTGCTGTTTCTAAATGCGTAATTGCTAGAGGTAATTGACCTAATCTATAAATTGCAAGACCCATATAATAATAAGCATCTGCATTAGATGCTTCTATTTTTATTATCTCGCTACATAATTGTATAGTGTCGTCAAAATAGCCCTCATGGAGACACTTTTCGGCTAGTTTTAACCCCTGCTCCACATCTGTTGGTTTTCGACTCAACATTTACTCCTCTATATCATCTATCATCGAAAGGTTGAGAGGGGTGCCGCGTTTAATATTAATTGATGCTGATTTACCCAATATTGTTTTATAAAACCTTGGGTGTAAACCAAGATTTGGACGAATAGATCGTATATTGTCCGATGTAAAAGTTTCCCCGGCCCTAATATCGGATATAGTGTACAAACTTCGCCTTGCGATAAGCATTAAATTCTCATTTTTAGTAGGCGAATAGTTTGGCTTTCCCATGGCTAGGTAAGCTGTTTTAGTGTCGATAATAAGTTGTTTTAATTCCTTTGGCTCTATCGAGAAAGCATTGTCAACGGCTCCATTAGATTTTGATAATGTGATATGTTTTTCTATAAGTACCGCGCCCTGTGCGACTGCAAGTGTAGCCGCTAAACTACCATTTGTATGGTCGGATAGGCCAATCGATGCATTAAAGCGTAATGATAGATCACTAATTGTGTTCAGATTTGCTTGCTCAATGGGGGTTGGATAGGCGCTTATGCAATGGAGTAAAAGCACGTTCCGTGCTCCTGCACTCTTCGCAACATTCACTGCCTCATCAATCTCTTCTATCGACGCCATCCCCGTTGATATAATTAGTGGTTTACCGGTTTTTGCACATGCTTCTATCAAATCAAAGTCAATTATCTCTGGAGATGCTATTTTATATGCCGGTGTATCTAAAGCTTCCAATAAGTTAACAGCATCTTTATCAAATGGGCTGGAGAATATGGTTATGCCAATACGTCTGGCGTGATCAAATAGAGGTTTGTGCCATTCACGCGGAGTATGCGCACTCGCATATAAGTTATAGAGCGTTTGCCCCTGCCATAAGCCATCTTTTAAAATAAAATCAGGGCTGTCATGATCTATAGTTATAGAGTCAGGAGTGTAAGATTGTATTTTCACGGCATCTGCACCAGCATATTTTGCCTGATTTATTAGCTCTAAACCTCGTGATAAATGACCGCCGTGGTTTCCGGATATTTCTGCCACAATATAAGGTGGGTTTTCTGAATTAATCGGCCTACCATTTATAATGACTGATTTTTCCAATAAATAATCCTAACCTGTGTCTGTTACTTGGATATCCATCACATGGAGGTGTAATTATTAACCAAATAATGCTATAGAATCTAGTACATCAAGTAAAAGCGATTGGTGATTATTCCTATTATTGAAATGCATAATAAAAAAATAATCCTTAAAACAATGCTACTTCGAGTGGATGCCAGCCATAAAATTGGTCTAGGACATGTGATGCGTTGTTTTGCACTTGCTCAAGCCTGGCACCGTGCAGGTGGGGCTGTCATTATGGTGATGCGGGAAACGGATCAAATATTGCAGGAAAGATTGAGTGCGCAGGGTATCCGGGTGGATCTATTGAATGGGGTGGCAGATGAGATTTCTTATATTAATAAGCTTGTGAAACAAAATTCTGTGGACTGGATTGTGATTGATGGATATCAATTTAATTCGAATTATATAAGATCGATCAAAGAAAAAAATAAAAAGGTACTGGTGATTGATGATGACGCAACACTGTCCGACTATTCTGCAGATATCATCCTAAACCAAAATCAGCATGCGAAAGCAAATATTTATAGGGGTAAAACAAAGGCCCGATTATTGATTGGTAGTCATTATGCTTTGATGAGAGAAGAATTCCTTAATAAACAAAATTGGCAGAGAGATTTTCCAAGAATTGGACTAAACGTATTATTTACATTCGGAGGAGCGGATCCTCAGAATAATACTCTTGCTGTTGTAAAGTGTTTAATTGGGAGCTTAGTGAGCGAATTCCATGATATGCGAATAAGAATAATAATTGGGGGTGCAAATAATAAAGGCGCCATGGTTAGACGTATGGTTGAGGGCATAAAAAATATTCAAATATATAATGATGTATTAGAGATGGGTGAGCATATTAGGTGGTGTGATATAATTGCTTCAGGAGCCGGATCTACTGTTTGGGAGTCTGCTTTATATCAAACTCCAATGATACTAATACCTTCTTCAGATGTAGAGAAGAAGATCGCAGTTGAGATGATGGAACTGGGTGCTAGTATGAGTTGCCTGAATATTCACGAATCTGGGTTTCAGTGTGCTATTGATGCAATCCTTAATCTGAGTGATGATTATGCACAGCGAGTAAAACTTGGACAAACCGCAGGTAAGTTAGTCGATGGTAATGGTGCTACTAGGGTCGTCGATGCGTTATTAAATTTCATTAATTAGTGGTTGACCTAAAATTTAAAGATGTCCACTCTTAAGACTTCACGAGCAATTAAAATATTGGAAATGTAATGCGTTTTGGATGGCTTAGTCTTTCGTTATCGCCTGCTAGAGAACAAGATAATCTTCGGATACATCAAATCATTGCTCAAGTGCAGGAAGCTGAGGCACTCGGCTTTAAAGGTGTTTGGTTGACGGAGCATTATTTTACAGGAGAAAGTGTTTATAACGATGCGATTGTTTTTGCCTCCGCACTGGCTATGAAGACGAAAAATATACGGATTGGATTTGCTGTTGTTCAGATGCCATTTCATCATCCTGTGCGACTTGCAACGCAATTGGCCTTACTTGATAATTTATCAAATGGTAGAATTGATGTGGGTGTTGGAAAAGGCACTGTATTTAATGAATATGAGTTTATAGGGTACGGACTTCGAAGTTCGGATAGTAGAAAACGTGCGCAAGAAAGTCTCGAGATTTTGTCGGAGGCTTGGAAAGATCAACCAATACAGTATGAAGGTGAGTTTTATAATGTTAATGTGCCAGCTATAAGACCTGCTCCGGTTCAAAAATTAGGCCCTCCCATTTGGCGCAGTGTAATTTCAACTGAATCTTTTCGAGATTGTGGGCGTTTAGGAATTCCAATTTTAACTGCTCGCCTTCCAGTAAGCTCCATAGCTTCCAGATGGAAGTTGTATCAGGAAGGCATGGATGAGGGCGAGCATGGTATAGATTTTCAAAACCAACTGTTGCAAAAAAATGCTGTGTGGCGAAATGTATACGTTGCGGAGTCGGATGCTCAGGCAGAAGATGAACTTAACATAATGTTGATCAAAACCCGACAACATATGATGGAAGTTCGTGAAGCTTTAAACCCAAAAGATTTCGTAATTAATCCTGAAACACTAAGCCTGTGGACTGATCCAAGTGTTAGTCATGAGGAGGGAGCTGCTATGGCAATCAAAACGGGGTCTATTTTTGGTTCACCAAAAAAGGTCAAAGAACAAGTTGCGGAACTTCATGATGCAGGCGTGAGACATCTGCTATGTCAGACAGGGTTTGGTGATATGGATGGTGACCGTAATCTTACCTCAATGCGCCTTTTCGGTAATGAAGTCATGCCCAGTTTTTCTTGATAAGTTTCTGGTCACGTATGTTGTTTGGGGAAATTTTGTGAACGTAGTAGCTGTGGTCCAGGCGCGGATGGCATCCACTCGATTGCCTGGTAAAGTTCTTCTAAAAGTTATAGATCGGCCAATGTTATCAATTCAACTCGAACGTATTAGACAAGCTAGGCAGATTGAAAAGATTGTTATCGCGACAACTGATAATTCTGTGGATGATCAGATAGAAGAGTTTGCTTATATCGAAAATGTGGCGATTTATAGGGGAAGTGAGAATGATGTTCTTCATCGGTTTAAGAGAGCCGCAGAGCAAAATGGAGCGGACATAATTGTTAGATTAACTGCTGATTGTCCGTTAATTGATCCTGAAATTATTGACTATATTGTGAGTATTTTTAAACAAAAAAGTCATGGATGTAATGTGGTGAGCAATGCCGTTCCCAGAAGTTATCCAGCTGGACTTGATGTTGAGTGTTTTAGTAGGCAAGCGCTTGAGATAGCATGTGCGGAGACAACATCTCTCTATGACCGGGAGCACGTCACACCCTATTTTTACAGGGACCCAAATAGATTTAATCTTCAAAGTGTCATTTGTTATAAAAACCTTTCTGCGGAGAGATGGACGCTCGATGAATGGAATGACTATGAACTCATAAGAAAAATTTTAGAGGGGCTTTATGTATCAAATCCTTTTTTCCGTATGAAAGATATTGTGGATTATTTAGACCTTCATCCCAAATTACGTGATTTGAATGGTCGTGTCCAAGAAACCCCTCGTGAGATTAAAGACTGTGTGTTTGGAGAAAAGGAAAAATGATAAAAAAGACCGTTTCCGAGCAAGAAAAGTTTTGGATGGGGGAGTTTGGTATAAAGTATAGTCAGCGTAATGCGGGTGCTCATCTGGTCGATGGAAGAGCACACCTTCTTAAAGATGCATTGAAGAGTACTAGTGAAATAAAAAATGTAATCGAGTTTGGTGCAAATATCGGTTTGAATATTTGTGCTTTAAAAAATCTGTATCCAAAAATCAATTTATCCGCAATTGAAATTAATAAAGAAGCTATTGATAGATTATTAAAAATTCAGGGTTTAAAGGTGTATCAGGGTTCAGTCTTGGATATACATACGGATGGTTTATACGATTTAGTAATCAGTGTTGGCTTATTAATACATATTAACCCTAACGATTTATCGGCTGTTTATGACAATATTCACAGAGTAAGCGGTCGTTATATCCTTATAGCTGAGTATTATAACCCAGAGCCGGTCAGCATTTCATATCGCGGTTATGAAAATAAGCTGTTTAAAGGAGATTTTGCAGGAGATTTACTTGATAAATATCAGGACTTGAAGCTAGTTGATTATGGGTTTTGTTACCGTCGGGATCCAAAAGTGGCATTAGATGACGTCACTTGGTTTTTATTAGAAAAAGTTTAACGAGGTTTAGCCATGCTTAACGAAACGCAAATAGAACAATATTTTGAAGATGGTTATGTAATCCCTGATTACAGAATCCCTGAGGAAACTATTTTAGCAATACAAGATAGACATACTGAACTACTGAGGTCATATCCAGAGTTTCGAGATTACTGCCCAGCTATTTTACAGTATGATGAGGGGTTTGCTGATTTTTGTCGTAATAGTAAAATCCTTAACATGGTTGAACAATTAATTGGACCTGATATTGCTCTCTGGAATTCGAGTTTTTTTGCTAAACCTGCTGGAAATGGAAAGGCAACCCCGTGGCATCAGGATGGCGAGTATTGGCCAATACGACCGCTGGCAACCTGCACGGTTTGGGTTGCTGTCGATGATGCCACTAGGGAAAATGGTTGTCTTCAAATCATTAAAGGCTCACATAAAGAGAAGCGTTTGTTGAAACATGAGACTAACCCTAGCAAGGAGCTAACCTTAAACCAAGAATTGCTTGCTTCAGAATTTGATGAAAGTCAGGCAGTAGACCTTGTATTGGAAAGGGGGCAAATTTCACTTCACGATGTTTTTCTTGCACACGGTTCCGACCCTAACACATCTAATAAGCCTAGGCGAGGAATGACTATGCGCTTTATGCCTATGACTAGTGTATTTGATCATGAACTTGCGCGCGAACAATATAAAAATATGCATGTCCCTGATCACTCTGAGCGCAAGATTTTTCATATGCGCGGTAGTGATAGGTCTGGAAAAAATAAGTTAGTATTCGAGTCAGGTTAATCCATATTTTTCCTAATAAGAATTAACCTCTGTTCTAATCCATGGTTCTATATATAGCTCGGGCTGTTTTTATTTTGGCTGTAATCGAATGCCGCCGTCTAATCTTATTGTTTCACCATTAATCATAACATTATCAATAATGCTTGCCACTAATTTTGCATATTCTTCTGGGGTTCCAAAACGTGATGGAAAAGGAATTGAAGCTGCTAAGCTGTCTTGGATACCTTGTGGCATGCCCAGTAGCATTGGGGTGCCAAAAAGGCCTGGCGCAATTGTATTTACTCTAACACCATAACGCGAAAATTCGCGAGCACCAACGATGGTTAAAGAATGTATTCCTCCTTTAGATGCTGCATAAGCAGCTTGGCCAAGCTGACCCTCAAATGCCGCGACAGAAGCTGTTGAAATTATGATCCCTCGCTCATTATCATCCAAAGTGGGTAGATTTATCATATTAGAGGCAGCTAGTCGCATTAAATTGAAAGATCCAACTAAATTTACCTCTATCACCTTACGGAAGTTATCTAAAGGCATCGCGCCATCTTTTCCGACAATCTTCTCTGCAGGGGCAATGCCTGCACAATTTACAAGGATACGTGCTGGCCCATGTTCTGATCGCGCTTTCTCAACTGCATCTGCTCCAGAGGTTTCGTTGGCAACGTCACATTCTATTGCAATTCCGCCAATTTCCTTGGCAACGGAAGTGGCTGCATCCATATTATTATCTAATATTGCAACTCGTGCTCCTGCGGATGCTAGCATTCGTGCTGTGCCTGCTCCTAATCCGCCTCCACCTCCTGTTATTAAGACAGCTTGTCCAGCAATAATCATAAAACATCTCCGACTAGAATTACTTAATACGATTACTATTTCACGTTGGGTCAATTTCTAATAGAAGACTTTAGAGAGTAAAAGGTTATTCTTGAATAAGTTAAATTTACTTAAAGAGGTTGGTTGATGGTTATTGAGTCTATACCTTTACCTGCAAAACTGATTGGTTTTGCTGGATTAGTCCCTTTTATGGTTTTGGCTTTCTTAGTCTTTATTCTGCCGGACCCGGTAAGATCATTAATCTTTGATATTCTGGTTCATTATGCTGCTGTTATTTTGAGCTTTATTGGCGCGGTTCATTGGGGGTCAGCAATGGCTGTTTCTGACAATGCGCGTTTGACTGAAAAATATTTATGGAGTCGGCTTGGTTGGAGTGTCGTGCCTGCTCTTGCGGCATGGCTAGCCACACAGATGGTTTTATCTGTTTCTCTTCTTACACTAATACTGGGCTTTGTCTTTGCTTTCATCTTTGATTGTCGATCAGCAAAGAGAGGGGAGATACCCACTTGGTACATTAAACTTAGAAAGAGTTTAACTCTAGTTGTCGTGGCGTCATTAAGTGGTGCTTTGATGCAGAGTATCGTTGGGCCGATTAGTTTTTGATAGCACGCCAACCAATGTCACGCCGATAAAAGCCTTCTGGCCAGTTTATTTTACTAATAGCCTGATAAGCATTGGCTTGGGCCGATGAGATATCAGTTCCTAATGCTGTAATTCCTAAAACGCGGCCCCCATTGGCTAATAACTCTCCATCACTTGAACGAACTGTGCCAGCATGGAAGATTTTCACATTTTCTTGAGTGTTTAATAAATCTATATCTTTAATTACCGATCCTTTTCTATATTCTCCTGGATAACCTTGAGACGCCATTACCACACAAACAGCAGAGCCATCATCCCACCGGAGATTAAAATTAGAAAGTTGACCATCTACGCATGCTATTAAAGCAGGAAGTAAATCGCTTTTTAAGCGGAGCATGAGTACTTGTGTTTCCGGGTCTCCAAAGCGCGCATTATATTCAATTAATTTTGGACCATTGGAAGTAATCATTAATCCAGCATATAAAACGCCTTTAAATGGGTTTCCTTCATCTGCCATTCCTTTAATGGTAGGCAGGATAAATTCTTTCATGATTTGCTCAGTTAATTCTTGGTTAATCACTGGAGCCGGAGAATAGGTGCCCATCCCCCCAGTGTTTGGTCCTGTATCACCTTCTCCTACGGCCTTATGGTCTTGAGCTGTTGCTAGGGGTATTGCATTTTCTCCATCAACTAATACGTGAAAACTAGCTTCTTCTCCGGTTAGAAATTGTTCAATAACAACTGCACTTCCTGCAGAGCCAAATGCATCATCTCTCAAGGCAGCAACAATGGCCTTTTCTGCTTCTATGATAGTCTTTGCAACAGTTACGCCTTTTCCCGCGGCTAGCCCATCTGCCTTGATTACTATTGGGGCTCCATATTCTTGAATATATGCAAGGGCTTTATCGCAGGAAGTAAATCTTGCATAAGCTGCCGTGGGGATATTATGTCGGGTACAGAATTCCTTTGTAAAACTCTTAGATCCTTCCAATTGCGCTGCTGCCGCTGATGGACCAAAGGCCTTAATACCGGCCAAATTTAAATTATCAATCAATCCGTTGACTAATGGCCCCTCTGGACCGACTACTACAAAGTCAATTAATGTATCAACACAAAACTGTACAACTTCTGGAATATTATCAGCATTCAAAGGTACGCAAATTACATCTTCTGCGATCCCAGCATTGCCTGGAGCACAGTATAACGTGCCACACAATGGTGAGGCTGAAATGGCCCAACAGAGTGCGTGCTCTCTTGCGCCTGATCCCACTACGAGAATTTTCATTTTTTTACTCCAGGTTCTTTCGAATTTACATTTTCTAGATTAGATTATTCTTATGGAGGACAAACTAAATCAACTTAATGATAACTTACCAGAAATATCTGTCAGTGAGTTATCTAATCAGGTCAAATCCACTGTGGAAACAGCTTTTGGCCGTGTGAGGGTGCGCGGTGAAATATCGCGACCAATGAAAGCTGCATCGGGACACCTATATCTGACACTTAAAGACGAAAAATCTGTATTAGATGGTGTTTGTTGGAAAGGAAATGCACAGCGTCTGACTATTCAGCCGGAAGATGGTATGGAAGTAATTTGTATAGGAAAGATTACGACGTACCCCAATCGTTCCAAATATCAAATGGTTATTGAACAAATAGAATTAGCTGGCGAGGGGGCTTTATTAAAGCTTCTAGAAGAGCGGCGAAAAAAATTGGCTCATGAAGGTTTGTTCGATCAAGATAAGAAAAAATTATTACCCGCATTTCCGCAAACTATTGGTGTTATTACATCTCCCACCGGTGCTGTGATAAGAGACATTATTCACCGAATCTCCGATAGGTTTCCTTTACGTCTAATTATCTGGCCTGTTTTGGTTCAGGGAGATAGAGCAGCACAACAAATTACCCGAGCTATAGCTGGATTTGAAACTATCAGTGAGAGCTGCAAGGTTCCGAAACCAGACCTGATAATAGTTGCGCGTGGAGGAGGTAGCTTAGAGGATTTATGGCCTTTTAATGAAGAAAATGTTGTTCGTGCTGTTTTTACCAGTTCAATACCTGTAATATCCGCAATTGGACATGAGACGGATACAACATTAATTGATTTTGTTGCAGATGTCCGTGCACCTACCCCAACAGCAGCTGCAGAACTAGCGGTGCCGGTTAGATCGGAGCTCTTGGCGAGAGTTTTAGAGAATGACAAGCGCCTTCTCAATTCGATGAATAGAATATTAGTCGGTTTGAAAGTGAAATTAGATGGGTTTGCACGTGGTCTTGGCGACCCAGTCTCGATTATTGAGACCAGAGCGCAAAAATTTGATGATCTTGAGCGTCGTTTTTCTCGTGAAATTAAGTTATTTCTAAAGCAGAAAGAATCACAGATTAATAGGATAGCAGACAAGCTTCCCTCACCTGAGCTACAAATTGAAAAGAAAGTAGGTCGCTTAAATACGCAAATCCAAAAGTTTGAAAACTTTGGTCATCGAAGATTAGAGAAAAGCCAGACTGATTTTAAAAATCTTTCAAATAGATTTAATGCCAAATATATCATTCAAAAGTTTGAGAAATATAGTGTGGATTTAGAATGCCTTCTTACGCGCAAAGAACATGCATTAATTTTGCTGCTAGAACGTTTTACAGTTAGACTTGAAAATATTGAACGGCTGCTCGAAGCAAACTCATTCCAAAGAACCCTAGATAGAGGATTTGCGTTAATACGCGACGATGAAGACAATCCCGTTTTCAAGTCTAAGCATCTTAAGAATGAACAGCTCATAAAATTACATTTCCAAGATGGCTCATCAACCGCTCGAGTTATCAAAGAAAAGCCAGTGAATTCTAAACGGAATAAGCAAATCAAAAAACATCAAGAAACACTTTTTTAATGCAGTTATTAATATTATTCATCGGTTTGCTTTGGGTGTTGCCATCAAAAGCTGAAACCATTCTACAGGGTAACCTAAAACAGGGAGGCTTGATCCTTGGTCAGACTAAACCTGGTAATACGGTGAAATTGGATCAACGTGATGTACGTGTTTCCTCTACTGGGCGTTTTGTTTTGGGGTTCTCTCGTGACGCTAAAAAGAGATTTGAATTAGTTATCAATGAGTCAAATGGCTCGTTCGAAAAGCGTATACTTAATATTGAACAAAGAACATATGCATTGCAGCGTATAAACGGGTTGCCAAAAAATATGATAAGCCCACCAAAAGAAATTCTAGAAAGAATTAGGATTGAAAATAAAAAAATATGGCAGGTCAGGATGCGTGATTCTGGGTACAATTTTTTCAGTCTAGGGTTTATTTGGCCAGCTAAAGGAAGAATTTCTGGGGTCTATGGTTCGCAGAGAATATTAAATGGGGAACCAAAACAACCTCATTATGGTATTGACATAGCCGCCCCAAAAGGAAGTTTGGTGATAGCGCCTGCAGACGGGATCGTTGTTTTGGCGGAGCGCGATTTATATTATTCAGGAGGGACAATTATATTAGACCATGGGCATGGTTTAACTTCAGCCTTTCTCCATCTAGATAAAATATTTATCTCAGTTGGTGACACGATATCAAAATCCAAACCAATTGGAACAATTGGTTCAACAGGGAGAACAACAGGCCCGCANCTTGATTGGAGAATCAATTGGTTCGAAAATCGTATTGATCCTGGTTTATTGGTAGAATAAATTGTTNCAGATCATTANTGCGTATTATTTCCCCCANCGTCGATGAAGCCACAGCCATTGGCTGGGTGTTTCCCGTATCCAGTTTTCNATAATTCCATTGGCTTTTATCATGATCGANTCAGTATCTTTTGCGATATNTCCTGAATCAGGTATTTCAATTGGAGGATAAAAAGTAACTCTAAAGTTAGCTCCAGATAAGCGTTCAACTCGTGCGGGTACTATTGGGCATCGGTGTCGAAGGGCAAAAGCCGCTAAAGCGGTAGTNGTTTTGGCAGGTTTTCCAAAGAACGGTATTTCAATACCTTCATTCAANTTTTGATCTATCATTATNGCCAAATGACCTCCTTGTTTTAATACGCTGGCCATTTTTATAGCACCCTCGCGGCTCTTTGGAATTAGATAAGGGCTAAGCTTATTTCGGGTTTTTCTAAGAACTTTCTCTGCGGTTGGAGAATTAAGTGCTCTGTATACAAAGTTCATTTCAAGGCCGTTTGGTTGCGCCAACATTGGAAGTAATTCCCAATTCCCAAGATGCGCAGAGAAAACAATACCAGGTGCATTATCATCACGCATTGATTTGATATGTTCAATTCCATCTACTTTTATCCGTTTGTCATTACCGCTTACATCAAGTTCTTGGATATGCGGGTATTCTCCAATAATACGGCCGCAGTTTTCCCACATATCGCTTAGAACCGTCTCTATGTAATTTTTTGTCCAATTAGGAAAACAATTTTGTAAATTATTTCTTGCTCGGTTACTAACTGGAAGACATGGTCCTAACCTACGAGCAATATTTCCTGTTAAGTTAGATGCGGTGTCTATTGGTATTAATTTTAAAGTATTGACTAAAACCCAAGCAGCCAANCCCTCTAGAGGCCAAGTAATAAATCTTTTGTGCCACTTCGCATTTGAGTACTTTGGTTGATTAGTTTGTTTCATTTTTGAATGGTTGAATCTAAGAGTTGCTGGATTTGCGATTCATCTTCCCAAATAATAGATATCTCTACTGTCCGGCAAAGATGCGCTACTTTTCTTGGTAATCTTTTCATATCTTTAAGCGTCGTTACCAAAACAGCATCATGCTGGGCTGCTTTTTCCTGAAGTCGGNGAATTTCGATTTCTTTGAAAACATAATGATCAGGAAAAGAAACAAAGTCTACTATGTTCAGGTCCATACTTTTAAGAGTATTTAGAAACTTTTCTGGCCTTCCAATCCCGGCAAACCCAATAACCTTATTATTGGAGTGCTCTAGATTAGTATTATCTGGAACTGTCGACGCCTGCAGTACAGGGATATCCGCCGGCAAAGCTTCTTTTACTGACTGTTTAGCTTCACCTATTAATACAATGGCATCAGCTCTTTTCAATCCAGAGGGGATTTTTTCTCTCAGTGGCCCTGAAGGTATTAGACGTCCATTTCCAAAACCGTAGGGGCCATCGATTACTAACAAGGATAGTGTTTTGTATACACTGGGGTTTTGAAATCCATCGTCCATGATTATTATTTCAGCACCCATATTTTTAGCTGAGAGGGCACCTAATTTCTTATCTTTAGCCACCCAAGTTGTAGCAACATTAGCTAAAACCAATGCTTCGTCACCTACTTCATCAATTTTATGTCTAATCGGGTCTACCTGTATGGGGCCTAAAAGTTTTCCACCATAACCACGCGTGAGAAAGTTAACGTTGTAATCCTTGTGTAACTTTTTCGCTATTGACAATGCAACNGGTGTTTTTCCTGCGCCACCACTCACAATATTGCCTATACATATGGTAGGAACCCCTATTTTTGAATGTGAGCCCAACGCATATCGCAAAATACTAAATANATTAAAAATTTGAGCAGTTGGTTCCAATATTCTTGGAATAAAGCCATCATTATGCCAGAAATTAGGAGCCTTCATTTTAGTACTCTTTATTTTATTCCTACGATATAAGGGCTTATCTTCAAAGAAATACTCTCTAATATAGTTCCTCCATCCTCTGCATATTTGCGCGCATTACAACTTAATTCTTTTGATAGGGTATCATTATTTAAAAGCTCTTCTAGCGTGTGGGGAAGGCTTTCATTTGATGTGATTTGAATGGCAGCTTTAATTTTGATCATTTCGTCTGCTATTTCTTGGTTTTTTGCCATTAACGGACCAAAAAAGATAGCACAGTCGAAATGTGCTGGTTCTATAGGGTTGTGTCCTCCAACTGGTACTAAAGAACCAGCAATAAAAACATATCGTGTTAGATCAAAAAAAATAGACATCTCCCCNAGCGTATCAGCAATGTAGATATCTGTTTCTGGTTGGATTGTTTCGTTCTTGGTTCTGCAGGCTACGGCGAGTTGATTCGCTCTGGCAAGCAATCGGATTTCGTCTCTCCGTTGAGGATGCCTTGGTATTATTATCGTTAACATATTTGAAAACTTAGTCTTTAATATTTTTTGTGTTTCAATAACTGCCAGATCTTCGCCCTCATGGGTACTCGCTGCAAGCCATACCTTTCTTGATCCTATCTGCTGTTGTAATTCTTTGATGGCAGCCATTTTCACGGGTAGTTTTTTTGCGGATCTTTTGAGATTTCCGCCAACTTGAATTTTTCGTGCACCGAGAGTTTGAAAACGTTGTGCTTGTTCTGTGTTAGTCGCGATAATGAGTTCTATACTTCCAAATATAGAACGCGCCATTGACTTAGCCCAGCACCAACGAGAGTAAGAGGTTTCTGAAAGTCTAGCATTTATTATAATGATAGGGATCTCTCGACTATTGATTTGCTGTATTTGTATGGGCCAAAATTCTGATTCCATTATTAATACTAAATTTGGNCTCCAGTGGTTAAGGAATCTTTTAACCCATGCAGGGCGGTCAATAGGTACAAACTGATGGATGACGCCATGCGGCAATCGATCTTTAAGGAGTTTAGCAGAAGTAAGTGTGCCCGTTGTTATAAGGATAGTATTTAAGGGATGGCTCGTTAGTAATTTTTCCATCAATGCGAGGGCTGCGATACTTTCGCCTACACTGGATGCATGNANCCATATTAGGTTTCCATGGGGACGTTTTAACTTAGTTATACCCCGTCTTTCGTTTATACGGTTTGGATCCTCTTTTCCAAGGAAAGTGCGGATTAGGAGAACTACCTCTACGACAGGGATGCCAAGTGTCATTATAACTTTATAGAGAAACTGTATCACGAGGANATTGTCCCTTTTCTCTCAGGGTTTTGTGAGGCAGGTTGGATAGGCTTATGTTGGAAGTAACGTTCGCTTTCCTCACTAACTTTATTGAGTTCCACTTCTACATTAAGACGCCAGTTCTCCTCGTCACTAGGTGTTAACCGTTTCGGAACAGATATAGGTTCTCCAAAAAAAAAGACTCCCTTAGTAAATGGGCGGGCAAGGATCATTTTATCCCATGTCTTCAATAACAACCGATTTTCTGCATTCCAAGCTACAGGAACGATAGGAATATCACTAAGTCTAGCGGCAGCGATAGTTCCCATTGTCAATCGCATTCTAGGGCCTCTGGGGCCATCTGGAGTTATCCCAATTGAGTTGCCTTTGCGCAGTTCTGTTAGGAGTTTCCTCAGGCCACTAGANCCATTTTTATTTGATGAACCTGCAACTGTTTTATATCCAAGATGGCCAATGGCTCTGCCAATTAATAATCCATCTCTATGTGGCGAGTGGAGTAATGTTATACTCTGGGAACTATTCCAACCAGCAGTCATAGACAAAATACGATTATGCCAAAAAATGAGGATTATAGGTTTGCCGTGATCTAATANTTGTTTTGTCGTCGCTGGCATATTTACACTCCAGCGAATTGAATTTGCTAATATCTTTATAAGAAGTGCTATTAGGTAGCTTCCTATTTTCTGAATTGATTCGCTNCGTCGAAATGTTTTCCACATCCTACATTGCTAACTTTTAATATTGGAATTATCGNTGGATTTTGTTTCCTGGCTCCCAGAAAATTGTATTTGATACAATTTAGCATAAGGTCCATCTAGTTCTAGCAATTCTTGATGGCGTCCAGACTCAACTATTTTCCCTTCGTCAACAACATGAATTAAATCGGCCGATTGAATTGTTGATAGTCTGTGCGCTATTACAATGGTGGTTCTGTCATGCATTAAATTTGAAAGCGCATCTTGGACCGCTCTCTCAGATCTAGAGTCCAGTGATGACGTTGCTTCGTCCAGCAAAAGAACCGGAGCATTTTTTAGCATAGCTCGTGCAATGGCGATACGTTGCCGCTGNCCCCCTGACAACTTAACACCATTTTCACCAACTATAGTGTTATAGCCTTTAGGCAATCCTATTATGAATTCATGGGCCGCAGCATTAGTCGCTGCTTGTCTTATGTCAGTAAGTGACCTTTCGGGTGCGCCATAACAGATATTGGCTGCTATGGTATCATTGAAGAGTGTTATATCTTGGCTCACCAGGGAGAGGTTAGAGCGCAGTGATGTTATAGTAATTTCTTTAATATCATTCCCATCGAGAGTAATTCTCCCAGAAATTGGATCAAAAAATCTGGAGATTAAATTAAGTATCGTAGTTTTTCCCGCTCCAGAATGACCAACTAAAGCTACCGTTTGCCCCGCCTCGATTTTTAATGTGATATTGTCTAGTAGAGGGGTATTTTTGATATACGAAAAACTGGTGTTTTCGAAATTGATATCACCTTTTACTTTATTGATATTTGTGGCATTCGGATGGTCAATGACGAAAGGTTGAATATCCAAGATTTTAAAAACTCTCTCAGTAGCAGCAAGCCCTTCTTGNAGTTGTGCATTCAGATTAACTAATTTTTTTACAGGATCGTATGCGAGAAGTAATGCTGTGACAAAAGAGAAAAAAGTACCAGTTGACCGCGTTCCCTCTATTACTTGCCATCCGCCATAACAGATAACTATAACGATAGCTGTTCCACCNAGAGTTTCCATTATTGGATATGCTGCAGCTTTAGTGCGAGCAGCACGAAATACCAGTGTAAAAATTTTTTCAATAAGAATACTTGCTCGCGATTTTTCATAAGCTTCCATTCCAGAAGCTTTGACGTGCCTAATTCCGACAAAGGTTTCATTCAGCAACGTCGTAAATTGTCCTATCTCATTTTGAGTGTTAGCGGATACTTTTCTTATTTTTTTACCAATCTTTACAAGTGGAAGAATGGCTGTCGGAAATGCAAAAAAAGATGCCAATGTTAAAAGCCAGTCCTGATAGAACATAACGCCAATTAAGAAAAGTAATGTAAGGCTATCTCGGCCAATGGCAGTTATGACCCCTGCAACTGTTCCGCGCATTTTTTCTACATCGTTAATAAAATGCGCTATTAGTCCACCACTTGGATTATTATGAAAAAATGATANATCTGCCGCTATAAGGTGCCCGTACATTCGTTTTTGCAGATCTGCTAAAATCCTTTGACCAACAAAACTCATGATTACTGTTTGACCATAGGTCGCCAATCCTTTTAGAACGAACAATCCCATCACTACCGATGCTGCAAAGTATAGGCTGGTTCTATCTTTAGCTGTAAAAACATCATCAAGAATTGTTTCCATCAGAAAAGCAAGACTAGCCGTCGTTCCTGCAACGATCATCATTAAGGATAATGCAAATGTTAGCCAACTAAAGTGACTTTTCACATGTTCGGAAAAGAGACGTTTGATTAGCTTTCCTGTATGTGCTGGTTTAACTTCGTTTGGATTGGTACTCAAAAAAAGTGCCTCCAAAATTAAATTTTAATTCGCATGCAACAATAGTTTTAGNCGGCGGGTTAAATGATATTTATCGCGCATCTAGAAAGTCAGTCTCCAGGACCGGCGACTGTCATCCCATCAATACGAACCGTTGGTGCGTCAGTCCCTCGTTTAAATTCAAGATCATTTGCTGGGATTAGTGCAGAGAACATATCTTTTAAGTTTCCTGCTACGGTCACATCACTAACAGGATACGCTATTTCCCCATTCTCTATCCAAAACCCACCAGCTCCGCGACTGTAGTCCCCTGTGACCATATTCACACTCATTCCCATTAGCTCAGTAACATAAAGACCTGTCTTTATATCATCTAAGAGGTTAGCAGGAGACACCTTCCCCGCTGCTANAAACAGGTTGCTTGGGCTGGGGTTAGGTGCTCCGCCTGTTGATCTTGCAGCATGTCCAGTTGAAATTAAGCTTAATTGATCTGCGGTTGCCAAATCAAGGAACCAAGATCTAATACATCCGTTCTCAATGATTAAGCGTTTTTCATTAGCTAAGCCTTCTCCATCGAATGGTTTAGATCTGAGTCCCCTTGGGCGATGTGGATCGTCAAAAACTTGAACCCCGGATTGGAAAATTTGCTCTCCCATAGAATCTTTTAAAAAACTTGTACCTCTGGCTATCGAACTTCCATTCAAAGCACTAGATAAATGTCCAATCAAACTACCGCTTACTCGGGGATCGTATACAACTGGTATTGACGCGCTCCCAGGTTTTTTTGGGTTTAAACGCCGTACAGCTCGTTCCCCAGCGGTCTTTCCTATAATTTTTGGATCTGCTAAATCAGACTCAAAAACAGTTGATGAATACTCATAATCCCGCTCCATATTCTGATCTTTGCCGGCTAACACAACAGCACTTAGGCTATGTCCAGAGCGTCGGTATTTTCCCCAGAATCCATTACTGGTAGCGAGTATTATAGACGTATCTGACCAAGCCGCTTCACCACCTTCCGAATTAGTTACGCCACTAACGGCCAAGGCTGCCTCCTCCGCTGCTGATGCGCGTTCTATTAACCTCTCCGCGCTAGGTTCCGAAGGGTCAAAAAGTTCAATATTAGGTTGTTGTACAGCGATCTCTGTTTTTTCAGCAATCCGAGCAAAGCGGTCTTCTGGCGCCACCTTTGCCATGGATACAACTCGTTCAACAAGTTCGTCTAGGGTTTCTGGCCTCATATCAGTCGTTGAAGCAGTCGCATTTCTTTTTCCAACAAAAACCCTTAGTCCTAAATCTTGATCTTCTGATCGTTCTATCGATTCCGGCTTGCCTAATCGTTGCGCTACGGAAAGTGAACGGTTTTCCATAAAAAGAGCGTCAGCTGTATCTGCACCAGCATTTTTTGCTTTGCTAATTAATTGTTCAAGGATGCTAGAGGGCGTTGTTTTAGTCATAGGAACTCCGGGCCTTACCTTTAGAGATAAAACTGCGATGGGTGGTTGTAACTTTTTTTATAGAAATTGTCATAGGTTTTATCTTTTATATTTTAATTACTAGTAGCTATACTATTAGCGATCACTCTCTTCGGCTGTCCCATATAGGGCTCCCCGTGCCGGGTAGTCCATATTGAGACCACTTTTCTGTTACAAGATTAATTACATCTTGATTCATAGAGATTTCCCTACCCCACTCTCTTTTGGTTTCGGGGGGCCATTTATTGGTAGCATCTAGTCCGATTTTACTTCCAAGACTTGGTTCTGATGATGCAAAATCTAAATAGTCAATTGGTGTATTCTCAATTATTGTGATGTCGCGTGCTGGATCCATTTTTGTTGAGATAGCCCATATCACCTCTTTCCAATCTCGAGCATTAATATCATCGTCCACAACTATTATCCATTTTGTGTACATGAATTGACGAAGATATGACCAAGCCCCCATCATGACTCTTTTTGCATGCCCCGGGTACGCTTTCCTCATTGAAATTACGGCTACTCTATAAGAACAACCCTCTGGAGGTAACCAAAAGTCCGTAATCTCTGGGAATTGTTGTTGCAGAAGAGGTATGAACACTTCGTTTAATGCCTCCCCTAAAACTGAGGGTTCATCTGGAGGTTTGCCTGTGAAAGTCGTTAAATAAATAGGGTTTTTACGCATAGTTATAGCACTGATCGTAAAGACAGGGAATTGTTCTACTGAGTTATAGTATCCCGTATGATCGCCGAAAGGGCCTTCATCATCGTAATTTTCTAAGGAAACATGACCCTCGATAACTATCTCTGATTCGGCGGGTACCTTTAGTGGTATAGTTTTACAATCCACCAAGTCCACGCGTTTCCCGCGTAATAATCCTGCAAACTGATATTCGCTCAAAGTGTCAGGGACAGGTGTGACGGCAGCCAAAATAGTGCCAGGGTCTACCCCTAACACCGCTGCCACTGGGAGAGGCTTGCTCTTTTTTTCTTTCCATCTAGCGTGGTGTTGAGCGCCACCACGGTGTTTCAACCATCTCATTAAAGTAGTATTTTTACTCGTTACTTGCATTCTATAGATTCCAAGATTGAAACCATCTTCTCGTCTTGCAGTTGGGCCTTGCGTCACTACTAATGGCCATGTGATCAGTGGTCCTGGCTCGTCAGGCCAGCAGGTCTGTATCGGTAGTTTTGAAAGATCAACGTCATCGCCTTGTAAAATAATTTCCTGGCAAGGCGCAGAAGTAATTGTCTTTGGTTTCATAGCCATAACAGTTTTGAGTAATGGCAGCATTGCTATAGCTTCACGCCAGCCCCCCGGGGGCTCTGGTTGTCTTAAAAATGCCAGTGTTTTTCCTATTTGCTTCAGATCTTCAGGTTCACGATCCATCCCCCAAGCTACTCGCTCTACTGTTCCAAATAGGTTAGCTAGGACTGGCATATTATATTTTTGGCCGTCTGTTTTTATGACGTTTTCAAATAATACGGCAGGTCCATCTTCAGAGAGCAACCGAGTTTGAATTTCTGTCATTTCTAAATAAGGCGAGACAGGTTCCGAGACACGAACAAGCTTTGACTTAGACTCTAAATACGTAATAAATTCTCGTAATGAATTATATGGCATACTATTCTTTTTGTTATCTTTAAAAAATATGGTTTGTTATATGTCTGTAAAATACTTGGTAATTTTTAAATATTAGATAGTCAACGGGATAATTTCTAATGCAATTTAATTGGCAGCCTGATGCCATTGATATTTCGACTGTTAAAGCTTGGTTGGCAGCATGGCAACCCTGTGTTCAGGAGCTTAAGTTCGAAAAGGCTCAATCTTTGTTTGTTGAAAACACCGCCTCATTTGGGACGCATATGGATGTTGTTGAAGGTATTGGGGCATTAGAGGAGAATCAGTGGCGAAATGTTTGGCCAAATATCGAAGAGTTTGAGTGGGACTTCGATAATATTAAAATAGGTGTAAGCCCAGATAGGTTGATGGCATTCTTGATTACAACCTGGAATTCCAAAGGTTTTGATAAAGAGGGTAATTCCTTTGATAGACCAGGCAGAACAACGGTAATTGTATCTCGTTCCCAAACAGACGCTTCCTGGCTAGGTGTTCATACTCACTTCTCTCTGCATCCAGGGACTCCTTATCGTACATTTAAAAAAATATAATTAAGATTAGATCAATTATTTATTTATATGGTTTAAAAGTTTATAGAGCCCTTGTGGAACGTTTTAATCCCTCATTGAAGGCGTCTGCATTTTGCGCCACTTCGTCTACGGTCATGCCAGGCTTATAAAGCGCTGAGCCTAAGCCAAAGCCGTTCGCTCCAGCTTTTTGATATTCAGCCATTTTGTCTGGTGTAATGCCGCCTACGGGTAAGATTGGAATAGCGGTTGGAAGAACGGCTTTCATGGCTTTTAGCACCATAGGTGGTGCTCCCTCAGCTGGAAATAACTTAAGAGCATCTGCTCCAGATTCTATCATCGCAAAAGCTTCTGTTGGTGTGTACACGCCCGGTATTGTAATCAATCCACTTGCCTTAGCTGCTTTGACTATTTTAATACTTCCA
Organism: Rhodospirillaceae bacterium; assembly: GCA_002708305.1. Taxonomy (GTDB): domain Bacteria; phylum Pseudomonadota; class Alphaproteobacteria; order Thalassobaculales; family Thalassobaculaceae; genus UBA7326. The sequence continues at coordinate 32,473 of PANE01000032.1, forward strand.
TTTGGCATGACCGCGAGCCTTGCACCCGCTTCCGCTATCAACTTTATTGATGCTAAATCCGTGACCGTTCCTGCCCCAATGATAACCTCATCTCTAAAATAACTAACTAGCAGTTCGATACTTTCAATTGGATCTGGGGAATTTAGTGGGATTTCTATAATTTTAAAATTTTTCTCAACCAGGGTCTCTGAAATTTCGATGACTTCAGCAGGTGTGATCCCCCTCAATATCGCGATAAGCGGGGACTCTTTTAAAAAGGACAGAAAATTTGCCATCATTATACGTCCTGGTTGATTATCTTGATTATTTTAAAGTGGCCACTTGCAATAATGTCCGGTGCAAATACTTGTGGCTCTATTCCTTTGTGTAGCAATGCTTTTTGATAGAGAGTTGTGAGCTGTCCATCCCCAATAAGATATATCTTTTTAAAACGGGTGCCTGCCAGTGCTCCTGCCAGTTCATAGCCGATCAGTAGCCCAGAGAGAAAAGCACCAGCTGTGGTCGATGTCAGTTGATTGAAAAGACCTTTTGTCCTAACGGTGAATAATTGATTGAGAATATTTTTGGATGTTCCAACGCTTTCGATGCCTTGTATGAACGCATCATCATTCCAAGCATTAGGATCTATCATAGACCCTATAATGGTACCTGCCTTTATAGCCTCAAATAGTTCCCCTGTAATAAAAGTGTGGAATTCTAAAACATGCCCAGCTGCGACTGTTGCCCATTTACTGTGGCTGCCAGGCAAACATATTAGTTTCTTTTTTCTATCGATAATGCTTAAAGCTCCAAGAATTTGGACTTCTTCACCACGCATAACGTCGTGCAACCCTTGATAATTTGTATATGACAAACCTGGCGCTATCCATATTGTCCGACCATAATTGAGTTTTATTGGAGTTAGCTTGTTAACAATCTTTTCTATATTTGCTGGACATGGCAGATACGATGTTTCTTTCCAGCCTTGTCGACTACCTGCCATTCCTGAAACAATAACGGGAATATTAGGATAATTATCAAGCCAGTCTTGTATTGCTTTAGTGAAGAAAGCCTCAAATTTATTGTCTTTGATAGAAGAAACACCGGCGCTAAATTGGCGTCTTTCTATTATTTGCCCGCTATTTCCGAGCCTATAAAAGCGCAGATTGCTCGTGCCCCAATCGCAGCCGATTCCGATTGTATCATCATTCATCGAAGCTTATTAACCCATCTATTTCCTTCACTATAACTCTAATCACTTGTAGGATAAAACGATAATCAGTTTTAAGTGACTTTCATAGTGGCAGTGGATTGACTTGACACGATCTTACTGTCTGGTGATGCTACTTTAACATTTTAAGTTATTAAGAAAAATCTAAAAAGATTTGATTTATATAAAAAATGAGGGAGAAAATTCATGAAGTTACTGCGGTATGGGCCAATGGGAGCAGAAAAACCAGGGATCGTGGACGATAACGGCGAAATCAGAGATCTTTCTGGTATTATCGGTGATATAGACCCTTCGACTCTAAGTGACCAAGTGTTGCAGAAATTGCGTGATACCGACCTTTCTAAATTATCTATTGTCTCTGAAGGTTCGCGCATAGGAGCATGTGTAGGCAATATTGGTAAGATGATATGTATAGGATTGAACTACTCAGACCATGCGGCTGAAACAGGAGCTACACCGCCACCGGAGCCAATAATATTTATGAAGGCAAACTCTGCCATCTGCGGCCCAAATGACGATGTTCGAATACCAAAGACTTCTGAAAAGACCGACTGGGAAGTTGAGTTAGGGTTTGTTATTGGTAAAGAAGCCAAATATGTATCTGAGGCAAAGGCTATGGAGCATGTTGCTGGGTATTGTATTGTCAATGATGTCTCAGAACGTTCGTTTCAAGCTGAAAGGTCTGGACAGTGGACGAAAGGGAAAAGTTGCGACACATTTGGACCAACAGGCCCATGGATGGTAACGCGAGATGAGATAGCTAACCCTCAAAACTTGAAAATGACTTTGGATGTTAATGGAAAACGGTATCAGGATGGTAGCACTAGTACTATGATTTTTGGAGTAGAGTTTTTAGTACATTATTTATCTCAATTCTTTACCCTCTATCCCGGCGATGTTATTTCCACTGGCACACCACCGGGTGTTGGTCTGGGTGTGAAACCAAATCCAGTATTCTTAAAACCAGGAGATGAGATGCGGTTATCTATCGAAGGCCTTGGTGAGCAGCATCAAAAATGTGTTGCTGATTAAGCTCCTTCTTTGGTGAAGGGTAATAGGCGTAAGGAGTTGGTGATGGGTTTAAATTTAGATCTTGAGAATTGCCTTCCAACCGATTTAGAAGAGGCGATTTTAATCGGTAGAGCATGGGTGCCAGGTGACATACCTGGACCGTCACCAATAGTCATTCGTGGTGGAAGAGTACTAGATGTATCTGCAGAAATGTCCACGGTTTCCGAACTTTTAAATATAGAAGCCCCTTCGGAATTTGTTGAAAATACAAATGGCGAGGATATAGGTAGTTTATCCGACGTCCTCACAAACTCAGACTGCACTGAGCAGAAAAAAGATTTGCCTTATTTCCTCTCACCAATCGATCTTCAGGCGATAAAGGCGTGTGGTGTAACGTTTGCCCAAAGCATGCTGGAACGGGTTATTGAGGAAAGGGCAGACGGAGACCCTAGTTCGGCCGAACGTATTCGTGACGAAATACGCACTACGATTGGATTAAATCTCTCAGATATTATACCTGGTTCGGCAGAAGCCATGCAGTTGAAAAGTGTTCTTGTTAGTAAGGGGATGTGGTCACAATATCTAGAGGTTGGGATTGGCCCAGATGCAGAAGTATTTACAAAGGCTCAACCGATGTCTGCTGTCGGTATTGGTACAGAGGTAGGTATTCTATCTAAATCTGAATGGAATAATCCAGAGCCTGAAATAACTTTAGTGGTAAACAACGTCGGTATAATTGTTGGAGCAACGTTGGGTAATGACGTCAATCTTCGTGACATTGAAGGCCGGAGTGCTTTATTATTAGGAAAAGCAAAAGATAATAATGCATCAGCCGCTATTGGACCATTCATACGCCTTTTTAATGAAAATTTTACTATGAATGACGTTAGAATAGCCGAGTTATCTTTAACTGTGACAGGACTTGATGGGTTCACTCTTAGAGGACGGAGTTCTATGTCTAAGATTAGCAGGGACATTGAGGATTTAGTTTCGGAAACAATAGGCCCGCACCATCAATATCCCGATGGTCTGTGTCTAATGACGGGCACTCTATTTGCCCCTAGTGAAGACAGAGATAAGCCGGGTGGGGGATTTACCCACAAAGTTGGTGATATTGTTCGAATTTCAACGCCCAAGCTAGGAACATTGGTGAACAAGGTGAATTATTCTGAAAATGTAAAGCCATGGACTTTCGGTGTTGGAGCATTAATACGAAATCTGGCTGCGCGCCGTTTGCTTTAAAATTAAGATATAAATTCTTAGAGTGACCTGGCCTGCTCCCTTAATATGTATTTCTGAATTTTACCGGTCGACGTTTTGGGAAGTTCTGCAAAAATAATACGTGTGGGGGTTTTAAAGTGAGCCATATTCTCTCTGCAATATGCAATAATGCTTGCTTCAGTCTCATTCTCATTAGCCTTCAAGCAAACAAAAGCGCATGGTGTTTCTCCCCACTTTTCGCTTGGTTTTGCAACTACTGCTGCTTCAAGAATTGCCGGGTGTTTGAATAGTACCCCCTCAACTTCGATGGTACTTATATTTTCTCCTCCAGATATTATGATATCTTTTGATCGATCTTTAAGTTCTATATACCCTGAGTTGTGGACCACCCCCAGATCTCCTGTGTGAAACCAGTCTCCTTTAAAAGCTTCTTTAGTTGCATTAGGGTTTTTAAGATACCCTTTCATTATAACGTTTCCCCGCATAAAGACTTCCCCAATAGTCTGTCCATCGGCGGGAACTTTTTCTAAGGTTTCTGGGTCGGCAACCATTAATCCTTCCAGTACGGGGTATCTAACTCCTTGTCTTGCTTTAAGCGAAGCTTGTTCCGATAAAGGCAAATCATGCCATTCCTCATGCCATTCGCAAACTGTTACTGGACCATAAACCTCAGTAAGGCCATAAACGTGTGTAACTTCTATCCTTCGCTGCTCCATTTTTTCAATTACAGCCGCTGGGGGTGCAGCACCCGCTGTCATCATTGCCAGGCGGTGATTCCAAACTCGAGTGGAGTCTTTTTTTGCATTTACTAACATATTCATAACAATAGGCGCACCGCACATGTGGCTAATTTTATGGTCTGCAATAGCATCATATATCGGCTTTGCGTCAATTTTTCTTAGACAGACATGGGTGCCCCCAAGCATTGTAATAGTCCATGGGAAACACCACCCGTTACAATGGAACATAGGTAACGTCCAAAGGTAAATAGGGTGTTTTTTCATTCCCCAAACGAGGCTATTACCAATGGCATTGAGATACGCTCCTCGATGATGATAAACGACACCTTTGGGATCCCCAGTCGTGCCGGAAGTGTAATTCAACGCCAGTGCATCCCATTCATCGTTGGGCATCACTGGCTCATACTCCGGACTTCCTTCTTTGAGAAGGTCTTCGTACTCTACTGAACCCAAACATTGTTGCTTGGGGAGATTAGGGTCCTGGTAATCAATGACAAGAATCTTAGTGTTTATTTTTTCTAAAGCCTCACGGATGACCGTCGAGTACTCCAAATCGATTATCAACACTTTCGTTTCTGCATGCTCTAAAATAAATGCTATGGTGGAGGCATCCAAACGAGTATTGAGAGCGTTAAGCACGGCGCCACTCATAGGAACCCCAAAAGTTACCTCGAAGGATGCTGGGACGTTTGGTGCCATGATTGACACTGTATCACCTTTGCCAATGCCTCTTTTGGTAAGCGCAGAGGCCAGACTCAAGCAGCGTCGGTGCGTTTCTTCCCACGTGAATGTTTTATCGTTATAAATCAAGGAAGAGCGATTTGGGAATGTTGTGGCGCAGCGCCCTATGAAAGATAAGGGGGATAAAGGAACATAGTTGGCCGAATTTTTATCAAGATTAGTCTCAAATGGGTGGCCAGACATTATTTCCTCTTTCTTTAGTTTATCAAAAGTGGGCTAGACAAAATCTAGCTGTATCGGTAGCAAGAGGCAATGGTGATCACTCTTGCCTCTTAGGCTTAACATTATATCTTCCGCCAGAGATTGGTAATGGAACACCCGTTGTCCCTGGGAAGCTAATAGGCAGTTCTTTTTTGGACCGAACCGCAAGAAATCCAAATGCCTGTGCTTCAATGGCGTCACCAGTCCAGCCAATTAAATCTCCAGATATCACTTTTGTCGATAATTTATTATCAAGCTGATGCATTATTGTCTTATTATGACGACCGCCTCCTACCACAATGCAAGTTGTGGGCAATTCCGGTAGATCTTCAATTGCTTTAATTATGGTCATAACGGTAAACGCCGTTAGGAGGGCTGCTCCATTCTCAAATGATTCGCCCTCCAAAACAGAAATTATAAAAAACTTAAATGCATCTCGGTCAAGCGATTTAGGGGGCGAGGCGTCAAAAAAAGGATGTGATATTAATTGAACTAATTTATCTGTGTTCACGTTCCCAGATAATGCAATTCGCCCATCGGGATCATAAGTGTACTTGCTATGGCCTGAAACCCAGTCATCAATAAGGGCATTTCCAGGGCCTGTATCAAAACCAATTAGTTTGTCTACGTTCTGGTCAACCCATGTGATATTCGCTACACCCCCGATATTTAAAATTACAACTGGTAGTCCCAAATTTTGTGCAAGCAAATGATGAAAAATAGGAACCAGAGGAGCACCTTGCCCTCCAGCAGCTACGTCAGTTGACCTAAAATCATTTACGACATCAATACCTGTTTTGCTGGCTAATAGTTTTCCATCACCAATCTGCCAGGTGAACCCTGTTTCAGGTTTGTGGTTTATCGTATGACCATGAAAACCAATTAAATCAACTTGTGTATTAGTAATCGATGCCTGATTTAATAATTTTTCTACAGCATCAGCATGCTTAAGAGTGAGCTGTTTCTCGATTAATTCTGACCGACTATGATCGCCACTAACTAGATCTTGAAGGCTATTTCGAAATTCAGCAGCGTATGGTATCGTTAAATAGGGACCTGATTTAAATATGGAGTGTCCATCGGTCTCTATCAGAGCAACATCGATACCATCCATAGATGTACCACTCATTAAACCAATAGCTTTCAATATTTTTGATTGCATGGTTTTTGATAGACTTTGAATACAGGTTCGTCAATAAGTCTCGACAAGAGTTATGGAGGCCGATATTGAGACATCTTAGAGGCTGTGTTAAAGCCAAGTTAGAAATTTAACCAATTGAAAATATAGGGCATACATCGATGTCAAATTTTAAATCTCAGTTTATACGGCTGATGTCGGATCGAAAATTTATTCATCAAATAACGGATGAAAATGAACTTGATGCGTTAATGGCTCGTAACCGGATAACTGCCTATATTGGTTTTGATTGTACGGCGGATAGTCTTCATGTTGGCAGTCTGGTGCAGATCATGATGTTGCGTCACCTCCAAAAATGTGGGCACCGCCCTATCGTACTAATGGGAGGAGGGACCACCAAGGTAGGGGATCCATCTGGAAAAGATGATGCGCGGCAACTATTGAACGACGAAGATATCAAAACCAATAAAGAAAGTATTAGAAAGATATTTGAAAAATACCTAATTTTTGGCGATGGCCCAACCGATGCACTAATGGTTGATAATGATGAATGGCTATCAAGTCTTGAGTATGTAAAGTTTTTACGTGAATACGGGCGCCATTTTTCTGTAAACCGTATGTTGTCATTTGATAGCGTTAAGCTTCGATTGGATAGAGAGCAACCCCTCTCGTTTTTGGAGTTTAATTATATGATTCTGCAGGCATATGATTTTCTTGAACTTCAAAGGCGACACCACTGCCTTCTTCAGATGGGCGGTTCGGATCAATGGGGTAACATTATTAATGGAGTTGAGTTAGCTCGCAGAGTGGATCAAAAATCGATATTTGGTTTAACAACGCCACTGGTTACCACTGCATCAGGGGAAAAGATGGGGAAATCGGCAAGTGGGGCGATTTGGCTCAACGCTGATCGTCTCAGTCCATACGAGTTTTGGCAGTTTTGGCGCAATACAGAAGATGGCGATGTGGGCAAATTTCTAAGGTTATTTACAGAAATTTCATTGGATGAAATTAAAAAATTAGAGCTGTTAGAGGGTAGTGAACTCAATGATGCAAAAAAAATATTGGCGTCTGAAGTTACAAAATTATGCCATGGCTGCATTGCTTCTGAGTCTGCAGCAAACACTGCCCAAAAGATTTTTGAGGAAGGCTTGTTGGGTGAAGATTTACCTTCTATTTCGATCACCTCAAAAGAGCTTGAGGAAGGTTTGTGGGTGCTTGAGGCTATGAGAAAAGCAGAACTCATTAAATCAAATGGTGAAGGACGTCGCCTTATTAGTAATGGAGGAGCAAGACTGAATAATGTAGTTATCACTGACCCCGACTTGAAAATTAGCATAATTGACGCTAATGCAGACGGGATTGTGAAACTATCCTCAGGAAAGAAACGTCACGTTCTGTTACGGGTAAATTGACTTGTAATTACTGAAGTGACTTGCGCGTTTTTTTTACAAATGTTCGAAGAATGCCGGGGGTTAACGAATTTATTTCATCTACTGATATTTCTGGGGCTTCCAAGCTCTGTGTAATTGAATATTCAACTGCAAAAAACCCTTCTTTTTGTCCACCAGTGATAATTTTCCCCAAAACGGGTATCATATTTATCCATTCATTTAATCTGTAAGCTGGCACTATCATACCGTTTATTTCGGCTTCCTTATTGTGCCTCATAATTGTTCCGGATGCTGAAACTCCTAAGGAATTGCCTTTCGCCAACGCATCAAGAATTTCTATTTTATCTTTAGTAAATATTGTTTTCGCATTCAACTGCTCAAACTGAATACCCTTCCCGCGCAATGTATCTATGAGGCCGATTAAAGATGCAGAGTTTAATATCTGAGTGAATAATGGGGTATCTTTGAGGCCAAAATCGGTAATTGAAATTTCAGAAAGGGTTTTTTCTTGATCGCCACTACTCAATATTTCTCCCACTATAGTGATTCCTCCACCGACTACGGACTCAGTGATATCTAATCCCTTAAGCACACAACCAGCCTTTTTTGATTCAAATAAAAATTGTCTAACCCTATCATTTCCAACGGAATTAATATGAATGGGGCATTCATCGACAACTCCTACAAGTTTGATTTTGGGAATTGAAATAGTATTTTTTTCGATTTTAAGGTTTACATTTTTTATAGGGGGT
>PANE01000033.1 GCA_002708305.1 Rhodospirillaceae bacterium
CGAAAAAAACTTAACGCCGATCCCAAACACACAATCTGATGTAGTTCAAAAGCAGAAAAAGTACAGAACATTTGGCAAAAACGGGGTGCAAAGAACAAATGTCTACAGAGGACGATTGAAAAAAGAGGATAACGGCCAGTAAGCGAAGTTTTTTAAAATTAAGATTGCAATCAGGTTACACATAGCGGAAATAATGAGGCTTCCTGCAAAAAAACATGAGCAAATCGCGTCCATTTTTTATTTTCTTGCCACATTAACTAGTTGTGGGCACCTCTTTACGGCAGACCAGCATCAAAATATCGCCAAAGCTGACTTTATTAATGAAATACCCGCCCAGCATCGATGACAGTTGTCTGACCTGTCATTGTGTTACTCCTGCACATGGTTACAACCATATCCGCACAGTCATCTTTATCCGCGGGCTTTTTTAATAACGCACTCGATACTGATCGGTCGATCTGCTCTCTGCGCAGGTTTGCAGTTGCTCGCGTTCCTTCTAAAAAACCAGGCGCCACACAATTAACCAAAATTTCTGGAGCCATCGCCACCGCCAAACATCGGGTCATATGAATTAGTCCCGCCTTTGCCACTGCGTACGCTATTGAGGATCCTGTCGGAGCTAGCCCGGCAACAGAAGAAATATTTACAACCCGGCCTTGACCTTGGACAGCCAAAAACGGAGCGGCTGCCTTTGTAAGTAACATGGGACCAGTCAGATTAACTGCCATTATTTTCCCCCACTCCTCCTCTGTTAAACTTTCAAGATCACCAAATGGGATCGATTTATTATACGCCGCATCGTTCACTAAAATATCAAGGCGCCCCATCTGCTCTATTATTAAATTCACAACTCGGTTCACTTCAGAGGCAACCCTAATATCACAACTAAAAGCAAATGCTTTGACTTGGTATAAAGAACTAAGTTCAAGAGCTACATTCTCTGCTTCTTTTTTGCTTCTCGAATACATAACCGCTATATGAACACCTTCAGACGCTAGCTTGTGGCATATACGTTGGCCAAGTCCACCATTTCCACCTGTAACCAGTGCCACCGTATCTTTAAGCTCCATTCTCCCTCCCCCTCTCTGCCACGTTATCTAAAAGAACTAACTGAAACAGGATGTAAATATCTAAAAACAATAATATTTTATAAGAAAGGTTAACGCGGTAAACGCGACATTATTTTTTTAAGAAACAAATCAGGCGATTGTGTAGAATCTTTTTTTGGATTGACCGTTAAATCTGTGATTGGAAGCTCGGCCTGAGAAAAATTTTTGTAATTTTGAATCCCTAACATTTCAGACTCACTGATCATCCGTAAAACCTCAAGATGTTGCATTTTTATGAAATCCTTTAATTATCCATTAAGCATGCAAAAAATAATGCAATTTTGAGGCCAAATAGTAGATAGTTCAGAGAAAGAAAGAGCCGCTTTACATATTTCGCCATTTATCAAAGCAACATCGCTAACATTTGCTAGTATTTATAGTTTATTTCTGCAACTTATTCTGTGAGGCCAACTTTTGACTTATCTTCATCTTTCTCTTCCCGTTTCTGTTCCGACCTGGCTTTTATCTCGGCGTATCTCCTGTCAAAACTCTTTTCTGGGTAAATTTTAGTTCTACCCGTTGCCCAATATATTATCTCCGCTTTTATGTCAGTTTCTAATTGTTCGTCTTCTTCTCTCATGTCATCCATATTAAGCCTCTCAACATCTAAACAGCCTTTTAAAGAAGCCTATCCCCTAGTATCTATCAATCTACTCTTTAATGATAATCGAAAATGAACAAGCGCACTAGCTACGCGAGGGTATAATTCGAGATGCACTGGGCACTCCGAAGCACTTATCATTTGACGGTTGATTTGTATTTGTCTTATTGGTGCTTATTCACTATACGGCTTATGCTCACTAATACTAGGCAAGCATGCAAATGCTACAAAACACAAGTCAGTGTGTGTTTTTGTAATCATGTGGCACATGCGCTTTCTTCTTTCAATTTGGATACGCACGCCACTATAAATCTTCTAACCATGATCAACACTCTCCCATAATCACTCGAGAGCCTTCTTGAAAGCATTGACGATAATCTGTGAAATATTGCACGCATATTCTGGATCATTAGTTGAGCGTCATCGATACACTTCCCTCCCCGAATAGTAAGCGGCAGATCCTTCTCTTCTGTTTAGTGAACGTCTCTGCACGCAATGTGGCACCTCAGAAACAATCAGCGTTTGTATCTGCTGTAAGTCAGTCGCTTTATAACTTAGGTTACCGCAACTTTGAGGCTTGTACTGTTTACTTCAAATTTGATTTCATGATCGCCACGCAGGACACTGTTTCTGATTCGGATCTAGACAATTTAAATTGTTTGGTTAACGTAAATTATTCGTCCTTGCAGATCCGACTAAATTAGAAAGGAGAAAACTTATGAAAAGGTTTTTAATAAAAAGAGTAATGAGTGGTGCAGGAGATATACCAAAGAATGATTTAAACGCTGCTGGTCAAAACTCTGAAGAAGTCCTGAACGCGATGAGATCTGAGGGTAAAAATATCCAGCAAGAGCAAAGTTATGTAGTTGGTGATGCCATTTTCTGCGTTTACAACGCGGACTCTGAAGATTTGATTAAAGAACATTCGGAGAGGTCTGGAGCACCTGCAGACGAGATATCGGAAGTGAAATCGGTGATCCGTCACAATACTTCGTTTGTAAGCTAAATCCCTCAAAGAAGTTAAGAAATAAAAATCATAATCAGATTTTCTTAGTCTCTCAAATTAAAATGCGGGACAATGAGACAGCGTGTCAACGGTCGTATTTACTGAATTGGCTCTGAAGATAAAGCATTTAATATCGGACAGTCTGGTCGCTCGTTACCTTGGCAGGATGACGCAAGATCAGTTAACTGACTACGCAAGCTTTTAAGTTCTTGCAGTTTGTGATCAATCTCCGCAATTTTCATAAGGGTTAACGCTTTAACTTCTCTGCTTGACCTTTTTGTATCCTCATAAAGCGCAAGTAGCTCTCTACATTCTTGAACACTAAAGCCAAATTTGCGAGCTTTACCAATAAACTGAAGTTTAGCCACATCGGCACTTGAGAATTTACGATAACCCGTCTTATCATTTTTTTCAGGAATGACAACCTGAATATCAGCATAATGACGCACAGTTTTAACCGTCAATTCTGCTAATTCTGCTGCTTTCCCTATATTCATTTTATTTCTTCATCCCTCTTTACTCTCCTGTAACAGGAGACATTATATTATCTCCAAGGAGGTATCAAGATGAGTTTCATTAACAGCGCGATCCAATTCGATTGGGCTTGCACAGGAACGTGGAAATTAGCATCTAAAAATACATCTTGGTGCCTTTTAGGCTGTGCCATAGGAGATTTTGGAACAATAGCTTTTTTTCAATTTACAGAATTTGATTGGCCGGTACTCGCAATAATGATTTTAGCCATCATCAATGGGCTGATTACATCAATAATATTAGAAACTTTGATACTTAGAACTCAGCTGGGGATGAAAATGGCATTCAAAACTGCCATAGGAATGTCAATGATTTCCATGATCTCAATGGAAACTGCAATGAATGTAACAGACGCCCTCTTAACTGGTGGTGCAGTTTTAACTTGGTGGGTAATTCCATTGATGCTGTTTGCCGGTTTTGTTACACCGCTTCCCTATAATTATTGGCGTATCAAAGCCTTAGGAAAAGGGTGCCATTGATCGAATGGGAAATTTAAACAAACTCAAAGTACAAATATTTTTCTTTTCAAGCATATTATTGCTAATACTAGGTGGATGGTTTTATACAAATTCTTCTCTAACTGAACCTAACCAGCCAGGTGTATCCCTCTTCCCCAGTAAGGATAATATAATTTCTGTGGGCAAGAGAGTATATGGACAGAATTGCGCATCCTGTCATGGCCTCAATCTTCAGGGAGCGCCAAATTGGCGCCAACGCGATGAAGACGGCTATTTGCCTGCGCCACCTCATGATCGAAGTGGGCACACATGGCATCACTCAGCAGACTATCTCTTTAAAATGACCAAATATGGGATCGAGAAGATGATAGGGCAAAAATACCCTAATAATATGCCAGTATTTGCGAGTGTACTTCACGATAACGATATAATTGCAGTACTTTCTTATATAAAAAGCACTTGGCCAATTACTATCCAACGTCGACATACCCAATTGAGCATACGAGCCAATGTGGGTCAGAAGTAGCAGATATGATACGATATTTTGTTTTATTTCTTTTTATTTTAATTCCATTTTATGCATTCGCACATTCGCCGATAGCTTCTATTAAACCAAAGGATGGAAGTTCACTTTATGAGCCATTTAAAAAAATAGAAATTATCTTCAGATCGCCTGTCAGACTCATAAAAGTAACAATCCGGAAGGTAATTTCAAATGAACATAGATCAATGTTTAAAAATCTTTTTAATGCCGTTGAAACCCAGAAAATTTATCTAAAAAATAATTTCATAAATGAAGAATCTACATATCACTCAATCGAGCTGCCATCTTTAGGTATTGGAGCATATGATGTAAAATGGCGTGCTATCAGTCAAGATGGCCATATCATCAAAGGTAAGTTCTCTATCAACGTTCTGGGCAAGTAGAATGGAAATTTGGGATTTAATAAATCCTATATTACGCGTAGTTTTTTATTTTACAGCTTTTGGAACGGCAGGTACGACCCTATTTATTCTGCACTTTAGAAAACATGCCCATCCTGAATTGCTTTATCACTGTAAGAACTTGATCCATAAAAGTGCATTAGGTGGCATATTAATTTCACTGATTTTATTTCTTTCAGTTGCAGGTAATATAGGTGGAGATCTGGCAAGTATTTTTGAATACCCCATGTTGCAAATTGCTTTTTTCTCAAAAGCGGGAATTGTCGCAATTACCTCCCTACTAGGCTTCACAATAATTTTTATTGCTGGAAACTGGCGTTCAAAATGGCGAACGGGGGTATCAATAACTGGTAGTTGTATTATCCTTCTATCATTTGTAATTGTAGGACATTCTTACAGAGAAGGATTGCTTACTCAATTTTTACTGCTCGTCCATTTAATAGGAATTGCGTACTGGTTAGGTTCTCTTTTACCGTTAAGTAAGTTATGCCGAATACCCGATATTGGCAATTTACCACTTATTGCCCATGGCTTTGGTATTTTTGCTATTGGGTATGTTAGTGCATTAGTATTTGCAGGGTGTATATTTGCATACAAAATAATGGGGGGAGTAACCCCATTGATCGATACAACTTATGGCAACACCCTTCTGATTAAGATAATTGTGGTAACATTATTACTCTCTATTGCTGCTCTAAATAAATTTCTAATGGTTCCCTTACTCAGCCAAAACTTATATCGTGGAGCACGAAGGTTGAGGTTTTTTGTAAACCTTGAAATGGTTCTTGCTTCATTAGCTCTACTTCTAACAAGCTTGTTAACGACGTCTCTTGACCTGCCGTTGGGCTATAATCAATAACCAGACAACAAGGTAATTTAACAGCCCCTTGAAAACAGTATCAACGCTCTTCTGATGCCCTAAACCCATAGATCTGAAAAATTGAACGATAGTTAATATAGTGCTCACACTATTTCAGTAATGGAATGCATTAGATGATAGGGCAAGCGTCTTCTTTTTTAATATTATAATCTCAATGACTAATTCGTTTCGGTTTGATCAACCAGAACAGCATCATTAAACCAAAGTTTTACATGCCTTGACCATTGAAATTATTTTTCAATCTTCTCTCGCTAATTTTACCCTGATTTTTTTCTTTTTTAACCGGGTCTCATGCAAAGTTTTTATGGCAATCTTCGCTTCGGACTCAAGTCCCATTTCGACAAAACCAAACCCCTTCGATACGCCCGTTTCTTTATCGAGTACTAAATCACAAGATAAAATTTCCCCGTGCGGTTCAAATAATACTTTTAGTTCTTCTTCAGTAAGATCGCGGGGTAGATTTAAAGTAATTATTTTACAACCCAAGGTTCGGATCCGTTTCTAATGTTTATTCACACTTTGCTGTACAACATTAACATTGGCGAGGGTGTATTTCAAATAAAGCTGAACTTCACACCTGTTAACATTTATTGAAATAAGGTAAACTGAGAACCTAACTTAAAGCACCAATACATTAAATAAAAAATTAATCTGGAGTAAGCCCCTTATGAAATTTTACTATAACACCGCGCCAAACCCGATGAAAGTTGCCTTGTTTTTGGAGGAAGCTGGTATAGAATATGAGCCTATCCCAATTGATTCTAGACAAGGTGCTCAATTCAACCCAGATTATTTAGCAATCAACCCAAATGCTAAATCACCATCTCTAGTTGACGGAGATATCACCGTATTTGATAGCAATGCAATCCTGTTATATTTAGGTGAAAAATCAGGAAAATTTATGGGTAATGATACGTCTACTGGCCGTGGTCAATTATATTCTTGGTTAATGTTCGTAGCGACCGGGATTGGCCCCTACTCCGGTCAAGCAGTCCATTTTCAACATCATGCATCCGAAAAAATACCTTATGCGATAAACCGGTATGTTTTTGAAGCAGAGCGTCATTACAATATCCTTGATGATCAATTGTCTAAGGCTCAGTATATGCTCGGCGAGCAATATAGCATCGTTGATATGTGCGTTTGGGGTTGGGCCCGAATGTTACCCTTAGTTCTTGGTGAAGGCGAACTAGAGAAACGCTCAAACCTGAAGCGTTTAGTTGATGAAATCAATGCAAGGCCCGCCGCTGAAAGAGCTTTAACTATTAAAGATCGTCATGGGCACGCCTTCAAAACCGAAATGGATGCACAAGCGCTAAAATTTATGTTCCCACAGAATGCAAGGCTTAGTAATTAATTACTGCTTCTATCATGCTAAAAAATTTAAAAGTGTCCGATGACTAGTTGAGAAGGCCCCAAAAATTAATAGTGGCTGCAACTAGCGATGACACTGAAGCGAATAAAGGAAAAAATAAGTGAATTTTAATGTTGATTTTTTAACCAGCGTGCCCATTTGCTAGTGATGAGATGGAGAACATTAACCGCTGGCTTTGGTATACTTTTAGTCCTGGCTCTATATACTGTGCTGATTATAAATATATCGGACTTCTTACCTGATATGCTACTTTTTCATACAGTATACTATATCATAGCGGGACTAGCATGGATCCCCGCTGTATTGGTTCTTATGAGCTGGGCTCAGAAAGACCAAGCATGAAAAAGTCCCGAACTTGTGCGAGGGCAATTATTAACCATTAAATTGCTTGTTCGAACGATATGGAAATGCCCGTGTGCAAAAATATAACTGAATTTACAAATTTACAGAACTTCCTTGACCATGGCTGGAGCGGTATTATTCGCGGTGTTGCCGACGCTAAGTCTCCCGCAAGACATCCCACGTTAGCGACAGTATCAGAAACCAATGCCCCTGAAATAAGAACAGTCGTTCTAAGAAAAGCAAATCAAAAAAATTCAACGATTCAGATACATACTGACAAAACCAGTAAAAAGGTCCGCGACCTATCGATAAACTCCAACGGAGCGCTCCATATCTGGCTGCCAAAGAGCCGACTACAAATTCGACTAAATATAATAGCAAAAATCCAAACTGGATCTGATGTCAAAGACCTCTGGGACAGAGTCCCTGAGAGATCACGCATCTCATATGGCACTGTCCCTGCGCCAGGAACGCCGATAGAAACCCCCTTAGCGTACCAACAACCTAGTAACAGCGAGCGTTTCGCTGTCTTAAAATGCCAGGTAATAAAAATCGAATTACTACATCTTGGACTACATCATATCAGAGCGCAGTTTTCAGCTTCTTCCGACTGGAAAGGGACCTGGTTAGCTCCCTAGGACGCCAACCGCAGTTCGTCCAGATATTTATTATCAACCGTAACTTCTAAGCCTAAGAAACCGTCATTGACCACCGGGGTTTTTCTTAGATTTACAGTTACCCTTTGTATCTCAGCATGACCAGCGCAAGCATGTATTATGCGGGTCAATAGACGTTCCTGTGTATCATAATGACACTCACCCGACAACTGGAGGATTTTTGCTATCAATGGATCGTAATCAAAAACCAATTCCATACCGTCATTCTTTATCAGGACTAACGACGGGTCTATAACAAGCGACAAGTCTAAAAGGTGAACTAACTGCATATTATCTTTGGAATTACAGGAGCCAATATCAGCCTCTAGACTGAGATCTTTGATAGTCACCTTACTACTGCAAACCACGTCTTGTTCTCCTTCCCCTAGTCATTTGATAGTCCAAAGAGACTAATGTTTACCTTTACAAACCCCTGCACAAGCAAACTGCAATCAAAGCCTCTATGGATGTATCTGAAACAGGGATTAAATCAGACTTGTTAGTTACGTCTGAATACACCGACTAGATCATTAACTCGGGAAAAAGCTAAAGTTGAATAAAATAAGAATAACTACAATAGTATTTCATATTGTATTTTGCTTTTAAAACCTTATCTAGCGCTCTTGTTTTGCGTTATCTTTTAATCTTTTCAGTTCTAAACGTGCAAATTTGTGTGGATCTTTTTCATCCCTCAGCTTTTGTCTTGTAGATGGAGTCGTCTTCTTTTTCATCACTATATCAAGCGGGGTATAATGGGACATGGATTTATCACAAATTATTTTTTTATTGGGCAAGCATTGCTTCACATACATTTTCAGAACCTATTTATTTCATAGATGGCTACGTTTTCTTAAAGTCTTTGATATATTTGTTTTTAATCTCACCGCGGTTACACTTTCAAATATTTTCACGTCCAAACTTATTGTCACACTATTCACCAAGTAGATGGTTTAATTTATAAGGCAAGTGAAGACTTAGTCGAATAATAATCTTGACATGGATAATTGATCAAAAATAGAACGGTAAAGATGTTGTATAAACTAAAATAAGCAATCCGAGACAATAATTTGATTTTAAAACGCGGCGTGTTTTATTTAATTCATGGAACATACAGTCAATCGCGTTAGAGAGCTCGAAAGACCAGAATGGACAACTCAACAATCAATAAAATTAGAAATAAAACGAAATATCATTTTTCAAAGGTTAGGATTTATAAAACTGAAAATAATAGCTTATTAGAGCGGATGAACGCCTCAAGAGTTAGAACAGGAAACTAAATATTCTCTTTATCAAAGAATTGGACGGGTGAGATGAGTAAAACAATATGTGTGGCTGGTGCTAGCGGTTTAGTAGGCTCTAATATCGTTAGAGAAGCCTTATCACGCGGATATCAAGTGAATGGAACTATGCGAAATGTTACAACACAAGAACGGACGAAATATCTTCATCGACTAAAACGTTCGGAGAATCTCAAACTATTCAGCGCGGACATGCAGGTGACAGGGACTTTTAACGACGCACTGTCTGGGGCAGATGCCGTTTTTATAACTTGTTTGATACCCACCTACAGAGGACCAACGGGTGTTTTAGCTCGGGAGATGGATTATGAGCAAGGGTGCCGGGAGATAGTAAAACCAACTGTCGATGGCTGCTTAGGAATCCTGCGTTCAGCACATGATGAAGGGATTAAAAAGGTCATTATTTGCTCATCAACATCTAGTACTAATCCTATACCATCGGTGAGCAATAAAAATGAAGTCGACCATTGGTCGGACGAAAACGAGCAATTTAAAGCTCAAAAGTTTACCTCTGCAACAAAAACGGTGTTGGAAAAAGCTGCCTTAGAATTTGCAAATCAAAATAAAATTCGATTATCCATAATATTACCAACCGGGTTATATGGAGAGGCTATATTACCGGAGCATCTTAACCATAATCCATTTGCATGGCTAAAACGCATTATTGAGGGAGATGCGCCGCGTCATGACATTACACCCAATGATTCCGCTTCTATGATCCATTTAGACGATTTGGCTAATCTTTTCCTAGCTGCATATGAAAACCCAACCGCAAGGGGGAGATATTTTGGTGTGTTAGACAGCTTCCATTGGCGCGATATTTATTCAGAATGCCAAAAGATACTGCCTAATATGCGCATGCCAAAGCCATTGCAGGGAAAACCCATCTTGTCCACCAGTTTCGACTTTTCTCGCCGAGACAGCTTAGGTGTTCATATTCGGGATTTCCCAACCCTGCTACGTCAGACTATTGAGTGGCTGCAATCTAATCCTTTCACAAATGATATTCAGTGAACTTCAATGATTTTTAAAAAGGGCCGTGCAGCAATATTTTAATAAAAACCTATATTCCGCCGTGTTCAAATAAGTATTTTTTTTAAACCCAACAAAAAGAAATTAAGCTTCAAACATAGTCGTTCAAATGCCATCCAACCACGCTGAGTTTACTTTCGGCCTTCCCGCCATGCCGTAACCATGCCGCCGATGGCAATAAGTGCCATGCCCATTAGTGCTTGTGAGGTTGGCCAATTATCAAACAACAAACGTCCCCAGATGGCTGCAAAAAGTAAATATGAAAAATCGAGTGGGGCTAGCCAGCTACTGTCTGCAGTTTGGTAAGCTCGCGCAAGGCAAATATTACCGGTCAGGTTTAGTATCGAACAGAGTAACGGTATCGCTACCGCCATGACCGTCAACTCAGGCCAACCAATAGCAACAAATGGCATCGCTATAATGATCTCGTCTGCAGGTTTGAAAAAGCTCAGGATGCTTATCCCTAATAAACCACAAACTATAAAAATGACTGCAACAGCAAATGTTAATGCTAACGGATTCTCGGTACGGCATGCTCTCCGGAGAATAATGAGATTACAGGCATAAAAGAAACCTGCCACAACCGGTAAGACTTGTATGAATGAAAACTCAGCCGCAAACGGATTTAGTATTAACAACGCCCCTGCAGCACCGATTACTAACGCACTTATTCTCCACACACCTATCTTTTCCCCCAGCAAAGGCCCTGCAAGAAGTGATACAAATAACGGATATGTGTACAACCCAGCTGCCATCTGTGCCAAGGAGAGAAATGGTGCACCTGAAAAGAAGAAAAACATACACATCACTTGCATTATTGCTCGAAGATATACGGGGCGCCAATTCTCGGGGATTACTAATGTTAATCCACCAGCAAATTTTGCGAGACAAACGATAAGACTAAGGTTACCAAATGCCCGTATCGTTTGCATCTGCCAAAATGAAGTTTGCGGCGCAATATATTTTATAAGTGAATCTTGTAGCGCTAACACAACCACTCCAAGAATCAAAAGGCTCATCGCATTAAAAGGGCGATCCCCGGAAGGCGCCTCAAAGATTGAAAACCGACTGTGAGATTTAATCTTCATCATTTGCGTTTCAAAATCGATAATGGTTTATATAATGACCTGTACTGACTATTATTATACTTATCGATACTAACTCAGGTTTTAAGCAAAATCACAGATTTCATTTTTTTAAACTTGAAAGTAAAAAATGGTTCGCGGTCTTTAGTAAAAAATAAACTCTTTGTTGCGACCACAGTAATATTTGACAATTTCTACGACATAGGAAGATTAGATGAGAAAACCAAATTGGTTCCCAATTATTATTATTTTCTTCAGCACTATTGCAGGTGCCCTTTTTCATAAACCGGTTCTGGCGGTAGAGGCGGCTATCAATAGATATGAGACTATTATCGAGGTAAAAAATGAAATATCAAATGGAATTTGGCAGTTAAAGTCTGGTCAAGTACGGTTTTGCAATCTTGGTAAAGGTACCCCGATGCCGTTTAAGAAAGAAGTTGGAAATTGGCGTTGGAACAGCACCACTGGAAGCTATGAAAAAACAATGATGAAGCAGGAAGAGAGTATACGACGTGCCATTATTGTAAAATGTACCAGCTGGAGTAAGGACGCCCCTTCCCTTTATCTTGATTGATTAAAAACAACCAACATTCACGGCTCTACAGCAGAGACCATTTGATATTTATTCACCGAACGAATGTTGATCTTGATACCGTGTAAGAAAAATAAATCTGTGTGCGGGGTATTATCTCAAAAGCTTAGCGCAATGATCAGTAAAAAAACATATGTGTACCTGTATCTATATCTGATGGAGGCGCAGGTAGCATTTAAACCTCGATGTTACATGATCAGTGTTTTCCGCTACCGCCTGTCACAAATGCTATCTATTCAAAACGCAAACCCCAAACCTAGGTTTAAGAATCCCGTCTAGCGTTTCGTTTTAATTTATCCCACTCAGCGTCTATCAATTTTAGAGAGGCCTTTACTAAAGGCTGCGCTGGATCTAAGCCGCAATATAGGAGAGTACCAAACCACAAAATATCAGGCGTCAGCGCCACTTGAGGAATACCGCTTCCCCCACTTTTTTTCACCGCGGACTTATTTATTTCTGCGATCAATGTCTGGACCCAACCAGTAACATCTTTTTGAGTTACCGGATTGTTTTGAAACATTAAGATATTTGAGCAAGGAACGGATCCGATACCGGAAAACCCTGAGACGTCTTTAGCGGCTAATACGCCTGAACCAAGACCTCCAAAAAATAAGAGAGAGAAAATTGCTACCCGCAAACTGAACTTTTTATTTGTCGGCATTTAAACCTCCAGCCATATAATAAATATAAAGGCCTCCTTAGCGGAAACACTCTATCAGTTGTACGAAAGGAAAATTAGCGACAGATCACCTTACAAAAATCAAAAAACTCTGAAAATGTGATCTGTAAAGGAAAAAAAATACGTANNTTAANAGTATNAAAGNAGAAATCGTATTTTTTTAGAAACTAACTAAACTCAAAAAGAATNTTAGCATGGNNAGCATCGCTTTTATTTTANNGCAGGCTGTTAGAGAAAACGTGAATTCCATGATCCAAATTAATGAGCAATACGGCGTTAGTGAGGTTATCGANATGGCATGGTGTGACAAAACGTCTTTTGATGATATTCACAAAATCACAGGTTTAGCTGAGCCTAACATCATACGGTTAATGCGTAAAAACCTTAAACCCTCTAGTTTTCGTTTATGGCGAAAAAGAGTAACAGGACGAAATTCGAAACATCGTATTAAAACAATTTAAACAGATGATTATTGTTTGGTTTAAAAGGGATCTTAGAGTAGACGACCACACCGCTCTGCTGTTNGCGTCGAGAAGAGGTCCCATACTGCCACTGTNTATTATAGAACCAAAATTATGGAAACAACCCGACCTCGNCCATCGTCACTACGGGTTTTTNNTGGATTGCTTGAACGATTTGAGACTTNATCTTAGGGCTCTTGGACAAACACTTACCATAAAAGTTGGTGATGCCCTTGAGGTTTTTTCANGTATAAATGCAAAATCAAGAATAAAAGAGATTTGGTCTCACCAAGAAACCTGGAACGGTTGGACTTACACGCGAGACAAAACTATTAAAAAATGGGCTAACTGNAACAGCATCAATTGGCAAGAGCCAACTCATAATGGGGTAGTTAGAAATCTGAAAAGTAGAAATGGTTGGTCGGCACAATGGTATAAAAAGATGCGTCAACCAATAGATGAACTAAACTTTATGTTACCCAGCGTTGTAGAGGATTCTGATAGTGTGCCAACCGCAACAGCATTAGGCATACCAGAGGACTATTGCAGCAGACGTCAAAATGGTGGCCGAACAGAGGCTCTTAAGTTACTAAATACATTCCTCTACGAACGCGGAGAAGATTACACTAAAGGTATGTCATCTCCAGTAACCGCATTCGATAGTTGCTCGCGTTTGTCTCCGCATCTCGCTTTTGGCACAATCTCCATTCGAGAGCTCCTCTATTCCACTGAGTCAAGAGCAAATGAAGTCAAATCTATGAAGATAGATGAACGCGGAAAATGGCCAAGCGCTTTACGTTCATTTGGAGGTAGACTAAGATGGCATTGTCATTTTATTCAAAAGCTAGAGGATGAGCCGCGCATTGAGTTTGAAAATATGCACCCGCTNTATAACGGATTAAGAGAAAACGATTTTAATGATGACTTTTTTAATGCTTGGAAATTAGGCCGCACTGGCTTCCCAATGATAGACGCATGCATGCGGGCGTTAATAACAACGGGTTGGATAAATTTCCGTATGCGCGCCATGTTAATGAGTTTCGCAAGTTATCATTTGTGGTTACATTGGAGAAAGCCTGCCCTTCATCTTGCACAGCTTTTTACAGATTACGAACCTGGGATACATTACAGTCAAACTCAGATGCAGTCAGGCACTACAGGCATAAATAGCATTCGGATTTACAACCCTATAAAGCAAGGTAGAGACCAAGACCCCAAAGGGGCTTTTATTCGTGAATGGGTCCCGGAATTAAGATCGCACCCAGCCGAGACCATGCACACACCATGGACTTGCCCAGCGAAACTTGGGGACTATCCAGCACCAATTGTCGAAGAAAAATTTGCCCGAAAGACAGCAGCTGATAAGATCTACGCCCTTAGAAAAGTAGGTAGACATAAACAAGTCGCCAGAGGCATTGTAGAGAGGCATGGGAGTAGAAAATCTGGTTTAATTTCCTCTAAAAAGATTTATAAAATGAAGTCCAAAAAACAAGGGTCATTTGATCTGTAAAACATATTATTAAAAAGAGCGACCAAATCAAGTCAGGCGTTCGGTTNCTAGTATTAATATACGATCCCAATCCACTATTTAAATTTTACTATCGTTTGTTTTTATGCGGATAACAGNAATTATGTTGAAAAAAAAATGGTTGATAATTTTAGCGTTATGTTCGCTCACTTTAATTGGCTGCGTGATGGCTGGTCCGATTATGAGTAATGTCGAAACCCCAAAGTACAATGTTAGTTACTCGAGTGGTAATATTGAGCATAGGAATTATGAACCGATGATAATTGCAGCTGTAGAGGTTACAGGAGAAAGAAAAGAAGCCATTGGGAATGGGTTTCGTCTAATCGCTGATTATATCTTTGGAAATAATTCCATCGACCAAAACATAAAGATGACAGCACCGGTTGAACAGCAAACAAGTAAAAAAATTGCTATGACAGCACCAGTGCAACAACAACAGAGTGGCGCCTCATGGACTATTAGTTTTGTCATGCCATCGGAGTACACGCTTTCCACGATTCCAAAACCCAACAGAGAAGAAATTAAACTAACATTAATCGCTCCCAAAGAATTCGTTGTTATAAGGTTTTCAGGAACAAACTCGGATGAACTTATTACGAAATANCAGACCGAACTTTTAGGNTATATTGCGAAGAGAAAAATTAANATAGTTGGAGAACCTAAATACGCTTTCTATAATCCACCTTGGACATTACCTTTTATGAGACGGAACGAGATAATGTTTGAAGTTCTTAGCGAAAAGTAAAGACACACCNCTGTTTACCGATGCACCNGAGAAATACTAATTGAGAACAGATTCATTCTTTTTATAAATAGTGTTATTTANGTTTCATATCTTAGATCTCTTACCTGTAACTATCTANACTTTTGATCTTCTACTGTTTTCCAACAGGAATATTATCATAGACACCTACTCCTTGCAGGATCATAAATTTCGCAGGTTGCATATTTTCTCCGTGCACATAATGCGCTACCAATGGTGGCACTTCGCAACGGTCCCCGGCCTTTAGTACATANGAAATGGTGGGGGCTTTTGTGTCNACTACAAGAATGCCCTCTAAACAGACGAATGAATCGGTTATCTCACTATGGTAGTGCCATGGAATGCTATCATTCTTTCCTAAAGTTAGAACCTGAACACGCATATCTTTACCCTCCATAACTAATTCTCGGTCAGCAATCTCTGCGCGCTTATGAGATAAAACTTCCATCAAATTTCTCCTCCAGTTTAATTTTAACACTAGCCCCCTAGTTTATTAAATAGTAATCAAAACCTTATTAGTTACGTATTGACTTACAGAGCATTGAAAGCCTGACTTTAATGCTTCGTAAACTTCACAAACATCGCTAGTGATGAAATAGAAATAGNATTTATTTAAAANCTAGGATTAACTCCTATGTGACCTAGNTTAAAAAAGTACAGATTTTTAATTCAAATTAATCAACTATGAATAATTTGGCCCCCTCTTTAGAAGATGAAAGGTGCGCCGAATCACCAAAATCTGAAACCTGGTAACTCATACCAGCAACTAAGTTGAAGATCCTTCCATCCTTCAGCTTAGTTTCAAGCTCACCGCTCAAAACAAATAAGATATGTCCCTTGTCGCACCAGTGGTCTGCAACATATCCAGCGGTGTATTCAACCATACGAACACGAACATCACCTATATTTAGAGTTCGCCATAGAGCTTCACCTGTGACCCCANTGTGTACTGTGGCTGGCATACTGTCCCAGTTCGTCGTCATAAATGGAGTTGTAGCAAGTTGCATTCAGTTTACTCCTTTGAAAGATAAAAATAGCCTGAAACAAAGAAAACTTTCTTGGCAAACAATTACTTTCGACTTTTTTTTATTTTTCTAATTTAAGTCAATTTGATGTTGTTTAAGTATTTCTAATTCGATGTAATCTAACGTTTTAATATTTGTTGCTGTAAGTTTTACTCGCGGAGCGCATCCTGCATCGTTTGCCTCGCGCCAACGCAGCGCGCAAAGACACCAGCTATCTCCATCTTTCAATCCTTTAAAATTGAATTCAGGCCTTGGTGTTGTCAAATCATTTCCTTGGCGCTTAGAAAATTCAAGGAAAGCATCAGTGACTATGGCACAAACCGTATGGGTTCCCACGTCCCTTTCATCTGTATTACAGCATCCNTTTCTGAAAAAACCAGTAANCGGNTCCATACTACAATCTGATAGTTCCGAACCTAANACATTTTTCTGTATTTTCTTCATTTAGTTACTCTTCACAAATAAA
Organism: Rhodospirillaceae bacterium; assembly: GCA_002708305.1. GTDB lineage: Bacteria > Pseudomonadota > Alphaproteobacteria > Thalassobaculales > Thalassobaculaceae > UBA7326. The sequence continues at coordinate 16,836 of PANE01000033.1, forward strand.
TTTCATTAATTATTTGAAATAATAAGACTAGCCCGCAAATTTATACAACTATTAAACAGCCGGGTAAGTGTCTAGCTGACATAGATATCTTTGACGCCATGGCGGATGAGAAAAAATTACCTTCTNCGCATATTACTTTTAATTTATTAGATNGTGAAATAAAACTAACTAAATGNTCTCCAGCTGCACCATTCAAATCACAGTTAACGGCACCAAACTCTGTCACATTATCTGGCAAACTTTCTAGTAGTGCTACCAAACCAACTATAGTTAGCTCCCTGTTATAACTGATGCNAAANATATTTAAATGGATATTTTGAACCNTATGAGTTTCCTTAATGGCTAACGCCAGAAGAAAGGAGCTATCATCACTAATCCCAGCATCGCGCAAGATTAAGTCATAAGAATGAACCCAAGTTGGTTGCTCTTCTAACTTTCTAGCAAGGCTTAAACATGCTTCCGAATTTATCGTTCTTAGAGTAAAAATTATCCGAGCAGTTTTTAATGTATTAGAAAGGTATTTAACTTGAGAACCAAGAACTGTTAATGGGCAGAGAATTGACGCCATTGAACCCAATACAAGCTTTTTTAGAAATTTTCTTTTGCAAAAATTCAATTTTTTAATAAACCGTAATTCAAAAAGCGCGATAAATGAAACCAAAACAGTTAAAAAAAATAATCAGTCTTTGTTCTTTTTTATTCTTGGTTCTATGTTTCCTTGGAACNGTAGATCGCCCNTTTATTCCAACTATTGACGAACTGATCAATTGATAGATTCCAGCCATTTTCCATATTTTCATCAAAATATTCAAATAAGATTCCATCTGATGCCGTCATGGATAATAAAACTGTTCCCCCCGCTTCGCCACCACGTTCGTCGTGCGGTAATGCGTCGGGGCTCGCTAATGCATAATCTCCTTTTTTTCTAATTACAGTTTTTTTAGAACCATCCAATTGCCATTCAGTNAGATGTTGCTCTCCTTCCAAAATTATAGTTAACGTTGATGCAACATGTCTATGTCTTCTGCAATGGCCTAATTTTCCATACCTCAAAAGTAGATCTAAACGTCCCGCAACCAAGTCATAGCCTAATAGACTATACTCGAAGTCTACCTTTAGGGTCTTATTTTCTAGATCAACGACCTTCCTCCAGTTAACTATATCTGGATCAAAACTTTTAGAAACTATTGTCATTATTCTCATCCCTTTCAGATACAATTAAATATTTTCTTCGCAATTTTGCGTACGCAGCTCACCGACAAATANCCTAATAATTTTTTAGCTAAACAGAATTTCAAATGCTATGGAACTAAAGATTAATAAATCATTAAAAAATGATATTTTGGGTGACGCGGAAATGTCTTAATATTAAACTATAGCCAACTATAACGTCGATGCCAGATTGTTTTTTCACGATCAACAAACAAAGCCATACCAAATAACAGGAGGCTCATGAGGGACAGGGTGCTTCTGGTACAATGAGCATGGCCTCTAGCTCTTTTGACCTTGAATCTGAAGCCTCTGACGGCGTTAGTAATGATGGATCCAGCCAATGCAGAAAAAAACAAAGACGGTGGTATCTGCAGATCCCGCGGCCGTACAATGACGGCGTCGAGACAAGTACGTGCAGTTCAGCAATACGCCCAATTTTTGAGACATATATAANCTCTGTCTCCAATTATTTATTTTGATTTGAGTGTGAAGGTATTCCTATGTGTACTTGTTATGAATGCAAAAACAACTGTAAAGAAACGGATGGCCGCTGGGTTATTCTTGGAGAAAATAATGATGGATTTGACTGGATGTTCCTTTGCATCTCTTGCATCAGGGACTGGCGACAAAGAGGGCTACAAGNAGAAAACCTGTCTCCCGACGCTATAAAAACAATCCTAAATAAGGAGTACCCAAACCACTAAGTCATTGCAATGGCTTTCTAATTAATTGGCACAATCTATTATTACATGATCACGAGTTCACTTGAGTAGGCGTACCAAGATTATGTCTAAATTGAACGCCCCAGGTATCATTATTAAAGACTGCTATCCAAATTGCTTGGATTTGTAAATCGATTCCTCCGAATTTATTGACCCTATTAGCAAGCACCTTGTAAACAACAGACGATTTAGATCGAGCTACCTCANCAAGGTTTTCTATAACAGAGTGCGACCAATTCGGTTCTGTTTTTNTAATTATATCCCATGGCATATCAAATCCTGCTACATACTCGTCTGNATTATTAATTGTGATAGAGATCCCANTATAATTTTGATACGTAAACGGGAATTTTATCGTATCTATGTAATTTTCGGCGTTTTGCTCATTGATGGCGTCATGGTGCCTATGAATGACGACTTCTGAGTTTTGCATATTATTTTCCTCATGACGTTTTCACAATCTAGATAGAAATACAAAACAGATAAATTATCGACATTCAATAGGCGTTATTAATGATATGAATAGTCTACAAAGTATAAAACACAAATATAATAGACCTGNTGAACCCCACCTACCNACCGAGTGTCCCAGCGCCTCCTTTAAACGGCCCAATCAAATTGCTTGTGATCCAACCGCCATAAAAGTCTCCATCCTGCTGCTGAACACGCTCTCCGTTTACGAGACATTCGTCGGTTTTGGACGCATAGAAGCTTAAATAACCAGTGATATCAAAAAAGCTTGAGGCTGGTTGGTTATAACACCAGCAGACGTTTAGGGTTTTTATCCTATCCGAAATAAAGTTATAATAGCTGGCTGCCCCTTTCCACTCGCAAAAAGAAGCTTTACCACTTGGAACCAATTGCCCCATCCGGACTGCGTTCCTCGGAAAATAATATGTTGGCGGGTGTGATGTTTCTAATGTTCGAAAACAAGAGTTGCTTTCCGCAACAACAGAACCATTAATCGTAACCTTCAAAGAGTCTGTAATCGCCTCACAAATTGCTGGGCGCGGGTAATCCCAAACACATTCCTCTACCAGAACCATCTGATCGCTCCCCTATCCAACATATTTCACACCCAAAGTGTCAACGGTAATTTTTTTTTAACGCTATAACGACGAAAGTGCTCAATAAAACTCTCTAACGTTTTAACTGTTCCACATTCTCGGTCTGTCTCGTTTCAGATAGTCCCGAGGCAGCCAAGTACTGGTCGCTGTACACGATAACAATTTGTACAAGGTGAACAGCTATATTTTTTAAAGTAATCATATATAATTTACGTTTTTATGTTTTATGCAGATCACTTTGGTCACTTAATGAAGGATAATATTTTTTACATTTTATTGCTTGTAGTCTATTTATTTNTTTGGATCATTCACAATTAGATAAAAACTCTAGTGTTGGATAAAACATGATCACCAAGGGNATAAAAGAACTTTGTGAAGAAGCAGAAAAAGAGATCGAAACTCTATCGGTCAGNGAAGTGATGGAGGTAGCGCAAACAAANGGCGTCCAACTAGTTGATATTCGCGATATACGTGAATTGTGGCGTGATGGAACGATCCCCGGTGCGATACATGCTCCACGCGGAATGNTAGAATTTTGGGTAGATCCTAACAGCCCATATTACAGGAAAGTTTTTGGTTCTGGCGACAAGTTTATATTTTACTGCGCCGGTGGCATGCGATCAGCGCTTGCCGCTTTAGCTGTCCATCATATGGGACTAACGCCGGTAGCCCACATGGCTGGCGGGTATGCTGAATGGGTAGATGCCAATGGCCCAACCAAACCCAAAGAACGCAAATAGTAATTAAGGGTAAATCAAACTATTAACCCCAATTAGANATTAAGATGTTTTAAAAGCATCGCCTCAGGTTATAGTTCTAAAAACAATCCTATAACCGCTTTGGGCCTTGACCAAAAAATACGCCGTGGGAGGATAAAAACAAAGCTTCTTCGGTGCTNCTTTTACGAGTTAACACTTCATTCCGATGCGGGAACCGNCCAAATTCTTTAATNATTTTCCAATGTCCCTCCCAGCCCTTTATNCTCCGATCAACATACCNCAGCCATTTTTCATCGCATTCCGCACGAAGTGTTTTCAAAACATCTAAGCCCGTTTCTTGATCTTTAAGAGANTCTGAGTGGTGAAGTGGATGATGCAACCATATTGTCGACACCACATCCAATTTCAAACTCACACCAGTCTCAATCGCCAATCGCAAATAGGATGCCGCCGCTTCATCGCCGGAATAGGCTTTTGGTGTATTTCTGTATAAGTTTCTAGTGAATTGATCTAGGAGTAATATAAGAGCTAATGCGCCCACAGGGCTACCTACCCAATCATCCAGCTCAAAACTGAGAGCGCGCTCTAATATTGCGACAAACCGAACCCGTATTTCCTGATCAACCTGTTNACCACCATCNTACCAGAAAGACTTTCTGGCCAGAGCATTATCAGGAGACGTNGCNCTGGCCCCTAACCAAAAACCAATTATATCTTCTGGGACGACACTCATTTTACTCGGAAACCAGCANCATTTCGGGCATTAGCTAAGCATCAGANCCACTATTTTTGTGATGCTTACTAAATACTGTTTTATACTCATCCCAACTAATTATGTTATCGCTATCGACGTCAAACGTTCTAAATGCAACGCCAAACTTATCCAAACCCGCGTTTCCGTGCTCAGCTTTAGTGAGCGCGTTGTCATTATTTATATCCGCTGATTGAAACAACTTTTTTGCTTCGCCCATAAGGTTAGCAGCCGACTTGTCGCTATGTTCATAACAGCTGCCCGCAAAACCNGNAGTAGCTCCGGNTAATAGTANCGCCGCTACTCCTGCNGTCATAAAATACNTTCTGTTCAACATGTCTATTCTCCTTTTACATNTATACGNTTTTTTCAACTGCCCAGATCACATCACAAAGCACCTCTGTTTATTCATCAACTTCTCCTGCACGCATTCCTATAAAGATTGCGAAAAGAAGAACCAAATAAAATAAATAAGAACACCACGAATAAATGCCATACATTAATGATGTTTGACCAGGCGACCCCCATTCATCTGTGAAAGCACCGGCAAAGACTGCAAACAGGCCAAGCAAACAGGACAAAACCAAAGATATCAATACATCCAGTATCCCGCTTGATTGCTTTAAATTATTTGTCAATTCGCCGACTATGGGGATAACAATACTTAATCCCATGACACGCCAAATCCAGACAAATAGAATTTGTTTTATTTCACTGCGCATGTATCCTGATTTATAAACGGTTTTTTACCATCCTATATCACATCTTTTTCGTAACAAACCGTACCTTTTACAGCCAAAACTTAATAGTTAAAGGTTTTCGGCCTGTATGCCTCCATAAAAACTCATAAATTCACCCTTATCATCTATCCGATCAAACATCAGAAAACTTACCATTAATATAAAATTGTTATCTGGATCACAACTATAATTGACGTTAGGTTTCAGACATAAAGTTACTTAGAAAGGTTTATTGTGCAGTCAAAAACTTATGATTTTATAATTATTGGTGCTGGGTCGGCGGGTGCGGTGTTGGCCAACAGGCTCACTAGTTGTGGTAAATATAATGTATTATGTCTTGAAGCAGGGACTGAAGGTTCCAATTATTTTTGGTCTAAGATGCCCGCCGGCGTTGCCAAGCTCATCGATAACCCGTTAGTCAATTGGTGTTATAGTTCTGAACCAGATAATGGAAGTGGACAACGGAGAATTGAAATTCCACGTGGGAAAATGTTGGGGGGATCAAGCTCAATTAACGGAATGGTTTTTGTTCGAGGGCAAGCTCAGGATTATGATCACTGGGCCCAACTCGGGAACCGTGGGTGGAGCTATCAAGACGTTTTACCACTGTTTAAAAAAATGGAGGCATATAATGGAGGTACAGATGAGTTTCGTGGCCGTGATGGCCCAATAAAGGTCACTGACTCAAAGATGATAACTCCCTTATTCGAAAAGTTAATAGCAGCGGCAAAAAAAATCGGTATCAACCATAACCCAGATTATAATGGGCAATCGCAAGAAGGAATTGCGATGACTCAAGCAACAATAAACCATGGACGCAGACAAAGTACTGCATTTTGTTATCTAGATCCTGCTCGTAATCGACAAAACCTTCATATTCAAACAGACGCCACAGTTGAACGCTTGATAATTGACAACAAACGTTGTGTAGGAATTACTTATTCTATCAACGGGAAATTAATGAATGCGTTGTCTTCCCGCGAGACGATTATATGTGCAGGTACAATTAATTCTCCAAAATTATTAGAACTATCTGGCATAGGGAAGAAGTCTATTTTAGAGAAGTATGGGATAGATTTAGTATATGAATCACCTGGAGTGGGTGAAAATCTCCGAGACCACTATTCTCCTCGTCTAAAATATGCAATCACAGAAAAAGACGCGACCTTTAGCGAAAGAGGAAACGGGTTTCGTTTAATGCTCGAAGCTATGAAGTATGTGTTTTTAAAGTCTGGGTTTATTTCCCTAACAACTGTCCCTTTACGTATGTATTTTCGAACACGTGAGGGCCTAGAAACTCCCGATGCGACAATTTCTTTTATGCCGTTTCTGACGGAGCGTGTTAACCGAACTCGCGCAATTTCGAAAAAACCAGGTATCACTATGAGCGCTAATGTTCTCCGACCAGAGAGCCTAGGTAGTATTCACATAAAGTCTACAAACCCGGCCGATCCACCAGCAATCAACTTTAATTTTTTATCTAATGAAATGGATCGTCATGGGCTATTATTTGCGATCCGGAAGGGCCGAGAACTAATGGCCACGCTCCCTGTTTCTGGCATTGTAGGCAATGAAATAGCTCCAGGAATAGAGCGAACCAGCGACGAAGAACTTCTCGACTGGGTACGAAACAATGCTGAAACGACATATCATCCGGTTGGGACATGTAAAATGGGACACGACCCAATGTCTGTTGTTGATAGCGAATTGAAAGTGCATGGAATCAAGGGTCTTAGAATCGCTGACGCATCCATAATGCCTACACTGACCTCTGGAAACACTAATGCCCCATGTATTATGATTGGTGAAAAATGCGCAACAATGATCCTAAAGGAAGCAGAAACCTAAAGATCAAAAAGAAATAATTACCACGGCTTTCATTTTTTTAAATTACGGGACTGGAAAGATGCGAATAGAACCCACAAATGCTGCCCTTGGTGCTGACATAATAGATGTAGATCTTTCCAAAGCATTAAGTAAAAACGAGTTTACGTTTATTGTAGACGCTTGGAACGAGTATAGCGTGCTCCGTTTTAGAAAACAGAATTTAGACGATAAGCATTTAGTTAATTTTTCGAAACTATTTGGTCCACTTGATATGGCTCCCACAGGCAGAGGGGGAACACCTTTTGACCCAACGCAACCAGAGATTGCCGTAATATCAAATATCGTAGTTAACGGAAAAAAAACAGGCTCCTTGGGAAATTCAGAGCTAGTATGGCATCAGGATATGAGCTACGTGGAAATCCCGCCAAAAGCTAGTATACTTTATGGTATAGAGGTTCCTCCGACTACAGGTAACACCTCTTTTTATAATCTATACGACGCGTACTCATCGCTTCCAGCCGATTTAAAATCGAGGATATCTGACCTTTCATGTAAACATGATGCAACGCGTAATTCTGCTGGACAGCTCAGAGTTGGCTACTCAGAATCATACTGCAATGAAGAACGGCCGGGGGCCATCCATCCATTAGTGATCCGTCATCCTGAAACAAATAGAACGGCGTTATATTTAGGGCGGCGCCCAAACGCATGGATCCCTGGGTTATTAACCCATGAAAGTGACACCCTTTTGGATACTCTCTGGCATCATATCGATACCCATAATTTTACCTGGACTCAAAAATGGGAGAAAGGTGATTTAATAATATGGGACAACAGATGCACATTCCACCGACGAGGCCAACTTGATCCAAACGAGAGACGCCTAATGCACAGAACACAAATAGGTGCCCGACAACCGCCCGTGGCCGCTTTCACCTAGAGAGATAATTTATAGTATAAATCCTATTTGTTTCAATTTTTTGTACCAGTCAGCATCTCACGTTTTCCACCGAATCCAACATTCTTTTTCATATCAAATCCGACTTCCGTTAACCCTTTCCTGACCGCTGATGCCGCTGTAAAAGTTGCTAATCGTGTTCCAGTTTTACTTAGTCTAGCTATTTCATGGAAAAGTTCAGGGGTCCACATATCGGGGTTACAAGAGGGTGCAAAGCCGTCTAAAAACCAAGTATCTGCCGCAAACTTTACACTAGACAACATATTGGTAGCGTCACCAATTAGAATTTTTAAAGAGACATTACCGTCGTCCAATGAAATAAATTTAGAGGTATCCCCAAGAGAAATATACTGATCCTTAAATTGCTCGAGAAACGGATTTAGTTCCGGCCATTGACTAATAGATCTAGCTATTTGCTCTATCGTAAGCGGATATCGTTCTACTGAATGGTAAACTAAGTCACATCCAGGCAAAGAATTTTCACGCCATAATTTCCAGGTCACAAAAAAATTTAACCCAGTACCAAAGCCAGTTTCACCTATCAGAAATTGACCCTTTTTATCTAACCAACATTCCGGCAGGCCGTTTCCTTTTAAAAACACATAGTTAACTTCCTCTACTCCGCCTGAATTAGAAAAATAAATATCATTAAATCTTTCTGAAAGCGGAACGTTTCTTTTTGACCAACTTAAGGGCTCAACGCTCTGCATAATTTCCTCATAAATTTTATTTATAAAAACTCATTTGCAATATTAATGACATATTGGAAACGAAAAAATTAGCTCCTCGGGAGCATGTGAAAACTTTTGACTTTCATTTTGGTAACTAATACTAGTTCGGTCCAAATTTTTCATTATAAAAACGATTAGCCCCAAACCCCAAGCGATAGTTATTAAAATCAAAAAATATTTAACTAATCGAGAACTCTTATCCATATTAAATCCAGAGTCCAAAATGCCCAGACAACTTTATTAGTAATTATTTTATAATTGGTCATCTATCAAGATTGGGGGGGTGTCTCTCCTGCTCTTGATGTTTTTTTCTTCTAGGAATACGTATTGCTTTACCTATGGGGACAATAATGCGCTGTAATAAACTTGGCCTGGTCTCTTTTTGAGATTTTTTTTCGATATGGTTCGACAAAATCTGTAAAGCTGATTCCGACATTTCCGCTCGCTTACGAACCTCTTCTACTAATTCACGCAACATTTGGTTCTCTTTATTGGCTACCGCAAGTAGCTCGGATAATGCTGAATTAGTACTCGACTTATTCGCCTCTATCTCCATCGCAATATTTTACCTTAATAATCAAAATTAAAATTAGTTTTAAGTAAACCAAAAACTTACTATTTTTGGAAGTCTTAACAAAATGATATAATTATAACCGAATAAAACTTTGCCACGGATAAAAGGAGCTAAATAAAGGCAAAGTAACCCATAGGAAAGATTCGTTGTTATTTTAGCTGGTGACCAGTGTATAAACTTGACTGCATATCAAAGTAATAATTATTCCTACAGCAGATATCAAGTACTTAACCCTAGGCACTACGTAATATGACTTTAGCAATTCTTTTTGCATTTCTAGCCGCACTTGGTTTTGCAGTTATGTATGCATGCATAAAGGGTGTTGGTCTCGAATTTGGGATAGCGCAACTTATTTTTTTTCGAAGCCTTATAGCTTTATTACTTTTTGCTCCTCTTCTAATAAAGAATAAGTATTTATTGGCAACAAATAGATTAAAAGGCCATTTATTGAGGTCTAGCTTTGGACTAGCGTCAATGTTTTGTCTATTTATTTCTGCACCCCATATCCCCTTTACAACCTTGACCTTAATCATTTTCACAATGCCCTTATTCGTTACAGTTCTCTCTTATCCCTTACTAAAAGAAAAAGTGAGTGGTTCTCAATATTTGATCGTATTTGGTGGATTTTTTGGTATTTTTATAGCAATAGCCCCGGAAACAACCGGTTTTAATGTTTACTATCTCTTGGCTGTAACAGGATCGGCCCTGTATGGATTAGCAGTCATAACCATACGCCAACTGGGAGAAACTGAGGCCCCCGGGACAACTTTTTTTTACTTCACGATAATCTGCACCCTCCTCTCTGGTGCTTCGTTGCCTTTAGACTGGATCACGCCACAGCCAACAGACTGGATTTACTTAATAGGAATAGGGATCTTTGGTGGGTTGGCACAATTTGCGATGATAAAGGCTTATAAGCTTGCTCCTGCTAACTTAATTGCACCGGTTGAATATACCCAATTTTTATGGGCTATCCTTTTTGGAATCATTATTTGGGGGGAAATTCCCACCATCAATACTTATATAGGGGCTTTTATTATAATAGGCTCAGCGTTTTTTCTTTCTCGGAACGTTTCTAAGCCTATAAAAATCACCAGGAAAAACTAATTTATATTTCGGAAGAGAAGTGATCAAACGTATGGAAAAAAGGTGGGCCATCCTTTTTATTTTATTTTTCACTCGAATTAGTCTTGGATTTCAATTCCAGACAATGGGCTCTGTTTCCAGTGAGGTGATTGACGAGCTCCAATTTAATTATGCAGAGATAGGCAGCCTAATTGGCTTATTTATGATACCCGGCTTATTTCTAGCGGTACCTGCCGGATTTGCGGGGAATTATGTGTCAGATAGATTTATTATAGGTTTAGGCCTGATAACTCTGAGCTTAGGCGGCGTCATGGCTGGTTTTTCAGAGACTTTTGAGCTGTTTTTTATTGGTCGATTTGTTTGTGGAATTGGTTTCGTTATTTCCACAATATTTTTCGCAAAGGTGACAACTGATTGGTTTGAAGGCAAAGAGTTAGTGACAGCGATGAGTATTTTAGTGATGTCCTGGCCCTTTGGTATTGCTATGGGTCAAATTGGCCATGGTTGGCTTGCTGTTACAATTGACTGGCGCCTTGCATTCTTTGTCGCCTCGGTTTACTGCGCTATGAGCGCATTATTAATAGTACTTTTTTATCAACCCCCATCTAAAATGAAATCAACTAAAACTGAATTTTATTTTAGATTAACGCGGAATGAAATTCTATTGACGGTAGTGGCCTCATCTGCATGGGGTTTCTTTAACGCCGGTTATGTCGTTTATTTGAGTTTTGCGCCTCAAATTCTTGTTGCTAACGGGACTGGTATTATTTCAGCACTTAGTATCATCAGCACAGCAAGTTGGGTAATGATTTTTTCTGGTGCAGTATGCGGATACATCACCGACCGTACAGGCAAGCCAAACACAATTCTCTATTTCTGCATAGGATTTGCTATGCTCTCTCTTTTACTACTATGCTTTACAAAGTCCTCTATGGTTTCGGTTTTACTATTTGGGTTAATTGGCATGGCGCCGGCTGGTCTTATTATGGCGTTAGCTGCCAAATCGATGCGACCCGAAAGTCGAGCAATCGGCATGGGGATTTTTTTTATGGGGCAGTTTATACTGCAAGGTCCTGCTCCTGGCATTGCTGGGTGGATCTACGATATCTCTCAAAACCACATCTATCCCATAGTGTTTGCGACTTCTTTATTTTTAGCAACGGGGGTAGCAAATTGTATCTTCGATAAATTAAAAAAAACCAGCCCCTTCTGAGCGTAGGCGCATATTACACCCCATCGACCACTAACCATTGTTTAATAGTCGTCAGTGACTCACGTAATTCCTTCCATTGTTTGTAATCTGGATCCGCCATAAAGGCATCATAATTTTCCCGAGACGGAAATTTCAGCATAACAATTCGCTTTGGCTTCCAATCGCCAACAAACACTTCTGTTGCCCCGCCGCGACAACAATATTCACCACCATGACGAGCAACATATTTTGGCGCAGCTTCCTTGTATTTTTCATACGCTTCCAGATCGTGAACATCGGCATCTAATATCATGTAAACAGACAATCTCTTTCTCCCTGAAAAGTTAAAAGTGACTTATATTGACATGTATCGCATAAATTATTCCACACATTTGAGCGATGTTTAATACTACTGTTAAACGATGGGCCGTTTTAAATTTTTTTTTCGCCTTCAAATCTCCTGAAATTTCAGCATCACGCCACCGATTTATCATTGGCATCAGGAATTGTCTTACCATTAATGTTGATAACAAAATACCTACGCAGATCAGAAAGACGGGATTCTTTAAGCCATCTAATACTGAAGCAAAACCGCTTAGAATAATTATGAACCCATAATAATTAGGAAATAGTTTTCTGAGAAATAACCCCGCTTGATTTTTTTCTAAGCTAGTAAAAACCGCTGGAGCTACTACAGTTGGGAAAAAAATCATGCCTCCTAATAAAAAGACTAGCAGAAGAGTTTGAAAGATGAGTTCCATTAATGCGTTATCCAGATCCAATTTAACATACGTACGTTTGAGAGACTCTGCTTAAAACGCACAGAACAACAAAAACCAACCTTTTACCTAGTCTTCCTTTAGATATTGGCTAGAGGTACAAACGTTTTATTTTTCTATGCTTGCTTCAAGATAGAGGCAGCGGCATCAGCTAATACCTGACAGCCCAAAATTATATCATCGTCGTAGCTATCTTCCTGAAAGTTATGGCTTACTCCGTTAATAGATGGGATAAAAAGCATACCACAAGGAAGTTTTTCATTTATTACCATAGGGTCATGACCCGCCGCACTTGGCATATGCCTCCACTTATTTGGCACTATTAACTCGGCAGATTTCTGCATTTCTGTCCTAAACTTACCACTCATCTTAGAGGGTATTATGGGAGCCCTAGCCGGTTCAATCTCCACCTTGACGATGCCTTTTGCATTTATATCAGTTGCTATAAATCCGACAATATTTTCTAACTGATCCAGGATCTCTTCATCCTGATCCCTAAATTGCAATGTTAGCTCAGCTCTCCCAGGGATTATGGAAGCAGCCCCTGGTTCTATAACCACATTTCCAATAGTCCATACCGTTCTATCATTAGCTATATTTGGAAATTGCTGGTTTATACGGGACGCCATATCAAACAACGCTGTAGCCGCATCTCTTCTTCTCGCCATAGTTGTAGTACCCGCATGATTTTGTTCGCCCGTAAAGACGATGGTTAATCCCCGGATACCAACAATAGCACTCACGATGCCAATTTTCTCTCCTGCATCCTCTAGATAATTTCCTTGCTCAATATGAGCCTCAAGGTACCCCTCATATCGACCATCCTCAATTTGAATCCTAGCCGTCTTATCTAATCCAACCCTTTTTAAGGCAGCCTGAAGGATCTCCCCATCTCTTCCCATACAAGTTTTTTCAATATTGGGGTCCAATACGCCGCACCATGAACGACTCCCCAAACAAGATAGGAAATTACCCTCTTCGTCTTGCCATGAGACTGCATCTACCGCTAACTTTTGAGTGCTCGGGTCTTCAGTAAAAGCTCTCACTATCTCTAGCCCATAGACAACACCCAATGCTCCATCCAACCATCCACCTTCGGGTTGTGTATCCGAGTGAGAACCGATTAACAGAGCAGGACCTTCATTTTTTGATCTCCCAAAAACATTTCCAACACCATCGATCGAACTTTTTAATCCAGCGTTTTCAAACTGTATTTTTAACCACTCGCGAGCCTCAATATCTTTATCACTAAATGCTGGTCGTACTACACCAGTACTAACACCGCCTATCGCCCTCAACGTTCGCAGATCATTGAGCAATCTAGAAGAATTGATTGATACCATTTTAACCCCCTATTTTTATACCTTAGGCTTTGATTAGATATCAAAGCTATCGATTATGCTTTTCTATCAAATTAAAATATAATTCGCGGATTTTTAAAGTGGTCTTACCCGTCTCACCATTTCCAATCAATCTACCATCAATACTTGCCACTGGAACTTGCGCTCCAAAAGTACCTGTTAGAAACGCTTCTTCTGCATTATACGCGTCGACAAGTGAAAAGTTTTTTTCAAATAAGGGTATTTTATTTTCCAAACAAACTTCTATAACTTTTTGCCGTGTTATCCCATTCATGCAATAATCTCCTGTGGACGTCCAAACCTCTCCTTGTCGCACTATAAAAAAATTACACGCATTCGTCGTATTCACGAACCCATGAATATCAAGCATCAAGGCTTCATCCGCGCCTGCTTTGTCAGCGGCTATGCAGGCAAGGATACAATTAAGCTTGGAATGACTATTTAGCTTAGGGTCTTGACTCATAGGTAGTCCTCTAATGTGAGGAACTGTTGCAAGTTTAATTGGTCGGGATAGCGTGGGCTTTGAATGCTCTACAATTGCTACAATAGACGGCCCCGTTTTTGACAATGAGGGATGTTGAAAAGGACGAACTTTTACTCCTCTTGTAACCATCAATCTAGCATGAGCATTATCTAACATTCCATTTTTTAAGCGAGTTTGTTCCAATACTTCGATCATCTGGTTTTTAGTTATCCCGATAGAAAGATCGATAGCCTTTGCGGCTTCAAACAACCGGTCTATATGTTGGTTCAAAAATGCCCAACGCCCCTTATAAAGCCGAAGTCCCTCCCAAACACCATCGCCCAGCATAAACCCTGAGTCATAAACACTTACAACCGCTTCTTTTTTCGAAACAATTTTTCCATTGACGTAAATTAATATATGCTCATTTCTCTCGTCTTCTTCAGCCTGATGAGCCGTTACTGAATTATCCATAAGTATTCCCATTTAAGACAACGGTGTTTCCAATTATCAGCAATAATAATATAATATAATATAATATTATCATCATTCGATGAATGACAACAAACTGAGTTAAGTATATTTTTTTCTCTTTGTATTTTATGGATCGAGACATTGAACGATGGCTAGAACACCTGATTTCTTTAAAAATAAAACTATCTTAATTACTGGAGCTGGCAGTGGCATAGGTAGAGCCACAGCTAATATTTTTGCTCGTGAAGGCGCTAATGTAATTTGCGTTGATATTGATATCGTTGCGGCAGAGCGCACTGCCAATCAGGTAATACAAATGGGTTCAGAAGCTGTGTATATACAGTGCGACGTCACTGATAGAACCCAAGTTGAAAGAATGATATCTAAAGCCTTAGAGCAGTTTGAAATTATCAACTTTGAATTAAATTCTGCGGGTGGAGCTATCGCTCGCAAACCATTTTTAGAAATAACTAACGAGCTTTGGGAGAAAACTTACGCACTTAATGTAATTGGAACGTTTAACACAGCTCAAGCCATCATTCCTCATATGCTCAACCAAAAGTCTGGTGTTATCGTCAACATTGCCAGTGTTGCAGCGAAAGTTGGTGGAGCTGGAAATTCTATCCATTATGCCTCCTCCAAAGGGGCGGTGGATACCATGACCATGGGAATAGCGCGCGAATTCGCCAGCCAAGGTATCCGCTGTTTATCTATTTCACCTGGCGTAGTCGACACAGCCTTCCACAGCGAAACACCGCATGAAGTATTGCAAGGATACAACAGCCTCACACCAATGGGACGAATGGCAGACCCTGAAGAAATTGCAGAAACTATTTTATTCGTGTGCTCCGATGCTGCCCCATATATGACAGCCGACACAATTTATGTCTCTGGAGGATTACGTTAAAATTGTAAAGCTTGTTTGCTTATTTAATTAATACGCACCCTCAACAATTCTCAAATCGCGGTCAGCGCCACCTTCCAATTCCTTCAGTGCGAGCTGATATGCATCTGATTCATAGGCTTTCTTTGCTTCATCAAATGTATCAAACTCAATAACTGTTGTTCTTTGATTAAGACCATTTTCTTTAGCCAAAACGTCGCCACCTTTAACCAAAAATCTTCCCCCTGCATCTTCAACAGCAGGTATCGCCAACTTTACGTAAGCTGCATACTTTTCAGGATCTGCCGGTGCCCTGTGCGAACTAATCCAGTAACCTTTACTCATATCATTATTCCCAACGATTTTTCTGCAATGACAAATTTAAACAATAGCTCAAAGTCTTGTTACCTCTCAATAACACTTTTACGAGCTAAAGAGATAGCTTCCTCTAATATTTCAACTTTTCCCACTTGATTTGCTAATAACAAAATTAAGTTAGCGTTTAAGAGCCGACTATCAGAGTTAGACAAACCATCATGAGCATTTATTAACATTTCATAAAAGTCGTCAGGCGCCTCTATATTCTGATCTGCAAAGAAATAACTCATTTACCCTCACAATGACCTAAAGCCTTTTTGAAGGCTTGTTCAAGATTTTCTAACTCAGGATAATTTTTCCATCTAGTTGCTATGTGCTGATCCGGGCGAATCAGATACACACTTCCAGGTATGGCAGACCATTTATTGAAGCACTTACCACTTTTATCAACTAGAACAGTGGCCCTCATATTTTTTGAAATTATAGCTCTAGATACCATGACTAAATTCATTTGCGGATTAAGCGTCTTAACAAATTTTCGAAATTCTTCAAATCTTTTAGAGGAAAGAATAGAGTCATTAACAAACACTAAACAACAGAACTCTCGACCAAGATAATCCAAAAGCCAGACCTCAGTAGACTTGAGACCTAACACTGCGTCTAAACTTGCCGAACCCGGTATCGGTCCCTTGCCAATAAAAGCGGGATCATCTTTTGAGTTAAGAAAACTATTGTGATAACTGTGAGGCGATGAAAGCCGCCCGCTATTTACCAATTTTCGTGCAAAAGGCATATTTTTGGATAACAAAAACACTGCCTCTCTGAATTCTTTACTTGCTTCATTTTTTGGCGTCATGAAATCGGTACTCCGAGACGAATTTAAAATATTTTCGTCTGCTGCAGGGACTCGCTCAAGATCGTAGCTCTTAAGAAGGGACTTCGGGGCTAGTCCTTTTAATACTGATGCTAACTTCCAAACTAAATTATCAATATCTTGGATGCCTCCATTCCCTCCACGAGCGCCAAAAGGACTGACCACATGAGCCGCATCTCCAACGAAAAAAACTGGTTCATGAACAAATCTATCCATCCTTTTGCAGGAAAAAGAATAAACACTTATCCATTGGATATCGAAGTCTATATTTTCACCCAGCATTTTTTGAATTCTAGATTGCACACGAGTGGGATTGCTTTCTATCTTGGGATCAGCGTTAACTCCCAACTGAAGGTCGATACGAAGAATGTTATCAGGCTGTACGTGAAGTAATGCAGACTGTCCTTTATGAAATATTGGGTCGAACCAAAACCTTCGTTCCATAGGGTATGGTTCTTTAACATGAATATCTGTGATCAAAAATTTCTCTTCAAATTTTTTCCCTTTAGTTTCAAGTCCTAATCTTTTTCGCAGAAAACTATTTACGCCATCTGCAGCGATAACGTATTTCGCATTTATTTCATATTTTTCATTTGGAGTAATTACCGACAGCAAAGCTGTCTTATTTTCAGTTATACTAATATCGTCTACTTCATTTAATCGACGAATATCAGTTAACTTTTTTCCTCTAAGATGTGATTCTAAAAATTCTTCAACGTAATATTGCTGCAAATTGATGAAGGCCGGCATTTTAAGATCGGTTTCCATTTGAAGATCAAAATTGTAGATTTCATGATGTTTGAGATAGACCCTGCCTTGGTTCCAAGTAACCCCTTTTTCTAACATTTTAGTAGCTGCACCTGACCTATCCATAATCTCTAAGGTGCGTTGCGACCAGCAGATCGCCCGACTTCCATCCGAAAACGAATCACTCGTTTCTAGTAAAATAGTTTTGATCCCTAGATTAGAAAACTCGACTGCAGCGGCCAAGCCCACGGGGCCTCCCCCAACAATAACTATATCATGAGCCTCTATACGTTTTTTGTTAGTCATAGTGAAACCCACATAAAACTATTTTACTGCCGGTGTTGCCAAGGATAACGCTCCACAAATGACAGCCATTTTCGATAAAGGATGTTTTATGAATAACATTAAGACTGACCTTATAATTTCAACTGTTTCTTTACTTACAGTACTCTCTAAGGGTTCTAGTTGAGAAGATAATCTTGCACCAATTGAACGCGCCTCAGATCGAACGAGGTTAATAATACACTTCATATTGCCATCTGACGAATAAGGGCTTAAAGCCGTGTATACTAATCCAAGGTATCCAGGCCAATACGCTAAATGACGATACATACTAGCAACGATCGTTCCATCTTCTTCACAGATATCATTTAAGCAACCAACTAACTGTCTGATATGATGGTCCAAATCTGAAATCGGCGGTAATGGTGGCAGGGGAAGTAACGGCTCCTCCGAAGTAGAAATTAGGTTTGCCGTTTGGATCCCTTCATCTTTATTAAGATATGCTAAAGCTGCGCTCAGTCCAATGAGATTGATGCTATTGGTTCTATTATATGAATTAAGTATATTTTTGATATTTCGCTGACCAAGTTTGTCTACACCACAAGCTCTGAGGGCATTCTCTGATATGGTTGGTAATTCTGGTAATTTGAGGTTGCAACGAAATTGTTTAGCCTCCGCCAAAACTGCACCAGATGCATAAATCGGCCTCAACATCTTCCATAGATTTTGCAACGCGCCTGGCGTTATGGCCAGATGTCGCCAAACAAGGTTAACAACATCTGCTCCAGTAATTTCTTTAATATCCTGAAAAATATCTAATATTTCTCCTGTTGCCTCACGTTCCACAATAGCTGGAACTGGATCAGAACTATTTCGCATCAAAATCACCCTCTTAACTTACTATTTAAATATGAAGTTTTAGACTTAATCGTATTGCCCAGGGAAATTCATAGCAAGCAGGGCTCAATAAAGCGCAGATAATAGTGACTTTATCATTTATTTTTTTTAGAGAACTCTGCATCTTCCTTTAATGGGTTTTGGGTATCTCTAAAGGGATCCGTTTTGAGCAATTTTTCAAGTTTTTCTATATCATTTTTAGAAGCATTTAAAATTGCATCAGTTCTCTCTGTCATTGATAGCATTTGGTCTTTTTTAAGTCGCCTGTGGACCTTCCAGCTTATTATACAAGCTATGATGCAAAGAGTTCCAAATAGGGTCGGCTTGATCGCTGTTATGGAGAAATCAGATAGGCCTACGGCTCCAAAGAAACCATAAATTGCACCAACACCAGCAATTGCCGCAACTACGCCCCATCTATCAGGAAATACCGCCAATTTAAGTTCCTTTTAAAGAAAAATAGACATCATTTTTTCGTACAGAAATATGAATAGTTGAAAGTTAAACTATCAATCTGTGACTATAGTTCCAAGAACTTTTATTGAGTCACCATTGATTACTTTAACCACAACTGCTTCCCCAGATGTTGGATAAATACCCGTAAGCGCAGTTATATTTACCTGGTGTGTCACTAGTATTAGAGGAACATCTAATTGATAACTTAGAAGCCAATCCCGCAGACTTGCTGTCCGTTTATCTTGCAAGTGAAACTGATCAAAGAATGAGTTAAGAATCTGGTTTTCGGTAATATTGCCAAAACCTAATAGTTTAGCAGTTTCCAGACACCTACACCATTGACTGGAAACAACATAAGCAGTCTTTATGCCATTATCACGAAAACGCACTCCAATCCTAAAAGCTTGCTTTCGTCCCTCCGCCGATAAATTTCTCTGTGTACTACAATCTTCAACATTAAATTCTTCTGGATCACCCATCCCAGGTGCCAAGGCATGCCGAAGCAAGTAAATGTTACTTTGTTCGTATAATAAGGGCGACGAACTAAGTTCTTTATTTTCAGATAAAGCGATAGTTACACAAAAAAAAATAAAGAAAAATTGGCGAGAAAAACAATACTCCAGAAAAACTAATGCCGTTAAAATTTACTTTCACCTTCTCAATCAATAATTGATCCCCTCTTTACCAATCTGGTCTGTGTTCTAGGTTTGCATTTATCAACCCTATATCCAAAAATCCTAGAGTAACTTTAAACGCTAAAACATGGATAAGGTTCCGGTATTTTTTTTCTGAATATCATTATTTCGGCAATAGTTGCTTATTCATACGTCCGACGTGTACGGCGGCGCGGGATAATATTCAATCCTTTTTTGCACTTCGCGTGCGAAGGCTGGACTATCAGTCTGTCCAATGATCCATAGAGACATGTCGATACCGGCAGAAACGCCTGCAGAGCTCACAATGTTGCCATCGCGCACAAAACGCATGTCGTCAACAACTGTGGCCGCGCCACCGCGCTCCCGCAGTGTATCCACAAATGCCCAATGTGTTGTAACCCGTTTGCCCCGTGCAACGCCAGATTCAATCAGGAGCATCGATCCCGTACAAACACTAGTAACCCAGATACACCCCGGCGCCACTTTAGCGATCCAGTCAATAACTACTTTATTATTAACCTCCGTTCTTGTCCCCATACCTCCAGGAACCAGAATAACGTCGAGTGCTGGAGCCTCGCCAAAACTGTAATCAGACTGAATTCTGAGCCCTTTTGCACATTTAACCAAGTCACCGTGTTCTGAAATAGTGACGACTTTGCCACTCCCACGAACATTCGCTGCCATTGTAAAGACCTCCCATGGGCCTATCGCGTCTAGCTCCTCCAATTGGTCAAAAAGTAAAATACCTGTTGTATAGCTCATTTTTATAGTCCCTTTTATTTAAGCGAAAAATTTGTTCCCATTAGGTCCTCGATGGTTTTAAACTTTCTTATTAAAAATTGAAACTAGGCTTCCAGCTAACGCAACCTTATAAGATTTCGCCATCTATTCGTCATCCCCCAATATATACAACTATATCCCTCTAACTGCTTTATTAGTCCGTTCGCATAACCTGTTCTGGGTTAGCTCTTGGGTCTCTGGGCAACCACTTTTCATTGGATACTAGCGTGAGGAATTCCGATAAGGCTCTGTTAAAGACTTCGGGAACTTCTAGATTCAATGTATGGCCAGTTTTAGGCAGGACTAACAAACCGGAGGCAGGAATTACTTTCTTCAGATAAAGCCCCACTTGTAGGCAATGATCATCTTCATCACCATTTACTATAAGTGTAGGGACAGACATTGATTTTAATTCTTCTTCGAGATCGTAAAGCGAGGGCCTTCGCGCTTGAACACCCCTCATTGTAAACGCAGACCCTTGAGACGAATGTTCAGCTAATCGTTGAGCAAACTCCAACCAACCACGGGGGTTCTTATTCTGAAATTGGACCCGTGAAGCCCCAAGAGAGTAAATTTTTGCAAACTCTCTAGCACCCTTCTCTTCAAAATTTTTTGCCACTTCCAATGACACACCCTTAAAATATTCTTCATACTTTTTCTCTGCGCCGTAACCACAACCTGCAACACAAAGAGAATTGCATCTTTCTGAATATTCTAGCCCCATATGAACAGCTGTGAACCCACCCATCGATAAACCAATAATATGAGCAGATTTTATTTTGAGATGATCTAATATCGTTATTGCATCGGTGACGGCCAACTCTTGGGAATAATCTGCTAACTCAGTCGGCACATCGGATGGAGGGTAGCCTCTTGCTGCATAAGAAATACACCTGTAAATATTTCCAAAATATTGCATTTGCGGCTCCCAATCTCTGTGGTCGCCACCAAATTCGTGGATAAATAAAACCGGTATCCCTGCACCAGTCTCTTCAAAATAGAGTTTTAACCCGTCTTTTGTAGTTGCAAAAGGCATAGCGTTCTCCCAGTTTGTCTTCTCATACAACAGAGCCGCGAGCGCTTATTCCGCCATCAATAGTCAACACACACCCGTTTATGTAAGATGCAACGGGTGAACATAAAAACGTGATAGCGTTAGCAATTTCCTCAGGAGTTGAAGCCCTTCCTCCAGGGAAACGCTCTAGAAGCTCTTCCCAGCGTCCTTCATCCTTGAAGATTACCCCAGCTCTCTGCTTTAACATTTTTTCCATTCTCCCTGTATCTACGGGGCCCGGGTTAACAGCAAGCACCCTAACTCCATAATTAAGGCTAGTTCCTCCTATTGCTTTGGTAAAGGTCATAAGGGCACTATTCCCTGTTGACCCGGCTACATAATCAAAATCTGGGTTTTCACCTGAGTTACCTATATCGTTCAAAATTACTCCGTATCCTCGGTCCCTGAAGATAGTGTAATAAGCTCGCGTCATTTCTATGTAACCAAAGACTTTGAGTTCCCAGCCTTCCCTCCAAGCTTTTTCCGATACTGCATAAATAGAACCTGATGGGATTGCCCCGGCATTATTAATAAGAATGTCTATGTCTTTAGTTTTATTAATTAAATCATCTCTTAGTGTCTTATCGGTCATATCAATCGGATACACCTTTACGGTTGTTCCATAGGTATCTTCGATACTTTTTGACACAGTTTCTAGGTCGGTTTTAGACCTAGCTGCCACGTGAATCGTGGCGACCCCCTCCTTTGCAAATGCAACCGCGCAGGCTCTTCCTATTCCTTTAGAGGCCCCGGTAATTAGCACGCTTTTTCCTTTAAGTTGTAAATCCATTTGCCCTCCCAAAAACATCTTTCCATTCATCACAATTGATAAATAAGTGGTTTTCGATTTAACTCCCCAAGTAGGGTTCTAGCACTTCCTCATTCTTCAACAGTTCTGCTACTGGATCATAGTGTCCTATCTCTCCTTCTTTAGGCACGAACACTTCGTCAGCCATTGCCGCGCCCACGCGGACGCTCTGCACCCCACGTGACTACTAGGCCAATAGCAGGCTTATAAAAAAATGCTACTTTTGGTTCAAAAATAACCGTCCTTGCAACCTCCATTATACGCCACTCTCAATATAATGCCAGTGATCCATGGAACACCAAAACCCTTGCCAAGAAGATCAACGCGCTCAAAGATCAGACCAACCCCTATGGTTTAATATTTCTGTTGGAAGATTTTGAGACTAATATACAAACTTGTGGCCAAAAACTCCGACCGCCTCTCAGGATAAACTGAAGGCCCACTGTTTTTATACTTGTATTTGAATTTGAATTTGAATTGTCAAGAATATGGAAGTGATCAGTTAGAGCTGCTACCCCTGAAGGTAGCTTTTAATCATCAACTAAAAGCTATTATATGGAAACCTATGAGATTTTTATTTATCCACAAATTCAAACCCCATCGCTCTTGTGTAGGTATAAATTCCAGCATCTTGCACGATTAAAAATTTTGCCATTTTATCACTTTCATTGTGATGAGAGTGCACAGAAACGGGAGGAGTGATCATGGTTACCCACGGCAGCCATTTTTTTTTCTTTCCATCTATTAGTGAAAAACAGCCCTCACCGCCAATTACCAGTGATATCGCTATGCCATTGTGACGATGGGGTCGCTGTTTAGCGTTCGGCGGAAGCGAATTTATCCCAGCAGTTAAAGTCGGAAGAATATTTTTGTTTAGTTCTTGGTCGCATGATGAGAAAATTACAGCTGAACCTGATACATCTTGGTCAGCGTCTATGCTATAAATCAAGTCAAACTGACGATCAATCTCTTGAGATGGGTAATGAACTATACCCGATACTAAACTACCATCTTTAATAGATGAGTTTTCAAATCCTAACTGAGGCTCGTTTGTAGCAATCCATAAAATTACTGGTTCTTTAAATGCTCTATGGGTTTGTTTCTTCCCACCTGGCATAAGAAAAACATCACCTTCTCCCCATTTAATGACTTCATCCTGACATATAGTCTCACCTGAACCAGATATGACATACGCCAGTGCTCCACTTGCATTAAATAAAGTGGGCAAAACTTCGCCATAATTAATTCTAGCATAGTAAACGAGTATTAATGGCGAAGTAGCAGGGTAGTTGCATCCGAGTTGACTAGAAATATCACAAGGGATCAGGGACGTTGGCGTACCATCTGCAAAAGCTTTTCTCGGTTCCTCTTCGAAAACGATGTCAGGTATTGGCGTGGCTCCAACCATGAAAGCATTTCCTGAATTAAAATACCTAGCCCTGCTCCTCGCTGCCGTCTTAGGATTTGCATCAACCTGCGCTGGAAGGTCTCGAAGCGATTTGCAACTGTTTTTTTTCTTTATATACTGCGCCATTTAACGTTCCTAACGTTTGCTAGCTCAAGCAGAATTAAGCTTCAAAAAGTACTATCCTGCATAGGTAACTAAACAACCCTTATATTTGCAATAAGATAATATTTCTTTCAGTTTAGAAGTTATCTATTTTTATTGCGATTAATGATGAAGCCACAAACTAAGAAGCCTTATTAATTTTTTCCGATATTGTTCATTAATTCTCTGTTCACTAAGCTTAAACCAAATTGCCAAATGCTCAAAGCAACACATTGTAACTAAATCAAATAAGTAAGGGACTGAGCATTGCAGCTACATCAAAACTACAGTCCATGTGTCAGAATAAACAAGTAAGGTTTTATTTCCTCCCTGTTCATTTCTTCAATCTAAATAACATCTTGTTTCCGTGAGAAAATGGCGGCCCCTACAGGACTCGAACCTGTAACTCCTTGCTTCGAAGGCAAGTACTCTATCCAATTGAGCTAAGGAGCCGTTGGATAAGAAAATACGATGCAAACTCCCAGAAAACAAGAGCTTTCGCAAAATAAGTCGTTGATAAGTCACGATTTAAGGGGCGAACTGAATAACGCATTATAATCAATTACATACGATCCCATCAGTTACCTCATAAATCAAGTTAGATTACTTTTTTCTAGGTAGGAAAATGAGTTGATTACTGCGAATATATCGCTAACGGTCGCCGCTAGCTGCTAATTTCTGCTAATTCTTCTTCGGCCTGTTCGATCGCGCGGTTGAGAGCACCTTTAAGAGCCTTGGCTGAGGCAAGGCTTAATTCAACCGCGGCACGCGTTCCCGGACCGTCTCCACTATTCATGAAGTCGATGGTAATCGCTTCGGCAAGAAGAGCATGGTGCGGATGATCATAACAGACGACCGCCTTACTCAATTTAAACCAGGCGTTGCCATCCTTACCCTTACCTTCGGCGTCTACGATTTCAACTATGGAGGTACACATATCAACTACGCCGCAAGA
This sequence comes from Rhodospirillaceae bacterium, assembly GCA_002708305.1. Taxonomy (GTDB): domain Bacteria; phylum Pseudomonadota; class Alphaproteobacteria; order Thalassobaculales; family Thalassobaculaceae; genus UBA7326. Next base: position 41,751 of record PANE01000033.1, read on the forward strand.
TGTTTTTCGAAAAAGTTAAACGTCTTTTGCCAGCTATCCATAGCCTGCTCGACCCTGTAAAGCGGAGTATAGTAATACCAAATACCATGACCTGCACCATCATATCGATGAAACTCGTAATCCTTCCCATGTATCTTCAACTGTTCTTCATGCTGATTGACCTGCTCCACGTTTGGCGCGCGGTCATCATTACCGAAGATGCCCAGCAACGGGCAAGACAGATCAGCGGTCATGTCGATTGGTTGAACAGGTTGTTTTTCTGGACGATCGTCTTCGCCCTGTACAACCCGACCACCCCACAAATCAACAACGCAATCTATATTGTCACGGTTACAAGCATAAAGAAACGCTTGCCGTCCACCAGAACAGCTTCCGATCAAACCAACCTTACCATTACCCCATGGCTGCGAACGCAACCACTGAACAGCGCCATCCGTGTCACCAACCACCTGATCATCAGAAACGCCGCCTTCGGCACGTGCTTTAGCAGCAACATCGTCTGAAGGCCCATAGCCAATACGGTCGTAAAGGTTGTGGCTTATCGCGGCGTAACCATGATGAGCAAACCTCCGGGTAAATTCACGGTAGGTTTCGTCCCAGCCAGGCAAATGATGTATCAACACCACACCGGGAAAAGGTCCCTCTCCCATTGGACGAGCACTATAAGCGTTTATAGGGTTGCTGTTATACCCATTGATCTTGATCGTTTCAGCGATCATGCTTTCATACGTCATTATAAGACCTCTTAATTTTTTGGATTCGGGATGCGGCCCTTATTGGCAGTGCTCTTGCCCGACAATCACAGTTTAGCCACAGGCGATGCGTTATTCCAAGAGAAAAACTATATGAACAACATGTAAAATACGCACTTCTAAATTGCAACTTTTGAAATATTGCATTTTACTGTTCTTAGTAAAACCAATTCCTGGGAGAAACAGATGACGGAAACAAACCTCACAACGAAGTTTAAAAAGGTATCAACAGCAACATTAACAATGCAATTGTTGAAGCGAGGGATAAAATCGATTTGGATGTATGGACCAAAACCACTTGGGTTAAATCAAGATAGAATTGCTGGTCCAGCCTACACTCTTCGGTTCATACCTGGTCGAGAAGATTTGAATGGTCCTGACATATTGAAGCGCACTGACTTGGCTCAACGTAGAGCGATCGAGGAGTGTCCTTCAGGTCATATTCTGGTCGTCGATGCACTCGGTCGACAAGATGGAGCAGCTATTGGGGATATTCTTGCTACAAGACTTCAAGTTAGGGGAGTTGCTGGTTTGGTCAGTGACGCAAATGTACGAGATGCAGATGGAGTTATTGCTTCTGGTTTGCCAGTTTGGTGTCCTGGGGCAGCTGCACCTGCGTCCGTTGCGAATCTATCTGATGGTGAACTAAATGTTCCAATAGGTTGCGGAGGAGTTGCCGTTATTCCTGGTGACTGGATCATAGCTGACAATGATGGTGTTGTCGTAGTGCCACAAAATATTGCTGAGGAGATTGCGGAGGACGGACTAGAGCAAGAAATACATGAAGAATTTATACTACAACAGGTAAAAAATGGTGCACAAATTCCAGGCCATTACCCACCAAATGAAGAGAACATATCAAAATATAGACTATGGCGCGGCAAAAGCTCATCGTGAGCCTGAAGCACAAAAATATCAATCAAATCAAAACGTTCGGTCTTATCTCAAAAAATTGAAGTATAAAGGTATTGGACCGCTTTTCTTTAAACTCTTATCCCTGATATATATAGTTTTATATCGAATAGATGGACTTGAAAGAACACGGCAACATGCACAAAAATATTTACTCCAATTGCTTGAACTAACACCTTAAATCAACTAGTGGTAGTCCACCCTGATACTGCCTTCGTTTCCAAAAACTCTTCAAATCCCTCAATGCCACCCTCTCTACCATTACCTGATTGCTTATATCCCCCAAATGGACTGCCTGAAGCCCTGGGAGCGCCATTAACTTGAACCATGCCAGCTCTTAACTGTCTCGCAACGCGCTGAGTTCGTTCATTATCGCCGCTTTGAACATAATCAGTCAGCCCATAACTTGTATCATTGGATATAGCAATTGCTTCCTCCTCTGTTTCAAATGGAATAATAGAAAGAACTGGCCCGAAAACTTCCTCTCTTGCTATTCGCATGTCATTGTTAACATCTGCGAAAACTGTTGGACGAACAAAATATCCCCTATTAAATCCTTCTGGTCGACCTAAGCCACCAGCGATCAGTTTCGCTCCCTCTTTTATTCCAGCATCTATTAAATCTTGTACCTTGTTATACTGGACTTCGGAAACTAGTGGGCCGATATGGTTTCCAGAAAGATTAGGTTCATTTACCTCTGTTTTTTCTGCTGCCTCCTGAGCAACTTGAATGGCTTTATCGTATACATCCTTCTGCACTAACATACGCGTTGGGGCATTACAGGACTGTCCGGTGTTATTGAAACAATGAGCGGCCCCTCTCTTAACCGCTTTTTCAACATCACAATCCGAAAAAATTATATTGGCACCCTTCCCACCAAGTTCTAATGAGACGCGTTTCACTGTTTCAGCAGCTCCTTTGGTCACGGCAATTCCTGCTCGAGTTGAACCAGTAAAACTCATCATATCAATTTCGGGGTGATTACTCATAGCCTCACCGAGTGTTGGTCCATCGCCGTTTATGAGGTTGAATACTCCATTTGGAAAGCCAGCTTCATGCATAAATTCTGCAAAAAGCATTGAGGAAATTGGTGCTATTTCTGATGGCTTAAGAACGACAGTACAGCCTACCGCTACTGCAGGCACAACTTTTAAAGTCACCTGGTTCATTGGCCAGTTCCATGGAGTGATTAAACCGCAAACGCCAATCGGTTCTCGGATAATATATTCATCCGGCGAGTCCGCTCTAAGAGTATGTTCAAATTCAAAACCCTCCAAAGCTTTTATAAACGCCCTAATATGTCCAGCTCCGGCGGCCGTTTGAGCATTTGTAGCTAACTTTATAGGAGCCCCCATCTCGGAAGAGATTGCCTCAGCCATCTCATCGGCACGTGCCTCATATATATTAAGAAGGTTCTTTACCGTGCCTAAACGTTCGGTAAGTGGTGCTCTACTCCAATTCACGAAAGCCACTTTAGCCGCGGAAACTGCTTTATCCAGATCTGACTTGCCTCCCAGAGAAATCGTAGCAAAGGCAGTCTCATTGGCTGGGTTAATAACAGAGAATTCCTTATCTTCGACTGGAGACACCCATTCTCCATTGATATAGAAATTTGTTTTCTGAATCATCTCTTACTCCAATTTGATCTGGTAACACCAAAATTTATCAGATAGTTATAAATTAATTATTTATGCGAATTACTATCATTTGCATTATGTAATGCACCATCAACAGCATAGTCAAGCCAGCAGATTTTGATTCAAAACTCGGAAGACCCGCATCTGAAGCAAATTAAGCACGTTTTGTGCAGATAAAAACAGCCTGAGATTAGTTTAAAGAAGTTATAAGATGTGCTAGTATTTTTTCCCGATCATCAGCACCTTTAACGCCTTTGCCATTACCACAGACGGAAACAACAGTTTTGGGGTTCCTCGGGCCCAACACATACTAGGCCAGCACCTCCTTCCGTTAAATGACGGATAGTCGCACTTCCAATTAACTCGCGACCAACTACTATAATTTTATAGATAATTAAACAACATTAGCACCATGCCTGGCATACCATTGCAAATATATAACCGCACCCAATTCTTCAGACAAGTTTGGTTAGATCTTCATGACTGCTTAGAGTTAACAAAATAACGATAGGAGACATAATGAGCGAGAAACTCAAAAATATTTTGGCAGCGCTAGTTACGGATCTCAATGTCTTTTTGTTGGCTCCGTCTAGAATGCAAAATTGGTTCAGTATATCCGGATGGCTGTTCCATACCCGAGAAAACGAGATCACAAGCAGCGTAGAATGCATTGGTATCGTAGCTAGGAGCCATTGGGCAGTACTCAGTGTCTGTATTGTTTTGCTCGTCCACAAGAATAGCCATCTCTCTCAAAACTTGTTCTACCTCTTGTTTAGACGTCACACCATGATGGATCCAATTTGTTAGAGCCTGGGAAGAAATACGGCAGGTCGCCCTATCTTCCATCAATCCCACGTTATTTATATCTAACACTTTTGAGCAACCGATACCTTGATCAATCCAGCGAACAACATAACCAAGAATACCCTGCGCATTATTTCTTATTTCATTTATTCTTTCATCTTCAGTCAAAACGCGTTCCGTCAACAATGGAATACTGAGGAGGTCATCTATCGATGTTCTAGGATGCTGCCTCTTAATTTCAGTTTGAACCGACCTCACATTTATTAAGTGATAATGGAGAGCATGAATAATCGCTGCAGTGGGACTTGGCACCCAAGCACAATTAGCCCCCGCTTTTGGATGGTCTATCTTTTGCTCTAACATGTGAGCCATCAAATCTGGCATCGCCCACATACCTTTTCCTATCTGAGCCTTTCCTTGCAGACCACAGGCTAATCCAATATCAACATTTCTATTCTCGTACGCTTTGATCCACTTCGTTAGCTTCATATCATTCTTGGGGAGCATAGGACCTGCCTCCATTGAAGTATGAATTTCGTCGCCAGTTCTATCCAAGAACCCAGTATTAATGAAAGCAATACGCGATTTAGCTTCGCGTATGCATTCTTTGAGATTAATACTAGTGCGTCTCTCCTCGTCCATTATTCCCATTTTGACAGTATTCGGTGACATCTGGAGAAATTTTTCAACTTCATTAAAAACATCATTTGCGAATCTCACCTCTTCAGGACCATGCATTTTAGGTTTAACAATATACACTGACCCAGTGGTAGAATTCTTGATTCCTGATTGCCGTTTTATATCATGCAAGGCGATTAATACTGTGCAAACTGCATCCATTAACCCTTCACCAACCTCGTCGCCATTTTCATCTAGAATACTGGGCGTAGTCATTAAATGGCCAACGTTTCGAACCAACAGCAGTGATCTGCCTTTTAGTGTTAAATTTTCACCCCTTGAGGTTATTATTCCAATATCGGTGTTCAAATGCCTATCTATCGTCAATCCCCCTTTGCTAAAGCAGACCGATAAATTGCCCTTCATCAAACCCAGCCAATTTCTATAAGCTAGAACTTTATCTTCAGCATCCACTGTTGATACACTATCCTCGCAATCTACTATTGTGGTGAGCGCTGCTTCAATTTGAATATCACTAATATTTGCCTTATCAGCTTTTCCAATAATATCATTAGAATCAATTATGACACGGCAATGCAATCTGTTCTTAGTCAAAATAACTTCAGTTAACCCTCCATGACTATTATTTCGATATCCGAGAAACTGTGACTGATCGAACAGTTCGACTTTTTTATCGCCGAAGAAAAGCAATAGCGCATTATCAACTATAGATATTTTGCATACTTGAGACCAACTACAATCAACAAGCGGAGCAAACTGATCAAGATGTGCTTTGGAGAATGCTACAACGCGACCGCCCCTATCGGGGTTATATTCGTCAGAGCTCGGAACATCACCTAACACGTCAGAACCATAAACGGCATCGTACAAACTACCCCAACGAGCATTGACAGCGTTAATAGTGTAACGCGCGTTGGTACCTGGCACTACAAGCTGGGGGCCCGGTATCATACCAATTTCAGGATCAATATTAGCTGTCTCAATCTCGAAGTCTTCCCCTTCTGGGACCAAATATTCAATATTTTTCAGAAAGCTTTTATACTCTGAAAAATCTATTTTTTTCCCTTTTTGATTTTGATGCCAAAGATTTATTTTTTTTTGTAGAAACTCTCTCTTCGCTAATAACCGCTTATTAATAGGACCATAAGTTCTAACAAGATTAGAGAACCCATCCCAGAATATATCCGGGGCCACACCTGATCCTGGAAGGGCCTCCATCTCTATAAAATCACAAAGGGGTTTTGCTACCCTTAAATTATTTTTAAATATAAACTCATATTCTGGCACTATTACCCACCACTTTCCTTTTAACCAAACTAGCTTTACAAACTATTTTTGGTTATTTTGTTAGTAAATTCCACCGAAACTGGTAATAATAATTCATCATTTGCATGTCAAGCGTAATTAATGGAACGAAATGAATTTGCCCAAAACTCTTCAGGTCAGCAAAATAAAGCATCCAAATTCCAATACTTATAACTCACGACAAAATCCTTTTGTCACGAACAATAAGAAGGTTAATAAATCCTTTTTTGAGGATATTGATAATTGAGAAGAGAAATCATTCAAAACTTGTAATATTCTTTCCTACAAGCCTGAAAAGATGGTCATTCTTCTCATTATTAATCACTACGATGCTAACATCGCATGCTTTAACGGGCACCACTGCCATAAGGTTAATTCGTAAGCTTTGTTTATGAAAGTCATCCAATGAATAAAATTTGTTTATTTTTACGTTCTCAATAATCGACTTTACGCTTATATATCATTATATAATGGTTATTAAATAGTGCCCAGATTATGTCTAAACTGAAGCCCCCATTTACCATTTGACTTAACTGATATCCATATTGCTGTTATTGGTTTATGGGGAGCATCATTGGCGGTTTTCCAACGCGCAGTTATTTTAAAAACTGCCGATAAATTGCTCGACACGACTTCATCAACCGATTCATGAACGGTGGACAACCAATTGGGGAAAGCGCTTAATACCGTTTCCCACGGTAGAGGGTATGAGTTTCCGTATTCATCTGGCCTCTCGACTGTAATAGCTGTGCCGTTAAAGTTTTGATAAGTGAACGGAAAAACCACAGTCTTTATATAGTCATCAATATTGCGATCATTGATTGCCTTTTGATGAAGTGCAATCGCTTCTTCTGGGCTATTCATGAATTCGATCCACTTTTGTTTAATCGTGAAGCATATCTATTGTTGAGATAATCAGTAACTATAATGCTTTTATTTATATTTTCTAACCCACAGTAAATTCTTATTTTAATATTTGCCCGTTGATTAATTAAAACTATTTTACACTAAACTATTCTCATAAAGTTGAATTTTACATAATGCTGCCTCTAATAATGGGGTTTCTAATTTATGTTTTTTTGCTCGTCGCACTAAGTCACCAATGACGTGTTCCCCTTCAGTCTTCCTTCCATTTTCTATATCTGCCAAAATTGAAGGTCCATAATTTGAGCCTTTTTGACCCCATAAATCATTCACTAATACATGTTTCATTTCTTCAGATACTGGGTAACCTTCGGCGGAACATATGGCCGCGCTTTCATCAAAAATATTCGCCACTACCCGCGTACTTGTCTCGGCCTTAGCAACGCGACCCGCTCGAGCTTGCAATAAACTGGCAACGGCAAAGGAAGGTCCAGCACCACTTAATTTGGCCCACATTTCTTTTGAGATATCCTTACTGACCGATGTATCGGGCATATTTTTCTTCATAGCTTTAAGTATACCTTCACATCTTTTGGACTCTCCTCCCTGTATTTCACCAAATATTGTTTTTTGACCACCAGAACCATGGAGTGTTGGAAGGATTGTACCATCCTTATCTTGATTAACTAAAAATTGAGTCACACCAGCCAGAATACGATCAGCCCCAAAATAATTTATTAATATATCGATATGATTAACCCCATTGAGTATGGGTAAGATAGCGGTTCGGTCTCTAACCACTGGAGTGACCGCTTTAATAGCTGGTTCTAAGTCATAAGCTTTACAAGTAAGAAAAATTACATCGAATTCTGTACTAATCGCATCTGCAGTCGTGGTTTTTACAGGAGCATTATAATCCGCTCCTTCTAATTTTATTGTTATCCCCTCTTTACGTAATCGATCGGCTCTTTGGGGGCGCACTAAAAACGTAACGTCTGCTCCCCCCTTTTGTAACAGCCCTCCATAATACCCCCCTAAAGCCCCTGCCCCTAAAATTAAAAATTTCACAATCTAACTCCTTAGAATTATGTTTAGTTTTCCAACTAAATTCAAAACTAGTTTATTACAAAGCGAAATCAGGGTATTTCAGAAAATCAAACTTTCAAACAATAATGTAATGCAAGAATTTTATTAGTTTAATCACACCAAGTGAATCATACTGATAGAAACTGTTTCTTATGACGATGAGAACCCCACTTCAATCGGTGTAGCGGAGTAAAAATTATGAAATCAAATTTGTGCAATAAGCTTGGAATAGAGTTTCCATTATTTGCATTCAGCCATTGCCGTAATGTCATAACTGAAGTCTCAAAAGCTGGCGGATTTGGAGTTCTTGGAGCCGTTGGCCACACACCAGAAAGTTTAAAAGTAGAGTTGAATTGGATCGACGAGAATATTAATGGTAGACCTTATGGTATCGATCTACTAATCCCCAACAATATGGATCATAAAGACAATGACCATATGAAAACCAGCGATTTAAAAGCTTTGATCCCTCCGGAGCATCTTACATATATAGAAAATCTTCTAAGAACCCATAATATTGAAACATCAGACCTTTGGTCTGGGCAGTATGGAGCAGACTATACAAATAATATGCGGGAATCAGGAGCGATCGAACTACTAGATATCGCTTTTGAACACCCAATTAATTTATTCGTTAACGCACTTGGCGTGCCGCCTCAGATGGTGATCGACCGTTGCCACGATAAAGATATACTTGTAGGAGCATTAACCGGCACGCGAGAGCATGCGCTAAAACATGCTAAAGCGGGTGTAGATCTTTTAGTTGTTTCAGGAACTGAAGCAGGCGGGCACTGTGGCGAAATATCAACTATGGTTGTCGTCCCCGATGTGATAGACGCGATGGGAGCTTACAAAGACGTTCATGTATTGGCGGCAGGTGGCATAGCAACAGGTCGACAAATGGCAGCTTGCATGGCCATGGGCGCTGCAGGTGCGTGGTGCGGTTCGGTTTGGTTAACGACAGTGGAAGCAGAAACAACCCCGACTGTGAAAAAGAAGATGCTCGAAGCAGGGCCACGTAATACAGTCCGTTCACGAAGCCGAACAGGTAAACCAACCCGACAACTGCAATCTGCTTGGACAGAAGCATGGCACGCAACTAGTGCTCCCGAACCTTTACCAATGCCACTACAAGGTGTTCTCTCGCGACCCGCTATGGATAAAATTGACCGATTAGCAGCCGCTGGCCACGAAGGCGCNGAAGCACTAGCTACATATTATGTTGGTCAGGCAGTCGGTCTTATGAACCAAGAAAAGTCAGCACGTTCAGTTGTATATGAGTTCATGGAAGATTTTACCGACGCAGTCGAGCGTTTGTCTAATACTCTTGAATGAGATCCATGTTTGAATTTTNAACCGATTGTGAACTGTAGGCTAATAAAACCAATATCAACGATCGAGTATAGTGGCATTGCCGTGCAAAGGAGTTTAAGCGATGACTAAGAGGTGGAGGATAGGTGTAGATGTTGGCGGAACTTTCACAGACTTCACAGTATTCGAAAAAAATACGGGGCAATTAATAAATTATAAAACCCCTTCCACTCCAAATGAACCCGCACAGGCTGTCGAAAATGGCCTCAAAACTCTGATAAATGACTATGGCATTGAACCCCAAGACATAGACTACCTTGGTCACGGAACAACCGTTGCCCTTAATATGCTATTAGAGAGGCGTGCAAAACCAATCGGCCTACTTACAACTAAAGGCTTCCGAGATGTTCTGGAGATCGGTCGTCAAACACGCCCTCACTTATATGATTATAGGTTAACAAGGCCAAAACCATTGGCATTGCGTTCGCATCGTATTGAAATTCCTGAACGCGTAGACGTTGATGGAAATATCATTGAACCGCTTAATATACAATCAATCGAGCAGGCTGCATTAAGATTTTTGAAGGACGATATTGATGCTATCGCTATCTGTTTTATTCACTCCTACAAATACCCAAATCACGAGGTAAAAGCGGCGGCGGTTTTAAAGGATAAATTACCGAATGCATTTATAAGTATATCGAGCGATGTACTGCCAGAATTCAGAGAGTACGAACGGACGTCAACTACGGCAGTCAACACCTATGTAGGCCCTCGTATGCAGCTTTACCTNCAACAAATTAAGAACCGCATTGATAGGATGGGCATAAAATGTGCACCATACATCATNCATTCGAATGGTGGGTTACTTACAATTCCAACGGCCACAAAATATCCAGTAAAGACCTGCTTATCGGGCCCCGCTGCTGGTGTTGTCGGAGCGACGGCAATTGCAAAAAGAGCAAAGCATAATAACTTTATAGCATTCGACGTAGGAGGNACGAGCACAGATGTATCTCTCGTACTTGATGGCAACCCTTTCTTTACGTTAGAACGCAATGTTGGAGGATTTCCTATAAAATCACCATCGATAGATGTTCATGCTATAGGTGCGGGAGGGGGAAGTATCGCTTGGATAGATGATGGTGGAGCTCTAAGAGTTGGACCTAATAGTGCAGGCGCAGACCCCGGCCCTGTTGCCTACAATAATGGGGGAACAGAAGTAACATTAACTGATGCGAATTTAATATTAGGAAGATTAGACTATACTACGTTGCTCAGTGGAAAGATTCCCTTGAATGTTAAATTAGCAAAAAAGTATATCGAAGAGAAAATTACTAAACCTCTCAGTTTATCTATTGAAGAAGCCGCATTAGGAATTATTAAAGTCTCAGCTTCGGGTATCTCAAGAGCAATAAGATCCGTAGCATCGACTAAGGGTCTAAATCCCCTAGATTTTTCACTATTTGCGTATGGTGGCGCTGGTCCACTTTTAGGGGCGGTCGTTAACGAGGAAGTTGGTTCACAAACAATAATAATCCCCTCAAACCCTGGTACTATTTGCGCACAAGGCATCCTACTTTCAGATCGAACGTTTGATTTCTCACAAACAATACTAGTTACTTTAGAACATAAGGGGTGGGAGCTAACNCTTGCGGCTTTCCAAAAATTAACTGCCCAGGCGGAGAGATGGTTTAAATCAGAAAGAATATCAAATAAGTCGCAACGGATAAGATACTATATAGATGCGCGTTACCTGGGGCAAAGTTTCGAAGTGCAGGTCGAGCCATTTACCACTTCAAAAAAACCAACACTACTTGAATTTGCGACCATATTTAACAACGAACATAAAATTCAATATGGCTATGATATACCAGACCGACTGATTGAAATAGTTACTTGCCGTGCGACGGCTATCGAGCAAACGAATAAACCTTTAATGCAAAAACAATCTACGCGAAAGAAGCAAAGCAAAGCAAAGCACCGCCTCGTTTATTGTGATTCAAACCTTAGATGGCAAAAAGCTATCGTTTGCAATCGCGAGCAACTTTTAGCTAATAAATCCTTCCAGGGCCCAGCGATTATAGAAGAAATGAGTTCAACGACTTTTGTCCCTCCCAATTATAGTGTTTCGATCGATGCAAACAGCAACATTATCATGGAATTAATTCAATGAAGGACGTCAAAAAACATCCATCCTTTAACGCAGTTAACGTCGAAGTGTTTAACAACCGTATTTTTTCAATAGTGGAGGAAATGGGAGCTAAACTAGTGCGCTCTTCTTTCTCACCAAATATCAAAGAGCGAAGAGATTGTTCTGTAGCCCTTTTCGATGCGCAAGGAAGATCAATTGCTCAAGCAGCCCATATACCTATTCATCTAGGCTCTTTAAAAGGTGGCGTTNCAGCTGTTTTACAAAGTTACGAAAAAGATACAATAAAACCTGGTGATGCATTTATTTGCAACGATGCTTATTTAGCAGGAGGCACACATCTCCCAGATATTTCGATAATAACACCAGTATTTTACAACAATGACATAAAATTCTTCACTGCATGCCTTGGTCATCATTCTGACGTTGGCGGGGCAGTCCCAGGATCAATCTCACCTGATGCAATGACAATATTTGAAGAAGGAATCAGAATTCCCCCCATCAAACTAGTTCAACAACATATAATCAACGACGATATTATGAAATTAATCATCCAAAATACAAGAGAGCCTAATGATCGTTTACTGGACTTAAACGTACAAATTGCGACCAATAATCTTGGCACAGCAAGATTAGTTGATTTAATAGAAAAAATGGGAATTGTTAACCTTAACCGAGCTATTGATGATTTATTAACTTATACCGACCAACGTACTCGGGCCCTTATTTCTAAGCTAAACGATGGAAGTCATAGTTTTACTACATGGATGGATGACGATGGACTGGAAGGAGAAAAACTTCCTATTACGGCTAATGTAACTGTTNATGGAGATCAGCTTAAACTTGANTTTACTGGCACAGGAGCGCAGTCACGAGGAGCGTACAACGTAATGACGACGGGAGTAATGGCGACTGTGGCGTATGCAATTAAAGCGCTTTTGGACCCTGACTTACCAGCCAATGATGCCCTATTTAACGTCATCCACTTTTCTGCACCGGAAGGTACTATTGTAAANCCTACATTCCCTGCAGCAGTTGGAGCNCGAACAACAACTTGTCAAAAGTTATCTGGGGCAATATTTGGGGCTTTTGCTAAATTTCTACCAACAGACCAAACCATGGCATCATGCCATGATGTATTGGCCGGNATGGTTTTCTCTGGCAAGTCTAAAAAGCGAGAAGGAACNTATGTTTATCTAGAGACAATCGCAGGAGGCAACGGAGCGAGGCATAATTCGGATGGNATGGACGGTGCCCATTGTCACATCACCAACTCCCTGAACATGCCTATTGAGGCAGTAGAAAACGAGTACCCTCTATTGGTGAAAGAATATTCTTTAATTCCNGACTCAGGCGGTGCTGGAGAATATCGCGGTGGCATGGGAGTGGCCCGCGAGATAACCATCTTACATGACAACACAACGTTTTCTGGGCGAGCTGACAGTTATAAAACGCAAGCCCTGGGCCATAACGGTGGCAGCTCAGGAGGCAACTGCCGTATCGTTCGTAATTATGAAACAACTGAAGAGGAAGTAATGCCTCCTAAGCAAAGACTACTGGTATTAAAAGCAGGCGAGTCAATTCGATTAGAAACACCGGGTGGCGGCGGATTTGGCCCNCCTCAACAAAGGACTCCCAATCAACTTGCACAGGATCTNGTTGATGACCGATTCTTGTTAAAAACAGCCCAAAAAGAATTCGGCGAAAACTTACTAAAGTCAGCAGAGAAACTCATCTAAGAAAAATTACTAGCCAAATTCTTATGTAATTGATTTAGCGTTTAGTTTTTAAGACATCGCCGAGTCTATAGCACTTAGGAACTTACCATACTCACAGTATTCACTATGGGGTGGGGCATATTCCTGCTCCAATGTTTTCCTAATTGCGTAAAGGGTTGGTTCAATCCACTTAGACTGAGTTGTGTAGGGTAAAAGGGACATCTTAAAAGACATCACCGCATTCCTGGAGTTTAAGAAGGAATGACCCGTAAACCGATCGCCATCGCAGTAAAGAAAATATCCTATATCAGAGGTTTCAAAGCCCATTCGACGCATGACCCAAACATACAGGTCCATCTGGCGTTTGTACGAGGCTTTCCAGGGATCATCTAAAGTGACACCCTTTCCTTCTTTTTTTACTGACGTACTCTTATAGTCCACAATGTGTAATTCATTTGTCTTAGTATTTAGCCAAACATCATCTATACCACCACCGACCTTCAGATTTGTTTCCTTATGAATTGTATGGAACCGACCCTCCGCGCCATAGTGTAAGCTTTGTGNCCACATCTCAAAGTTATCATGCCTGAATGGAATTAGATGTCCATACCCTCGCTCAGCTAGAAATTCATGGGATTCCCCTTTTTGTCGGCATTTATCAAAATCTTTTTTCAAAAGAATGTCAGTTGCTTCGTTGATATTAAAACCTGGTATACTCGGAAACTCTACCTTCTTAACCTGCTGAAAATAAAAACAGGCTGGGCATTTTACAAAATTTTCAATCCTTGAGCGACTAAGTTCATAGGGTGCCAAATGAGCTTTATCAAACTTCCCTCTATGTCGTTTCGTTTTTTTTATTGAAACATTCACTTTTTATAACTCACCATAAAGATCCTGCAGAAATCTATAAATACATTTCCATACCAAAGAAAATTCAGAAAATTTCAAAGTATTCTCTTTGTTCCCAATCCGTCACTTCAGACAAAAATCTTTTTATCTCAAACTTCTTCAACGTAAGAAAATATTTTACAAAGTCATCGCCCAATACCGCCCTATACATTTCACTGTTCTCAAACGCNTCAACCGCTTCCATCAAGCTTTGTGGTAAGGTGGGCGCCTCTGCTGTGTACGGTGTGTCAGCAAGAGGAGGTGCCTGAAGTTTTCTGTCTAAACCATCAAGACCACCTAGAATTTGTGACATTACATAAAAATAAGGATTAGCAGCCGGTTCACCAACACGATTTTCTATTCGAGCATTTGTATCATCTTTTTGACCCAGCACTCTTATCATCGCACCCCGGTTATCCCTTGCCCATAGAATACGGTCTGGGGCCAATGACTCTGCTTTATAGCGCTTATANCCATTTATGGTTGGTGTTGTGAATAAACATGTCGCCGCCGCATGTTCTAATAAACCTGCGACAAATTGAGTGCCTATGTTAGATAATGGCAACGCTGACTCTTGAGATGTAAAAACATTCCTTCCCGTTTTTTTATCCAGCAATGATTGATGTAGGTGCCACCCACTAGCAAACACATTTTGCAAACCAGGTCGACACATAAAAGAAGCATGAAGACCGTGACGACGACAAATTTGCTTGGTGGCAGATCTAAAAAGCACCATTAAATCCGCACTATCTATTCCAAGCAACGGGGCAAAGGTAAACTCAACTTGACTAGGCCCAAATTCAATTTCAACTGTGCGCAGAGGTAAACCCATTTTTAAAATATCACGCCGAATTAGTTCTACCGCCGGTTCTAATTCATCTAACCGAGTTTCGGATAAATATTGAAACCCGTGTGCTAATGGAGAAACCTCGGGAGGTGTTCCTGGCATTCCTGACGCATTAAACTGCAAGTTTGCGTCACTTATTTTGAACAAGTGGAACTCTATCTCAATTCCAGAAAAATAATCAAACCCCTGATCGGCCAAACGCCCCAGTGCTTGCCTACATAAACCACGGCTGGAGTATGGGATTGGCTTGCCGTTAGGAAAATAAATATCAGATAATAACCATCCAGTTTTATATGCCCACGGGAGCACCTGAAAGGAATTTGGGTCTGGAACCATAATCATATCCCCTGCTCCGGTAAACTGGTTTTCATTCAAACCAGCGCCATGGCTCCAAATGGGAAATGCGGTTCTATTGGATGTATCTTTCAATAATAAAGTTGAGGTCATTGAACAGCCTGAAGCAAATACAGTTTCCAATTCACTCACCATAATTGTTTTACCACGGAGCAGGCCGTGCTGATCAGCGAATGATATTCTTACTGATTCTAAATCGAGTTTTTTTATCTTCTTCAGAATATCTTTTGAGGCTTCAATTTGTTGCTCGTTCCACAACAGATTTTTTTCTATGAACATTAAGTTCCCAGTACTTTTGGCCGGAGAAAGCATCTCTATTTTTAATTATTCAACNGAGTGAAGTATCTGCCCAACCTGAAGTTTTACGTCGAGCAGCATCAGTTAAAACCCAACTCTTTTCCCAATCATCGACAGGGGCAATTACATCAATAGCAATAGGAAGCTGATGCCCTTCCAAGCTTTCACCGCTTTGAGTATTTTTTTGCTGGTCCACAATCGCTTTTATGAGATTTTTTCGATACGCTATAATTCCTACATCACTAGCAGCTAAAACCTCACGCGTCCGGTCCTGGATGGGACCTTGGGATTCTACTGCCCATTGATCGTGAACATTGATATCAAACCCCATNCCAGTGTAGGTCTCTGTCAACTGCTCATCTTCGCTAAACCCATAATTGTTATTTTTTCCTATTTTGGGAACATAATCTGGCAACTCATAAAGCTCTAACCTTTGTGTCCTCATTATATCCTGATCAACAGGATCGCCAAAGCTTGTAAACATGGCATACCAATAACTGCGCATGTCATCGATTGGCACATGCCATTGAGTTAATGTCATTTCATTACTCAAAGGAATGTGAATAGCATTTGGGAAAATTTGATTAGTAACCCGCACATGCATACCCCTGTTATCCAGATTACGAAGCGTTGTTAACCTGTGACCAAAATTTGTTTCTTCTACTCTAATTTCTGGCCTGTAATATTTGCGTAATAATTTAGTCATGGGGATATCATTCAAATTATCTCTAAATTGAAGTCCGTATCCGTCCTGGGGATCACCATCATCAAGAAACCTATGAAGAAAAGAGGCGTGCGCTGGATCAATACCTACTTCTAATAGCTGTAACCAATTACACTCTACTAGTCCTTTAAAGGCAAAACTATGACTTGTAGGCGCCATTAAACAATCTAAATTGGGAAGGCATGGAGGTTTACTGTTGCCCAGATAACTGAAGATAACACCATTTTTCTCGACTACAGGNTATGATGTTTGCCTCACTCTTTGGTGTAGAGTACTACCTTCTGGTTCAGCGGGCTGTTCGATACACTGCCCGCTTACATCAAAGAGCCAGCCATGAAAAGGACATCTAAGCCCGCCATCTTCGAGCCGCCCATAGCATAGATCTGCTCCTCTATGTCCGCAAGCGCGGGAGATTAGTCCAAGGGCGTTATCGACATTACGGAATAAAACCAATTTTTCCCCAAATACTGTGACTGGTCGCACTGGCCGTGACCCACTCATTTCATCAGAGAGCGCGACAGGTTGCCAATATGACCTCAAAACATTCCCTGCGGGCGCCCCTGGCCCAATGCGAGTCATCAATTCATTTTGGGCTGAACTTGCCATCACGTTGCATCCTCATNGACCTCTAATATTTGACAAACTAGCATATTATAAAATTTTTACTCTATTGAATATTTCATGCAAACTAGTTCAATTTTTTGATTATNATTTGGAGGCGTTTTAGTACCGAAAGCAATTTTTAAAACGCCAAATGACCGGATAACCCAACAAAAATTCATCTGAAAAATATTGCACTAATTCAAGGTGCAATTTGATCAGTTTTACAATTAAACTAACATAAATTAATATCCAAAGCACCCAAGTTAAAGTAATTTTTTGGCCTCACTCCAAAGTCTCTCAACTATTTGTTCAGCTGGTTCAGATGAAGCAAGCNTTGCTGACTGCCCTGCCCAAGCTTGCATGCCGTNTAAGTCATCGTTAGCAACTGCTTCGTCTCTCATGGCCTTGGTAAGATTTCTCTGAATGGGATATGGAGCAGGCTGAGGCGCGTCTGCTGTAGTAGTTGCCATAGCATATCGCGTTCGGATGCTTCTACCCAATCGACCTGAAAAGGCTCGACTTACAAGAGTATCTTCAGGCTGAGTATCGCCGATTGCATTAGACCACGCTTTTGGTATTTTAGCTTCAGGGGATCGAAGAAAACCTGTACCTATCTCTACCCCAGACGCACCAAGAATAAGAGCCGCAGCTANACCTCGTGCGTCTCCTATTCCACCTGACGCTACGACTGGCACCTTTACTGCGTTACTGACTGCAGGTAAAAGAGAAAATAAACCAACCATGTTTTTATTAGCATCTTCCGCGTTAAAAGCACCTTTGTGTCCTCCAGCTTCCATACCCTGTGCAACGATTACATCCGCGCCTGCTTGTTCNGCTTGAACCGCTTCTATTACGGTNGTTGCTTTAGCGAACCATTTTATACCTTTAGCTTTTAAGCGAGCTACAAACTCTGGTGGGTAAAGCCCCATAATTGACGAAATAACCGCAGGCCCCGCGTCCAACATAGCCTCGCATTGACTGGAAAAGTCGATAAGGGGAACATCGCCAGCGGTTTCCGAAACTTCTGGCCCCCAGGCCCCTAAAAAATCCCGCATTTCCGATTCATGTTGCTTATTTCGAATTGGATCTTGGTCTGGGATCCAGGTATTTAATTGAAAAGTGCCATTTGACCCCGCTCGCATATTTTGAACCCAATCTGTTATCTGATCTGGTGTCATCAATAAAACACCGCACGCCCCCATCCCACCCCCACTAGCTACAGCGATAGACAAGGGAACCGGGGTAGCACCCGGCATAGGCGCTAAAATAATCGGAGCTTGAAGACCATAATCGNTTGCGAATGATAGAGCTCTTGTTAAAGCGCCTCGGGTATCGGTCGTATTCATTCGTTCAGCTCTCCATGAGTTTAGAAATACCGTATAGTAATTTTCAAATAACTTGGTAGATATATAGTTTTGTCTCTTTGTATTATATTTTTACCCCTTGTAGATAAATATTTTATTCCATCAGGACAATATATTATGACTAAAACTATACAGTATTATTATTCATCCTATTCTGCTTATGCGTATATTGGGCACCAATGTTTTTTAAATATTGCAAAAAATGCAGGCCGATTGATAGAGCACAAACCCTTCAACCTTATCGAATGCTTAAATCAAATAGGTAGCCAACCTTTACCCGAAAGAACTAAGGCCAGCTTAAATTACCATTTTCAGCGTCAACGTGACCGTTGGGCCGAGTTCAGAAATGTAGAAATGCCAAGCCAAACACCAACTAATCATTCAAAAGCTGCTGATTTGGGTGATCGTGTTTTNCTTGCCTGTATTTCCTTAGGATTAAATATCGATAACCTGGCCTATACCTTCATGTCCAATCACTGGATAAAAGACACAGATCTAACAGATGCTGAGCAAATCAAAGATATATTAATTTCAAAAANCTTTGAGGCGGACAATTTATTAGAAGCTGCTGACACAGATAAAATTCGACAATCGTATAAAGAAAATACAGAGATGGCCATAGAGCTATCAGTATTTGGTTCTCCGACTTATTTTGTAGATGAAGACATGTTTTATGGTCAGGATAACCTCGATTTGGTTGAACGAGCACTTGCTTCACCTTTTAAAAAGTAATGAGTANAGATATCCAAAAACTGGCTTCCCGCCAATTATACGACTATCGTACCAATAANCCTGGTAGTTGTTTTAAAGATCCANAATTTATACTGGATATNAGNGATGCATACGAATTACAGGCAANGGTTACTAAACTNCGTGTCGCTGAGGGTGAAAATATTATCGGTTATAAAGTTGGGTGTACTGGTCCAGGAACAATTAAACAGTTTGGGATGGANGGACCAATACGTGGAACGCTTTTTTCAAGTGAGCTTGAACAAACCGGGATCCAANTAAAANCCTCTGCTTTTACAAATTTAGCTGTCGAAGGAGAGATGGCCGTAACGATAGGAGACGATGGAGAGATCGAAAGTGCTTTTCCTGTTATTGAATTACACAATTATATTTTCCGGGCACCGATCAAAAATTTACCTGAGCTAATTGCCAACAATGGCCTTAATGCTGGGGTTGTTTTACCAAAATTACATTGGCAACAATCAACCCAATATATCACTCAATTCGCCCAACTGACTGTCAAAATTAATGATAAATTAAGGGGATCTGGCAACCTTTGGCCGCACCATGAAGGACCGTCGGGATCTGTCAATTGGCTTAAAAATAATTTAGAAGAATCTGAACTCTCCTTATCATCCAAGCAAATAGTTCTGGCTGGGACGACATTAGGGTTATATCCGGTTAAACCGGGCGATACTATTGATGTATACATAGATGAGGAATTAGCAGTTAAGTGTAATATCGAGACCTAGGATTAACGATCATATAGAATAATGGAGCGGAGTGCAGATATTGCTCTCTTGTCGCGGATNGCATTACGACCATATACTCCGTTTTCTTTATAGTTCTNAACCAAGGAAAATAATTTGNTAGAGATCGTAGACGCACAGATACACCTCTGGGGAAGTGGGTTGCCAACCAATCAGTCTCATATTCAAGTTACTTCTTTTACGNCAAAAGAAGCGATTAGTTTAATGAATAAAAATAATATAGATGCAGCCGTCATTCACCCGCCTAGTTGGGACCCAAAGTCAACGGAAATGGCATTTCAAGCAGTACAAGACTTTCCTAATAGATTTGCTATCATGGGATCTTTGCCTCTTGATCAAACAGAGTCTCGTAATAAAATTAAGAATTGGAGAGGCAATGGAATGTTGGGGCTCCGTTATACTTGTCTCTCTGATCCGATGAGACAGTGGATTGAAGATGGNACACTTGATTGGTTATGGGCTGCAGCAGAGTCAGCCAACATTCCAATTTCTCTATTAGCAACTGACTCACTTGAGGTCCTTGGGGTTATTGCAGAAAAGCACCCAGAATTACGATTGACTATCGATCATCTTGGCGGCAGAGGTGGTTTAACAAAACTTAAAGATGCATCTTCGATGACACATATCCCTAAATTGTTAAAATTGGCAAAATTCCCAAATGTGGCGGTTAAAGCAACTGGTGCNCCAGGGTACTCAAGCGAAAATTATCCTTTTCTAAAAATGCATGAGTATCTAGAGCAAATTTATGATGTTTTTGGTCCCAACCGAATGTTTTGGGGGACAGATATTACTAAAATGCCCTGTTCCTGGAGCCAATGTGCACAAATGTTCACTGAGGATGCTTCATGGCTAAAAGAAACTGATAAAAAACTAGTAATGGGTCAGGCCCTATGTGCCTGGTGGGGATGGGACAGAAAATAATTTTAAAGATGTAATCAAGGGGACTAAAACTAAATGCATAATAGCAACACACAAGGGGCGCCAGTCGCCGTAATAGTTGGTGCGACATCTAAGTGGCAATCTGATGGNCGCAACACTAAACTGGCGCATGGAAAAACCATTGATAGTTCCAATTTACCAGTGGGTATACGTTGGGGAGTTGGCGGAGCTATTGCACAAAAATTTACGCAAGAAGGTTTCTTCACAGTTTTAACAACCCGAAAAAAATCCAACGCCGCAGAATTGGAAATAGCAATAAACGATCAAGGCGGTCAATGCATGATTGTAGAATTAGACTTAACGAAAGAAGAGTCCGTAAGCTCTGCATTTGCGGAAATACGCGAGAAAGCTGGCGCCCCCAACGTCCTAGTTTACAATGCAGGCTATCTTGAGGGTAGAGACTTACCATTCGACAAGGAATTACTCGAGCATATAGAAGTTGAGATGTTTGATACGGCTCACCATATTGCGAGTAGAGGTCCCTTTTTAGTCGCCAAGGAAGTACTGCCAGAAATGCGGCGAAAAGGCGAAGGGTCTTTCTTCTTCTCAAACAATTCCAAATCACTCCGCGGCACCAAGCGATACACAGGAGAGTCATTATATTANCCNAGAGTTATGATGCGCACCCTATCCCAGGTGCTGACAGAGGAATATTCTGAACATGGCGTGCATGTCGCTAATATAGTGATTGACGGCCTCATAGACTCCCCTGGGACAAGAGCATTACCAAAAGCGAAACAAAACCCGGACGCTATTATTAACCCAATTAAAATAGCAGATGCTTTCTTCTATCTTCATACCCAAGACCGTTCATGTTGGTCACACGAGCTCCAACTTACGCCATTTCCAAACAAACCCAGTTTTTAGCTAAAGAACTTCAACACACTGTTAGCATATGTTGCGATTGCGGTTGCGGTTGCCTTAGTCTTGCATATATTTCGCTCCGCACAATTCTCTGTCAAATTATCTAGAACCTTAGAGCTTTAGAGCNTTTTCTGAACCCAAAAGGAATACATGCCTGTAAAATAATCAGGNTTTGACATCTCAAATTCGTGCCAAGAATCTAANGAATATAGATTGTTAAGGTTACTTTTTCCATTGACGAGTTTTTCTTGAGTGCGGTCATCAACTGACTCAAAACCACAAAAGGTTAAATTAAGCTCTTCAAGTAGCCCTTTTATCTGTGGAAGAGTGAAAGTATGTTCTTGAACATGAAATAAAAGGTCTCTTAATTCACTGGTCGCGTAAAAATCTGAATACCTGGTTCCTCTCTGGATATTTGGATCCTTGGAAGTAGTAATCTTTTTCCTATAGTCGCATATTTTTTGATGAGTAATAGGCGGGGATAGATCGCCCAGTTCTTCTTTTATCTTTAATAAGTCTTGTCGTGCCATCGTGCTGTATAAACCTATCCTCATCAATCCACCTGGCTTCAGACAGTCTTTGAGAATTCTCCAACCCATCTTTGGGACCTTCATGTGATGGAGCACGCCCATAGCTTCAACTACATCAAATTCTTTTCCTAAATGCCCAATATTTAAAATATCTCCATGGAGGTATTCTATATTATCAATACCCAGTTCCTTTGTCCGTCTCAAAGCAAAACTTAGACTGCTTAAACTTAAATCAATTCCGATAATATGACTGTTATTGTATCTAGCTGCTGCCTCCAAAGAATGTTGCCCAGTACCGCACCCCGCTATCAAAATATTGGGTTTATTTGTGTTATAAGAAAGAGGTTGTGTTCTCAATCCCGCCGCAACAGTAACTTCTTGGATTGTCATTAACGGTTGAACCATCCCCACGCTCACCCATCTCGGGTAAGGGTTTTCTTCATACTGCTTCTTTACTGAAACAGAGGTGTTCTCAGTTATCTTTGAGAGACTTTGGATGCTACCGATTAAAGTATGTTCGTATTGTATCTGATAAACCTGCCTAGAAAAAATTTCCTTCATCGACTCTGGAATAATAAGATCCTTTGCCCACCTGTAATTGAATAGAGGGCGATATGAGGCGAGGCAAGCTATATGCCGTGCAGGAAAAGTATTTTTGTTTGCTAGTGTTTCAACGATATATTTTTCAAGCTCCACGATACGACTAGTTTCCGCCTCATCTTCTCCATAAATATATTCGTTTGTAAAACAATGAAGCGCCAGTGCGCACTGCAACTTTAGGGTAGTATCATTTGGTTTTTCTAGATCAGCAATTGTTAAAAATGCTTTACGTAAACGCTGTAACAACTGTTCAAATGCTAAATGAGGAATTGGACATCGTTCAATAATTTTTGCGAACAAGGGTATTTTTGTTAAAACTGAAACAACTTTTTCAAAATTAATGTCTAATTCGACCTGCGTCTGTAATCTTAATACTGTCAACAACTCTATATTTTTCTGAAGAAGAGTTATGATCGGCCCCAAGAGATGAGCAGGTCGACTAACATTATCTTTTTCAAGTATTTTTACTAATCTTGTTGCTGATTTTTCCTCATATTTATCGTAGTTTACCGATTTAACATGACTGCAAAACACATCCCAATAATTAGAGTTTGATGGGTTTATAATGACGCATTGTTCAGATATATCTAGAGCATCATTTTTGCGACTAAGTTCTTTATATATGGCGAGTAAACAAGTTTGCGCAGCCTCCTCTGTGGGCAAAAGTAAGAGAGCTTTCTGTAAATTTTTAATCGCGTCCTCAAAAACTCTTCTTTTTGATTTTATTATTCCGAGTAGCGAATAACTAAGAGCCGCTTTCGGAAACCTCTCAGAAAACTCTTTAAGTTTTTCAACCGCGTCATCCGATGTGTCAACTGAGCATAATTTGATCATTTCTTGCAATTGCTGCAAAAAAAGTGGCTCGACTTCATCATTATTTTGTTCTTTTACTTGCGAGTCAGAAAATTGTGTCATAACGCCTAAGAATAAAGTATTTCAATCAGAAGGTACACATACTTCAATGAGTAGAGATTCCTCATAACTTTAATAAGCGCAATATTCAGTTTGTTATTTAAAGATTATGGTCACCACTCTAGCATGTTGATCCAGTGGGAGACGTTAGCTAGATTTTACATGCTTATAGATAATGATATTTTTGTAAAAATATTTTAAGTAGCTTTCGCTCGCATCTCCCGATGCAAAATAAACAACCCTGCTAAAACAACTAAAACGGCACCTACCACCTTCCATAAATTTGGTACATCGCCCCAAACTACGTAACCAATACCAGCGGCATAAACCAATGATAAATATTTGAATGGCGCTACTGTAGCACCTGGAGCAAAAAGTAAAGCTTGTATAATCAAAAGATGAGACAAACTTACCATTATTCCCGATGCTGCAAATAGCATCAGATCGTCTGAATTAGGCCAATTAATGCCATAAATTGGTAAACTCGCAGCGCCGGTCAACAAAGCTACAAACATAGAGTAGAATAAAATTGAAAGAGAACTATCACCACCTTTCATACCTCTAGTCACAATGTCTCTCATAGTGACTAGGAATGCAGTAAAAAGTGGTATCAGGAAATATAACCATTCACCGCCCTGACCAGGTTGAATAATTAAAAGCATACCACAAAACCCAACTAAAACAGCACACCAGCGACGCCAACCAACCTGTTCACCTAACATAGGAATTGATAATGCGGTTAACATGATTGGGCTGAGAAATATGATTGCCAATGCGGTAGCTAAAGGTAAATGAGCAAACGAAAGAATAACAAAAACCGATGTAGCTGAGCCCAACACGGCTCTAAAAAGAGTATTTTTTAAACTTTTTGTTTTTAGGGAACCGAGAGTTCCTGCCCATATCACCAACGCAATTATGGGTAAAAAGGTAAAAATTCCCCGGTAAAATAGTATTTCACCCGCATGATAATTAGACGTCATCCACTTGGTGATGGCATCCTGAGTAGTTAGCAACAAGGTACCCGCAATCATACAGCACGCACCTTTTGCACCATCGCTCAATTTTTGGAGCATCTTTTTGAAGTACCTTTTCACCTTAGAATTAAGGGACCTTAAGATGGATCCAAATAATCGATAAGAGAGAACAAAACAAAGTCAAATAATGGAACAGATCAGCCTTCTTATTATTGAGTAGAAATACCCGCCTTACCGTCGCGCAACACAAATTTTTGAACCTTTCCCGTTGCGGTTTTGGGCAAGTCTTCAACAAAACTGAACCACTGAGGGGTTTTAAAATGAGCAAGGTTTTCTCGTACATGCGTTCTCAGTTGGTCTTCAGTGCATGGTTGCCCACTCTGCAATACTACAAAAGCGTGCGGCGCTTCACCCCATTTTTCATGCGGCATTCCTACGACGGCTACCTCTAACACCGCAGGGTGATGTAGAAGACAACCTTCAACCTCAACAGAAGAAATATTTTCTCCACCGCTTATGATGACATCTTTAAAGCGATCGCGTATTTCTAAATAACCATCATCATGCACCACAGCAGCATCTCCGGTATAGAACCAACCATCTCTTATAGCCGCATCTGTGGAAACCGGGTCATTGTAGTAGCCCTTCATGACAACATTACCTCGAACTGCAATTTCTCCGAGAATTTCTCCATTTTTCGCAACTTCAGCACCATTCTCGTCAACCACCTTGAGTTCTCCTGAACTTATTAACTCAATGCCTTGCCTTGCTTTTATTTTTGCTCTTTCCTCAATAGATAAATCCATGTGCAACGCCCTTGGTTCACAGATCGCTATCAACGGGGTCGTTTCCGTCAGCCCATAAACATGGGTAAGCTCCCAACCCAGGTCACGCTCAACTATTTCAATTGTTGCAGCAGCTGGTGGAGCTCCAGCAGTGAACAAACGAACCCCTCTGGGCGCTTTACCCCGTAATTCTGGTGGCGCATTAGTTATACTAATCAAAACAGTAGGAGCCGCGCAGAACATCGTAATATTTTCATTTTGAATGAGTTCGTATATAAGGTTCGGCTCAACTTTACGAAGGCAGATATGGGCCATTCCACGGGCAGTATTGATCCATGTAAACGTCCAGCCATTTGCGTGAAACATTGGTAATGTCCAAAGATATCTATCCGCAGGAGTTAGATGATGGTGGACAAGAGTACCCATTATATTCATATAGGCATTACGATGAGTGATCATGACGCCTTTCGGGCGAGCTGTCGTACCACTTGTATAATTAATAGTAATTAGGTCATCCTCATCTATTTCTACAGGGCAAAACTCCTCATCACTTTCTGTTAGTATTTTTTCGTAATTACTCCAACCAACTTTATCCCCCTCCAGCGCTATAAAGTTTTGAACGTGGGATAGTTTTGATTTTATACTATCTATTAAGTCAAAGTAATCGGGATGAACGCATAGCACCTTCGCGCCACTATGATTAATTATATATTCAAACTCATCGGCCGACAGGCGGTAGTTAATAGGGACTAAAACAGCCCCTATTTGGGGAACTGAATAGTATGCTTCCAAATGAGAGTGTGTATTAGGTGCGATATATGCAACGCGATCAGTCGATTCTACTCCCATTTTTTGAAGCGCAAACGACCAGCGGTCACAACGTTTAAAAAACTCCTTATAAGTCAACCTTAAATCACCATCTACTACTGCTTCATTATCGGCATAGACGCGCCTAGCGCGATTCGCAAACTCGATGGGACTCAGTGCTACTTTCATAGTTCTATCCTTCTTTTCCAGTTTCCTAGGTCAAATAGATCTAAGAAAATAAAATATACCCCTACTTTTGCGAGGGTAACAAACATTTTACAGCTTTCACCCTTGAGGAGCGATAGGCGAGCGCCCTTCTTTTCTTCCATAAACATTGAAATGCTCTATTGCTTGTGCTTCTTTCTCCTCGGAAGATAGTTTTCCGAATACTTCACTCAGATCTGAGTTAATACTTGGATCTAAATAATATGCCACGTCAAATTTACTGGCAATTATGGCAAAACACGGGCCATTCGGATGGTCTATCTTGTCAAAATTTATTCTGATATTTATAAAACCTAACTCCTTCAACACCGCTAATAAATCTTGCCTGTATACCCAATAGGAAAAGGTTTCTGTTCCTCCACAAAACCCAGTCCAACCGAGGGCCTGGCCATATTTCTGACGAACAGTCCGAATTTCAAGTTCATTGAATTTTTCAATCTTAATATTCTTTAAATCCCATTTACCCCTTTTCAATTGCTCTCTGCTCCCTGGAGACCATTTTTCGAAGTCTTCATCAAAATAGTGAGTCCAAATAAAGATATTATTGGTATTGTTTGCAATTGATTTTAAGAGAGAAACCGGATCTGCCATGTGATACAGTACGCCACAAGCAACGACTAATTGAAAACTAGAGTTACTTAGATCTATTTTTGAAAAATCACCTAAAACAAATTTGGATCTCAATCCAAGAAAATTCTTGACTGTTAAGCAACGAAGAAATGCACCATGATTTCCCTCAATTGATGTAACTTCTGCACCAGCTTTTTCTAGCATATAGGTATGCCCTCCTTCTAAAGGGCCAAACTCAAGTACACTTTTTCCTTCAATAGCGCCAATCTCCTCTAATAACCATGTGATACGTTCATCATTAAAACCTTTAAATCCACCTGTATTGTAGGTATTAGGTATTTCCGTAGACCAACAGCCCTCGAATAAATCAAAAGAATTGTGATCGTTGGGATTTAGTGGGGAAAAAGTACCTAAATAGCTGTGGAAGTGTTTCTTTAGGCTGTTTTTTTTACTGGTTATCGAGCCAGTAATTAACTGCTTAACAACCACAATTAATCTTTTAAACTTTTTTATCACTATATTACTCAACTTTGGATCCACATAAATGAAAAACTACTCCGTTAAATCCCTAACCTAATTTGTTTATGGCATAGCCATCTAGCAAAACATACCAAAGCTATGCATAATTACTATATCATTTTTCTAGTTTGAAGGTTCTAAATGTCTGATAAAATCTAAATAATTAGCTCTATTAAGATAAATTTAATACTGCTATTTAGCCCTCCTCCTCCTAGTTTTATCCAAAAAGTAATAATGGTAATTTGCCAAGATTAAAATTAGTTGAGTTTATTGATTATCTACTGTCATATTTGGACATAATATAAGCTTTTGGGGTTTCTTTTGTCAGATAATATAAAAGGCTCTGTGATAATGAGTGCAAGCATGCTTGCGTTTGTTTTAAATGACGGATTGATGAAGTTGCTTTTTGTCGATTGGTCAATTTACCAAGCTATTTTTCTTCGCGGAATTCTAACAATCCCAATAATGTTATTTATTGCGTGGAGTCGAAATCAACTTTTTATAAAAATATCTCCGAGAGATTGGAAATTTATTTTAATAAGAACAGCGAGTGAGGTCGGCGCTGCAGTTTTTTTCTTATCTGCTTTAGCTCATATGCCGCTAGCCAATGTGACTGCAATCTTGCAAGCATTGCCTCTAGTAGTAACTATGGCAGCTGCACTTTTT
This sequence comes from Rhodospirillaceae bacterium, assembly GCA_002708305.1. GTDB lineage: Bacteria > Pseudomonadota > Alphaproteobacteria > Thalassobaculales > Thalassobaculaceae > UBA7326. The sequence continues at coordinate 69,898 of PANE01000033.1, forward strand.
TTAGGAGAGGCTGTGCGATGGCGCCGATGGATCGCCATTTCTGCTGGTTTTATTGGGGTATTAATTATTATCCGACCCGGCTTAGAAGGGTTCTCCATTTACTCATTATCGGCATTGGGAGCTGTTATCTGCGTTACCGTCCGAGACTTGACAACAAGCCGTCTCTCTTCAGATGTTCCATCTATGTTTGTTGCGTTAATAACGGGAGTAGCCATTACTGGACTAGGAGCAGTGTTATTACCCACGACAATATGGGCACCAATAAATGAATCACATTGGCTTATTCTAACAGTAGCATCAATTGCTATAGTATTTGGGTATCTATTCAGTGTAATGGCGATGCGTTATGGAGAAACTGCGTTTATCGCCCCTTTTCGTTATACAGCTATGTTGTGGGCGATCATCTTTGGTATTTTATTTTTTAACGATTGGCCTGATGAGTTGACGGTTATTGGCACAATTATCATTGTGATAGCCGGCGTTTACTCTTTTCATCGAGAAAGATTGCAGAAAGCGTCGAATGTTGGCACAGATAATTAAAAAATTGCGTTTATTCTGCTTCAACCAAAATCTATATATCCGATATTGTTAACAATCAGCAGAGTCTCATGAATTTAAGTGATATCTAGATTGGAAAACCTAGCAGTTCTTTGATAATCTGGCCGAGCGCAAAAGGTAACCTCGGAAGGTATACATGAAACCAAGCAACAACTCTAATATTGAGAAAAACGATGACAAAAGTTCTTCTAGCTATGACGCAATAGTTATTGGAGCTGGTATCTCTGGCCTTTATCAATTGTATAAATTACGTTCATTAGGGTTCAAAGTTCTTGTCCTGGAAGCGGGCACCGGCGTAGGCGGAACTTGGTATTGGAACCGATACCCAGGGGCCCGTTTCGATTCAGAGAGTTATTCTTATGGGTACTCTTTCTCGAAGGAATTATTAGACGAATGGGATTGGAAAGAGCATTTTTCGGGACAACCCGAAATAGAAAAATATTGTAATTTTGTAGCCGATAAATTTCACCTTAAGGATAATATTCGTTTTTCATCCCGTGTTGCATTTGCTCATTATCAAAAATCGAATAAGCATTGGACAATTGGCACCTCTGATGGAATGAAATTTTCCGCTCAATTTCTTATAACAGCCATTGGTTTGCTTTCTGCACCCACAATGCCCAATTTTAATGGAATTAAGGATTTCAGAGGTTCCTGGACACATACTGGGTTATGGCCCAAAGAGGGTATTGACTACCATGGTAAAAGAGTTGCTGTAATTGGAACCGGCGCGAGTGGTGTTCAGGCAATCCAAGATATTTCTAAAACAGCAAAAAGCTTAACGGTTTTTCAACGTCGACCAAATTGGTGCACACCTCTGCACAATGGCCCCATTTCAAAAATAGAAATGGAAGAGATTAGAGCCGGATATCCCGCACTTTTTCAACATTGCAAAGAAACCGCAGCTTGTTTTGTTCACACAATAGACCCAAGAGGCACATTCGAAGTAACGGAAGAAGAACGTCTAGCTTTTTATGAAAATCGCTATGCTGGAAAAGGGTTTGGAATTTGGCAGGGTAATTTTCGAGATATGTTGACTGACGAACGGGCTAATAAACTAATGTCCGACTTTGTAGCTGACAAAATCCGAAGAAGGGTCAATGATCCCGAGGTCGCTGAAATGTTAATACCAAAAGATCATGGATTTGGCACGCGAAGGGTTCCCCAAGAAACTTTCTACTATGAGGTCTACAATCAACCCCATGTAAAATTAATTAGTATGTTGGAAGACCCTATTGAAAAAATTACAGAAACTGGAATTAAGACATCCCTTAATGAATTCGAGTTCGATGTTATTATATATGCTACTGGTTTCGACGCGGTAACGGGCGCTTTTAACCGCATCGATATCCGTGATGGAGATGGCGTTCCACTCGAAAGTAAATGGACAAAAGGACCACGAACATTCATAGGCATGATGGTAGATGATTTTCCAAATATGTTTATGATCATGGGCCCACACGCTGCGCTTGGCAATAATCCTCGCAGTATCGAATACAATGTCGAGTGGATTAGCAATATTATAGACTTTATACGAGATAAGAATCTGACAACTGCCGAGGCACCAATTACAGCTGTTGATGATTGGCATGAGTTTGTGAGTACAAAAGCGGAAGGATTACTTTCTAATGAGGTAGACTCATGGATGACAGGCATTAATCTGAATGTTAAAGGAAAACAAACCAGAACTATCGTCCGTTACACTGGCACAGCGCCTGAATATAGGGCTCGGTGCGACGAGGTTGCTAAAAATAACTTTGAAGAGCTAACGCTATATTAGAACTAACGTAAGTTGTATATTTTAACACTACATGGCTTATTGCGAACTGTTAAGATGTCGCACGACCTTAATGGCAGGCTATATTCTGCCGTAGTTTAGACATTACTTGAAAGTTCGTTTACCAACTCTGGGAATGTATTTACTATTATATCATGTTCTGGATTTGGAGTTGGGTCCGGTGGTCCAGCAGGCCCCCATTCATCGGGTCGCTTCACAAAAGCTGTTTTATATCCAACTGCTTTTGCGGCATCTAAATCGAAGTTGTGACAAGCCACCATACAAATTTGATTTGGTTCTAATTGCAACCAATCAGCCACAGTTTGATACGGTGCGGAAAGGGTTTTATACTTCCCTATCGCCTCACATGAGAAAACCGAGTCCCAAGACAATCCGTTTCGTTTGGCAGTATCTAAAATAATACGAAAACTTAATATAGTAAACGAACAGCACAGAAATTTCTCCCTGAGTTTAGGTAAAATATCCATAAAATCTGGCCATACTTTAAAATTATGCGGGGTAATCCAAGCAATCTCATATCTTTCTTCTTCACTGAATATATTCAAATCATATTCAGCACAAAGCTCGTTTAAAACCATTCTATGTGCTTCGTCGAAGTTATATTGTGGAGGCTCTTTCTCTCCAAGGTTGAGTATCTTGCCTAAAGATCTTCGACGCAACTCGTTAGCAACAATATGCCAATCCCGTTCAATTCCATGCTTATTACCTATTTTTTTTAAAATTTCGTGAAAGCCAGAATGCCAATCCAGGATTGTACCCCCNGTATCAAAGGTTAAAGCTTTAATATGNTTATGTTTCATCTNCGCAGNTNCCTCTCAGCNATTGATAAANATTATCCNAAAAGAGTAAGTGTTGTAAATAGAAAATGGGGACTAGCTGATGTCGTAAAATTGTAACCACGGATACACAAATCTAGGATTTAAGCATAGTGTACCTAATCGTCACAATTGAAACTCTCTTGTAATGCTTTGCCTATAAGACTAGTAGCAGTGAAATGGCGTTTCTTTGGATTTACTTTAAGCCAAGCTATCACAGGGTCCATTACCTCACCTTGAGTAATTTTTTTATGCAAACACCAGCGATAACCAAGATGTTTATTCAGATACTCATCTTTGCCTTTGATGACCTTGTCCGTTTGATGGGAATCAACAACGCCGATTATATAACCAGAGCAAACCCCCTGAGGTCCATTTTTATCAGCAGTACAAAATTTTAATAATTTTTCACCAGTACTGAACCCAGCTTTAGCTTCAATTATTCCAACCACTAAAGTGATCATTATAATAAATNTTTTCAATATCTTAGNCGCATTCTTTAATGTGTTAACGAAGATGTATTTCGCCGATTGATCTTTTCCTGCCAAATACACTCGAGGAGCCGTTCTTTTACCCCTTCATATAGCCCTAATTCCATATTAGATTTTTCAAGATATAATCTCAAGGCATCCCTTTGCTTAACATCAATATCGGAAAATGCCTCATCAATAAAACCAAAAACATCGCCGAGCAAACTTAATGTCCAAATTTCCGGATCAAACTTTTTCTTGAGATCTGACATTAATGTCCTCCTCTTTTTAGTTACCCATTCACAATTAAAGAAAAAATTAAAGGTTATCTGAATTTTTAATATTCCTNCNCAAGCATAATATTCAAATAATTTAAGTAGATTTAAAACATACAAGTGGATTAAACTAAAGCTTGCACTATGACTGACAACCGGTGGCATTTGATTTTCTTTCGCAGAGAATAAGACCTTTGACGTATCAGAAGGATAACAATTCATGACTGATCAGACTTTTGACTACATTGTTATTGGCGCAGGGTCCGCAGGCGCCGTTTTGGCGAACCGATTGAGTGAGAGCGGTGAATATAATGTATTATGCCTTGAAGCCGGCACAGAAGGTTCAGATTATTTTTGGTCTAAAATACCAATTGGTATGGCAAAACTCATAGANCGCCCCGCAGTGAACTGGTGCTTTTCTTCCGAACCCGACGAAGGGAGTGGTGGACGGAGAATACCAGTACCAAGAGGNAAAATGCTTGGTGGATCTAGCTCTATCAACGGCATGGTCTTCGTTAGAGGTCAACCTCAAGATTATGATCATTGGGCCCAATTAGGAAATCAGGGATGGAGCTACACCGATGTACTGCCAATTTTCAANAGTATGGAGGCTTATGAAGGNGGNTCNGATGAAGTCCGTGGGCGTGAAGGACTCCTGCGGGTCACGGATACACCCCCAGAAATAAGTCCTCTTCATTCTAGAATGATTGCAGCGGCCGAAAAAATTGGGATTCCCTTCACCAAAGACTACAACGGGCACTCGCAGGAGGGCATCGGGATAACACAAGTCACTATCAATAAAGGGCGCCGCCAGAGCACAGCCTATTGCCATCTAGATCCAGCTAAAAATCGCTCCAATTTAACAATTATTTCTGGAGCTTTGGCCGAAAAATTAATNTTGAAAAATAAAGAATGTGTCGGCGTAGTTTACAATGTTGGGGGTACGCGACACGAGGCATATGCATCCCAAGAAGTAGTGATTAGTTCTGGTTCAATAAATTCTCCAAAGCTTCTAGAGCTATCTGGGATTGGTGACCCGAAGATACTTGACGAATTTAATATTGACGTGAAGCACGAGTTGTTGGGCGTAGGACGAAACCTCAGGGATCATTACTCTCCACGTATGCGGTTTGAAATCACAGAAAAAGAGGCGACTTTTAATGATCAAGGTCGAGGCTGGAAATTAGGTATACAAGCGATAAAATATTTGTTTTCTGGCCAAGGTTTCTTCGCAATGTGCGCCGCGCCAATACGCATGTATTTTAAAACTCGTGAAGGACTTGACGCACCGGATGCAGCCATTGCGATGACCCCTTTCTTGTACGAATCCGTTGATGGAAAGTTAGAAATATCAAAACGCAAAGGCGTTACTTTAAATATAAATGTTTTAAGATCTGAGAGTGTCGGGAGTATTCACATACAATCATCCAATCCAGCAATCCCCCCAGCCATTAAATTTAACTTCATGTCGTCTCCCTATGATAGGGACGGCACNGTAGCAGCTATGCGNAAAGCAAGAGAGTTATTTGCAACCTCACCTTTGGCCAATGCAGTTGGAGAAGAGTTAGCTCCTGGAATACAATGCCAAAGTGATAGTGATATGGTTGAATGGATCAAAAACAATGCGGAGACAACTTACCATCCTGTAGGAACTTGTAAGATGGGAAGTGATCCTTTAGCTGTTGTTGATAATGAGTTGTGTGTCCATGGCATTTCTGGATTAAGGGTAGCCGACGCGTCTATTATGCCAACGCTGACATCAGGGAATACTAATGCGCCCTCGATCATGATTGGTGAAAAATGTGCTCTAATGATGCTCACAAAGGCCAAAATGGGGCGCAAAGCAGCGTGAAACNCGCCACAAAATTGCTGAAGAGTCGCAGGACCACTGTGCGTTTGTCAGTTTACATTTAGACCCATTTAAGGGTTTTATTCCAAGGAGATGAATATAGGCATAAAAACTGGCCTGTTCCAGTAACAAGTAACCCTAAGCTGATACCAATGAATAGCCATTGGATATCCAATTGTAATATTACTGTTGCAGCGCATGTTATCAACACAACGAACAACCGCACAACATTTACCAACACCGGAAAAATCATAGTTCCTGTCCCTTGGCTGGCAAAGTATAATGTCATTCCCCCTGCGAAGAACCCATAAAAAGGCCCAACAATTGTTAAGTAAGTCGACGCAAATAAAAAACTATCATCAAAATCAATAAATAAATTTATCCAAATCCATGGCATGAACGCGACTAACACTCCAAATATTCCAATTACTACAAAAGTCACGAGTGCGCCAGCTTTAGCGATTAATTTAGCTCTTTGATATTGATTAGCTCCAATATTTGTTCCGACGGCAGCAGTTAAAGCTGCCCCAACCCCAAACGAGATAGGGATAAGCATTAACTCTAGACGACTACCTAAGCCATATCCTGCTAGGGCCTCAACACCAAACCGGCCAACAAAACTTGTTATTACGACAACCGTGAGCGCAATCGTAATACTATTTATTAACCCTAACCCGCCCACTCTCAAAATTATGGTAAGAGAACGCCAATCTAAAACACAGTTTTCACNGATAAATAAAGATTTCGATCTAATGACTTTGGCGAGCAGGTAAAGGCTTGCTAATGCATGGCAAATCACTAGAGAGGCGGCTGGCCCAACAAAACCTAGATCAAANCCAGGGAGAATACCAAGTGTTAAGAAACCTGATATAACAATTTGNAAACAACCAGCCACAAGNATAACTCTTGCTGGAGTAGACGTATCGCCAACGCCCCTAAGGACAGATGATAGAACAAAAAACACCCAAGTAAATATTGCCCCACCAAACCCGACTTTCGCATACTTAATAGAATCACCCATTATTTCGTTTGGAGGGCTTAAAAGTCCAAGGGTATGCTCTGGAAAAACACAAAAAATAACAGCATATATGNATGACATACCTGCCCCTAAAACAAGCCCATTAAAGGCTATCTTCTTTGCAAAACCCTGCTCCCCCCTACCAGTTGCTCGGGCAATGGCCGAAGTAATACCACCTCCAATAGCGCCGCCGGCCATCATCTGCATCAGAGCTTGAAACGGAAAGATTAAAGCTAAACTAGCCAATGCTTTAGTGCCAAGTTGTCCTATAAACCATGCATCACAAAAAGTAACCGCTGTCATCATAGCTACACCCGCGACATTAGGTAATGCAATCCTATAAAGAATACTTAGTGGTGATGCCGATAGAAGAAAGCTTGTTCTATTTTCAAATGTTTCTGATTTGAATATTTGCATTTTTTCTAAGTAAATTCTCTACACAGCACACTTAAGAGTCGGAATATTTTCTTATTTGCATTTTGGGATTATTACTCTCTAGGTATTTTAAAGCGTTGGAGCAGAAGTCATCCAACTCACTTTACAGAAAAGTTTTAACCACTTTATAGTAAATTGGCGCGATAATTGCTACCAGTTATAGTTCTAATTTTTTATTTATTTTGGGAAATATAATGACGGCAAGAAACCTATTTGACGTTGAATTTTATCTTAACACTTATAGTGATGTTGCGGCATCTGGTGTAGACCCATTTACGCATTATTCTCTATTTGGTTGGAGGGAAGACCGTGACCCGAGCGCCTTTTTTTCAACGCGGTTTTATAAAACAATCAACGCCGATATAAAAACGGCGGATATAAACCCTCTGGTACATTATGTAGACTTTGGGGTGCAAGAACTCAGAGACCCAAGCCCATTTTTTGACACTAGCATTTACTTATCAGACAACCCAGATGTTGCCAACGGAGCAACAAACCCACTAGAACATTTCATAGCATTTGGGAACGAAGAGTTAAGAAGAGCAAATGAGCTTTTTGACACAACTTTTTACCTTTCTACTAATGCTGATGTTGCATTTTTTGTTAACTCTAAGCAAACAACTGCATTTGACCACTTCATGTTATTTGGCCACAAAGAAGGCCGAGACCCGTCAGCCAATTTTAATACGGATTTATATTTAGAAGCGAATATAGATGTTGCCGCCTCGGACTATACCGCATTTGAACATTATCTGTATGCAGGCAAGGCAGAAGGCAGACGAGCAGATGAGACATACACCATCCCATTAGGCACGACGACGACAACAACAGGAGTTTCGCAGGCTGAAAATATAACAGGTAATTCCGAAGCTAATACAATTAATGGCGCAGGAGGAAACGATGTTTTATTGGGCGAAGGTGGAGCCGACGTAATAAGTGGTGGCAGTGGCAATGATACAATCAATGGTGGCCTAGGCGATGATACTTTAACTGCAAATTCTGGTAATAATGTTCTAATAGGAGGAGTAGGCGCCGATACAATAAATGCTGGAACCGGGACTGACACTATTACTGGTGGTGCGGGAGACGATATAATCAATCTTCTAACAACAGCAGGAAATGGTCGCGACACCGTGGTTTATAGTGGGCTTACAGAAACGTTAAACGGCAGTGATACAATAACCACATTCCAAACCGATGACTTACATGATTTCTCCAACCTATTGAACTCAGGAAGTATCTCAAACCTCACAAGCTCTGCGATTGCACTGGCATCTACCAGCACTTTAACAACTGAAGGTACATCGATCGCAATTGCTGATGAAACAGTATACATAGCTGAAGTTGCTGCCAAAGCAGATATAAACACCACAGCCAAGGTTGTTACAGCTATCGCTGATACAGGGTCCTTGGATGCTTTGGACTTTGCAGCTGACGCCGATTCAATATTGGTGCTCGGAGGTGCGGACGATGATGTGACTCATTATATCTTTGGGATAAATAATGACTCAACACCAGCAATAATAGCTAATGAAGTAGCCTTATTAGGCACTATAACCACCGACATCGCGGAGGGAATTCAAGGGTTATTACCCTCCAATTTTTCCTTCGTCGCTTCAGGGACCCATTCTAACGATACGATCAGAGGGACGACTGGAAATGATATAATTAACGGTGGAGAGGGTAACGATACCATAAGTGGGTTAGCTGGGAACGATACTATTTCCGCTGGTGCCGGTGACGACAAAATAACTGGCGGCGCGGGAAATGATACCATCAATCTTCTAACTGCATCAGATAGTGGTTCAGACACGGTTATTTTTAGTGGATTGTCAGACTCGCTTAATGGTTCCGATAGCATTGCAACATATCAGACAAACGATAAATTCGATTTTTCTAATTTGCTGAGCTCCGGCTCTGTAATGAATAGCTCAGCAGGAGCGATAACAATAGCGTCAGTTGCAGCGCTGTCTGAGGAAGCAANGTCGATACNAATTAANGATAGTCAGGTTTATGTGGCAGAAGTAACCACTAAAGCAAATGTCGCTACAGCAGCTAATGTTTTAATAGCCCTTTCGGATAAAGGATTATTAGACGCCATTGATTTTGCTGCAAATGCTGATGCCGTATTAATTTTGGGAGGCGCTGACGATGACACTCTTCAGTATATTTACGGCATAGATAATGATTCTACAGAGGCTATAATCTCGAGCGAAATCACATTATTAGGAACTGTAACGACTGATATAACGGAAGGGATCCAAGGCTTGATAGTTGATAACTTTCTATTCTAACCAACTTTTTTTGCTGAATAGCTTTTATTTATTATCACAGGGCCATTCAATTTCTAAAGCTCCAATTACTAGCATAAGAGCATTAGTTTTATCGTTACTTTTATTTCCATGAAAAAACTTAACGATGATATTCGTAGCTTCTATCAAATTCTGTTTTTCTGGTTTACACCAACTTACACCACTGGCTGAGTGCTTAAACACTGTACCACCGGATATTTTCTGAGTAGTCTTACTTCCTGCCAACACTCCGCCAATGTATCCAATGCAAAAAGCCTGCTCTTCGCTTTGTGCACTGGAGCAAGATGCCATCAATTGGGAGGAACTAAGGTCCATAGAATGGGATGTTTGTGACCAAGAAAGACCAAATATGAGAAACAAAGCAGCTAGCAACACATTATTCATTTTCCCTCTCAATCCATATTGATATAGCTGTGATCCTAGTTAATTTCGATTGATACTTAAAGGAAGATGCGGTCGGCCATCGTTTGGCACCGCCACATGGAACGTATTTCAGTTGCTTTGTAATCCGCCTTGGCATTATGCATAGTCCATAAATTATCCCATGCTAGGACATCACCTTCAGTCCAACTATGTGCATATTTAAATTCTTCTTTAAGTTGATGACGAAATAGGAATTGCAGTAATTCATCACTTGCTGTTTCGCTTATATTATCAATTCTCGTTACATAACCAACATTACAGTACAACGCTTTTCTTTTCGAAATAGGATGACGGAGAACCAATGGGTGGGATACTGGCGGTTTGGCAGCACGTTGTTCATCGGATAGAGGTTTCCTCTTAGAGCCAGGCAAACTAACCATCTTAGACCAAAATTTATCAAAATCATGCGTTGCTGTGAGATCCTCAATTTCTTTTTTTATTCCATGAGGTAGGTCCTCATATGCCGCGCACATGTCTAAAAACTCTGTATCGCCAAGAGCCGTTCCATTTCGTCTGGGTACCCTTAATGCGTATAAAACATTTAGAAACGCGATTGTGGTCGAATAAGACATGTCTGTGTGCCAGTCCTGCCCTGCATCTCCTAACCCGACAGGTTTACCATCGATTGTTTCATTAGAGAGTATCATCACCTCTGGATGATTGGGCACTGTATAGGGACCAGCGGCGACGTTGATCTCAAGAGAACCAAACCTTGATGCGAATGCCTTATGTTGGGCTGGTTCCAATACTTGGTTTGGAAAGCACACCACACCAAACCGTCCAAAAGCATCTATAATTAGACTTTCATCATAATGATTAAGCGGTTTAGATAGATCGACACCTTCAATTCGGCAACCTAAACTATGTTCACTTGGGAAAATACTGGGCATTTTTTAGACTTTCATTTAATTTTGTTACCGAAAAAAAACCTGTAAATTTATAAACCTATCGGGTCCAATATTACTTAATTATAGGTAATATCACAATTCAATCAAAACTAGATTTATGGATTTTTTCAACTTACCCAAGCCTTTTTACTATTTATTTTCTTATAAGCCTCCTAAACTTTAAAATATAAAAGTCGCCTAATTTAGGGAAATTAGAATGACAATAAAGATTAAGAAGCTTTTACATGTTGGAGTTCGAGTTTCTCCAGACGAAGACAGCATTAAAAAGGCAAGCCTTTTCTACTCTGATTTGTTGGGCCTTCAGCAAGACACTAAAAGGCCTGACATTCAAGGAATTCCTGGATTTTGGGTGAATGTATCAGCTGGAGATCGAACACAGCAAATTCATGTGATGGGAGCAATGGGCGCCTCGCCTGTCTCTCGCTCAGACAAGCAAGATCCAACAAGAACACACATGGCATTTTCTGTCCAAGATATCGAGGTAGCCCGGGCTGAACTGACAGAACAAGGCATTCATTTCTGGGAATACGGAGGATTAGTAGGCCGTGCATCCTTTCAATTATTTTTTGAGGACCCTTGTGGTAACATGATTGAACTACAACAAAGCCAAGAAGAAGATTGATAAACTTTATTAGTAATAATAAATTAATACCCTCATAAACACCTACGTAATACTGTCAATAAAAGCTTGACGGGTTAATTTCCTGCATTTATCTAAAAGTCTGACCGGGGGAGCCTTGATAGAAGGCTGAGATGTCGACGAACGGTAATACCGTTAAACGCGGCGACCCTTAAAACCTGAAACGGATAATGCCGTCGTAGGGAGGAATGGATGAATACAGAACCTCAAATGTCAAGGCCCTTTTCTAAGCCAACTATAGAAAGGTGCCTTCAGTATTGACACAAGAACAACTCATC
>PANE01000003.1 GCA_002708305.1 Rhodospirillaceae bacterium
GGCATAATACCAATGTAGTCCACATAGATTTTGAGGGACAGAAGCCTGCAGCTGACTTTCGCTGCATACAGTTTGTTACTTGAAATATATAAACAATTTTAAAAACTAAATTATCGCAATGCAATAAAATAAAATTCTATGTGATTTAATTTTAAGTCAGAGTTTTTAAAAAAATTATTGTTAGTATAGAATAAAATACCAATTAAAAACAATAAACTAAATTAACTAGTTAAAGTTTTACATTGCTTAATTTGGCACTCCATTCGTTAAGTTTTTATATCCAATTGATCTAAGACGTAACGGAAATTCTGTAAAAAAAATTCATAAAAATGAATGCGTTTTGCTATTTTTAAAGAGGTGTTTTTAAAGTAATTCTCGGTGAGGAATCTAATCTCCCCTTTCTTTTTTCATTAAATTCGGTTGGGGTTGCTTGAGCTAAAATTTCTAAAAAAGAATTTAAAGTTAATTAAAAATTGGGTATGTTTATTGAAGATGACTTATGTTTGAAAAAAATTAGGGGGAGAAATATGACAGATAATTGGGAATTCTCGCTTAATAAAGCCGTTGATGCTGTTTGGAAGGACGGCCTTAGAGAGATCTTTGAGTACCGGGATTTGGGAATTGAGGATGCAACAAAGGGAGACTATGTTGCGCACATAGTGAAGGCGAATGGTAAGGAGATGGCAGATGAAGTACAGCATTGGCATGTTCACGATTGTGAATTTCAGTTTGTTATGGTTTTGAACGGATGGGCGGAATTTGAATACGAGGGGTTAGGTGTAAAAAGAATAGAAAAGGGCGATTCTTTAAACCAGCGACCGGGTATTAAGCATCGTGAGATAGCATGTTCAAAAGATTTTGAAGTCTTAGAAATTGTTGCACCCGCGAACTTTAAAACACGGATAGTTGACGGTCCAGAAACCGCCGAAGCTGCTGAATGAAAATAATCAAAAACTTAAGTAGTATGCAGAAATAGTGAAAAGGCCGTTAACTAGAGACGGCCTTTTTTCAGCTTAGTCTTGAACTTAGAAATAACCTAAATGATAGAATAAATAACAATGGCCTGCAAATTGGTTTCTGTATTTCTAAATTCCGTTCACACAACCCTAGTTAAAATTAAAAACATTGGCATGATGTTGCGACTATTACTAAGAAAGGTTTTTTATAGTAGAGGAACCAATGGAGTGCTCTTTACGATAAAAAAAAGTTCCAGTTTTATATAAGCTAAGTGTCTCGTTTAAGTCTTTAGAGTGACACAAGTTTAGTTTTGCCTGCATCCACAGTACTAAGTAATCGTTACTAGAGTTGGGTGGGCTGTCGATCGAGGAAAGGCAAGGTTTCTAGTGATTTTATTTTTGAAAAAAAAGATAGGAAGAGCTGTCTGATGATTACACACACCTCTGATCCACAAGTCCTTAATGCTCTTTCAGAAATTTGGTCTCTAGTCAATGATTCAAGGGGCGCATTAGACAATATTAGCCTTCTTGGATCAGACCCAATTCTCCCAACAAATTTTAAAGTAGGCACGGCTGCATCTGTGAGTATTGGCGCCGCATCCTTAGCCGCGCTAGAGGTTTGGAGGTATAGAACNGGNCGAGAGCAGAATATAACTCTTAGTATCCACGATGCCGCTATCGCTTTTTGTAGTGAGCATTTTACACAAGTAAACAATAAGCCTGTAATGCAAAGCTTCTGGTCCCCAGCATCGGGACATTTCAATGATAAAGANGGTAACTGGGTGCAATTACATTGCCAATATCCCCATCTACGGGATGGGGTCTTGAGAGTTTTAGAATGTGAAAACGAGTCAATAGCTGTTCAAAAAGCGGTGGAACGTTGGAGCGCGGATGAACTTGAGTTTGTGTGCCGAGAGCAGGGATTATGTGTTGCTCAGGTAAGGTCTCCTGAAGAGTGGAATAACCATGCCCATGCAAAAGCGATAAAAAATCTNCCGGTCATTGAAATTATAAAAATTGGAGAGGCAAGACCTGAAGCTTTGCCATTGGGCCGACAACAACCCTTGTCTGATGTTAAGGTTCTTGATTTAACAAAGGTAATAGCGGGCCCAGTTTGTGGAAGAACATTAGCCTCGTATGGGGCTAACGTAATGCGAGTTGGCGCAGAGCATTTGCCTTTTCTAGAACCTTTGGTGATAGATACGGGCTTGGGCAAAAAGGCTACTTTTTTAGACTTAAGAGATAACACGGATAATCGGAAATTGAGAGAATTACTCAAAACTGCTGACATATTTGTCCAAGGATATCGTCCGGGGGCTATTGAAAAGTTTGGTTTTGGTCCAGAGGCTATTGCTCAGAAACGTCCTGGAATTATCTACGTAACTCTATCTGCGTATGGACATGTCGGACCTTGGAGCTCCTGGCGAGGATTCGACAGCCTTGTTCAAAGTGCTACGGGGATAGTGCACGAGGGGATGGTAGGCTCCAATAGCAATAAGCCACTTCCTTTACCATGTCAGGCCTTGGACCATGCAACTGGTTATTTTGCTGCCTTTGGCGCTATGATAGCATTAAAAAAGAGGATGGAAGAGGGTGGAAGCTGGATGGTGAGGGTATCTCTAGCACAAACTGGAGACTGGCTTAACNATCTTGGAAGAGTCGAGGGTTTACAGACAAAGAAACCTACTAGAACTCAGATATCTGACTTGTTAGAAAAGCACGAATCTCCTTTTGGGTGCATTGAGCATGTGCGTCCTCCCGAGAATTTTTCTGAAACTCAGCCGTATTGGAATTCTGGATCTGTACCGCTCGGTTACAACAAACCTAGCTGGGACTAGATATATGAAAGATTTAGATCAAATCTAGCAAAACGTTTATGGAGTGGATTTTTGTTTTACCCATCCATCAGGAGTTAAAATTTCAACTGGGGTAAACTTCGTTTTGTAAGACATCTTTGGTGAGTTTTCGATCCAATATCCAAGATAAACGTATTGCAAGTTATCAAAAGCGGCTCCTGATATTAGATTGAGGACTAAGAAAGTGCCCAGGCTTCGCTTGGGCTCTGTGACATCAAAAAAGCTATATACTGCAGAGTATCCATTATTTTGAATATCAACCAGCATTACGCCAACTAATTCTTTTGACTGCGCTTTTCTATGCTCTAATAATCGAGTTTCAATCGGCGACCGTTCAACCATTTCGCCAAAGTCTACATAATCCATTAGGCCCATTTCGCCACCACCGTGCCGTGAATGTTGGTAACTTTGGAATAATTCGAATTGTTCTTNGGTAACCCTTGGCTCTTTCCACTCCTGTATTAGGTCGGTATTTTTTTTGTGTATTCTTCTAAAACTACTAGTCGATTTAAAGTCTTCGACCCGCACTCGAATCGGTTTACAGGCTGAGCAGTTCGGGCAAGCGGGTCTATAACTAATATGTTGTGTTCTTCGAAACCCAGCATTCGCCAACAAATCATGGCTTTTCTTACCCTCGATAGTTGAAATATCGGTTATTAACCGCCGTTCTATCTGACCTTTTAAATAGGGACATGACATTGGCATCGTGCGAACAAAAATTAAGGGTGATTTGGTATCGCCGTCAAGCATGGTTAATTTACTCATCTATGGTCACGAGCACTGCCTTTCAGTGCTCATTTTCTTTAGAGACCGTCAAGAATACTGAAACTTCNTATGGAACAAAATTTCCACTTAAAGAACCGCTAGTTACTTATTTTGGTTGGAGGTCTAATTAACTCAGTACTTTGTTCTTTTTTTAACNGAGGAAGACTAGTTTCAGTGGCCGTCACTGTCTCGTCTGTTGGCGTTTCGTCCCCAGTTTTTTTCATTTCACTTAATAAAACGATACTTATTCTCCGGTTAGCAGGAGCCAATGGGTTGTCGGGTTCTATGGGATCTTTATCCGCCATTCCGACTATTTGCGCTATACGTTCCTCGCCAATACCAAATTCACTAAGAACTCGTCGACTAGCATTCGCTCTCTCTGTTGAAAGGTCCCAATTAGTCCTTAAAGAACCAGGCGCAAATGGACTTGCATCCGTATGACCTGAGATTTTTATTTTGTTAGGAAGTTTTTTGATTATTTCTGCAACTTTCTCAAGTAATTTTCTTGTTCTTTCATTCATTTCATCACTTCCTAAGGGAAATAATGCAACTTTTTCTTGATCAAGCAATTGAATACGTAACCCTTCTTTTGCGGATTCGATTTGCATTCCTTCTGCCACTTCTTTTAGTTCCTCGTCTTCTGACTCATCGATTGCTTTTCGTATTAACTTTTCAGCCTCTGCGAATTGGGCTGCTTCGTTAGCAATTTCCTGTTGTTGAAGCAACTGCTCTAATTGTTCTGAGGTAATTGTGCCCTCTTCGTCCTCATCACTTCCAGTCCGTGATTCGATATTTTCTGGGTCATCAGAGTCGGGTTCAACTGATTCAGTTTCTTCTGCTTGAGGCCTAGCGACAGTAGGNGTGCTTACCATCGGGGGGGATCCAGCTGATTTTAAGGCCCCTGGTTGAGTGATAGATGTACCACCTAACAACCCGCCGGAACCACTTCGAGTTGAACGGGAGATGGCTGTCGGGTCAAAATAGTTTGATATCCCCATTTTTTGTTCTTCAGTTGTCGCATTAAGTAGCCAGAGCAGTAGAAAGAAGGCCATCATTGCCGTTACGAAGTCTGCATAGGCAACTTTCCATGCGCCGCCGTGATGACCGCCGTGCCCACCTTTTTTGACCTTTTTAATTATAATTTCAGCGTGGTTATCCACGAAAAGCGTACTCCATAAAGGCGTCTAAGTCTCAAATATAAGCCATAAACGTACTAAAATTTTATTAAAGGCATCATGTTCTGTAGTGGCAATGCAATTTCTATACCGGTGGCAATGCTGCTACAGCCTCTTCTACTTCAAAGAAGGAAGGTCGATCTTTTGATAATAACGTTTTGCGCGCAAATTCAATCGAAACTGCTGGCGCGTAACCAGCAACATGGGCCAATAAACCGGCTTTTATACAAGCCAAATACTTCGCATCAGCGGTAAAGACATTATTCATGTTTACAGCCAACGGCGAAACAATTCCGTATGCCAAAAAAATTCCAAGGAAGGTTCCTACTAATGCCCCACCGATCAACTTTCCTAGAACTTCTGGGGGCTCTGTGATGGAACTCATTGTTTTTATAACGCCTAACACAGCTGCCACAATACCCAGAGCAGGAAAACCGTCACCCATTGTCTGATAAGCCGTCACTATTTGTGCATCTTCTGCATGGTGTGTTTCTAATTCTTCATCTAGTAAATCAGCCAACTCGTGGGGATTTTCAGTTCCTAAAGTCATCATGCGCAGATAATCGCAAAAAAATTCTAAAGCATGATGGTCTGCTGAAAATTTTGGAAACGCCTGAAAAAGCGCACTTTCTTCTGGTCTTTCTATATGAGATTCTATTGCTAACATTCCTTTAGTTTTCGCCAATTTGAAAACTGCGTACATTAATCCCAGTAACTCTAAATAATCATCTTTTGAGTATTTTGGCCCCCTCATAGCGGCCTTGAATGCTCTTCCTGATTGACCAAGCACGAATTTTGGGTTTGCAACGATATATGCCCCAACACCCGCGCCTCCAATTATGACAAGCTCAAATGGTTGCCATAATGGACCTAGCTTTCCACCCATCGCCATATATCCGCCAAAAACAGACACCAAGACAATTACCCAGCCAATTATAACGAACATAAGCGATCTCCCGATCCCTACTCGATAAAGCAACATTATAACGATTCGATGTTTATTATCGCTCAAATTTCGCAATTTTGCAAAGACTTTGCCGGTTTTTAAGTTGTGATTGTCAAGCTGATCTCAAAATATACAACGTAGAGAGGTACGGATAACTAGATTGTTTGTCGTTGGATGATGATGTAGGTTTGTCGATAGAAAATGAAGGGTGAGAAATTTTGGTTGATCAGAGGCACTTTCGTGACGTCATGGGAACCTTTGCTACGGGTGTAACAGTAATAACCACCCTAGAGAGCGACGTTCCTTATGGTATCACAGCAAACTCCTTTACCTCAGTTTCTTTGTCTCCACCCTTAGTGATGTTTTGTCTTGGAAAGTCATCTACAAATTTTAAATTTTTTATGGAGTCAGATTGTTTCGCCGTTAATATTCTGACAGAACAACAAGATCCACTTTCTGCACGTTTTGCCTCTTACGAGGGAAATAGGTTCGAGGGTGTAGACTGGGTAACTTGGGAGACAGGGGCTCCAATTTTGAAAAATGTAATCTCAGCTATTGATTGTCGGCTTGAAGCAACACACGATGCTGGCGATCACATCATTATGGTCGGCCAAGTCGTCCGCGCTGAAAAGCAAAATAATACAGAACCACTTCTCTATTTTCAGGGTGGCTATAAAAAACTCCAAAAATTTNAATAATTTGTGCTGTTTTTATTTGAATCATTCGTTTAAATGCGCGTGGTTCCTCCGACAAACTATAAATCAATTTCCTTAAGAATACGGTCCCTGTGTTCATCTAAATTTGGGGCGGGAATTCTTGTTTCTGGGTCCTCAAAAGTTGAAATTTTAACAGGGTTTCCGGACACTTTCATAGGTCCCGTAATAGGGTCATCAATTGATACAATCATATTGCGTGCTACAGTTTGCGGATGTGTGGCTGCTTGACCTACGTCGTTAATTGGACTCGCCGGAATGCCAAACTTGGCAAGCACGTCCACCCAGTGGGAGGTCGTATTCTTGGCTAAAACAGTCTCCATGTTTGTTTTTAATTTTTCTACGTTTTGGTTCCGAAGATCATTGGTGGTGAAATTTGGATCAGTTGACCATTCACTTTTTTCAAGTGCCTCACACAATTTGGTGAATAAACTATCATTTCCGGCAGAAATGATTATGTAGCCATCCTGCGTTTGATAGGCCTCAAATGGAGTAATAGAGGGATGTCTTGCCCCCAAGGGNCCTGGTGGAGTCCCACTCACATGGTATCGCATCACAGCGTTTTCTAGCAGAGCGACTTGACAATCAAGCATACCGATGTCTACCTTCGTCGCCTCCCCAGTTAATTGTCGATGATACAATGCAGCCTGAACACCGATGGTTGCGTACAAGCCGGACCCGATATCGCCGATTGACATTCCTATTCTAGTTGGAGGGTTACCTGGGTGCCCGGTCACACTCATTATCCCGCCCATCCCCTGAACAACCATATCATAGGCGGGACGGTACATATCTGGTCCGGAGTGTCCGAACCCTGATGCTGAAGCATAGATTAGGTTTGGATATTCATTTTTTAGGGTTTCCCAACCAAAACCAAGTTTCTCCATCGTCCCGGGTCTAAAGTTTTCTACAAGTATATCAGCTTTTATTAGGAGTTTTCTGAATNTAGCCTTGTCGTCATCACTTTTTAAATTGAGAACAATACTCTCTTTTCCTCTATTTACAGACTGGAAATAAGCTGACTTGCCATTCACAAACGGGCCATATTGTCGAGCGTCATCACCGGTGCCAGGAGCTTCAACTTTTATCACTCGTGCCCCTAATTCTGCCAACATTAAAGTACAATACGGGCCGGCTAGAATTCGAGACAAGTCTATTACTGTTACACCAGATAGTGGGCCCTTGAAGTGCTTGGTAGAGGCGGTCATCTCTCTTTCCTTTTAGTTTTTTTTCAGGTGTTGGTTGTTTTTAAGTCAATCGTTGTGTGATCTGCAAGCTTATCTTGCTAAAATATACTCAAACGAAGGATGNGTCCGAGCTAATCATGCAATATCGTATTCGTAGAATTAATTAAAGTGTTGCGCAAGTACATATATAGTCTGTTGCACACTTCACAAACCGTGCTATTGTCTAGTCGTTAAAGTGTGTTATTTCTAACTGTGCAAGTGCGCGGTGGCGTTTGTCAGAGTGAATAAAATTATGGAGAACTTATATAGGCGGCAAAGCTGCCTTTTTTTGGAAGTTTATATAGAGAAAGAGTGAGTTCCAGATAATAGTTTTTTAACCATTTCATACAAAAAAAGAGTGCCCGTAACTTTCTTTGTTTCGGGCGTTAATGTGTCCAAAGTTGTTATGTTAATTAGGGGAAATAATTCAGCATGAGTTTGGAAGAGCATAGAGAGAAACTAGAAGCGAGGCCGAGGGCGCCGTACATGAAACCCACGGATATTAGCGATCCTAACTACTTTCACAAAGTTGTAGATTGCCAATGGGCTTGTCCTGCGCACACCCCTGTTCCTGAATATATTCGTATGATAGCTCAGCAGAGATATACCGAAGCCTACATGGTAAATTGGGAATCAAATGTTTTCCCTGGGGTCTTAGGTCGAACCTGCGACAGGCCTTGCGAACCAGCGTGTAGAAGGGGGCGTATTGAAGATAAGCCTGTAGCGATCTGCCGGCTGAAACGTGTAGCAGCTGATTACAGGGGTGATATAGAGCATTTAATGCCTGAAATTGCTCCAAAAAACGGACGACGTGTCGCGTGTATCGGTGGTGGTCCTGCTTCTTTAACAGTCGCACGAGATCTTATTCCACTCGGATATGAGGTCATTGTCTTTGATAGAGATTCTAGGGGCGGAGGGATGATGCGTAGTCAAATTCCAGCATTCCGATTGCCTGAAACCGTTTTGAATGAAGAAGTTGATAGAATTTTAAATTTTGGCGCTGAAACAAGGTTCAATCAGGATGTTACCAGTTTAAAAACTATTCTAGATGAGGACTTCGATGCGGTTTTTGTGGGTACTGGGGCACCCAAGGGTAGAGATCTTGACATACCCGGCCGATCTGAGGTTCAAGATAATTTTCATATAGGAATAGATTGGTTGATGAGTGTGGCTTTCGAGCACACATCGAAGATTGGCAAAAATGTAGTGGTTCTGGGTGGTGGAAACACGGCCATGGACTGTTGTCGGACTGCAAAGCGACTCGGTGGTGAAGTAGTAAAGGTGATTGTGCGCAGTCCTTTCGANGAAATGAAAGCATCCCCATGGGAAATTGAAGATGCCCAAAACGAAGATATTGAAATATTGAATAATCATGTGCCGGAAAAATTTCTTGTCGAAAATGGAAAACTGACTGGGATAGTTTTTCAGAAGGTTGAACCAGTTTATGATGAAACAGGGCGTAGAAAACTTGTTCCAACGGGAGATGATCCNGTTGTTATTCCCTGCGATGATGTTCTTTGTGCTATTGGTCAAGAAAATCATTTTCCTTGGATAGAAAGGGATATTGGTCTTGATTTTGATGAATGGGGCATGCCTGTTGTGGACCAAATCACATTTCAATCCACTAATCCGAAGGTGTTCTTTGGTGGTGATGCAGCTTTTGGACCAGAAAATATTATCTGGGCTGTTGCGCATGGTCACCAAGCGGCGATTTCAATAGATCAATTATGTATGTCCAGGGACGTCAATGAGAGGCCAGCGCCCGACGTGACCTTAGTTAGTCAGAAAATGGGGATGCATGAGTGGTCATACCATAACGATATTTCCAATGAAGAACGATACTTAGTTCCACATGCAGCTAAAACATCAGCATTGAAGGATATCAAGCTAGAGGTTGAGTTGGGTTTNGACGAAAAAATTGCCTACGATGAGGCGATGCGATGTCTTAACTGTGATGTTCAAACAGTGTTTGAGGATGTGAAATGCATAGAATGCGATGCTTGTGTGGATATCTGTCCGGTTGATTGTATCAATTTCCTGGAAAACGGTTCTGAATCAGATGTCCGAACCAGAATGCGCGTTCCCTCACTCGATGAAGACCAAGCATTATACGTTTCGGATACGTTGCCCACGGGCCGTGTTATGATTAAGGATGAGGATGTCTGTTTGCACTGTGGGCTTTGCGCTGAACGTTGCCCAACAGCAGCCTGGGATATGAGCCAATTCTTATTGAAAGATGGGCAAGCAAAAAATCAAAGGCAAGTTGCATGACTGTAAACGATTTCGTTATCAAGTTTGCCAACGTAAATGGCTCTGGCTCAGCTAGTGCTAACGCACTTTTTGCTAAAGCGATTTTTCGGATGGGGGTGCCGGTTGCTCCAAAGAATATTTTTCCGTCTAACATTCAAGGACTCCCAACTTGGTTTGAGTGCCGCGTTAATGGAAAAGGCCATCTTGGGCGACGGGATGGTATCAACATTATGGTTGCCATGAACCCGCAAAGTTGGGACGACGACGTTAAAGCAATTTTGCCGGGTGGATATTTGCTCTATGACAGTACATTCATTCGCGAAATTGAACGAGATGATATCAAGACGATAGGCGTGCCGCTTACGCAATTATGTAATGAACGATTTACTATTCCGAGGGAACGTCAACTTTTCAAAAATGTAGCATATGTTGGAGCATTAACAGCTCTTCTTGATATGGATTTTGAGGTCGTTAAGGGAATGATAGCAGAGCAGTTCCGAGGCAAAGACAAATTGATTGCGCCCAATGTCGATGCTCTTGAGCTTGGCCGTAATTATGCTTTAAAATANTTCGATTGCCCATTGGATACCAAAGTCGCATCTTCGAATGCAGTTGGTGACCAAATATTAATTGAGGGAAATGCAGCGGCAGGACTTGGCTGTGTTTTCGCGGGTGCCACTGTTGCAGCTTGGTATCCTATAACACCCTCNACCTCAGTTGCAGAAGCGTTTGAAGGCTATTGTCACAAGTTACGAATTGATGAAGAGACAGGCAGAAAGAAGTTTGCCGTCGTTCAAGCAGAGGACGAGTTGTCTGCTATTGGTATGGTGATNGGTGCTAATTGGAACGGGGCACGTGCATTTACGGCTACTAGTGGTCCGGGCATTTCATTAATGAGCGAATTTCTTGGTTTAGCATATTTTGCAGAGGTTCCGGCGGTACTATTTAATATACAGCGNGGCGGGCCGTCGACGGGGATGCCAACACGCACTCAGCAGTCAGATATAACAGCCTGTGCCTATGCGAGCCATGGAGATACAAAACATGTCTTGATATTTCCATCTGACCCCTCAGAGTGTTTTGACTTTGCTATAGAAGCATTTGACTTGGCAGAACGATTACAAACTCCGATTATTATTATGAGTGACCTCGATCTTGGTATGAACGAATGGACTACCAAACCGTTGAAAATTGATGAGGATAGAGGTTTTGATAGAGGAAAAGTTTTAGATGCGAAGCAGCTTGATGAAGTTGAGCAGTTCGGTCGTTATCTGGACGTCGATGGTGACGGAATACCTTATCGCACGTATCCTGGTACGCATCCAGAGAAGGGTGCTTTCTTTACAAGAGGGACATCGCATAACGAATTTGCAGGATATACCGAGGACGGTAGTGTTAATGTGCGGGTTATGGAGCGTCTGGTTCATAAGTTTAATACAGCAAAGGAATTGGTGCCTGGACCAGTATTCGGTCAAGATTGTCAGACATCGACTTTGGGGCTCATATATTTTGGTACTACGGCGTCATCTGTTCCCGAGGCCATGGAAATGTTGAACGAACGAGGAATAAAAATCGATACGATGCGCATTCGATCCTTTCCCTTTTCGGCAGAGGTAGAGAGTTTTATAGATAGTCATGAAAAAGTCTTTTTGGTGGAACAAAACCGTGATGCACAATTGCGGTCTTTACTTGTAAATGAATGTGAAATTGATCCTGCTCGAATAGTCCCCGTTTTGAATTATGATGGTTTTCCTATAACAGCAAAATGCATTATGGATCTAGTTTGCAAGGGATTAGGGGAAGCAGAGAGTAATGTTGANGCCGGTACTGTTGCCGCAGAATAAATTATGGGTCGTATTTTTGATGGATATTAAACGATGAGCTATATAACCAAACCTAAGTTTCATCATCCAAAACTGCCTCGTAATGACCTTGGCCTAACGCGTCGAGATTATGAGGGTGCAATGTCAACTCTTTGTGCTGGATGCGGTCACGACTCCGTTAGTGCAGCAATCGTAGAGGCGTGTTTTGAGTTAAACTTGCCAGCACATAAATTGGCAAAGATGTCAGGTATCGGTTGTTCATCAAAAACACCGACCTACTTTTTGTCGAAAAGCCACGGATTTAACTCGGTTCACGGGAGAATGCCCTCCGTTGCAACAGGGGCAAATCTAGCTAATAACGAATTAAAATATATTGGTGTGTCAGGTGATGGGGATACNGCTTCTATCGGATTTGGNCAATTTGCTCATGCAGTTCGCAGACAGGTAGACATGCTGTATATTGTCGAAAATAATGGCACATATGGTCTCACAAAAGGACAATTTTCGGCAACAAATGACCGAGTTTCACTTGGAAGAAAAGGTCAGAAAAATGCTTTTGAAGCAATCGATTTGGCGGCTATGGCTATTCAATTGGGTGCCAGCTTTGTTGGTCGGGGGTTTTCTGGAGATAAAGAGCAGCTTGTGCCAATGATAAAGGCGGCGCTGTCTCACAAAGGGTTTGCTTTCATTGATGTCATATCTCCATGCGTGACATTTAATAATCACAATGGTTCGACTAAGAGTTTTGAATTTTTCAGAGATAATGAACGCTCAATAACTGCCACAGACTATATCGCACCGAAAGAGACGATAACTGCAGACTACAAAGAGGGTTCAATGATTGATGTGACGCTTCACGACAGCAGTAGAGTTCGTCTAAGAAAGCTCGACGCCAATTATAACCCATCCGACCCAGCTGCAGCCCTTCAACATATAATGAAACATCAAGCATTAGGCGAGGTTGCAACTGGTCTTTTATATCTCGATGTTGAGGATACTGAGTTAAAAGAGAGAATGGATATGGTTGAAGTTCCATTAAATTCATTGGGAGTTAAGGAGCTTCGACCCGACTTAACTGCACTTGAAAAAATAAATAGCAGTTTAAGATAATTAAAATCTTATTGGTGAGTTAAACTTTTAGTTATTTCTCTGGCCGCGGTTTCTAATTGTGTGCCAATCCTTTCTCGTTGTTTCATCCATTTTAGGTTTTTCTTTGGAGCGACCAGTTCTATTGCGGCTATCGGCGCGCCAGCCATATCTAGTATGGCTGAGCCAATGGATATTTCATCTAAGTCGTGCTCGCCATCTACTACCGAAAACCCTTTTGAGTATGCTTCTTCAACCTTGCTTATAATTAACTTTGGGTCGGTAACTGTTTTAGTTGTNTGGGCATTTCGTGGTGAGGCAAATATTAAACCAACGGCATCCATGCCGGGTAAGTAAGATAGAATAGACCTCCCGCCCGCGCTAAACGCTATATTAAAAGGTGTACCGGGCTTAATGGGCTTAACATTATTTTTNTCGCGAGGAATATTGATTATGTTTATTGTGTTGGAGCCGTCAAAGCCAAGGAGATAAATATCCTCTTTGAGGTTTTCTGATAGTCTCTCCAAGATTGGGGAAGATACAGTTTTTATCATACCTAGTCGATCGTAANTAAAACCAATACTTAAGGCTTTGAGACCGGGCGTATACCGTTTAGTCAGTAAGTTTTTGTTGAGATAACCAAGCTTTTCTAATGTAAATAAAAGTCTCTGGGTTGCGCTCAGACCAAATCCAGTCAGGGTGGAAATCTGACTTAGGCGAAGTGGTGAAGGGGCTGTTTTAAATAGTTCAAGAACAATAAACCCTTTTTCAATTGATTTGATAAATAGAGGTTCCTCAATATTCGAGGCCATNATGAATTTTTCCCAGAAAAAATAATTGTTCGAAACGGTCTATCGGTTATAAGACCCATTAACCGGTATTCAAAAGCAATTCATATTTTTTTCCATAAATAACAGGCGTTTGTTTCTATTCTGAGTATACTTTAATNAAAATTATATTTGAAAAAAATGCTAATAATTAGGCTTGTTATCGATACNGCACTATCTTATTTTCGAANAAAACTGAATGGGNGATCAACGATGCGGTCATCTTCAGGAACATTTCCCTTTCGGGATAATAATGGAACAGTCTGGCTTGGATTTGCCGATTGGGGAACGATATCCCGAGATAATTTATTGCTGTGTGTTCATGGTCATACTCGACAGGGCCGTGATTTCAAAAAGTTGGCCGAATTTATTGCCGCCAAGTTCCACACTATCGGGTTTGATTTAGCAGGCCATGGGAAGAGTGGTTGGCTTGCTGACAAGACAGATTATTCCTTTGANACATCTATGCGTCATATTGATGGTTT
The DNA here is from genome assembly GCA_002708305.1 of Rhodospirillaceae bacterium. Taxonomy (GTDB): domain Bacteria; phylum Pseudomonadota; class Alphaproteobacteria; order Thalassobaculales; family Thalassobaculaceae; genus UBA7326. The sequence goes on from PANE01000003.1 coordinate 14,109, forward strand.
AATGGATTATAGAGGTATCTCACAAATAGACTGGATCGGTACATTCACGGGTGGAATATTGGGGATGATGTTTGCTGCGAGAGAAAATAGTCCTGTCAGGCGGTTAATATTGAATGATATTGGGCCGTTTGTTTCTAACGCTGCAATAGAACAATTCATAAGCCGTATCGGATCCGACGTTGTTTTAAAAAATTTAGAATCTGCAATTACATATTTCAAAGACGCCTACTTCGCCAACGGCATTATTGATGAAGCAGATTGGTCGGATTTTATTACACGAAGCATTAATAGGGAAGTAGATGGTTCCTATAGCTTNCATTACGACCCGGCGATTTTAGATGAATTAAATACTATTTCGGGCGATCTCGATTTGTGGGATGTNTATGAAAAGATAGAGTGTCCTGTGCTTGTATTGAGAGGAAAGCACTCAAACATGCTCAGTGAAGGTACGGCAGCAAGAATGCGGCAAACGGGACCAAAAGCCCAATTAATTGAATTTGAAAATTGTGGGCATGCACCCGCGCTCACCGACCCTGACCAGCTCNCTGCAATTTCTGATTGGTTGAGTGAGACAGAGATGGTACCAGAGATGGAGGAAGTCTCAATTCAAAACGAAGAGACGGTTAAGGATCAAAATGTCTCTGAAATTAAGGTCAAGATCGATTAACAAGTACCCTGAGTTCAAACCAAGAGTGCCATGGCTAGGTGCTGACCTTCAGACNCTGAAAGCTTTTTTAACACCGCAGCCTACAATTTCGCATTTTAAATCATCTTCACAACTAGACTTTTTAATGGATGACGGTTCGGGTGATAAATTAAGCGGTATAATAAATATTTGCGAAAAAGAAAACACGCAGTTGCCTTTGATCGTTTTAATCCATGGCTTAACTGGTTGTGATGGCAGCTCCTATATGTGCCGAACCGCAAATTATTTTTTACAGTCTGGATATTCTGTATTGCGTTTAAATTTACGCGGTGCGAAGCCAGGGCAGGATTTGTGTAGGGAGCATTATCATGCGGGGCGAGGGGTCGATTTAAACGTTGTNTTGAATTTATTAGTGGAAAGAGGAATGGCGTCAAATGGATTCATAGTAATGGGCTTTTCTTTAGGTGGGAATATGCTCTTAAAGTTTCTTGAAGAGTATGGGGGCGATCATACAGTTCATGCAGCGGTATCCATTTCTGCACCGATTGATTTGGCTTCGACTTCAGAACGCTTGTTGCAGCCCCGAAACAAAATTTATCATAAATGGCTTTTGCATAATATGAAGAGTGGTGCCCTAGCCTTAAAGGATTTAAGCGAAAAACAAAAAAATTCTATTCGAAATGCAAAGACCGTTTTCGAATTTGATGACCGTTTCATAGCTCCACAAAATGGTTTTCTGGGCGCAATAGATTATTATAAACGTTGCTCAAGTAAAGAAAGCATCCACACTATTAAAATACCTACTTTAGTAATTAGTGCGCTGAATGATCCATGGGTTCCCTCTGCAATGTANNTTTCAANGGATTGGNGCNAGGCGCCNTNTNTNAGGGCTATTCTGCCAANACATGGCGGNCATGTTGGATTTCATGANCATTCTGGATGCTGGTANAATAGAGTTTCGAAACTATTCTTTTCAGAGTTGGGGGTGTGAAAACGTAGGGTAAATTTAAGTGAATGCGGGTTCAGGAAACTAAACAAAAGAGAGAAGGCCCCGGGCTTTCGCCCAGAGCCTTTTGGAAAAGAAGCAGTAATAACGTGAAACTATCGTTTCACTCTCGTGATTTCTTCGAGCAATTCGTCCCCTGTTGTAATAATTTTTGTGGCAGCGGAGTAGGCTCTTTGGGCAATAATCAAATCCGTAAATTGTCCGGCAATATCAACAGTTGAGTTCTCCAGGGCGCTCGCAGCTACGCGGCCAGCTCCACCTTCTGTCGCAAAGTTCAGTACCGCTTCACCTGAGTTAGCTGTTATTCGATAGGCATTCCCTGATAATGATTCAAGCTCAGCAGGGGCAGGAACAGTTGCAATTGGGAGTCTGTAAATAGGTCGCGATGAACCATCTGAGAAAACGGCAGTCAAGAGACCTTTGTCGCTAAATGATACTCTTTCTAAATCTGTGGGACCGTTACCATCTTGGTTCAGAAGGGATGTTTGATAAGGTGCGTCATATTGAGTTACACCGGCTGATGTGTCGAAATTACCAAAATTAATGGTGAGAGCTAGAGGATCAACGGTCCTAAGCGGATATTGAGCGAGGATGTTAGCTGTTGAAAAACCGATTGAGGTCTCGGCTGCGGTACCAGTGGCGCCGGTAGTAGCGGCACCACCTACAGTTGTTACGGTTTCAGGTGTNCCATCAGTATTAAATAAAATACGGAACCCGGTTGCGNNTCCTGTAGTTTCAGCAACAGCAGTTGCAACTCCTAGAGGATCCTTCAGAAGAGGAACACAATCCCACGTATTAGCTGTGGTTGTTCTGCTCCACGCTAATTCAAGTAGATAATCATTTCCTTGAGAGTCGTATACTGTAATATTTGTAACACTTGGTGCGGCGGTACCAGTTGCCTTATTTGAATTTAAATTAAGGTTCAGCTCAATATTTGCAGTTACCTTTGCAACTCTTTGAAATTTCGACAAATCAACCGTCTCCAAGCTGCTTAACAGATCTCTAGTTGTATCGTTCTCGATTGCTCCAGTGCCGTCCGTTGCGTAACCCTGAAGGAAAAAGCCAGCACTGTTTACTAGTTTGTCATTTTCGTCTTTAATAAAATTTCCTGCTCTTGTTAGCAAGTATTCATCTCCTATCGCAGGAGTGGCCGCTTCGTTTGTGACAAAAAAACCATTACCATCAATGGCGACATCAGTACTGTTTTCCGTTCCTTGAAGTAAGCCCTGCTTAATGGGGTCCGTTTGAGTGATAGATTTGACACCGCCAGCACTGGCTGAGGTGCTTAGGCTTTGTGTCACCAAAGCCTGGAACTGAGTAGTCGTATCTTTGAACCCAACAGTATTCACGTTGGCGATATTATCAGAGATAACAGCGAAGGCTGTTGATTGGGCTGCAACCGCTGCCACACCTGCAAATAGTCCTGAGTTAATGCTCATTTTTTTCTCCGTTGTTTTGACAAGGAAAAAACCTTGTCATTTCTTTTCCAAATAAAGTTTACGCATTCTTGCAGTAAGCGGCTTTTTGCCTCTTGATTAGTCAATTTAAATTTTTTTATTTAATTTTCATTATTTCAGCCAGAGCGATTTCTATATTTTCACCCAACATTAAACTGGGGCCAGTTTTGTTAGATTTAACGCCGCTAACCAGCCCGGTGCTATCTATCGTGCTATCAATTGCCTTGCCCGCTGCATCTTGTGCAACAACTTTGAGTGAATACTTACCCGGTTCTATGGCATTTCCACTTGCATCCTTGGCATTCCAATTGAATTTATGTCTAACACTATTCGCTAAATTACCTGTCTCAGAGTAAACGCTTCTGCCTTTAGCATCCATGACATGTAAATCTACTGATGCTGCAGCACGATCAAATTGATATCCCCATGTAGTCCCTTGAGAGCTCACATGTGTTTCACTTCCTTNGATCTGAATTTCTCGCCCAATATAATTTACGGCTCCAAAATCAGCATTATTGGATTGTAGTCTAACTAAATCTTCTAGATTTTGGTTTTGAGCTATTTGTTGTTCAACATTTGCAAAATTAACAAGTTGATCTGTCATTTGATGGGTGTCCATCGGATTTGTTGGGTCTTGATTTTTCAACTGAACCGTTAACATTGTTAAAAATGTATTTAGGTCTTCGCCTAGCCCAGTTCGTGCTGTTTTTGCTGCACCGTTTCCGGCGTTGGTAGACGTTAGAGCTGCTAGATCCATTTTCCTGCTCCTAAGCTAATAAGTTGATTTCGCCATCAGGAGTAATTCCGATCGCGGTTGCTGGTATCAAATTTGGNTNGNTATCTTCGTTATTTTCGCCTGCTTGTTTGAGGTTGGTATTTTCTTTGCCGGCGTCTTTAGTNGCATTCTGGGTATCAGAGTTGCCATCTCGACTTTGAAGATCAAAAGATAAGGAGTTTTGATCAGTCTTTAATCCGGCATCTTGCAAAGCGCGGTCCAGAACGCGGANATCTCGTTGGAGAATATCTAATGTCTCTGGTCGTTCTGCTATAATCAAAGCCTTAGCNCGTCCATCATTCGCTATTTCGAGTTTGACCTCTACGCGTCCTAATTCTTGCGGGCGTAATTGAATTTTAATTTTGTTATCACCATTCTGAACAGCTTTTGATAACTGTATAGAAACCTGACTTGTTGCCGGTGCCATATTAGTCGGTTTAGAATTTGGATTAGGTTGCTGGGCTGAGAAGATAGGGTTCGTTGATTGTAGGCCGTTAGATCCTATCGTGGGCGGAGTATTTGGCACCGCAGGTTGTGTACTCTGAGCTCCCAAAGAAGCTGCTTTAACTGGGGTCGCTGCCCCAGATCGGGTTGCTAGGTTCTCAGACTTGGTTTCAGCTAGCTTAAATGTAATCGCATCTTTAACGGGGGCCCCGTTTATTTGGTTATTAGGATTTGACGCTCCGTTAGACGGCTGATTGCCGGCTCCTTGATTATTAGTATTCGCATTATTGTCACCAGTATTTGCACCTACATGCAGCGGCGTTGTTACAGAAGTCTGTGAATTATTTTGGTTCGACTGAACTTGTTGTTGTGTTAAATTAAAAGTCTGTGCTGTGCCATTACGTTGTGACGCTACTGCAGTATTTTCATTAGTTTGAGCACTATTTTGGGCCTGTAAGATATTGTTGCCAGCTGCGTTAGTTGTGCGAGGAGATATGCTGCTATCTGCAGGTTGAACAATGATATTTTTATCTAACTGACTGAGTTTTATGCCTGGCGTTTCATTTTTTGTTTGAATATTAGCATTTGTGCTAGTTCTATTGATGGGCTGTTCTGGTTCTGTCTGGCTTTGTGTTGACCCTGAAACGTCTAACCTTGCTTCTAATGGCGGTTTATTGGCCGTTGATGTNATGTTTTGCACCTGTGTTTGGGGTGTGACAGGTTTGGTCGGGTTAAGTTNTAACGGTAGTGATTTTCCATCATTTAGCATAACCTTTTCGGAAGGTTTGTTTATTGTCGGAACCTGATTTAGTTCTTGTTTCTGTGGAANAATATTAGTCTGCGTTTCGGAGNTTGCTCCAACTAATGTTCCCTCGTTATTGTTGATATTTGTTTGTTTTCCTTCTTCTGATGGTACCGTATTAGGCGTTTTAGTTATTGCAGGCGTCCTTTGGTTGCTTCCCTTTATCGGAACGCTCGCTTGATTTAATTCTTTAGTATTTTTCGATTGAGATAATACGGTTGCTGCTGTTGTATCTTTAATGGCTGGAGTATTTCCCGGTACTACACTTGCTGAAGCAAGAATAGAANCCTCTTGGGTTGGGTGTTCCGTCCCTTGGATTTGCAAATTAGCATTTGCACTCTCCGTTGGAGCAGTGATTAAGTCGTCGACAGATAATGGTAATTCGTCGCTCCGCTCAGTGACTGCTTCTTCTTTAATAGCTTCAGGATTGTTTGCAGGTGTCACTTCAGATACAGATCCAGTATTTAATTTGATAGGTTCTGCGTTTGGATTGGAATTAGCTTCTGTCGGCTGAGCACTTGCTAGTTTGGACGGACTAGGTTGTTCCTGGACAATCTTGGAGCTTTGATCCTTCGATTGAAGATTAACATTATCAGTTTCTTCTGTCGAATTTTGACTGCGATAATGATCATCAACATCAACATTGTCTTTATCATTAATCCTAAGGTCTCTGTCATCTGTAGCACTCTGATTATGCAACTTATCTTCTTTTACGCCGTTATCAGATTTGAAATCCCCCGGTGTTCTAACCTCCTCGAGACCGCCGTTGGACTGGCTTTGCCTAGGAGGTGCAACGTCAGAGAGTGCATTCAAGTTGAAGCTTGTAAGCATCTCAGAATTAAAAAATTGACTAAAGTCTAAGCCATTCGTAATCGTTTTAGTTTCCCTCAACTGTGGTGTTGAGTTGGGTTTAACGTTTTCTATAGCTGACATAAGGCCTGACCCTTTTGGTTAATCTTGTTTTAATCAGAGCAAGATTAGGGCCACCTTTTGCTTTCTAAAATATTATGTAATTTCAATTGCTTACGAGAGGGCTCTGTAAATTCTGCTTTTTAGCTCCAATAAGCAGGCAGTTTTTACTTAGTCAGGAGGAAAAATATTCCTAATGAAAATAATAGTTATAAAAATTANATAAAAATTATATAAAAATTAATNTAATAATATNTATATATATATTNATACGTAAAANATACTAAAAACTCTAATAAATNCCCATTAAATTAAAAATAATAAAAAATTATATAAAAATTTAAATAAAATACTTTACAAATAAATTAATGACTGTTATAAGCTAATTATCGAGTACATAACCACCCCGACAGAAGTCGGGTTGAACCTTAGAAAAAGGACTAAAAAAATGGCAATTCAAAATTCAGTTTTTACAAACCCGTCTGCGTTTACCGCACTACGGTCCNTAAACACCGTCAATCGTCGATTAGATGTTACGCAGAATAGGGTCTCTACCGGACTTCGTGTCTNCTCATCATTAGATGATGCTTCTGCCTTCGCTGTTGCTCAGGGGATTCGCGGGGAGCTTCGAGCGCTGGAGTCGGTCACTCAGGGCCTAAATAACTCCAAGGCTGTTGGTAAAGTTGCGGTCACAGGCGCTACGGCAGTTTCTAATATCTTAATCGACATCAGGCAAAAAATAACAGAATTAGCCAATGCTAGTATTTCTGCCTCTCAACGTACGATCATAAAAGCTGACTTTGACCAGTTGCTGTCTCAGGCTGGAAGCTTCATATCAAATGCTAGTTATAATGGCTTTACACTGTTAAGGTCGAATGGGAATGACGTTTCTACGCTGGCCAATTTACAAGGCGGGTCACTGACCCTGTCGGTACAAAATGACGTCGACAATTGGGCTAGGAGCCTGGCTAAGGCAACAATTGGAACGGCGGCCAACGCGCAAAGTGTATTAGCGTATCAATTTTCCACAATGGAGAGTACAGTTTCCGCAGCTCTTGGAGCGCTTGGTGCAGAGGTGCGGTCTTTGGAACTTCAAACCAACTTTTTGGAAGAACTTAGAGATACCAGTGACGAGGGATTAGGTAATATCGTCGATGCAGATTTGGCACGAGAGTCAGCCAAATTAACGTCACAACAAATTCAACAGGAATTATCAATTCAGACGCTACAGATAGCGAACGATAGGCCGAGTACAATACTTGGTTTATTCAGAAGGTAATCAAACAAACCGGAAAAGTAGACCGCTACTTTTCCGGTTTTTCTATGATATTTATAGAGTATTTATTTATTAATTGAACTTAAACACCGCGCATGAATTGAATACTCTTCAAGCTTTGTGGCGCTTCAGTTGTTCTGCTCATTCACTAAATCAAAATTTAATTTTACTTTTTTTCTTGACAAAAAAGATTCTTGTAACCTACTTTGAGGGACGGATTGGTACTAACCAAGATCGTATTTAGGGCAAAAAGCCCGTAAACCTTAGAAAAAGGGAATCGAGATGGTAAATAACTCTATCTACACAAATCCGTCTGCCTACACGGCTCTTCAAAACTTAAACACGGTTAATCGTCAACTTGAGACTTCTCAAAATCGAATATCGTCTGGTTTAAAAGTGGCGTCAGCGACGGATAGCACAACGGCTTTTTCAATTGCTCAAGGCATTCGAGGTGAAATCAATGCTATTGATGCACTTAATAAAGGTCTAACGAAAGTCAAAGGTATTATTGACTACACGCTTGCAGCAACGGAAGGTATTTCCGGACTAATTATTGAGTTAAAGGCAAAATTGACAGAATTGAGTGATACAAATTTATCTACAGCACAACGGGCACGTGCACAAACGGATTTCCAAGAGTTGTTGTCACAGGGTAAAGATTTTGCTCGGGGTGCGNCGAGATTGGATGAAGCTGGCGGTGCGATTGTTGATTTGTTCTCCTCTGGGGCAGCTAACACAACAACATCTACCGATATCACTATCAATGCCAACGTTACCTTTGTCCCGGGAGCCGCGGCAAATACTTCAAATACTATAACGGTGACTGCTGCGACAGTAAAAGCTGTTAATATACAATTAGGGTCGTTGCAGNCAGCCGNTCTAACTAGTGCCGCGGCTAATGCACAGAGTGTTTTAGGCGTTCAGTTTGTAACATTTGAGACAGCGGTGGCTTCAGCTTTGGGGCATCTGCAATCAAAGTCTTCACAAATAGAAAACCAACAAATCTTTTTGGACAAAGTAAAGGGGACCCGGCAGGAATTGTTAGGTGCTTATGTGGACGCTGACCTGGCGGCAGAATCCGCAANGTTAACTGCGTTNCAGGTTCAACAACAGTTAGCGGTTCAAGCTGTTGGAATTGCTAATCAGAGACCTCAATCGTTACTGGGGTTATTCAGATAAATATTTTATAGAGTGGATGGTTTCGGCCATCCACTTTTCTTTCTATCGACAATCAATTCCTACCTTAATAGAGTAATTTTTACCTGCCCCAAGATCAAAATGACTAAATTGATTCGCAACGTTCTTTCTGTTTTGCCATTAGTTTTTTTGCGAGCCGCTGTTGAGGTCTTGTTTAGAGATTACAATGAAGTATCAGTTTTTACATAAACAGAAATTTGATTTTTTTGATACGTGAGTAGAAATCAAGTCATAAAGCTATTGTATCAATTCCCGTGATATTATTTAACTATCTGTAAACATTGAGTTTTTGCCCAGATAATTTTGTGAATAATAAACTGGTTCTGGATTTAGCCAATCAGTGGATAAGTTTAAAGCATCAATCTCTTAGTCCAAATACTGAAAATATTTAACCGGGACCATTTCTTTAGATAGTGTAATAAACCTTTTATTTGACAACGATTCTGCTATTACGCGATTATATAGAAACAGTTTATGAAAGTGATTGTTTATGCCGCTTAAAATAAACGTTAAGTCAGGTGAGAAATTTATTGTTAATGGTGCCGTGATGGTAGCAGGCAATAAAGGAGCATCATTGGTTCTCCAAAATGAGGCTACTATTCTGCTGGGCAAGGATGTTATGCAGGAGAGTGAGGCAAATACGCCGTCTAGAAGGATTTATTTCTCTATACTCGTAATGTATTTAGATCAGGAAAATGCTGTTAAATATAGGGATACNTTCATGTCTTTAGTAGAAGCATTTATGGATGCGACAACTTTTGCAGAAGTTCGCCGGACGCTTCTCCATATTGTTGAGGATGTAAATAGTAAAGTTTACTACAGAGCAATGAAGACCTGTAAGGCTTTGATCAAATATGAAGATGAAATGCTTAAAATGGGTCAGGCTGATGTTACCGCGGGTGAATAACTAGATGGCAGGTGTCGACGCATATAAGAAGGCTTTGCACAAAACGGCATCAGGTCGGGATACAGAATACCGTCTTTTAGCACAAGTTACTGCATCGCTTATAGAAGCTAAAGATGCGGACGGCGACATGCGGACTAACCCACTCAAAATGAGAACAATNGCGGAAGCGCTGAATTGGAATAATGAAGTCTGGAGGACGTTCATGGATGACTGTCGTAGTTCTGAAAACCAGCTTCCAGAAAAGTTAAAAGGCGGGATACTAAGCCTAGGAATTTGGGTGAATAAGGAAACAAGATTAGCGATGAATGGTGAAACTACTCTTGATATGTTAATTACAATAAATAGAGACATTATGAAGGGCTTAGCCACTTCTGCAGAGACCAATACCAAGCCTTCGGTTCCTGGTGGTAGTCAAGAGACACNTAATAGACCGACCACAAATACAATAAAGAGTGTATAGGGGGTAATGCGGTGCGCGAGTATTCCTCTTTAAGGTGATATAAATTGGCAATGACCCGATCAGAAGGTGGTGGCTGGTTTTCCACTAAAATGAGCGTGGCGCTAAACTTGCATCAGAGTAATCAATTGAATGCTGCTCAAGCGATTTATGAAGAAATTCTTCGAGCAAACCAATTAGATGCCGAATTACTGAATTTATATGGAACGTTGTTGCATCAGCAAGGATTGAGCGATGTTGCTTTAAAATTTCTAAAAAAAGCAATTATACTAAGTCCGAAGAAAGCATTATTTTATAATAGATTAGGTGCTGGTTTGCAGGCTATCCAAGCAAATCAAAAATCTGTGCTTGCTTACTCGCGGGCTACAGTCATTGATAGCGATTTATTCGAAGCCTATCTAAATTTAGCCAGTTTACTTTTAAAGTTGGACGATATAAACGCGGCTTTGGACGCAGCAAGACGAGCTGTCTTACTTAATTCAGGTTCCTGGGTAGCACGGTTAAGGCTGGGAGCCATTTTACAATCAATGAACAAATTTGATTTGGCTATCAGTGAATTGAACCTCGCTTCTATGCAAAACCCACTTGCATTAGAGCCCTACTTTTCGCTTTGCCAAATTCACTTCAAATTAAAAAACTATAAAGATGGATTAACGATTACTAAAAAAGGTCTTGTCTTAGCNCCGGAGCGATTTGACTTTTACCCCCATCTCCATGGCGCATACCTCATTACACAGCCACCACCATACCCCCAAATGCTGCGTTGGGCAGAGCGGGGAGTAATTATACGAGCGACTGATAGTGCTTTTTGGTATTTGCTATCATTAGAATATCAGAGGCACAATCTTCAATNCAAATTTCTTAATAGTGCAATTAGAGCTGTTCTTTTAAACCCACAAGCTTCTGAATTTTATCACTCGCTTAGTGCCTCCTTCCAATTAATAGGAAAACTGGAGCAAGCCTTTTACGTTTCTTGGATCGTTTCAATCGTTTTTCCAAAATCAGCACCCAACAGGCATATAATGTGGGAAACATTATTTGCGATGGGAAAACAAAAAGAAGCCTGGAAGTATTGGCTTAATAGATTTGAAAATGCCGATATACCTCCACGAATAGGCCTTCCTGTTAATAACTGGCGGCCAGAGATTAAAAATGCAAAAAAGATTTTAGTCTGTTCGGAGCAGGGGATTGGCGACGAGATACTGTATCTAAGTTGCCTTCCTGATTTNATCAAAGACCAACCAGAGTTAGCGGTGGAATGCGATTTTCGTTGGCAAAAGNTGTTCCAGCGNAGTTTNCCCGCCNTAGAGTTTATCCCTAGGCAAACTAGTGTCGNTAAAGNNGATGAGATTTTATATGATTATAGAGAAGTAGTGCGGCGCCATAATATAGAAGCTTATATACTCAACGGTGATCTGCCGCCTTTTTATAGGCAAGACTTGAACGTGAAAAGAAAAACAGATGGTTATCTCAGAGCCGATCCTAATCAGATAAAAAAATATACAGATATATTAAATAAAATTACACAAAAAACACTAATTGGCATTTGTTGGCGTAGCGCTTTTACTGAGCCAGTACCCTTTGTATATGCTAAGGTTGATGAGTTAATTTCGAGTCTNCCTAATGGCGACTATTCTCTTATAAATCTGCAATATGGTGATTTTGAGGATGAAATTATTCGAATAGGTAGTGAGCATGGGGTTATTATTCACCAAATTCCGGATCTAGACCAAATTGAAGATTTAGATGGGGTCGCTGCTCTAATGAGTTGTCTTGACTTGGTTATCGCTCCGAGCTCTTCAGTTTTGCACTTGGCTTGTGCTCTGGGTGTACCTACCATATCCACATATTATCCTAACTTCAGGTTTAAGGCGGACACCGACCCCTTATTTGGTAATTGTTTACCTATGTTAAATCCCGAGGAAGTGTTTAGCTCATCAAAGGTTGCGTCGCGAACAGGAGCAACTGTGCAACACTTTATGAAGTTTGGGCAATTACCCTTTAACGACTAGGAAAAGAAGGTGCCTACCTGCGGGTAATTTCTGCCTTTTCGAATTTTATATTGCATTTAAATCTTATCAAACCTCAAAAGTTATAAAAAAATAAATCAATATAAACAATGGCTTGAGGAAATATTGAAAAGTGGCCCGGTCTTTGCNTCTAGGTAGGCAAGATCGTGTGATCTAACTTTTTAATTGGGGGGTGACCAAGTTACCTAAGAATAGGTTTTGGAAACTTTAAAATTTGCTGGAAGGCATTTTGTTTTACCCTCACTAGAATGTGAGAAGGAAAGATAGAAAATGGTGTCGAATAGTATAATCACAAATCCGGAAGCCTTTGTTGCTTTGCGCAACTTAGAACGGACTAATGAGTCATTGTCTAGGACTCAACAACGTATCTCTACGGGGTTGAAAGTAAGCAGTGCGCAAGATGATGCATCTAACTTTGCTATAGCCCAGGGNATCCGAGGCGATGTAAAGGCACTAGGAGCTATTACCCAAGGTTTAAATAACTCTAAAGGTATTGGAAATGTTGCATTAGCTGGCGTAACCGCTATTTCTGACCTTTTAAACGACGTAAGGCAAAAACTAACAGAACTAGCAAACGGCGGTATCACTAGTGCTCAGCGAGCTATCATCAAGGCAGATTTTGACAAGTTGCTATCNCAGGCNATGGCATTCGTTGACAATGCCAATTTTAATGGTCGTAATTTGCTTATAAGTNATGCATCTAATGTTGATACGATATCAAACCTTAATGGAACAAATTTAACATTATCTGCGCAATCTACCCCAGCTGCATCGGCAGGTAGTCTGGTACATTTAATAAGAAGCTTAGCTGGAGCCACAATTGGCNTAACTGGAGCTGCCACTGATCCTGGTAATGCGCAGAGTGTCATTATTGCCCAGTATAGGTCTNTAGAGACTGAAATAAATACATCGCTTGGTGCTTTAGGGTCTGAAATTAGAGCGTTAAATTTTCAAACAGACTTCCTCTCTACTGTTGTGGACTCTACAGAAGTTGGACTTGGAAACATCGTTGATGCTGATTTGGCGAGGGAGTCTGCAGAACTAACTGCTTTACAAGTTAGACAACAGTTAGGTGTCCAGGTTTTGGGTATTGCGAACCAGCAGCCACAAATCTTATTAGGATTATTAGGGCAGTAGTACTTTTAGTGACTCTTTGTTTAAATAATGAGGAACTGATATTATGAAAGGGTATGCTGCATATGCCAGAGTGCAACCGACAAATGACTCTCATCGTGACTTAGAATACAAGGTTCTTGGGCAGGTTACTGGAGCATTAATAGAAGCAAGTGTCGAGGGCTCACAGCTCTCTGAGAGATATGATGCAGCGCTCTGGAACGAAAAGGTTTGGCATGTTTTTAGATGCGATTTGAGTTCAAAGGAAAATAAGCTACCGGATGATTTGAAGGCATCATTGATAAGTTTAGCCATTTGGGTATCAAAAGAAACATGCAGAGTCCTGGATAATAGTGCCGGTCTTGATGGTTTAATTAATATAAATAGGCAGATAATGGCCGGTTTAAATTCCCGAGCTCAAACCACATAAAAAAACTCATTACTGAGCGTTAATCAGCCTCGTTATTTCTATCATTATATTACGCCACGAATTAGCAGTCTCTTTATAGAAACAGGTCATGCTGGGCGTCCATGGTTGTCGATTGGTTCCGAGGCACGTCCAGTCTTTATGTAAATTTAGCCCAAAACAACGAGTGCCCACAGCACCTGCCATAGAAATTACGGCAGTCATTGGGCCAATCACAAAGTCTAGTTCTTTGATTAACGCACTAACTTGATCTAGATCATTAAACATATCAATTTCTTCNGGCCGGTATATATTGACGCCAAACTCTTGTTCGGCTGCTTTCAATTCTATTTCACACTCCGTAGGTTGAAGGTTTACCAAGCTAAAATTTTTCAAAGAAAAAATTGGTGCTAGTTCCTTAATAGAAAAAAAGTAATCACCATATTTTTTGTGAGGTAATGCGGTGTTCCAACAGAACCCAATCTTTTTTGCAGAGCCAAGGGAATTAAGCCGTTTACGCCAAATATCTGAATGGCTGGATTTTGGCGTAAGATAGGAATCATTAGTACTAAAACTTTCTACACTAGGGCGCAGGTGCATCGGGAGATCTCCAAGGGCTGTGTGCACCGTTAAACCGTGTTTTTCTACCAGACTTGCGAAGTCGATTTTGGTAGTGTTTTCCGGAGACCTGGGTAACTTTTTAATGAATTCAATTTTCGGAAAGCTTCGAGAGAAAAGTGGGACTAGACGGGCATCTGTTTCTACGATGCAAGGGACCGATACTGTTTTTGTTAGATCATCGAAGCAAGAGGCAAAACGCAANTCGTCACCAATACCTTGTTCTTGGTAGACGAGTANNTTGCCATTTTGGAGTTTTTCGCCGCTCCATTCTTTTGGCAAACCAGTGCGTTCAGCAAAAAGCTCTGGTTTTTTATGACGCCAGCGTGCTTCCTTCCATCCCGAAAGAAGGTTGCCAGTCGCTAAAAGTCCATTGGCCAAGCCCCATCTTACCGCGGGATCATTTGGGGCTAATTTGGTGGCTTTTTCAAATAAAGGAACAACAGCTTTTAGATTACCTTGCCGTAATTTCAAAAAACCAAGATTATTTATAGCTCGATGGGAGGTTGGACTCAAAATGACACATTTCAGCAAATCTTTACTCTGAGTTCTTGTTTGAGCTCTGACAAAATATGCTTCAGCCAAGTCTGGCTTTATCTTAATAACTTGGTCAAGTATCTCCTGGGCTTTTTTATTATCTCCTAACTCTACAACAGATTGAGCAAGTTTCACTTGCCACAATAATTGCTGGGGTTGTTGGTCTGTTGCTTTTGTTAATAATTCAACGGCTTCATTCGCCCGTTCTATCTCCATTTCTTCTAAATTATGATTTAACTCATGGCTGGAAATAATTAAATTGCCAAGATTGAATAGCGCTTCTGCGTTTAAAGGGCGCAATTCAATAGCTTTGCGGAATGCGTGTTCGGCCATCTCTAAATTTGGAATTGTTAGTAACACACTTCCATAATGATTAAATACGTCGCTATTATTAGGCTTTAAAGGTACCGCTCTCTCTAAAAATTGTAACGCTAAATCATTATTGTGAAGTTGATGACAGGCGACGCCTAAAAAATGCAGTGCGTCAGGGTTTTCAGGAGAAATTTGGAGGGCTTTTTGATAAACTTTAAAGGCCTCTTCAATTCTAGAGGCATTATGGTGGGATAGACCTATTTCGATAAGCTCCTCAACAGACTTTCCTGGCGACGGCGCTTTCATTTATTAACTATCCATTTCTAACAACGCAGGTATTCTCGTGCCAATAATATACGATATATACCCAGTATATGGCAGTTAATCGAATACTTAAATAATCACTACAGCAAAGTAAGATTTTTTATTGTGAAGAAACAAAGGGACAAAAGAAACTGGCCTGTAAATTGCATAATAATTCTCTGAAGTATTATTAGTTTTGTATTTTAAATAATTTTTAGAGGAAGGGCAAACAAATGAGTTTAACTACGTCACTTCTTCATGCTCGATCTGGTTTAATTGGTGCTCAAGCTGGACTGGATGTTGTCTCGAGGAATATCGCTAATGCAACAACAGAAGGCTACACAAAAAAAATACACAATCAGTCAAATTTGATTATCGGTGGGACTGGATCCGGGGTTAGAACCGATGAAGTTACCAGAAAAGTAACAGATACGTTGCAGCGATCGTTGAGAGAGCAGACTGCTACTATCGAAAAATTAGAGATTTTAGATGATTTCTTGGGACGCCTGGAACTTGAATTTGGCCGCCCAGATGATCAGTCATCAATATCTGCAAAGCTGACCGATCTAAAGAAGAGCTTTCAAGCTTTTTCAACAGCTCCGGAAAATGCAACTAATGCTATTGGATTGGTAGCTACGGCTGATACTTTATCCCGATCTTTCAACGATCTAAATACTCTGATCCAAGATTTACGTGTCGAGGCCGACGGCCGCATATCGGATAGGGTGACCGAAGTTAACAATTCTTTAACGAGCCTCCAGGATTTAAATCGGCAAATAGGTCAGAAGGTGGCGGCACAGCAATCTTCAGCTGATTTAAGAGACCAACGAGACCAACTTTTACTGACAATAAATAAAAATTTAAGCATTGGTTCCTTTGAGAGGACTAATAGTAAAATCACCGTATCAACTGCTGACGGACGATTAATGTTAGATGATACACGAATACCAATGTCATTTGTCGCAACGTCTTCATTATCCGCAGCGACAAATGGTCAACCCGTTCAGTTAGGGGGCGCCGACATAACCAGTTCGATCACGGCCAGAGAAGGCAGTATAGCTGGATTATTAACTTTAAGAGATACGGTTCTACCTGAATTTCAAGTTGTTTTGGATGATCTTGCGTTTAAGGTAGCCGGTTCGTTAGGTACCGTTAACGTAGGTGGTACAAATGAGGATCTAAATCTTTTCACCGACGCAGCTGGTGCTGTGCCTGCTGCGTTTACAGCAGGTTTTTCTGGAACTATTCGCGTGCGTGCGGCATTGCTAACTACGCCAACAGATATTCGCGATCCTCAACCTGGAGCTGGATATACTCCGCTTGGAGCCGCTGATAATGCGCTTCCACTTGCCGTGCTCAGTCTATTTGAGAGTCAATCAGCGCTCTCTCAAGCGGCGGGGGTGAACAACACAATGGAAGGGTTTAGTGCCGCGTTAATAGGAAAAGTCGCCAATCAAAAAGCAGATTACGACACTCAACTCACGTTTCAAAAGGTTTTCAGAGACGGCTTACGCGATAGAGTTGAAAATGAAAGTGGTGTTAACACAGATGAAGAGTTGACCGAGTTAATTAGGCTAGAGGCTGCTTATGGGGCATCGGCTCGCGTTTTAAACGCCGTTCAACGGGCCTTTGATGATTTAATATCAATATTATAATTTGTTAGTGAGATTTTATTATGCGAATTTCAAATTTGACACAAGTTAACCGAATTCAGGCCAGTGTGAATAATTTACAGGCTGATTTGGCGAAGACAGAGCAGCAAATTAGTACCGGTAAAATTTCTTCCTCTTACTCAGGGCTTAAAGGAGAAAGCGCTCGTGTGTCTGTACAGTTGCGGGAGTCTTTGGAGTCCAGGCAATCATATATCAATACCATTAAGACAACGCGTTTGCGTGCGGAAGTAACAGATGCCGCACTAGTTCAAATTCAAAACTTAGCCTCAGACTTGCGGGTTGAATTGATAAAGCAGACCCAGGATGTTTATGTTGAGGATCTGCCTATCATGAATGAATTTGCTAAAACACAAATAGATCGCTTAGGTAATTTACTGAATTCTGAAGTTGCGGGCCGGTTTATTTTTTCAGGCGTTAACTCAGGAACTGCACCTATCATTGATACGGACACTATGAAAACAAATTTTGCGGCAGCGGTAAACACGACTATCAATGGCGGGGGAAATACAGCTACAGCAATCGCAACAGCCGCCGACACCTATTTTAATAATAAGTCCGGTAATTTAGGAGCTAATCCGTTCTCGACAACATCTGGTAGTGCCGTAGTAACTGTGACACACGGAACTCACACTCTGGCAGTTGGGGATCAGGTCACGTTCAGTGGGGGGACGGCTGTTGGTGGATTAGACCTGAACGGGACATTCACCGTCGCAAGTGTTCCTAATGCCAATAGCTACACTTTAACAGCCAATGAAAATGCTGGAGCAACCGCAGCGGGCGGTGGCGGCGCTGTAGCTTATTCAGCTAATGCATGGAATAAATTGGGAACCTTAGCGTCGACTGCAGAAAATACTGTGCATGCATCTGTAGGACTGAATATCTCTTATGGGGAAATGGCTAATCAGGAAACCTTCGCTAATTTATTCGAGGTTCTGAATGTTTTTGCCAATGTAACTATTGCTGCTGGCCAAGAGGCGGAGTATCGAACATTAGTAGACAATTCTCGATTAGCTGTTGAGACTGCTTTTGATAGTATTAATCAAATGATCGCCGACCTTGGTGGAGACCAAGCTCAGTTGACAACAATTGAGAAAAATCATGAAAATGATATAAGTTTATTAAGTAAACAGCTAGGTGACGTTGAAGATATTGACTCATTCGAGGCTATCAACAAGTTCCAAGCTCTAAGGTCACAGTTAGAATCGTCTTATCAAATTACATCCGCTTCGCGCGGATTTTCATTAATTAATTTCTTGTAAATTAAAAGCAATTGTTGTTTAGTGATTAGACGTTATTATGATTATTGCTTTAATATATATTTTTTCTCTGGACAACCTTTAGAAGAGATGTTAAAAATAAGATTACCTTGGTAAAATATCAAGGTTTCGACACATGTTCACTCCAGAATGGAGGGTAAAGTGGATACACAAAACGTAAATATTCCTTCTAGCGTGAAGGCCCAAGATAACCAGTCACAGCAACCCTTGCAAAAAGGGACAGTTGGTGCAAGCCAAGAAGTTGCAACGCCGCAAGAGCGTAGCAAAGCTGGATTATTCATAACTCCTGTCTTACAATTTGATAGCCAAGCTTTGTCTGTTATTTTTCAGGTAAGGGATGGTTTGTCGGGAGAAGTGAAACAAGAATATCCTCAAGAAAGTGTTGTTAAGGGGCGCTCAGAAACAGCGGCTCAAACAAATAAGGATACGGCACCAGCTGATCTGGGTATTCAGGCAGTTCAGACTGATGCTCCAATTGCACGAGAAGAGAAAGTTGTTCAGCAGAACTCCAGTATTGATCTCAACACAGCGGTACCTGAGTCAAATGGCTCGGTTGCTACAGCCTCAACTACTACAGGAGTAGCTGTTGGGCTTGGCGGTGTTTCCTAAAAAGATTGCTGATTAAACCTTTTTAGGATTAATGCAGTTACCCTCTAGTGCGGTGTAGGGGGTAGTAGTGCCTTTGCGCTTTATATTCATTAGTATCAAACTAATGCAAGGCCCAAAATCTATTTAAAAATTTGTTGATCTACCAATATGTGGTACAAATACGTATTTGGGTCCTTTATCAGATCGACGGCGCGCAGACTAAGTCGTTAGATAGCGAGGCAGCAGTGGCTGAAAATGAAGTTGATGAATTAAACAAGTTGATTGCAGATGGCCTTAGCTTTCATGACTCTGGGAATGTTGAAGCTGCCCGTGATTGTTATTTGAGGGTATTGGAGCATGACCCTAGAAATTCAAAGGCACTGGATTTAGCCGGTTTGCTTTGCATGCAATGCGGTGAACCAGATGCGGCTAAGGAATTTTACAAATCTGCAATTGAGGTTGAACCAGATAACCCACGGTTCTTGCTCCATTTAGGGATCCTTCTATTAGAGCAAGATGAGTTGGTCGAATCTGAGTCAGTGATGCAACAAGTTTTAGAATTAGACACCGATTATGCTGATGCGCGGTTTTATCTTGCGCTAAACATGCGGGCTACTAATCGACGAGAAGAATCTAAAGAGATGTTAGAATTAGCATGCGCTCTCGATCGAGAAAATAGTAATTTTCACAAATGGTTAGGGCTAATTTCTATGGAGACAGGAGATCTAGTCACAGCGTTGGAATATACTAAAACAGCCTTAGAGTTAGATGCAGATGATGTAACCGCCTATGTCCAATTGGGTGGGGTCTTATGTGCATTAGAGGATCTAGTATTAGCAGAAAAAGCGCTGCGGGCCGGTTTAGATATTAATCCAGAGGATATACGGTGTCGTGCTGAACTTGCAGCTGTTTTAATCGAAACAGATCAATTCGAGGCTGCAAAAAAAGAATTAGATACTGTTATGTCAAAAGGGGGCAGGGAACACGGGAATGCCCTATCAAGCTTAGCGCTTTTTGAGTCCTTAAAAGGGGACGAGAAAAAAACATTAGATTTGATTGACGATGCTATGGAAGTTGACGGTAAGAGTATCGATGTTCTGTTAAGGGCATATAAAATTTTCACCAAATTAGGCGACCCTAAAAAAGCAAACCGTGTGCTCGACGAATTGCAGGATATAGCTCCTGACGACCCCAGGGTTATGGGTCTTTTGCTTGATTGATTCCTATAATCTCGCATATGAAATTTTAATTTATAAATATATAGAGACCGACACTACGTTTGAGTATTTAGAGCAATAGAAGAACCCTCAGCTGCTGTGTACGCGGCATAACCTTGAGGTCTCGAACCAAATGCTTTGGTATTCTTGGCGCCGCCGCGCTGTTTTTTTACTGCGTCTATAACCAAATTGACAACCCTTTCGGTTGCATCATAAGAACCTCTTAGTGTTAACATATTTTCAGATAGCACATTCCTAAATTTTTTATAGAGTATCTTTAGATCGGCCCGTTCAACATCACTCAGAGACGCAAGGGTATCTGGCATATCTTGAATATTCTTTTGAGAGTCTAGGTAGTATTTAGTTAGCTGTACTTTTCGAGTCTGCAAAGGGTCAATTTCTTCGTAAATCTGGCTATTGAGAATCTCAGTCTCCTTTTGCAAGAGTTCCATAAGTTGGCTCATGCTCTCAACAAAATTCTCAACTAGGTTTCTTTGCTCCATTTACTTTGCCTCCTGCATTTCTAATAGTTGCCGCTCTATAGAGTTTGCTAGACCGATACCACTAGACTTAGAGATCGCACTCCCATATTCCTGTATTAATAAATCNCTGAATATGGCTTCACCGTTTCCACCGCCGGTCAACCCATCAGTCTTTATTCCCTTAAACATATGGCCAAGCATTTGAGAAAGAAATAATCCTTCCAACTTCAAGGCAACCTGTCTTATTTCGCCTGANGATGATGCTTTTGGGTCGATTGTTTTTGATAATTTAGTAGTCTTGTCCAATAGCATTTGTTGAATTGGATCTGGAGCACTAAAATTGGATGAAATATTTGTCATTTTTTTTTCCTCTAGAGTAACTCTATTTCAGCTTGTAAAGCTCCAGCTGCTTTTATGGCCTGCAAAATAGAAATTAAATCACGAGGACCTATGCCTAGTGAGTTCAATCCATCTACTAATTCTTGTAATGTGACACTTTTGGATAATACGCTTAGTCTTTTGTCCGCATCCTCATCAATCTCGATTTGGGTTCTTGGAACTGTAACTGTTTCTCCCGCGTCGGAAAACGGCTGAGGTTGTTCCACCTGTGGAGTTTCAGTTATTCTTATTGTCAGGTTACCTTGGGCGATTGCAACTGTGCTGATTCGCACGTTCTCCCCCATAACAATAATTCCAGTTTGTTCGTCAATTACAACTTTTGCCGACATATCAGGAGTTACTTGAAGTTGCTCAATATCTGTTATCAACGCAACGTTTTTCCCTCTATAACTATCGGGGATCAAGATTGAGACAGTTGCAGAGTCTCTTGATTGCGCTATTGGACCTCCAATAAAAGCATTAATTGCATCGGCAATGCGTCTCGCTGTTGTAAAATCCGGATTCCTCAAGGATATTCTTATAGTATCAAGACCTTCAAGATCGAAAGCGATTTCTCTTTCAATAATAGCACCGCTAGCTATGCGTCCGTTTGTCGGTACTCCTCTGCTAACGGTTGCACCGGCTCCTTGAGCTTCCGCCCCCCCAACAGCAACCGGGCCTTGTGCAACTGCGTACACTTCGCCATCAGCGCCAACCAATGGTGTTACTAGTAAGGTGCCGCCTAGAAGACTTTTGGAGTCGCCTATAGCACTAATAGATAAGTCGATTCGCGTTCCTTGTTTTGCGAACGGTGGTAAAGTTGCTGTAACCATAACTGCTGCAACATTATCTGTTTTAAGCGAGTCATCACGGGCATTCACACCCAGGCGTTCTAACATCCCAACTAAACTTTCGCGTGTAAAAATAGATGATCCTAAAGTATCCCCTGTTCCATTTAAGCCTACAACTAAGCCATAACCAATGAGCATATTTTCTCTTACGCCCTCNAAATCAACGATATCCTTAATGCGAGTTTGGGCCCNAACATCAGCGGATGTCGCAAGGGAAACAATACAAAAAACCGCCAAAATTAGCGANGTTTTAAGATGAAAAANTATTTGNTTGATGGTNTCAAAATAAGTCAAGTTANANCACCTTTTTTGGATATCTTGGGCNCAGTNCTCCCATTACCCANNACTATGCGAATATCGTGCCATATTTTATTAATTCTTTTCAAANCTAACAACCTAAGGGTAAAAAGCAGCCTAGGTTTAGGNGATTATTAAAATTATTTTCTTTTAGATGTGCGTCTAATTTATAGGAGCTAATTCCTCACATAAACAATCACTTCGAAAAAATTACCGGGTTTTAGGGTTCGTGCTATACTATTAGAAAATGACACGTGATTGAAAAGATCCATAATGAAAGTAGATCAAACTAGACGAAGTAGTGTGAGCAAAGTGAAAACTTCTAGAGGGGGCGCTGCGGTACAAGACGGACACTTTAATAANCTTCTAACATCTGAACAAAAGGTAGACGTGATAGCATCAACGAATAGAATATCNGCTATGGATTCTATTGTGAGTGTTCAANAAGTATCTGATGANGATGGCGGTGATAGCGGAACGAAGAAAAGAGCGCACCAGATATTGGACAGATTGGAAGATGTGCGNATGGGTTTATTGATGGGACAGATCCCAAAATCAGATTTAATGGCGTTATCGGATATCTTAACAGTTGCAAGGGAAAAGGTAGTCGACTCTAGTCTCCTGGAATTATTGGACGATATCGAGCTAAGGGCTAAAATTGAATTAGCAAAGTTAGATGCTATAAATTGAGTNGAAAGAGTTTTTACTTTAAAAAATCAGCTATGGACGAGAAATTTTTATTGCTGTTGTCATAGTACATTCTTATAATCCGCCAACTTTGGGAAATTAGATACCTTTACCCGTTGTAAGGAGGTTATGTATGCGTGTGACACTCTCTCCGGACTATGTTCCGTCAGAAGAAGAGGAGTTCATGAATCCGATGCAATTGGAGTTTTTTCGCCAAATGCTATTGGGTTGGCGCTCAGATTTGGTGCATGAAGCTGAAGAAACCTTGAGCAACTTAAATGAAGGTAATTTACAACAACCAGATATGGCAGATCGCGCATCGCTGGAAACCGATCATCAATTAGAGTTAAGAACTCGAGATAGAGAAAGAAAATTAATAATTAAAATTGACGAAGCNNTATCTAGAATAGACGACGAAAGNTATGGGTTTTGCCAAGATACAGACGAGCCAATTGGATTAAAGCGTTTGATGGCGCGTCCCATTGCCGTTCTAAGTTTAGAGGCCCAGGAAAGGCATGAACGTCAGGAACGTACTCACCGAGAAGAATAATAGTAATAGCTTTTTTCATATTCTTCCCGATGAAAACGCCTAGTCCTAACTTCAATCTAAAATGGCATAAGTATTTGGAGAACCTCGGCCCCGTACCGCATCTGCTGAAGGTCTTGTAATTGTCCTCTTCCCCCATAAGCTATTCGAGCTTCGGCCATTTGGTCATAACTGACGGTATTTGCTGAGGCTATATCTTGAGGTCTTATTATGCCTCCAACCACAACTTCTCTTATTTCAAAATTTACTCTGATTTCTTGACGGCCAAAAAGAACAAGATTTCCATTTGGTAAGCGTTGGGTAACCACTGCTGCGATTCTCAAATTAACAGTCTCTTCTCTATCAATACGGCCCCTCCCATCATTGGCTGTTTTGGAGTCGACGTCTACCAGAGTAGAATTTGTTACTGGCTCAGGAAGCACATTCCCAAATAAATTCTCGAGCCCAAATAAGTTACCTATACCAAAGTCTTCTGTCGCTGTTCTATTTTGTCGCGTTCGGTTATCTAGTTGTGCTTCATCCTCTATAGCAACCACCACGGTGATAATGTCTCCTACTTCGCTGGCTCTTTGATCTTTAAAAAAGGCCCTTGATCCTTCTTGCCAAAGCGAATTTGGTTGGCGGGTTGCTTTCATAGGCATAGGCATAGGCATTGAGACAGGCTTGTAGCCCTGTGTTTGATTTGGATTAGCGATACCTGATAATTCCGGTGAAGCTCCGACATTGGCGAGTTTGTCCAAAGTGGTGCAAGATATTGATGAAAAAATAAAGGCAGCAAGGAGACACCCCTTCAGAACAAAAGAATTTATTTTAATAAACATAATAAGGCATCCCTTCTATGAGTCATCGTTATGCAATATGCTTAGTTGAGAGCAGACTGCGTTGGTGTTTGAATAATGGTGAGGTTAGGAGCTATAATTTTTGCTTCTATAATTTTTTTGCTTCGCGGATTGCGTATTTTAATAATCTCGTTACGTGACCCTGACTCAATTGAAATCCCTCGTGTAGATAATGACATAGCGTCGTTCCGAAGTTGCACTACGACAAAATCGCCTTTATTGACTAATTTCTGTGGTCGGACGTCAGAGGCGCGTATTATTCTTCCTGCAATCAACGGTCGTCGAGCCACTTGACCTCTTAGTTGTTCAGCTGAACTTATGGAATCATAGCTGGTGTGTTTTGATCTTATTTTTTTCCAGGATATGTCTTCATGTTTTATTATATTTCCGGAGCTAATGTGTTTTTTTAAAACAGGCATAGCAACTAATGGATGAACTCTGCCACTAAGCAATAGTGTCATCGGTTCTGAAATTTCCGGGTCGATTTTTATAGAGGCTCTAAAAAAATTGGACCTATCGTCATAGCTCAGATCGTCAATTGTTATAACTTGTTGTGAGCCGTATGGGACTAGTATTCTTCTCTGTGGTGTGGAAAAATCAACCTCAACTTCATAATTCAAAATATGTGAACTTAATTTATTTTCTATTAAGTTTCGAAGCACCTTCAGTGAAAGTTCCTTGCTTTTTCTAACGACAGAGCGTGATACTCGTTTTGAATTGGGACGCCACTGTAATTTATTATGAAGAATGATCGTTTTTAGATCTCTATATCGAAATATAAATTTCTTACCTAAGGCCGGTGTTGTAGCTATTACAGTATCACTCTCAAATGGAATATTGTGGAATATGTCACTGAGCCAAACTTGATTAGCTCTAACACTAATTTCTTTTTCGGATTTTAGATAGACCGGGGAGGTTGCTTCCGAAGTTGTGGCCGTAAATCCTACGATAGTTAAATGCGCAACTGTAATGATTAACGAAATGAACAAAACTCTAAATCTACCTAACATTTTTTACTCCAGAGATTCTAATATTAATGTGTCAGGTTACCGTACATTATTTACCGCAGCCATCATTTGGTCGGCTGTCTCTATCACCTTCGAATTAAGCTCATAGCCTCGTTGAGCAGTAATTAAGTCGGTGATCTCATGAACAGCATCAACATTCGAGGATTCTACGAACCCTTGCGAAATTGTTCCAAACCCATTAGCCCCGGGATTGGCTGTAATAGCAGCCCCAGAAGCCTCTGTTACTTTTAATAAATTACGCCCAATATGCTCTAGCCCTGCTTTATTCTGGAATGTAGCAATCTGTATTGTTCCAGCCACAGTTTCTGTTGTTTGGCCATCAAACTTCAAAAGAACTTGCCCATTTTGATTAATAGTAATACCCGTTGCAGCCTGATCGATAACAACACCTGGTAATAGTTGAAAACCTTCCGCATTTACTAACTGACCGGCATTGTTTAGCTGAAAAGACCCATCGCGAGTATAGCCCGTATCGCCATCTGGTAATTGGATTTGGAAAAAACCTTCACCATTTATCGCAATATCGAAAGGATTATCAGTTAAAACTAATGAACCTTGCTCCGATATTCGGTAGGTTGAGGCTATTCGTGTACCAACCCCCAATTGTATTCCTGAGGGAATAATTGTCCCAGCATCAGAGGAATTACTCCCTACTCTTCTTAAGTCTTGGTATAATAAATCCTGGAACTCAGCCCTGTGTCTTTTGAAACCAGTAGTTGTCATATTTGAAATATTATTCGAAATAACCTCTACGTTAGTTTGTTGAGCCAACATCCCAGTTGCCGCGATATTCAAAGCTTGCATAATCTTACTCCTAAATCGTTAAACTCTCTATTTATGCGTTTTGGGACTCACGTCCAAGCCGACGGACTACGTTTTGCTGTCTATCAGCCTCTTTCTCTAAAAATTTTCCTATAGCTTCATACGAACGTTGAATGTCAACCATGCGCACCAACTCTTTAACAGCAGTTACATTTGCAGTTTCCAGAGTGCCTTGGTGTAAGGTAGAGTTTTCAGCAGGTATTGGTTCCTGGGTCGTCTCATATTTGCTACTTCCCTTTTTCTTCAAGAGCTGAACGTCATCGAACTCTACTAATTGTAGTTTTGCTAAAATTTCATTATCAAGAGAGATTGTGCCATCGATTGCAATCTCCACTTTCCGGCCATCTTGCGGGATAATAATAGGACCACCTGTGTCGTCTATAACCGCATCACCGTCGCGAGTTATTAATTGATTATCGGCGTTAAGAGAGAATGCTCCATTTCGAGTGTATTTCGTTCCATTCCCATCATCTATGGCGAAGAAACCTGCGCCTTTGATCGCTACATCAAAATCATTTTCGGTGACGCGGAAGCTGCCCGGCTCAAAACTCACTGAGGTTCCATGATCAATCACAAAATCTAATTTTTCTCTGGAGCTGGTAATGGTCGGTGCTGCTGAATATATGCCTAATTCCCGCTTGAACGACGTTGTATTTACATTAGCTATATTGTTTGCTACTAGCGATAACTCGCGCCGAAGTGCAGTTTGACGCGAAAGACCTATATAAATTGCATTTTCCATCAACAAGTTCCCATAAATTTCGAAAAATCATAATAGCTTACTTGTCTTATTGTTTGCATAGGCCGTGCCAAAAAAATATTACATGGAAACAGTGGTTTACGGGAATTTAATTAAATACCGTTAATGCAATAGGCATTTATAGTTTCAGTGAACGGCAGTTATTGCCGGTTTCAATTTTATTTTAGAGTGTAACCTGTCAGTATAAGATGTTATGAGTTAAGAGTTTATCTGGAGCATATACCGTATATCGTGTTACTCTTTCGAATGAACGCTTTATGCTGTATAAAAGGTAATTAGGCATGCGGATTGCGTGGCTACAGTGTATTGATTGTAATATGCATACGTTTCTATCACTTTAACAATGAAACTTTGGGTATTCGAAGGATAACTTAGGGAATAGTTTCATGGCCGATGAAGCCGAAGATTTAGTTGATGGCGAAACCGAAGAAGAGGGTGGAGGCAAAAGAAAAAAAATTATTCTTTTTGTCGTTTTGCCGATACTATTGCTTCTTGGTGTCGGGATAGGCGCATCAGTGATGCTAGGAGTATTTAGCGCAGAACCCCCACCGATCGACGACGAATCACAAGCAAAAGTTGAAGAAGTTGTAGTGCCAACTGTTCAAACTACTTTTTTTGAAATCCCTGATTTGATAGTAAATTTAAATACTAGCGGTCGGAAATCTGCCTTTTTGAAGATAAAAATTTCGTTAGAAATCGCTAATCCAGCGGATATCGATATAATAAATCAAATGTTACCTCGAATTGTAGATAATTTTCAGGTTTATCTTAGAGAGTTGCGCATAGAAGATCTGCAAGGGTCAGCTGGAATGTACCGGCTTCATGAGGAATTACTCAGAAGAGTAAATATTGCTGTGCGACCAGCTAAGGTCAAAGACGTATTATTCAAAGAGATGTTAGTACAGTGAGGTAGAAATGGCGACTGATGAGGAGGCTCTAGCGGCTGAATGGGAATCTGTTGGAGATGACAGTGAACCGAGTGCTGGGCAGGTTTCGGAACCTGTTTTGAACCAGGCTGAAATAGACAGTCTACTGGGCGTTGACGATGACGATGAAGGAGTGATTACCGGCATGCAGGCCATTGTTGACTCGGCAATGGTATCTTACGAGCGATTGCCTATGCTGGAAATTGTTTTTGATCGACTTCTTAGAATGATGTCTACTAGTCTACGTAATCTCACCTCAGATAATGTTGAGGTCTCTCTGGATAGTATAACATCTATAAGATTTGGAGATTATCTCGAGACCATTCCTATGCCGGCTATGATAAGTGTCTTCAAAGCTGAGGAATGGGATAACTATGGTTTGATGATAGTTGATTCTGCTCTTATTTATTCCATAGTAGATGTGCTATTGGGTGGAAGGCGCGGAACCGCGGCTATGCGTATTGAAGGACGACCTTATACCACTATCGAAAGAAATCTTGTTGAACGGATGGTAACGGTAGTTTTAAGTGATTTATCTGCTGCTTTTGACCCACTTAGCCCTGTGACGTTTCGTTTTGAACGTCTAGAAACTAATCCAAGATTTGCGACGATTGCGAGACCAGCTAATGCTGCCGTTTTAGCTCGTCTCAGAATAGATATGGAAGATAGAGGAGGGCGTATAGAATTGATGCTGCCGTATGCTACTCTGGAACCTGTTAGAGAACTTCTATTGCAAATGTTTATGGGGGAAAAGTTCGGGCGCGATTCTATCTGGGAGACTCATTTGGCGAATGAACTCTGGAATACTGATGTTGAACTCGACGCTGTTTTAGATCAGGTGGTCGTATCTCTGAGCGAAGTCATGAATTGGCGTCCCGGTTCACAAATTCTGTTGAACGCTGTTCCATCCTCGCCTATTGGTCTACGATGCGGAGAGATCCCATTATTTGTTGGTGGAATGGGACAAAAAAATGGAAATATGGCAATAAAAATAAATAAGAAGCTTCGAAAAATGTAGAGGGGATTTAATAGCCTAATGGTCTGGTCTTTAATTATAGAAGGTTTTTTAGTAGCTCTTTTATTAGTTACCATTTATTGCGCTATACGGCTTAACAAGCGGTTATCAGTTATACGGTCTGATAAAAACCAACTAGAAAAACTGACAGACCAGTTAAAAATAGTAACTGAGAGAGCTGGTTCCAGCTTAAACGGCTTTAGAGAAACTGCGGAGCAAGTACAAAGAGACTTGGATGAAGCGACCCAAAGAAGCCAAGCTATGAGAGACGAGCTAGTTTTTCTAATAGAGCGGGCAGATGCAAGTGCTGATAAACTTGCTCAATCAAATAGCCATAAGGCTAATGATGCTCTTCAAAACAAGAAATTTGTCTCTGAAGAGCCATCAATAGGGAGTTCGATTATAGATTTTGAACATATCGATCCCCATGCCAAGCAAGATGATTTTAATCAAGACCCTCAACGCAATTTAGAAACGTCTGAAGCCGAACTAGAATTGATTAGCGCGTTGAAAAGGGGCAGGTGAATGGCATACGCAAAAGATGGACGTGCTGTTCAGTCAAAAAAAACTAATGCCTCTTTGGATACAGTTTTGCATCAGAGGTTGGAAAGAATTAATAAAAACGATCTTCTTCAGGAAGGCAGAGAAACTGAGAAGGTATTGCCAAAAAGTACTATCCATAAAGCAAAGAAACTTGTTAAGCCTTTTGAAATGAGGGTCTTGCCTGTTGTCGTTTTAGTAGGCTGTTTACTGTTGGTCATAAAAGTCCCAAATATATATCAAGCGGTTGATATTATTTTGACTGATACACGAGTTGTTGCTTTCGCAGAGGCACAAGAAAACTCAGCTGCAAAGCCTGGTAAAACAAAATCAGTATCTAATAAAAAGATTAATAAAGCTGCGGTGGAAGGCGATAAAAAAACAGAGAAGCCATTGGATCCTGTCCTATTCACACGATCAGAGATTGAGTTATTACAAGAGCTTTCGAAAAGGCGGAAAGAGTTAGATGGTCGCGAGAGGGCTATTGTGCAAAGAGAGGGTTTGCTGATGGCTACCGAGAGTAGACTGGAGGTGAAAATAAATGAGTTAGAGCTTATAAAAACGGACATAGAAACGTTAATCACAAAATACAATGCGCAAGAAGAGGAAAAATTTAAGGGGCTAGTGGCTATATACGAGAAAATGAAACCAAAGGACTCTGCTCGAATTTTTGATGAGCTTGATATAGAAATTCTATTAGAGGTTTTTGAGCGGATGAAATCATCCA
This sequence comes from Rhodospirillaceae bacterium, assembly GCA_002708305.1. GTDB lineage: Bacteria > Pseudomonadota > Alphaproteobacteria > Thalassobaculales > Thalassobaculaceae > UBA7326. Next base: position 43,958 of record PANE01000003.1, read on the forward strand.
AATCAGCTTCAATTTTAGCCAAAATGAAGCCAGCAAGAGCAAAAGAGATAACTTCTAGGATAGCTGATAGTAGAGAAATGCCAGAATTAGGCCTAAAGAAATAATGGTACGCAACTGAAAGCATTGCAATTTGTAACACATTGTTATGTGTGTGCACTTTTTTTGCGAGTATAGTGCTTAATAAAAAAAATGGAAAATTATTAATTAGGTATTTTACCTACACTTAAGAGAACATAACTAAAAATGCCGCAAAGAGTTTTTAAACAACAGCATAATGGCTCATCGCTTTCTCAGCTTTTATTGAGCCTGTTTTTGTTGTTATTAGCCTTTTTTGTATTTCTTAATTCGATTTCTTCTTATGAAGAGAAGAAAAGTTATGATGTGGCTAAAAGCGTACGTGCGCACTTTCCAAATTTAATGTCACAAGGCGAGAATAATAACGTTTCTGGAAAAAATAAAAACAATGAGATAGAACCAGATACTCTCAAGCTTATTGAAGATGCATATCAATTGATCTTACCAAATATGAAATTAGAGAAGGTCAATCAATCTGAAAGCGTTGAAATCAGCGTTCCAATGCAGTCCCTTTTTAATGGCTCTTCAGGTTTACCAAATAAAAACGCTCCTGTGTTCTTGCGTAATATAGCAGAAATTTTAAAACAAAAAGGAGATACTTATCGATTGGCAATGGAAATATTTTTTAGCTATGATCCTTCATCAAAGGGAGTTAAATTAGATGATAGGATGCAATCCAAACTAATTTTTTTAATAGAGACACTAATTCATGCTAACGCTCCTAAAGGCTATGTCTCAATAGGGTTAGAGCCTCGAGACACCAAGCATATTCGGTTCAAAATCTCTACAAGATCAAAAAATGGTCGGCTAAATCGCTTGGACTTTCCCTAATGAAAGACGACCCTAGAAAAAAAAGATGGAATAAGAAATCAAAACCAAATTCTAGATGGCTCATTAATCATGTGGTTAACAAGGGTAATCCAATTTGGTTAGTTACTTTCATTGATTTGATTTCGCTATTATTAGCTTTTTTCCTGATGCTTTATTCGATGTCCTCAATTAAAAAAGTTGATTGGTCAAGTTTTGTCGCATCTCTTGATAAAAAACAAATTATTGAAGAAGGAAAAAAGTTTGGTGCCAAGAGAGAAGTAACAACGTTACTTCCCGTCGTAACCTCGGACGGTTTGGGAATATCATATTTAAAGACAATTTTAGAGGCAGAGACGATAACGGACCCGCTTCTAAGACTCGTTGAATTTAAAGAAGAAAAGGATAGGTTAATACTATCTTTTCCCTCTAGTTTAATTTTCCGAAAAGGTTCTGCCATTTTACTGCCCAAAGGAAAAGCAGTTTTATTTTCTCTTTCGGAAAAACTTTCTAATATTAAGAATCGTGTGGCTTTAATTGGACACTCTGACACCACACCTGTTAGTGCCTCTGGAAGATATAAAAATAATTGGGTATTATCCTTGATCAGAGCTTCATCTGTTGCTGATGCCCTAGCAGCGTCGGGCTATAGGAAGCCTTTAAATATTCTAAGCCTTGGAGACACCGAAATTTATCAAGATCACTCTTTCTTTAACAATCAAAAAAAATATGAGTTGGGGAGGAGGGTCGATATTGTTATTTACTCTAAGCGAGAAAAAGGATGAATAAATACGCTGATAAAAAAATAGTTTTTACCTATTTATTCACTTTCATTTGGGCTGCTTTGATAGCTATTAGTGCCCCTTCATTTGCAAAAATTAACGCAACGCAAGCTAAGGACTTTGATCGATTGGTGTTTGATTGGGAGTCTAAGGTTAAATATTCTGTCCAACGTTTTGGGTTAGAGCTTTTAATAGAGTTTGATCAACCTGTTACAGGAGATATGCAAGCCGCGCTGCAGAAACTTGGGCAGTTTATAAAAAGCGCAAAAATTCAAAGTGCAGGCAAGGAAGTAGTAATCCAATTTACTGCAAAGCATAAATATAAGGTTTACCGCATAGAAAACTCAATTAGTGTAGAAGTTGGACGTTTGGAACAGACAAGGAAGATAAACAAGCTCCAAAAGAGCAAAAATGAAAGCCCAAGATCAACAGATAAAAAAGTAGTGATTAGAGTGGGAGAGCATCCAAAATATAGACGAATTGTATTCGAATTACCTGCTCTGATAAAATACAAGGTTCAAGATTCAGAAATGCAGATTGATCTGCTTTTTAATGAGTATTTTGAATTAGATAGAAATTTAAAGGCAAAGAAAGCTAATGCCAATCTGCTAGGAATTAACTCTAGAAAGTCCAATGATGGTGGCCTCGTTGTATCAATACCCAAGGTCAAGGGAAGTAAGTTTCGGCATTTTTTAGCGGGTAAAAAGATTGTTGTTGATCTTTTTAAACAGAAAATTAGCGATAATAAAAAGTCTAAAACCACAAAGTTGTCGCCAAACATCAGCACCGGTGATGCAAGCAACAATCAAGACAAAAATAAAAAATTCCTTTTGCAGCAATTGGGGTTGAAAGAAGTCCAACAAACAAATGGTGAAAAGCCAGAAAAAGAATNAATNCAGCCCCTTATAAGCAATGACNCTAAAANAGAAGNTTTGTCATCACCAAAATCCCAGNACNNTAGAAGTNTANCAGAAAGAAAGTCGAAAGTCTCGAAATCAGAAAAANATATCATGATAACCGGGAAACAGGCTGATGACGGGGTATTATTGAGAGATTCNGGCACTCAAGNGGAAAAAGNATTAAGTGTTGTTGATGGANCCCNATCTCAAATCTTTAATCCATCTAAATGGTTGGTCAACAAATTAGCGNGCGATGATAAGAATACATTATCAGGTCCTGATGTTAAGGTAAGGNTNCTGAAGAANAATAATNTAGATTCATTATTCGTTGATTGGGGAAAAGATGTTCCGGCAGCAGTCTTCACTCGAGCGGGAAATTTGTGGGTNGTTTTTGGGGAGGAGGCCCGATTTGATCTATCGAGAGTTCAAAATCTTAAAAAAGGAATAATTGGCGATTTTAGGCAGTTGTCTGTTAAAGGTGGGACTGCAATCTTGNCGAAAATCGTGCCAGGTATTTCTCCAGCAGTATGGAGAAAAGGTAGTGCTTGGGTCGTGGATTTATCTGCTAGAATAACTAGACCTGACGTTGACCTGGAGTTGGTCACACAACAAACAAGCCCACAAGGACCTCGGGTTTTTGTTTTAGCCGATGGCATAGGAAAATATATTGAGACATATGACCCTGTTGTGGGAGACAGATTGTTTATAGTTCCACTTTCTCCCTTGAGTAGAGGTTTAAAAATGTCTCGAAGATTTGCTCAGTTTGAGATTTTAAGATCTGCACAGGGNCTTATTGTGCGCCCATTAATTGATGAATTAGAAATTCGCGTAATGCCTGATGGTGTAGCAATTACTGCAAGCCAATTTAAGGGGCTTGANGTATCCAAACGACAAACAGTATCGGGGCAAACAATATCAGGTGGGTCACAAATAGATGGATTGCCAAAGGGGTTAGAACCGGGAAGAATTTTTAATCTAGAAACTTGGCGACAGAATACGAAGCCGGAAGAGTTTTTAGAAATGAAGCAAAATATTCAACAACAAATTTCACAAGCGACCAGTATCGCACGTGGAGGGCCAAGGTTGAGACTAGCTCAATTTTATTTTTCCAAAGGTCTTGCCGCAGAGACAATGGGCTTATTGCGTACTATTTCTGATTCGGATGACGAAATGGCGCGAAGGCCAGATGTTATTGCTNTGCGTGGGGCTAGTCATTTTATACTAGGTAGATTTTTAGAAGCTGAGAAAGAGCTTGATAATAAGGTTTTAAATGGGTTTTCTGAAGCTGAGTTATGGAGGGGAGCTTCAAATGCGGCCCAAGGGAAGTGGACNGCAGCTATTGAACATTTTGCCAGAGCAGGAGAGATACCTGGCGACTATCCACGAAATTTTTCAATTCAACTCGCTTTATTAGCAGCTGAGGCTGCAATTAGAGCGGAGGATTACCGAGGAGCAGGAGTTTTTTTGGACGCAATAGCACAAGGGCGGCCCACTATTGGAGAACAAGCAAGGTTAAACTATTTGAGAGGTAGGGTTCTCTATGCTTCTTCCGATACAACGACAGCGTTGAATTATTGGCGAAGATTAACCCAAGGGTCTGATCGATGGGCAAGAGTAAGAGCTAAAAGAGCCTTGATAGAACATAAATTAAGAANAAACATAATAACTCGTTTGCAAGCTATAGAGAGTTTGGAGCAGTTGCGTTTTGCATGGAGAGGGGATCAGTTAGAGTTTGATTTGTTGAGGCGACTGGGAGAACTTTATATCGAAGAAAAAGATTTTCCGTCTGGGCTGAAGTCATTGCGGCAAGCGGTGACATTTTTTCCTAATAATATTGCAGCGCGCGCTGTGTCTAAGAAAATGACTAAAAGTTTCTCTGGTATTTATACAGATGGAACCTCAGATGCTATGACACCACTGACTGCGCTTGCATTATACGANCAATTTCGCGAGCTAACGCCAGTTGGAAGGCGAGGAGATAAGATTATTCAACGCCTTGCTGACCGTTTGGTAGAGGTAGACCTGTTAGATAGGGCCTCAATTCTCCTAGATAGACAAGTTCGCTTTAGGTTACAGGGGGTTCAAAAAGCACAGGTTGGAGGTAGATTGGCATTAATAAGGCTGTTGGACAGACAGCCCGGTACAGCTTTAGAGGCTCTAGATGAAAGTGTGGCACCAGGGTTAGATCCTAAATTAGCACTTCAACGAAAGCGACTTCGTGCTCGTAGTGTTTTTGAACTAGGNGATAGNGAGACTGCGCTAAAATTGATAAATNCTGATAAAGAACGGGATGCAGATCTTTTAAGGGCTGATATTTTCTGGCGAACTAGAAATTGGGTAAGTGCAGGTAAGGTTTTTGAACGTCTGCTTGGAAATGATGGTCAAGATGGGAGACGAATTAATGACTTATCTGCTACTTTAATTTTAAATTGGGTGGTTGCGTTATCAATGAGTGAGCAGGGAGAAGCATTAAATAAAGTGCGGCAAATTTACTCTTTACAGATGGACATGACACAATATCGAGAGGCCTTCCGATTAATAACTAACAAGACAGAGGGGGACATTCAAGATTTTCGAACTTTGACAGACCGTTTTAAAGAAATAGGGCGGTTTCAAGCATTTTTGACAACTTACAGAGAAAAACTAAAGACAAAGTTACTCAGTGAGATGAATTAGAAACTTANTTTTCTAATTTACTTAATAACTGGATGCTTTTACTACCCTGCTCCAAAACTTTTGACTAATGAACCGGAGATAAGGTACCAGCCGTCGACCAAAACAAAAAAGATTAGTTTGAAAGGAAGTGAGACGATAATTGGAGGGACCATCATCATGCCCATAGACATTAAAATAGAGGCCACAACCATATCGATTATAACAAATGGCAAATAAATCAAAAAACCAATTTCAAATGCTCGTCTCAATTCACTTATCATAAATGCAGGTATAAGGACTTGCAGGGGGGCATTAGGACCTGTTTGTTCAGGCTCCACTTTGGCTATACCTTCAAATAGNGAGAGATCTTTATCCCTTACTTGCCGTAACATAAATGTTCGAAATGGTATCGCTGTTTTCTCAAAAGCCTCGGCTTCATCTATTCTTTCTTCAATTAACGGTAAAATTCCCGTCTTCCAGGCTTGTTCAAATGTTGGAGCCATGATAAACGCACTCAGAAAAAGTGCCAAACTAATCATAACTACGTTTGGAGGCGATTGTTGGGTGCCTAAAGCAGTTCTCAAGAGAGATAGAACGACTACAATACGAGTAAACGATGTTATGGTGACCAATAGGCCTGGCGCTAAAGATAGCACGGCCACTAGGGCCACCATCTGTAATATTCGAGCTGTGGTTGATCCGCCTGGCTCTCCTATGTCTAATGTTAATGTTTGGGCATAAGTAGGTTCAGTCGTTCCAAAAATGGTTGCTGAAACNAGAGCAACAAAAAATAGCAATCCGACCTCTTTGGACCATAAACATACTCTGGTCCATTTTATTTGTTTATGCTTCAAAAACTGTCTCCAGAAAAAAGAATATTTACAACTTTTGCGGCTTTTTATCTTGAGCTTCGAGTTCATCTCTAAACTCAGCAATCTTATTGTTTCTGCTTTCTGAAGCATCTATTAAAAGGTTACCATCATGTCCTATTAATATTAAGTATTCTTCTGCATCTTTCTTAACGGAGACCAGCTTGTTTTTAGCATCAATCCTTAATGTTTCTTCTACANAAAGCCTATTTCCTAAAACTTTATTATTCGAAAATTTCATCAAATTGAATCTTTTGATGCCCCAATATAGCAGACCGATGAGCGATAACGTAAAAACTAACGCAGAAAGAAATCGCAGATAAACACTTAGTTCCATTTTTATGCCAATTAATAAATTAAGGATATATCAATAAAACCAANNATCTTGATGGTAAAGTTAAAATCCGCGTTTATACTTTGAGGCAGATTGATAGGCTTTGGACGCTTTCGTAATTAAAGTTTTATCTGTTAAAATATCATTACTTTTTCGTTCCTTGATAATTTCAGCAATTTTATCTAGGGAATTTATTAGATATGGAAGTTGTTGAGCAAGGCGTTTAGCTTCCTGTGGTTCGATTGTAGGTAATTGTTTGCATAATTTATTTATACGAATCTCGATCTCTGATGAATTTGGTATTGCACCATCTTTTTGCAAGGAGTACTCAGATTTCGTTAATAAACTTTTTACCTTTTCTAATTCAATCTCCAATATTCCAGCGTCTGAAATAGTCATTAGGAAGCATCCCCATTATTCTTCTTGCCTTCTTTAATTTTGGAATTAGCATCGTAAACATAGCTTAAAATCTCCGCTACTGCTGCGAAAGCTTCTAGCGGTATCCCGCAGTCTACGTCTACAACGGATAAAATCTCTGCTAAATCTTCGTCTGTTCGGACCTTAATGTCATTGTCAAACGCCAGACGAAGTATATTTTCTGCGATTTCTCCATGCCCTTTTGCCACAATTATAGGCGCAGAACCGTGCCGTTTTTGATCTTTGATTGCGAAAGCTACAGGCCTTTTCGACATAATTGCCTCGTTTAAAAGATAAATAAAAGATTTTTATATAGAGATATTAATCTACTTAAAAAGAGAATTGCTTAGAGAGTAATTACTGTACTTATATTAAAATGGTANAGTAATTGCATTGTTTGTGAAAGAGCATTTTAGGTTATGTTTAAAAGGTTTTCATAAGGCGTAATTAATTATTATTTGGATTTTTAGGGGATATTATGAATCTGGGAAATTTAAACGTTTTTAGTGCGGCTACAGTCAAGATGGGGTGGTTAAACCAACGTCAGACTGTACTAGCGCAAAATATAGCGAATGCCGACACTCCAAATTACCGAGCAAAGGATTTAAAAGCTCCAACTTTCTCAAAAATAATGAATGGCAATGTTAATATGCAGATGTCCAAGACCGCGATGGGGCATATGGTTGGTGCAGGGGCGAAAATAGATGCTCGTGTAATTAAAGAGCGAAATAAGGATGTCTACGAGGTTAGTCCAAATGAAAATGCAGTAGTGATGGAAGAGCAACTAATGAAAGTAAGCGAGTCCAGCATGAACTATAAGCTTGCAAGTTCTATATACAGTAAAAACTTACTAATGTTCAAAATGGCACTTAATGGTAGCGGCCGATAAAAAAAGACGTTAAGGGATAAGAAACATGGCAGTAGATCTCAGTAATGCATTAAAAATATCAGCATCAGGAATGAAAGCTCAGGGTACTCGATTGAGAGTNATATCGGAGAATATAGCTAACCAAGACTCTGTGGGACGAACTGAGGGTGCAGATCCCTACAGACGAAAAACTATTGTTTTTAAGGATGTTATGGATAGGCAATTAGGGGTCGATTTAGTTCAAGTGTCAAAGATAGGTCGTGATGATGGTNACTTTAAAATATCATACGAACCATATCATCCTTTAGCAGACGAAAATGGATATATTAAACGGCCAAATGTGAATGGCTTAATAGAAATGATGGATATGCGTGAAGCTCAAAGAACATACGAGGCTAATTTAACAGTTTTAGAGTCTTCCAAGAAAATGATACAACGGACAATAGATTTACTGAGAAGTTAAAAGACGGGCTGGCTGAAAGTGTAATTTTCTGATAATTTCTTTTTAAAATAGTGAGGAGGTCTCTGATGATAAACAAAGTAGGTGAAATCTTATCAAATATAGCAAAGAGCCCTGCAACTAATAATGATGTTTCGAGCGGGCAGGTTGGGCAAGATTTTTCTTCTTTTATGAANGATGCTGCGAAGGAGTCGGTTAATANTCTGAAGGAAGGCGAGTCGATGAGTATTAAAGGAATCAGTGGCGAGGCAGATTTAACTGATGTTGTGTCAGCTGTTAATAGTGCTGAAGCCACATTGCAGTTGGTCACCACGCTAAGAGATCGTATGATCCAAGCTTATCAGGAAATAATACGCATGCCTATTTAAGTTCCTATTTACCTTTATCACTTGAAAATAAATAGATGAATGAGGTTGAAGCAGTAGAAATTGGCCGAGAGGCAATTATGATAGTCTTAACAATGTCTATGCCAATAATGGCAGTGGCATTGCTTGTAGGGCTGCTTATTGCCTTGTTTCAGGCATTGACGCAATTGCAAGAAATGACATTAGTATTTGTGCCNAAAATAGTAGTGGTCTTTGGTGCTTTGATATTTTTTTTACCGTTTATGTTAACTACTCTTTCCAACTACATGACTAGTTTAACAGATAGAATAATAGGTTTGGGTTGAATAGAAATAAGATGACTAAATGTTCTGGTGAAGTCTTTTGAAAATTAAGGAAAAGAAATAGTATTGTGCCTTTAGAGCAATTCTTGCCTTTACAGGTTTATGCATTTTTACTGGTCTTTTCTCGCTTGGCGGCTACTGTAATGCTATTGCCAGGTATTGGAGAAGCATACGTTCCTGCCAGGTTACGGTTGCTTTTTGCGTTGCTTCTTGCNGTAATTGTTGCTCCTTTAGTATCTGGTTTTTTGCCCGCTGAGCCTACTAATATTTTCGTTTTGTTTAAAACCTTGATGGCTGAAATTTTGATTGGTGTTTACATCGGAATAATTTCTCGCGTGCTCCTATTGACTCTTGATTCCGCAGGGCGATTTATAGCTCTTACGATAGGAATGGCTAATGCAGAAGTTTTCAATCCAAGTATATCCAGTCAAGCTTCTTTGCCTGGCTTATTGTTGACTACTATGGGTGTTCTGATCNTGTTTTCCACAAATATGCACCATACTCTNATTTTGGCAGTTGCTGAGAGNTATANAATGTTTCCNGCAGGAATTTTTCTTCCAACCGGAGATATGGCGTTTGTCTTGGCAAGAATTGTATCTGATAGTTTTCGNCTTGCCCTCCAGATATCTGCNCCCTTTATTGTGCTAAGTTTAGCTTTTTTTATGGGAATGGGTATGTTGGCTAGACTAATGCCGCAGCTTCAAATTTTTTTCATAAGCCTTCCAGTACAANTAGCCGGCGGACTTTTTGTTTTNTCNGCAGTATTAAGTGGGTTNTTTTCAGTTTTNATTGAATATTATGGTACGCANGTAAATCAATTTATCATAACTAANTAACAGAAAGTAAGCCTTTGTCTGAAGACTCAGATCAGTCACAAAAAACCGAGGAAGCGACTNCGCGACGTCTCACGGAGGCCCGTGACAAAGGGCAAGTAATGACGTCACAGGAAGTGTCTCATCTAGCTGTCATGGTAGGGGGTGCATTGATAGCTGGGTTTCTAGGCCCTTTTTTAGCAATGAAAATTTTAGGAGTTAGTAGCGGCTTATTGCAAAATTTTCATGAAATACGAGTNGATGCTGCCAATATGGGAAATGTTTTCCTAGAGATATTATTTGAACTTTCCTTNGGGGTTGGACCGGCAATAATATTACTTATGGCTTTGGGAATTGGGGCAAAATTAGCTGTCAGTGGCTTGGTTTTTAGTTCCGAATCGTTAAATCCAAAGCTTGATAGAATTTCACCTATAAAAGGAATAGGAAGGTTGGTTAGCATTAAGTCACTGGTTGAGTTTTCTAAAGGTCTAATTAAGCTATCCATCGTTGCAACAATTGTCGGTATGGTGGCTATACCCCAATTAGATCGTGTTGAGATATTGATGCAGATGGATGTTGCCCAAACAGCCGACGAGACAAGATTGTTGGTGGCTCAAATGTTTGTCGTAGCTATATTTGTTATGGGGGTCATTGCTGGGTTGGATTATTTATATCAACGCTTTGAATTTCTAAAACAAATGCGTATGACTAAACAACAAGTGAAAGATGAAATAAAACAATCAGATGGCGACCCCCTAGTGAGGGGGAGATTAAGGCAGATTAGGGCTGATAGAGCTCGAGCCAGAATGATGGCTGCGGTGCCAACAGCAGATGTTGTAGTAACTAACCCTACTCATTTTGCTGTCGCGTTAAAATATGAGTCGGAATTAATGTCGGCGCCAAAGGTTGTGGCCAAGGGAGTAGATGAAGTGGCTTTCAGAATCAGGGAAGTTGCGAATGAAAATAATGTTCCGATTGTAGAAAANCCCTCTTTGGCNCGAGCCCTATTTGCTGCGGCNGATATTGATGATGAAGTGCCTTCGGAGCACTATAAGGCNGTTGCGGAAATTATAAGTTATGTGTTTCAACTCAAGAAAAAAATATCTAATTAACAGTACACCTTAAGGCGTAAATCTAAAAATGTTGCCTTAATTTTTCATTTATGGCCAGGGTTTAACGTTAGTTATTAGTAAGCGTTATTTGTATTCTGCACTTACTCTCTATATTTGGTATCAAGTACTTCATATAGATTTTTCTATTAATCAAATCCAAGATATTGTTGAGAACAAACCAAGAATATAATGTTGCAATAACAGAACAAATCATGTACATATGNTCCTCATGGTTTTAATCTGTTAGTTTTGAATTATTTTTGAAGTTCTTAAATAAGAGTTAGATATTCAATTTTCAAAATTTAAAAACGAGTTGTTGCAAGAGGCTCATAACACATGACATATGGAGGGTAGATTGTCGGTAACATCATTACGCGTCGTGGAACGAGATACTATGGATAAATCAAAAGCTTTAGAAGCTGCTTTAGGCCAAATTGAGAAAGCCTTTGGAAAAGGGTCTGTTATGAAGCTGGGCCATCAACAAAATGCGGTGGATATAGATGCGATATCGACGGGCTCTTTAGGATTAGATATTGCTCTTGGAATTGGGGGGTTACCACGCGGCCGAATTGTTGAAATATATGGTCCCGAAAGTTCAGGAAAAACAACTTTGGCATTGCATGTTGCGGCCGAAGCTCAAAAGAAAGGAGGGGTTTGTGCGTTTGTTGATGCTGAACACGCATTAGATCCGGCTTATGCGAAGAAATTGGGTGTTGATATAGATGAATTATTGATTTCCCAACCAGACGCTGGAGAACAAGCGCTTGAAATAGCAGATACATTGGTTAGGTCTGGGGCTGTGGATGTCCTTGTCGTCGATTCTGTAGCAGCGCTAGTGCCGCGTGCGGAGTTAGAGGGAGAGATGGGCGATACTCACGTTGGGTTACAGGCGCGGCTGATGAGCCAAGCACTTCGAAAACTGACTTCCTCCATCTCGAAATCTAATTGCCTCGTAATATTTATTAATCAAATCAGGTTAAAAATTGGTGTCATGTTTGGAAGCCCTGAAACTACTTCTGGTGGTAATGCACTAAAATTTTATGCGTCTGTGCGTCTTGACATAAGAAGAATTGGGGCAATAAAGGATCGCGATGAGATTGTTGGGAATCAGACACGGGTAAAAGTTGTCAAAAACAAAGTAGCGCCTCCATTCAGAGTTGTAGAGTTTGATATAATGTATGGAGAAGGAATATCAAAACTTGGAGAACTTCTGGACTTGGGTGTTAATGCCAATATTGTAGAGAAAGCTGGATCTTGGTTTAGCTATAAAGAGGAAAGAATTGGACAAGGCAGAGAGAATGCGAAGAAGTTTCTGCGCGAGAACCATGCAGTTGCTGTAGCAATAGAAAGTGCTGTTAGAGAAAATGCTGGTTTGGTGGCAGAGGCTATGCTGGTTGGACCAGAAGTTAGCGACGATGGTGAGGGGTCTATAGAGTAACTAACACTGGACTAATTCATAAAAAATAAATCCTTATCTGTAAGCTTGTTTTGGCGACCGGAATATTGGTTTATTAACTTTAAGATATAAACAGTGATACCGTTGCTGGACTTGAGCGCTCTCATTCATTAAATTATCGCGTAACTTTCCAATTAGCTGATAAAGCCAAGTCATAAAAGGTTGGCAGGATATCATTGATATGAATACCACGAATGAAATCAGACAGGCGTTTCTCGAATTCTTTGAGCGTGAAGGGCATGAGGTGGTAAGTTCAAGTCCACTGGTGCCGCGCAATGATCCCACGTTGTTGTTTACAAATGCTGGCATGGTACAGTTTAAAAACGTTTTCACCGGAATTGAAAAACGGGATTATTCTCGTGCTGCAACATCTCAGAAGTGTGTTAGAGCTGGCGGTAAACATAATGATCTTGAAAATGTTGGATACACCGCTAGACATCATACTTTTTTCGAAATGTTGGGAAACTTTTCTTTTGGCGACTATTTTAAGGATGTTGCAATTGAGAATGCTTGGAAATTAATCACACAAGACTACGGGTTATCGAAAGATAGACTTTTGGTCACTGTGTATTCTGAGGATGAAGAAGCAGCAAGGCTCTGGAAACAAATAGCTGGTTTGGATGATAATAAAATAATACGTATTTCCACCTCTGATAATTTCTGGTCGATGGGGGATACTGGACCGTGTGGTCCTTGCTCAGAAATTTTTTTCGATCATGGCGAGGCTATAAAGGGTGGACCGCCGGGCAGTCCTGATGAAGATGGCGATAGATATGTAGAGATATGGAATTTAGTCTTTATGCAGTTCGAACAGATCGCCCAGGGTGAGCGGGTGGATCTGCCTCGGCCATCCATAGATACAGGGATGGGGTTAGAGAGAATTTCTGCTATTTTACAGGGAAAGCATGATAATTATGACATAGATTTAATGCGTGGTTTAATTGAGGCCTCTGCGAAAGAGTCCAATGTGGAGCCAGACGGTCCTTATTTTGTGTCCCATCGAGTTATTGCAGATCATCTGCGCGCATCGGCTTTTTTGATTGCAGATGGGATTTTACCTTCAAATGAAGGAAGAGGGTATGTACTAAGAAGAATTATGCGAAGGGCTATGCGACATGCACATCTAATAGGCTGTGAGGAGCCGTTAATGTGGAAATTAGTTCCAGCTTTAATCACACAAATGGGCGAAGCATTTAATGAGTTAAAGAGAGCAGAAAGTCTCACGGTGGAGACTTTTAAGCTTGAGGAAACTAAATTTAAAGAAACGCTTGGGCGAGGTCTTCGTCAACTAGAAGATGTTGCGGGCAATTTAAGCGATGGATCTGAGCTTCCTGGGGAATTAGCTTTCAAGCTTTATGATACATATGGTTTTCCCTTAGATCTGACGCAAGATATAATGCGCGGGAAGGGCCGTGGGGTTGACCTTAATGGTTTTAATAATGCTATGGAGGCACAAAAAGCGTCTGCCAGAGCTGCCTGGTCGGGTTCTGGGGAGGCCTCAACGGATGAGTTATGGTTTGATATAAAGCAAAATATAGGTGCAACTGAATTTTTGGGTTACTCGACGGAATACGCAGAAGGACAGATTCTGGGGTTGGTTGTAAATGGAGAGGAGACTGACAAGATAGAAGCCACTAATCAGGGAGATGCTGTGATCCTATTGCTTAATCAAACTCCTTTCTATGGAGAATCTGGTGGGCAGATGGGTGATCACGGAAGAATAGTATCTTCCAATGGAGCAATAGTGGATGTAACAGACGTAAAGAAGAAGGTTGATGATTTATTTCTTCACATTGGCAAAATTAAACATGGAAAAATTGAGGTGGGGGAGTTTGTCGAATTACATGTGGATAGCGAGCGTAGAAATAGATTGAAAGCAAATCATTCAGCCACCCATTTAATGCATGAAGCACTGCGCAGGCATTTGGGGCTTCATGTTACCCAAAAAGGATCGCAGGTTGCGGAACAACGCCTTAGATTTGATTTTAATCATTCTAGCCGTGTCACGGACGCTGACCTAAAGCTCGTCGAGTCGGCTGTGAACTATCAAATTAGAAATAACACTAATGTTTCTACTCGAATAATGGATCCAGAATCTGCTATCGAATCTGGTGCTATGGCATTATTTGGAGAGAAATATGGAGATGAAGTTCGTGTTGTCTCGATGGGAGAACAGACTAACGGTAGCCCTAAGATAAATTTCTCTACTGAACTCTGCGGTGGGACACATGTAAATCAGACGGGTGATATAGGTGCATTTAAGATTATATCAGAAGGTGCTGTTGCGTCAGGTGTTCGGCGGATAGAGGCTGTAACGGGAGTAGATGCTTTAGAATATTTGGATGCCAAGGAGGCATTGCTTAATAAATCGGCTGAAATTTTAAAAGTCACTGTAGAACAATTACCTGACCGAGTATCGAATTTAATGGAAGAAAAAAAGAAATTGGACAGGGAGTTAGTGGATCTCCGACGCCGACTAGCTGCAGCTGATAATTCAACTGATAACGACAAACAATCTATTATGGTTGAGGATATATCGTTTATTGGGCGAATACTTGAGGAGGTCCCAGCAAGAGAACTTAAAGGACTAGTAGATGAGTTAAAAAAAGATATGGTTTTAGGTGTTGTGGCGGTTGTTTCCTCAGATGCTAAAAAAGCATCTCTAGTTGTTGGTGTTACTAAGGACTTGGAGGGAAGATACAATGCTATCGAATTAGTGCGGCGCGGAGTAATTAGTCTTGGCGGTAAGGGTGGTGGAGGCAGATGGGATATGGCACAAGCTGGTGGTTCAGATACGCAGAATGCAAGTCTTGCATTAGAGGAAATCAAAAAAGCGTTAACTGGATAAATTAAAATTAAATCTTGAAAATATGATTATTTAGAAAAAAATATAGAAAGAGTGGAGTTGGTAGAGAAATAATGACAGATACAACAAGGTTCAGTGGGACCGACAATTACATTGCAACTGAAGATTTAATGGTCGCAGTAAATGCTGCTGTGACACTTGAGCGGCCTCTGCTTATTAAAGGTGAACCAGGTACCGGTAAGACCGTTTTAGCACATGAAGTTGCGAGAGCGTTGAACAAAAATATAATCGAATGGCACATCAAATCAACTACAAAGGCACAGCAAGGTTTATATGAGTATGATGCCGTTTCGCGATTGCGGGATAGCCAACTGGGTGAGGAACGTGTCCATGACATAGCTAACTATATCCAGAAAGGAAAACTCTGGGATGCTTTCATGGCTGATGAACAAGTTGTTCTATTAATTGATGAGATAGATAAGGCGGATATCGAGTTTCCTAACGACCTTTTACTGGAATTGGATCGTATGGAATTTTTTGTTTATGAAACTCAGGAACGCATAAAAGCAAGGCAACGTCCTATTGTAATTATTACGTCAAATAATGAAAAAGAATTACCGGATGCATTTCTTCGCCGATGTTTTTTTCATTATATACGGTTCCCTGATTTGGAGACGATGGCACAAATAGTAGAGGTACATCATCCCAAGCTTAAGAAAAACTTACTTAGTGAGGCGCTAAAGTCGTTTTTTGAAGTTCGTGAGGTTCCTGGGTTAAAGAAGAAACCATCGACATCAGAGTTATTAGATTGGATAAAACTGCTAGTTGTAGAGGATATACCCCCAGAGGCTCTTAAACTAACAGATAAGAAAGATATAATTCCTCCGCTTCATGGGGCGTTATTGAAAAATGAACAAGATGTTCATCTTTTCGAGCGCCTCGCATTCTTAGCGCGTAGAGAAACTGGAAATAGGTAATTACTAATATTATTTAGATATTCATGACCCCAAATTGTGTTTTAACCTTTGGGAAGGGCAGTAAAAAAATGTTTTCCACTTTTTTTTATTCACTAAAAAAAGCAGAAATTCCAGTTTCACTCAAAGAATATCTCACATTTTTAGACGCGGTTAAACAAGGTGTCGCAGAATACTCCATAAATGACTTCTATTACTTATCCAGGGCATCGCTAGTCAAAGACGAAAGACATATCGATCGATTTGATCAGGTTTTTGGT
The DNA here is from genome assembly GCA_002708305.1 of Rhodospirillaceae bacterium. GTDB lineage: Bacteria > Pseudomonadota > Alphaproteobacteria > Thalassobaculales > Thalassobaculaceae > UBA7326. Next base: position 60,211 of record PANE01000003.1, read on the forward strand.
CATTGCTTTAAGGGCTTAGAGGTGCTTGATGATCTATTTGGAACCGAGATACCGGCCGAATGGTTGAAAACGATGGCCGAACTTCATTTGACTTCGGAAGAAATGAAAAAAATAGAGTCTCTTGGCGGCTGGGAAGAATTAATGGAAACTCTGAAAAAGCGTCTAGAAGAGCAAAAAAAACGTCATCAAGGTGGAAACAAATGGATTGGTACCGGTGGGAAATCTCCGTTTGGTGCTAACGGCTATAATCCTGAGGGTGTGCGAATTGGACAAGAAGGGGGTAGAAGTGGGCGAGCAGTAAAAGTGTGGGATAAAAGAGAGTATAAAAATCTCGATGATACTGTTGAAATAGGCATTCGAAATATCAAAGTAGCACTTAGAAAATTACGGAAATTTGCCCGAGAGGGGGCGCCTAATGAATTAGATCTATCAGATACAATTAGATCAACGGCTCGAAATGGTGGTTTTCTGGATTTAAAAATGGTTCCTGAAAGACATAATGCTGTGAACGTTTTACTGTTTTTTGATGTTGGTGGTTCGATGGACCCATACATTAAATTAACTGAAGAATTATTCTCAGCTGCAAGAACTGAGTTTAAACATTTAGAGTATTTCTACTTTCATAACTGTCCCTATGAATCTATGTGGAAAGATAATAGACGCAGACATGTTGAGAAAATTCCAACATGGGAAGTCCTTAATACTTATGGCTCTAACTACAAGTGTATATTTGTAGGTGATGCGTCTATGAGCCCATACGAAATTTCTGTTGCCGGGGGCAGTGTTGAGCACATGAATCCGGAGCCGGGTACGGTTTGGATCCAAAGATTAAAAAATCATTTCGATCGATGCGTTTGGTTAAACCCCACCCAAGAGAAATATTGGCGTTATACTCGGTCGGTTGAGATGATAGAGGAACTAATAGANGGAAAGATGTTTCCCCTAACAGTAGGTGGGCTTGATACAGCGATTAAAGAACTCAAGTCTTAANCGAAATGTCACTTGATCCCAGAGAATTCGCCTATAAAANTGACCTGGCTGCTGAATATCTGAGGGGAATAATANAGACTGAAAAATATTCACTTGGGGANACATATAGGGTTATAACGAATGTGGTGCCAATGCGAAGCTGTGCCAGCAATTCATCGGAGCGTGTCTCCGAATTGTTATTTGGCGAGGAAATCATAATATATGAAACATCAGATGAATGGGCCTGGGGGCAATCGCAAACGGANGGTTATGTAGGTTACGTGTCTAAAAACTCTATTTCTAATCAATTGCAANAGAGTACCCATGAAATTTCGGCATTGCGGACATTCATTTTTGATGAACCAAATATTAAAGCAAATGTGGTTGCATGTCTTAGCATGACATCCAGAATTAAGATTACAGACATTAAAAACTCTTTTTCATATATAGAATCTCTGGGTTGGGTGTTCGAGAAAGCTATATGCTCTATTGGAAAATTGGAACCTGATGTTGTTTCAGTAGCGCAGAGATATATTGGAACCCCGTATCTTTGGGGAGGGCGTTCGAGTATTGGTATCGATTGTTCAGCGCTAGTGCAACTTNGNTTATCCAGAGTNGGAGTTTTAGCGCCAAGAGATACTGATCAACAAGCAAAATCAGTCGGAAAGTATATTGGAGACGATAGAATTGAACTTCAACGAGGTGATCTAATTTATATGCAAGGACACGTCGGTATAGCGACAACCCCTAACACTATTTTGCATGCAAATGCGTTTCATATGTCGGTAGAGGAAGAGGGCATAGATAAATTTTTGCACCGAGTGAGCAAAGATAATATTCAAATTTCTCAAGTACGTCGGCTATTACAACCAATTAATAATCAATAAAATTGTTCTAGGCCTATGCATTTTTTTGTAAGCTAAACTTCAATAAACCTTTCGTGACAATCGGATGTTAGTTCATAAAAACCATTTTGAGGCTCATCTAACTTAAAAACCTCATTAGGTTCTAGGTCTCTCCAGCATCCGCGAATGACCTTATTTATAGAACCATGCGCAACGATTATGATGGGGTGTTCTTCAGGAATTTCTTTTAAAAACCTTTCCACTCTTGCACTTGCTACCTCATAACTTTCNCCATTTGGGGGTGCGAATGTCCATTTATCTTTAGTTCTTTTCTGCCAAATTAATTCATAATCTAAGAGAATTTCTTCCATATTCAGNCCATCCCAGTCACCAAAAGTGATTTCTNTTAATTGTTNCTCCAAAGTAATAGATTCAGTGTTGAAATTAATTGAGTCGGCTATGATTGTTGCTGTTTGATGCGCCCGACCGATTGGGCTGGAGAAGAAAAATTTAGGTTCGATATTTTTTAAAACATGGGATAGCTTTTCACCCATCGCTTGTGCCTGTTTTACTCCTTGCAGCGTTAAGGGAGTATCTTTATGTCCTTGGAGACGTTTTGCTTTATTCCAAACTGTTTCTCCATGTCGAAAAAGGTAAATTTTCTGGTTCAATTCCATTTTGAAATAGCCTCAATTATTTCCACATTTCCTTGATGTAAGCAGTAGAACGATTCTTGAGGCCTATCCAGAGCAAATGTTTCAGCATGACTTAATTTGAGATATAGGCCACGAAAAATTTTACTGACAACGCCGTGAGAGACAACGACGTGTGCTCCCTTTAACACTTCCAACTCTTCCAGAAATGGTGTTAGGCGTTCAAGAACCATCTGGCTACTTTCGCCTTTAGGATGTTGGTAATGCCATGGGTCTTTTTCTCGTTCAGCCATATCTTCAGGATAATCATCTTTAAGAGCTTGCCAGCTGGAATAGCCATCACGCTCTCCAAGAGTAATTTCTTTTAGCCGGTCATCAAACTTTATATTCTCATAATTGGTACCAATAATATCACAAATTATAGAGGCACTCTGTTGGGTTCGGCCAATTGGACTTGCCCAAAATACATAATTTTGGTTTTTCAAAAGGTTTCGGAGTGTGTCGGCAACAGCCTCAATTTGTCTTGTTCCTTTCAAAGTTAATGGGGAATCCGCCTGACCCTGTAACCGCCCGGCTCGGTTCCAGGTAGTTTCACCATGTCTTATTAGATAAATAGTAGCTGCCATTATTTTATTTTCTAACTTTTTNTGGAAANTTGTACGCTATAGATTTATTAAACTAATAACATTTAGGTGTTAAGTGATTTAAATGATGCAGTCACTTGAAGAGACAACCGGTATTTGTGAAAATAAACAAGGTCAAATGGGGGGGCGATGTCGAAGGATATAAAACTTCTAGGATTATCTCAAACTGTCTTAGAATTAGCTGAAACAAATATTAGTAAAGTGGCTAAATATGGTTGGGGGCGACAGGGCCTAATCCCTCTTTGGTTTGGAGAAGGAGATACTCCNACCCCTGATTTTATTTGTGCCTCATCATACGAATCTATGANGAATGGCGAAACTTTTTACACTGATCAAAATGGGCTGTCTGACCTGCGGAAAGAATTGCTTAAATACANTAAGCGTACTTTTGATGTAAATATAGAAGAGGATAGAGTGACTGTTACTAATTCAGGGATGATGGGGATTTCTCTAGCGATGCAAATGCTCTTAAACCCCGGTGATGAGGTCGTTGTTATTGGTCCTGTTTGGCCAAACATTTACTCTACAGTTGAATTAAATCAGGGAATAACAACCCATGCATCAATTAGAATGGGGGATGATGGTTGGTCGTTGGATATAGAAGAAGTTTTTAAGGCAGTAACGGAACGCACAAAGGCGATCTTTGTAAATACTCCCGGTAATCCTACTGGTTGGATTATCCCAGAGGAGGACCAACGCTCGCTGATTGAGTTCGCAAGAGACAAAGATATTTGGGTGATATCAGATGAGGTTTATCATTCCCTTGTATTCGATAGACCGGTAGCGACTTCAATGCTGAATTTTGCAGAACCGACTGATAAAGTGATCGTTGTGAATAGCTTCTCTAAATCATGGCTTATGACTGGCTGGAGAATGGGTTGGATGGTGCANCCAAAAGGTATATCGGAAACTCTTGCTAAATTAGTTCAGATTTCAACTTCGGGCGTACCGGATTTTATTCAAAGAGCTGGTATTCTTGCTCTTAGTTCGGGTGATAACGTTATAAAAGAGCTAAGGCAACGTTGCCAGGTTGGTAGGGATATTGTNTTCGACCGCTTAGATCAATGGCCGCGGGTNAAAGCTACGCGNCCTAATGGTGCTTTTTATGCATTTTTTTCGGTTGATGGTGTAAGCGACTCGTTAAGTTTTTGTAAAAGATTAATCGATGTCTGTAACGTGGGGTTAGCTCCTGGCAGTGCATTTGGACCAGATGGTGAAGGGTTTTTGCGCTTATGCTATGCGTCANCACCTGAAAAACTTCATAGGGCCATGGATGCTTTAGCGTTAGAGATNAATACTGGATGACAGAAAATGTCTACAGTTTGATAATAAATTAAGTTTAAGCTATGTATCATAATGTAATCTGACGTTGTGAGGAAGTGTTATGGCCTTAANTCCAACTGGTTCGAATATACCAACAGAGACGCGCGCTGAGCTTATACGGCGCATAAGTCGTCCCAATACTAACAAAACGCCAAAACCTCAATCGCAGGAATCGATGGCGCCTGAAAAGAAGGTTCAATTGCAAAATATCGAGCCTCAGCAGGGGNTTCGTATTAAAACAGCCTTAACAAATGACGAAATAGCATTTCAGATAAGAAGGCTATCCGTCTTAATAGCTAATGATAATATTGATCAAGGAGCGCCCAGGGGTTCCTATATAAACATGTTACTGTGAAAATCATTACCTTTTAAAAGGTGGACTGCTAAAATATTTTCAAAGTAAGTGGGCTTTAACATTGCTTATTCACGGTCACGAAGTTTATAAATAAGAAATGTTTAAAAAGATTCTCATTGCAAATAGAGGCGAGATAGCCTGTCGCGTGATGCGTACAGCGCGTCGTTTAGGCATNGCTACCGTTGCTGTTTATTCTGAAGTGGATTCTGGNGCATTGCATGTACGTGAAGCGGATGAGGCGATCTTCATTGGTGGGTCCGCCTCTGCGGAGAGTTATTTGGTTAGCGAAAAGATTATTGACGCTGTTCGTCAGTCTGGTGCTGAGGCAGTGCACCCGGGGTATGGTTTTTTATCTGAAAACGCATCATTTGCAGAAGCGTTAGAAGCCGAGGGTATCGTTTTTATTGGACCAAGAAAAAAAGCGATAGCCGCAATGGGAGATAAAATAGAATCTAAAAAGCTGGCTGCACAGGCTGGTGTTAGTACTGTTCCTGGTTATGTCGGTGTTTTAGCGGATGATACAGAAGCAGTTAAAGTTGCTGGTGATATTGGTTACCCGGTAATGATCAAGGCTTCTGCTGGAGGTGGCGGNAAAGGGATGCGTGTTGCCTATAACNAGGATGAAGTTAAAGAAGGGTTCAGGTCAGCTGTTAATGAGGCNGTTTCTAGTTTTGGGGACGATCGGGTTTTTATAGAGAAGTTTATCGAAGAACCGCGTCATATAGAAATTCAAATTATAGCTGACACNAAAGGTAATACGATTTACTTGGGAGAGAGGGAGTGTTCAATACAACGTCGACATCAAAAAGTTGTCGAAGAAGCGCCAAGTCCATTTCTTGACCCTCAAACACGAAAATTAATGGGGGAGCAATCAGTTTTACTCTCCAAAGCAGTTGAATATTGCTCGGCTGGGACGGTTGAATTTATCGTTGATAAGAATAAGAAGTTTTATTTTCTGGAGATGAACACACGTCTTCAAGTCGAGCATCCTGTTACCGANTGTATTACAGGGTTAGATCTAGTTGAATTAATGATCCGAATAGCAGCGGGGGAGGAACTTCCGTTGCAACAAAAAGATGTGAGCTTAGATGGTTGGGCCATTGAGACCCGTATATATGCAGAGGATCCATATCGTGGTTTCCTTCCGTCAACGGGAAGGNTGGTAAAATATCAACAACCTGAGAACCAAAAAGGTGTGAGAATAGATAGCGGTGTTACAGAAGGCTCCGAAATATCAATTTTTTATGACCCGATGATAGCAAAACTTGTAACTAGTGGTGATAGTCGGAAGCAGGCGATAGATCGAATGGAACTAGCCTTGAATTCTTTTAAAATACGTGGTGTTAACCATAACATAGATTTTTTATCGGCTGTTATGACTAACCCTAGGTTTCAACAAGGGGAATTTAACACAGGTTTTATAGCAGAAGAGTTTCCAACAGGGTTTAAAGGGACCCAACTGTCTAATGAAATAAAAATGAGTTTGTATTCTATTGCGGTGGCATTTGAATTTACTAAATTAACCAGAAATAAGACTATTTCTGGCCGGGTTGAATTGCCCCTTCGTGCGAACTTTGAAAATACAAATTACATTTATCTAAGCGTTTTTGATGAGGGGGTATGGATCAATTTTAAACTTGAACAAACAACTGAAGGTTTTTCAGTCTCAAATGAAAAACGAACTATTAGGTTGGATGGAACTTTTAATCTAGTTACTAAACTTTTTGATGGTTTTGTCGATGGTGTGCAAATGATTGTGCAAGTTGAGCAAGAAGGTGGAACTTGCCAAGTAAAATACAACGGTTGTGAATTGCAACTTAAGCTGGTTCCATCCAGACTTGCACAATTGGTTGATTTGATGCCCGTTAAGCAGGCTCCGGATATGTCTAGATATTTGTTGTCTCCGATGCCCGGACTTCTGGTTTCCATAGCTGTTTCTGAAGGACAGAGTATAAAAGCCGGGCAGGAATTAGCAGTAGTAGAGGCTATGAAAATGGAGAATGTAATGAAGGCGGAGCAAGATGGTATTGTTTCAAAAGTCCACGCTAATATTGGTGAAAGCCTCACCGTTGATCAAATACTAATAGAGTTTGAATAAAATCATAGTTAAAATTAAAAAATTATTGGAGTATAGGTGAAGAAGAAACGTTTATTATAAATGGTCCCTTTATATGAAAGTATTGAGAATTATACTTGATTAAAAAGTTTAATGGTACTAAGACATCCTCACGGATTTTTCCGCAAAATTTAAGTTAAAATAGTAAAGGAAATGCAGCTATGGCTGTTCCCAAGAGGAAAACCACACCGTCAAAAAGAAACATGCGTCGTGCNCATGATGCGATTAAAGCTGACGCTTATGTAGAAAACTCGGATACGGGTGAACTCCATAGNCCGCACCATATCGATCTTAAAACAGGGATGTACCGCGGTAGGCAGGTTTTGAAGGTAAAAGATCAACTGTAGAACCAACTATACTTGAATTGGTTTCAGGCTCCCAAACGGGAGCCTTTGTTGTTTCTGAAACATTGGTTGAAACATAGAGAATAGAAGGTTGGCAAAAAAATATTTTTTAAATAGTATTCGTAAGCTTTGGTCAAAATAATGAAAAATAAATAACTACTTCAGTTTTCCAAAAAAAAAATATAACGGGTAGTTAACTGTTTAAGGTTAGATATAAAAAGGCATTGAAGGGTTTTAGATGATGTCGACGCATCGATTTGAGGATGAGAGGTTTTTAAGGGGAACGGGACGTTATGTCGCAGATATTAATTTGGAAAACCAATTATACGCTAAGATAGTACGGTCGGTACACGGGCATGCAAATATAATAAACGTAGACATTTCGGAAGCTCTAATGATTGAAGGGGTCTGCGGTGTCTATATTGAGGAAGATTTGGCTAAAGACGGCGTTGGACCATTACCGTGTACGACTAAATTCTCTGCCGAACAGCCTCTAGTTCTTGCAGAACGATTTGCTTTAGCGAGGAAGAAGGTTCGTCACGTTGGTGATCCTATTGCACTGGTGATCGCGGAGACAGAAATGGCTGCTCAAGAAGGTGCAGAGTTAGTNCTGGTGGATTATGAAGCATTGCCTGTTGTAGTTAACCCGGTTCATGCACCGTTAGACGGTAGCCCGGNGATTTGGTCGACTGCTCCCGACAATATAGCGTATCGTTTCAAAAAAGGAGAACAGAAAAAGACATTAGTTGCTTTTGGTCAAGCTGCGCATATCGTCGATTTGGATATAGAAAATAACCGGGTAATGGCACTTCCTATCGAACCAAGAGCTGGGATAGGGGAATACGATGAACAGAATGATATTATGCGTCTGACCTGCACCGCCCAGGGCGTTCATGCGATAAGGGAACAGCTTGCGCATTCGGTATTCTCGTTGGATGAGGAACGAATTCAAATCTCTGCTCCAGATGTAGGNGGTGGATTTGGCTTAAAGAACTTTCTTTTTCCTGAGTGGGTTCTTTTACTTTGGGCATCTAAAAAGTATAAAAGAGCAGTGAAATGGGTCGCAGACCGTGCGGAGGACCATTCAGCATCCCTTCATGGAAGGGATATACGAACAACTGCTAAGCTGGCTTTAGATACTGAAGGTCGTTTTTTGGCTTTACAAGCAAAATTAACGGCTAATATGGGCGCATATTTATCCGCAGGTGGGCCTAATGCCTCAACCAACTCCGCTCCGACTGCCATGGGAGGTATATACAAAATTCCTTTTATCTATATGGAATCAGTAGGTGTNTTTACTAACACTACACCCATTGACGCTTACAGGGGGGCAGGTAAACCGGAAGCAAATTTCATTATCGAGAGATTGATTGATGCTGCGGCTTCGCGTTGTGGATTTGACCCAGTAGAACTGAGGTTGTTGAATGCGATTGACGAGTTCCCGCATGAGACAGCATTTGGTATGCGGATAGATTCAGGGTCGTTTAGAGAGAACATACAAAAAGCCAGCGAATATATCGAAAAATCGAGTTTTTCTGACCGTAAAAACCGTGCGCATGGAAAAGGATTGCTTCGAGGTCTTGGTGTTGGTTGTTTTTTGGAGACAGCACGAGGCGCGCCACAAGAGGGTGCAAGTATCACTTTTACCTCCACAGGAAGAATCGAACTGCGTGTAGGAACAGAATCAAATGGTCAAGGACATGAGACGACCTTCAAGCAGATAGCTTCGACGCGTTTAGGTGTACCGATTAAAACGTTGGATTATATTCAGGCCGATACTGAACAAGTTAGTATCGGGTTTGGTCACGGTGGGGCTCGATCGATGCATATGGGAGCGGGAACAATGGCTCTTGCTATTGATAGTGCTATTAANAAAGCTGCTTCCGTCGCAGCGATATTATTACAAACCGAAGAGAGAGAACTGTCTTTTGAAAAAGGACTTTTTTCGACCAATATGGATGAACGATCAATTTCTATTGGCGAAGTGGCACTTGCAGCACGTAATCCTGATATAGGGACTGGTTTTGGGGAAAATGGTATCGATACATTCTATAAAAGAGAAGAGGCGCCATTCACATTTCCGAACGGGTGCCACGCAGCGGAAGTAGAGATTGACCCAGATACAGGTTCTATTTCTTTAATCAANTATGTAATGGTTGATGATTATGGATCATTAGTTAATCCGGTTTTGACAGAGGGTCAGCTTCATGGCGGTGTGGCTCAAGGCATAGGACAGGCACTTGAGGAGTTCGTTGCTTTTGATCCTGATTCTGGACAACTATTATCCGGTTCTCTAATGGATTATACTGCACCAAGAGCAGCATTCTTTCCATTTTTTAAAGCGCATTTTAATCAAATTCCAACCGAAGCTAATGTTCTTGGCGTTAAGGGGGTGGGACAGGCGGGGTGTATAGCTGCACCACAAGTGATTACCCACGCTGTATTAAATGCCTTGGAAAAATATAATATTGACCACATTCAAATGCCTATAACCAGTCAATCTCTATGGCGGTCTATCAGGGCGGCTCAATAAGATATCTATACCTTTAGAAATGATTTTTAAAGAAATATAAAAGGTGTATTGGGCCAGTCAGCTCGTAACACGCGACTGGCCCATATATTTAATCAAGCTCTAGGCCGTCCATCCCTGAATTTTGTCTCACACTTGAAATCATTTCTCTGATTAGAGGTCCAATAGCTTCTACGTCTTCTATCTGTTCTATTTCTGCCCCTCTACGCCAGCCTTCACACACGGCAACTCGTCCGTTCCCCGCTTGGATTACTCTTCCAGTGATATCGCTCGCTTCTGCGCTTGAGAGATATACAATAGTTGGTGAAACCCAACGTGGATCGCGTCTTTCTATATCTTGGTCGGTGTACTCTCTAAGGGTATCAGTCATACGTGTGTAAGCAGTGGGAGAGATAGCATTTACTGTGACGCCAATTCGACCAAGTTCTCTCGCAGCAATGATTGTAAATGCGGCTATACCGGCTTTTGCTGCGCCATAATTAGTTTGTCCAACATTACCATAAAGACCTGATGTTGAGCTCGTATTGATAATTCGTGCATTCACCTTTTCTCCCGTATCTTTTGACTTTTGGCGCCAATAAGCTGCAGCATGTCTCGATGGGGCAAATGTACCTTTAAGATGTACNTGAATAACTAAGTCCCATTCATCTTCTGTCATGTTAACCAGCATTCTATCACGCAATATACCGGCGTTATTGACAACAATATCTAATGTTCCAAACTCTTCGACAGCCTGGTCAATCATATTTTTAGCACCATCCCAGGAACTTACGTCATCTCCATTAACAACGGCATTGCCTCCCATAGCTTTTATCTCATCGACTACCTGTTGAGCGTGAGACTTGTCGTTTCCAGTCCCATCGACGGCACCGCCTAAATCATTTACCACTACGCTAGCNCCGTGACGAGCTAAGCCAAGTGCATGTTCTTTTCCAACCCCTCTCGCAGCGCCGGTTACGATAGCAACTCTTCCTTCACACAGTCGGGCCATTAAATCTACTCCACAATTAATTTATAAATAATTAAAATATTATAACTTACATAAAATGTTTCAAAATTAAACTATATAGAGCCGAATAACTAACTAATGATCAAGTTGCTTGCTTTGATTATTATTCCTAGTTAGGACATTGACCTGTATGATTATATTCCGGTCATTATGTGAGAACACCCCAGTACCNAATTTGGAGCTGTTTATGAAAAAAGAAGTCTTAGAGTGGTCAGCCGGTGAAATAGCGTCTCAAATCAGCAAAGGAAGCATAACAGCGACTGAGGTGGTAAAGACCTTTATCGAGCAAATTGAGACGGTTAACCCAGTTATCAATGCAGTTTGTACATTAAATGAGAATGCTTTTAAGGAAGCTGNGGAGTCTGACTCGCGCAGAAAATCCGGTTATCCCGCACGAGATTTAGAAGGGGTACCTTTTTTGGTAAAGGATATACTGCAAACAAAAGGCATTAGAACAACCTTTGGTTCCCTCTTGTTAAAAAACGATATACCTATTGAAGATACAATATCCGTTGAGAGGTTGAAAAATGCAGGTGGTATTTTATTAGGAAAAACTAANACTCCAGAGTTTGCCCATGACATCAACACTACCAATAAAATTTTTGGTACAACCCGAAACCCCTGGGATGTAAACGTAACAGCCGGTGGGTCCAGTGGTGGTTCTGGNGCGGCAGTGGCTTCCGCTATGGCCCCTTTGGCCTTGGGGACGGATTTGGGCGGGTCAATTCGGATNCCATGTTCGTTTAATAACCTGACTGGGTTNAGGCCATCCCCTGGTCGTATACCTTTCTATCCTACTGATTATGGCTGGGACACGCTTGTTGAGCACATACAAGGGCCTATGGTTAGATGTGTTTCGGACATTGGTTTAGCTATGAAAGTTNTATCAGGACCGGATGATAGAGACCCATCTAGCATGCCCAATGATGGAATGGATTTTTGTAAAGCGGCATTGGGAACTCAAAACTTGGAAGGCCGGCGGATAGCTTATGCTGGTAATATTGGNGGTGTTATTCCTTTGGACAAAGAGGTTGAAAAACTCGTAAAATCAGGCGCATACGCGTTTGAAAACCTTGGTTGTGAAGTTAAGGATGCATGCTTTGATGCTTCAGATATTCAGGATATCATAACAGGTACACGCGGTTTTGGGATGGTAGCTCGATATGCTGAACGATATGATAAATATCAACACCTTATGACCCCGCAATTGATTAATCAGGTTAGTGCAGCGCTAGACCTTTCGGTGCGTGATGTTGTGCGTTCAGAGAGATTGCGGACAGCCTATTGGCACAAAATAAGAAAATTTATGACCAATTTTGATTATATTATAGCGCCAGTTGTTGGTGCGCCTCCATTCAGGTTGGACGAACCNCTGCCTACACAAGTTGGGGGCGTTCCAGTTGATCGCTTTCAAGATGTATTTTTATCTACTTACGTATTTAGTGTGACGGGCCTTCCTATGATTTCTGTTCCTTGTGGCTTAACAGAGGATGGCAGACCTGTAGGGATGCAGATCATCTCTCGAAGACATAGAGAGGATCAGGCTATTGAGGCAGCTAGCGCATACGAACGCTTGTTACCAGATCTATTTGTTCGACCCGAAATGGATTTGACGGCTTTGCAACCTGTAAGTGATGCCTTGAATACTCCGGGGGTGACCATAAAAAAATAAACGCATGAAATATTTAATATTAATAGTTTCGAGAAAACACACTCTCCATCGACTTTCTAAAGGCGATTACGTGATCCGTTGGATCAAAAATTACATCATCCCAACCAATGATTTCGCCAACTTTTATCGGCTTTTTAATTGTGATGCCTTGAGCTAACCCTATTGGAAGGTGTCGTTTGGAAAGAGAGGTTGCCGCTGGAATAAGTTTGCCCCATACGGTTGCTCCACCTTCACCATCTAGAACTTCACCTACTTTTAAATTACGCTTTGCTGTTGCAACAACATCGCCACAAAAATCTTTTGTAGAACCAGTTGGAATACCTCTAATGGCCGCTGATATTATAGATATATTTAATTCTAAACCGATCAAATGAAATGGTTTAAACATAGCAGAATATCTTCCGCTGTTATCCGTATTCATGCCATATTCTTTAAAGCATTTTGAGGCATAATCGTTCTGAGCCTCTAAAACAACATAAACACCCCATCTAAGATCATTAGTAACTGCTCGACCATCGCGCTCAATAGACGATACAACCTCGACCTGACCATTAAATTCTAGTTGACCTCCTTCACTTGCTGGCCGAAGGATTTGTGCTAAATCGTTCATTCCGCATGGAGGGAAACTTAATCCATTGTTTGGTGGTGCTAGGTTGCACGCGTTGGCAATCGCGGCCATCTCAAGTGCTGATTTGGTGCCATCAAGAAAAGAGTTAAACATCTTACTATTCATACCAGCCTTAATAGCCTCGTCGTGGGTTATACCATAATGATCCCACACTGTGTCAGGTGTCGACATGTGATATTTAGGTAGATATTTTGTTCCTTTACCTGCTGCTGTAACGTGAAAGCCACATGACCGTGCCCACTCTACTAATTCGCATGTTAATGCAGGTTGATCGCCATATGCCATTGAGTATACAACACCAGCAGAAGTTGCTTCTTTTGCTAATAACGGACCGGCTAATACATCGGCTTCCACGTTAACCATTACGATGTGTTTACCCATTTTAAAGGCTTCCCGTGCGTGTTTAACGCCCGAGGATGGATGGCCGGTAGCTTCTACTATAACGTCTGAGTCATCGCTTTGGATTGCCTTTACTGCATCGTCAGTAAAGGTGACTGTATCTATCTGATCATCAGTCCATCCAACTGTTTTGCAGGTTAACTTTGCATTATGAGGGTTGAGATCTGCAATACTAGTAACTTCTAATCCTGGAGTCGTTATTATTTGATTTAAAAACATAGAACCAAACTTTCCGGCACCAACTAGACAAACCCTGATGGGGTTTCCTTCTTTCTCCCTTGCCTGCAATGCTGAATAAAGATACATCGTAGGCCTTTATTCAGCGGCTTCAGTCGTATTATCAGCCTCTAGATTGGCAAGACAATCATCTTCTAGTGATTTTATTGGGGTGAAATCACGATGGGCTATCCACTCTTCTCGTTTATGACGAGTGATATGATTGTCAACGTGGCATAGAGATAGATAAACAATTGTGCGCGGCATTGGACTTATGTTTGGTGGGCTCGCATGTACTAAAAGTGATGAGAACATAATTACACTTCCTGCCGGGCCTGTTGGTGCGATGCATCCCCCTTCATTAGATAATTTAGTTACCGTCTCTCTGTTCAGCGTCCAAAGAGGGTAGCTAGTTGTTTCAACATCATGGCCAGCTTCGATTACCCCATATTTATGGCTCTTGGGCAGAAATAATAACGGTCCATTTGCTGCGGTTACGTCATCTAAAAACAACGCGATATTCATTGCGCGAGGTTCGGGCATTCCATCATCTCTGTGCCAAACTCCAAAATCTTGATGCCATTGCCATACGTCCCCATCGAATGCTGCTTTTGCGTTAATTTTATACTGGTGCATATAAATATCGCCGTTAAGAATTTGCTTTACAGGGTTGATTAGCCGGGGGTGAGCAGCGAGGCGACGATGGGCGTCGTCGTAGGTATGGGCCGCAAATGCGGTTCGGGCAATTCCAGAACTCTCCCTCCAAACTTCTTTTCTCTCACTTGCGTAGATATCACTCGCAGCTTCATTCAAGANCGCCACCTCATCTTTTGAAAAGCAAGAAGGTAAAAATATATAACCCTCAGTATCGAATTGTTCGATTTGTTTCTCTGTTAATTTCATATGAGCCCCCTATACATATTTCGTAGACGGTATCTTATTCATCANCAATAAAAAATAAACAATGGCACCATTATCTCGAAGATATTATCTAACAATAAATAAATGAACAATATTGGCATTTAAATTACACCATCATGCTCTNATCGCAAATCATCTTNATTGTAGATGAATTATCTTAATAGTGACGATAAGTTTATTAACTAAAGATCTAGTCACTCGCGATTATTAGGGCATCGACAATCTTTGCACCTCTAGGCAAAACAATGAACGGATTCAGATCTATAGAATCTACGTTGTCAATATTTGTGGCTGCAAACAGAGATAGTTGAGAGAGTGCTTCAGCGAGTGCATCAACATCAACCGGCGGCGCTCCGCGAACACCATCTAATATGGCTCTGCCTCTTATTTCGTTAATCATCATGTGGGCTTCTTTTGCGTCAAAAGGGGCAACGCGGAAGGTAACATCCTTTAAAATTTCGATAAATATGCCCCCAAGACCAAACATTACCGTAGGACCAAAAACAGGATCTTTAACTACCCCTAAAACAGTTTCAACACCATTATCAATCATTTCACAAATTAGTATGCCTTCAATTGGACTCTCCTCTGAAATTTCTTTAGCTATTTCTGAAAGTTTATTAAAGGCTTCTCTGATCCCGTGTTCATCATTTAAATTAAGTAGTACTCCTCCTATTTCAGTTTTGTGCCGAAGGTTTGACGAGCTTATTTTAAGGGCGACGGGTTTTTCTATTTTTCTCCAAAAGTGGATCGCTTCTTCTGATGTTTGTACGAGCNTCTCCAAGGTAATNGGCAATCCCGCTATGGATAATATTTTTTTTGCCTCAAACTCAGATAATTTTTGTCCCTTCATAATTACTTTATTTNTACTAATGGTGGCCTGGAGGTCAGGACCTTCTCTCTNAAAAACTTCACCGAAATATCTGAGAGCAGCCATTGCCCTCACTGCGAGTGAGTGGTCTTCAAAGCATGGATAGCCAAGCGCCTCATAGGAAGCACGAGATTCCGGGGGGCCAATAAGACTAAGTATCATTAGCTCNTTCGGGTATTGCTCTCTCAGAGAAGTGAATATTTCAAGGCTAATATCTTTAGTGAATTGAGAAATAGGTAAGCTCGCAAGATATAGAATTTGGCTATCATAATCAGCCTCATCTATGACATGACGCATACTGTCTTCTAACAACTTACGTTCGTTGAGAACCTGGCCTGTAAAATCAATAGGGTTATTAACTCCAGCAAAGGGGATAAGGTCTAATATTTTATCTTGTGTGCTTTTGGGTAAAGGTTTTACGTCAAATCCATATTTTGTGGCTGCATCAGCTAATTGAACTCCTATTCCACCCGATATCGTTTGTAGACCAATTTTGGGGCCAGCAGGATAGCGTCCAAACTGGCAAACGTATGCGATATCAGCCATTTCCTCTGTTGTTTCCGCTCTGTACACGCCGAACTGTTTAAACATACCATCATAAATCGCGTCTTCACCAGCTAACGACGCAGTATGTGACGCAGCGGCACGGGCACCTGCTTCTGTTGAACCAACTTTCATAAAGATCACAGGTTTTTTCGCTTTACGTGCGGCTTCTAGAGCTCTGCACAGGCGAGACCCATCTTTTATACCTTCCGCGTAAGATACGATAACTTTGATATCTGGCTCTTTTGCATAAAATTCTATTACCTCGGCAACGTCCACATCTACTTCATTTCCCGTAGTAACCCAATAATTTGTTCCTACCCCTCTATTTTGGGTGATTGTGAAAAGATGACCGCCGTATGCACCNCTTTGTGTGACTATGCCGATTGGTCCAGTTGGAATTTTCNTGCTAGCCAATGTATTTGCAAATGTGCCAAACCAGCCTTGGTTCAGATTAAATACTCCTAGACAATTAGGACCAACTATTCTCATTCCACTTTCTAATGCAATCTTTCTCAATTCTAATTGTGCTTCAACACCGGAAGCTCCGATTTCTGCAAATCCAGATGTAAACATTACAGCACTTTTTACACCTGAAGCTGCGCATTCTCTGACGACATCTAACGCTATTTTTTCTGGTACCGATATAACAACACTATCGACGGGTTCGGGAACTGAAGAGATATTGGGATAAGATCTTAACCCTTGTATTGTTTCTCTATTGGGATTGACAGGATATAAGCGTCCTTTAAACCCACCCTCTAACATTGAGAATATGGGGCGACCACCAATTCTCGCAGGATTGTCGGATGCACCAATCACAGCAACCGATTTTGGGCGAAGAAGTGGGTCCAGCGAGTGCGTCATCAGGTATTTACTCCATAAAGAATTCTAAAGTCAAAATTCGCCTTTATCTTGGATCATATAGAATTGAATTGTCTCGTAAATTATCGACTTCTGATTGATTAAAGCCCCACTTTTTCAGAACTTCATCATTATTTTCACCGGGTTTGACTGGTGCGTGCTGAATTTGACCTGGGGTTCTACTGAAACGTGGAGCAGGTGCAGGCTGAATATTCCCATTTGTTTCAATAAAGACCGAACGAGCTCTGTTATGGGGNTGTTCTAATAATTCATCCAAATTGAGCACGGGAGCAAAGCATACGTCAAGTTCACCCATGATTATGGTCCATTCTGACCGTGTTTTCTTTTTAAATTTTTCTGATAGCAAACGTTTTTGTTCTGGCCAGCTATCGTGATCCCATTGCTTATCCCAAATGGATTCTTTTAATTCTAATTTCTCCCGCAGTANATTATAAAACTGTGGTTCTAAAGATCCTATGCAAATCCACTCACCATCAGAACATTCATATGTTCCATAGAAGGCAGCCCCCCCATCAAGCCAGTTCTCTCCTCGGGGATAATTCCAAGTTCCAGAATTTTTAGCCATAAGGACGCCTGCCATNAATAAAGCGGATCCCTCTAACATTGAAGCNTCGATAATNTGCCCTTTACCNGANGTTTTTGACTCTAGNATTCCACAAACCATCCCAAACGCTAGCATCATGCCACCGCCACCAAAATCACCTATTAGATTGAGGGGAGGGACTGGACCTNGTTCTTTATCTCCTATAGCTCCAAGTGCACCGGCTAAGGCGATATAGTTGATATCGTGGCCGGCAACCCTCGAAAGTGGGCCATCTTGTCCCCACCCCGTCATTCGGCCGTATACTAATTTTTTATTATCTTCTAAACAGACTTCTGGTCCGAGCCCAATTCGCTCCATTACGCCAGGCCTAAAACCCTCAACTAAACCGTCAGCTTGTCGAATTAAACGTCTGGCAGTATTTACTCCTTCAGGTGTTTTTAAATCTAAAGCGATTGATTTCCTTCCACGATTTAAGATAGCTGCTTCATCAGTCCCGCCTACTTTGTTGCCACCCGGGCGATCTATTCGGATTATTTCGGCTCCCATATCAGACAAGATCATACAGCAATGTGGTGCAGGGCCTATTCCAACTATTTCAACTATTTTTATTCCTCTTAGAGGTCCCATTTTTGAAAAATCCTTGTTAGAATAAGGGTTTGGATGTTAGCAATAGTTAGTTTCAAATTCTCTATTTCAACGATGTTTATTTCAAAATTATTTTACCAGGATTGAGGTGATGAATAATAAAGATAGTAACCTTAGCCATCCTGGAGTATTTGCGCAAAAAACACCAGACAGAGCAGCTATAATTATGGGTGGTTCCGGCGAACAAATAAGTTTCAGTGAGTTTGAAGAAATCTCTAATCAAGTAGCGCATATGATGCGTCAACACGGGTTAAAAATTGGCGATCGTGTCGCAGTTTTATTAGAGAACCATGTGTTATATATGCCAATAGTTTGGGGTGTCTTTAGGGCAGGTTTACGGTTTGTCGCTGTTGCGACTCATTTAACCTCAAGCGAAATTGATTATATTATAGAAGATTCTGGCGCATTATTATTTATTACTTCTAAGGGTATGGAAAGTAATGTTTCAAGATTAATGATGGCCAATGTTCCAGTTAAGAATAGATTGGTAATTGATGGAGTAATAGAGGGATTTTGTGATTTCCAAGCAAATCTATCAAAACAAGAAAGAATACCATTAACGGATCAAGTTGAAGGTATTGAGATGCTCTATTCATCTGGCACAACAGGCATGCCCAAAGGAATTCTCAAACCCATGCCTACGGAAGCTTTTGGGGTTCCCTCAGAAGGATATAAATTAACTGCAAAAATATATGGTTTTGATGAGGAGACTGTATATTTATCGCCAGCTCCACAATATCATGCTGCACCACTACTGTTCTCCTTACGAGCCTTACGCTTTGGAGCAACGGTTCTCATTATGGAGAAATTTGATGCGGAGACATCCCTTGCATTAATTGAAAGATACAAAGTAACCCACAGCCAGTGGGTTCCTACCATGTTTATTAGATTGTTGCAGTTGGGTGAGGATGCTCGCCGCTCTTATAATCTCTCTACCCTCCGTTGTGTTATTCATGCAGCTGCTCCATGCCCTATTGAGATTAAACAACAAATGCTAGATTGGTGGGGGCCAATCATTTGGGAGTACTATGGTGGATCAGAGGGCAATGGAAATACAGTCATCAATAGTCGGGAATGGCTAAATCATAAGGGCTCTGTTGGCACAGCTAAGATTGGGCGAATAAGAATTTGTGGGGATGATGGTGAAGAGTTGCCAGTTGGCGATACAGGGCTCATCTATTTCTCTGGTGGTCCGACCTTTGAGTATAATAACGATATTATTAAAACCAAAGAATCACGAAATCAATACGACTGGAGCACGATCGGTGATATCGGTTATACCGATAAAGATGGTTACCTTTATCTCACCGACCGAAAGGCTAATATGATAATATCTGGTGGTGTTAATATTTATCCGCAGGAAGCAGAAAATAGATTATTATCCCATCCAGAAATTATAGACGTGGCTGTGATAGGAGTGCCTAACTCCGATTTTGGCGAGGAAGTGAAGGGTGTTGTTCAATTACTTAATCCTGAAAGAGCAGGGGAGGCGCTTGCGCGAGAATTAATCGAATATTGTTGCGAGACAGTTAGTAAGACTAAAAGTCCACGCTCAATTGACTTTGTGACGGATTTACCGCGCCGAGAAAATGGTAAACTATATAAGAAACTCTTGAAGGAACAGTACTGGAAATAAAAGATTGGCAGCAAAATTAATCTTTCGAGAGGCTCTCTTACTAAATAAAAATTAAGTTTCTACTGTTGCTGCTTCAATTTCGTAATGGGTATTTAAATCGATTATATCTTCAATCTCTTGTCGTGCGATCACCATTTGTTGTGGGGTTAACGCTTTATAATCTCCGGTCTCTCTAAGTTCCTTTAACATATCCCGTTGTGCAACGAATGAAGCGGCAATAACAACTTGAGCGTCTATACACATTGCATAGCCAAATGCTTCAAGCTGTTGGCGAGAGAATAATGGCCTGCCGTCTCTGTTCCCTCTGCTTTGGACATAAACTAAAGGAATATTACAAACTTTAGGCGCTTCCTCTGTCTCTTCGTTTGTTCTAGGGAAAATTAAACCCATATCTGCCCCAACCTCTCCTGCAGCATTAATCCTTTGGCTAGCCTCTTTTAATCCCATCTCGCGGCAGGTGTCGGTCCGTGCTATAATAAGAAAGTTTGGATCAACTTCATCGCGGGCTTTGCACGAAAATTCAATTTTGGTTGTGAAATCCTGTTCAGGGATCGCGTGCACCTGGTACTTATGGTAATGGGCTCTTTTAGGGAATAGTTGATCCTCTATATGAATGCCCGCAATCCCAGCTTTAACAAATTCTCTAACTGTTCGCATTGCATGGAGAGGCTCCCCAAAACCTGCGCCCGCATCTGCCAATACAGGGATAGATACAGATTTAGCTACTTCAGACGCAATATTGACCTGTTCTGTCAATGTTAAAAGGGGTTCGCTTATTGTTTTTATAGCACCAGATACATAGCCCCCAACATACGTTGCTTCAAAGCCGGCCTGTTGGACTTGACGCGCACTAAGGGGGTCATAAACTGATGGAAGATGTAGAAATGTTCCAGATGCAATCAGATTACGTAAAACGTTGGTAACCGTCATTTTAAATCCTCGCTCTTATAAATCTTTGTTATTCTGAGATTTGGTCGCAACATTCAAATTTGAAATATACATCATGCGTTTATTAGGTCGATATAATAAATTTTTGATCTTATAAGAATCTACTCTATGTTATAACGAGTTAGAATAGATGTGAATTCTATAACCATTAGAGAGTAGCGCCAATGCGCATAGATTTTAATACACACCCAACAAATTATAAACATTGGAATATTAATATCGTTGGTAAAAGGGCCGACCTTATAATGGATGTAGCCGAGTCTGGGGGTTTATTTGAGGGATATGAGTTGAAACTCAATTCATATGATCTGGGGGTAGATATAGAATTGCATGATGCACTTCAACGGTTACGTTTTGAGCACCCAGAGGTACAAGTTGTAGTTTTAAGGTCAGGTAAAACAAGGGTTTTTTGTGCTGGGGCTAATATTAAAATGCTTGGTGGAGCGAGTCATACGCATAAAGTGAATTTTTGTAAATTTACCAATGAAACTAGAAACTCAATGGAAGATTCCAGCAGCAATTCTGGACAGCGATATTTAGCAGCGGTAGGAGGCGCATGCGCTGGTGGGGGCTACGAATTGGCTCTGGCAACCGATCATATTATTATGGTGGATGATGGGGCTTCTAGTGTGTCACTCCCTGAAGTAGCTTTGCTTGCTGTGCTCCCCGGGACTGGTGGCGTTACTCGGGTAACTGATAAAAGAAAAGTGCGTAAAGATAGGGCCGATATTTTTTGCGCCACAGAAGAGGGAGTACGTGGAAAAAGAGCGCTAGAATGGAACTTGGTTGATGAATTAACTGTTCCATCCTTATTTGAAGAAACGTTGTCTTTACGGGTGGACGTTATGGCATCTACTTCAGATCGCCCAAAAAATGAAATTGGTTTAATTTTAAACCCGATTAATCTTAACACCGAGGCTGATCTGCTAAGTTACTCGGCATTAACGGTTGATATAAATCGGAATGATCAAGTAGCGGAAATTTTAATCAAAGGACCTGACAATCAGGTGCCTCAGAATATCGATCAGTTAAAATCTCTTGGAGACCAGTTTTGGCCACTTCGATTAGCTCGTGAGCTCGATGACGCAATACTACAACTTCGATTTAACGAGGAAGAAATTGCTGTCCTTGCTATTAGTTCAATTGGTTCCAGCGCCGGTGTTGCTGAGTATTGTGATTTCTTGGAAAAAAATAAATCACATTGGTTGGTTAGAGAAATACTATTNTATTGGACACGAGTTCTAAAACGCTTGGACTTAACTTCAAAAACAATTATTACAAAAATAGAACCTGGAAGCTGTTTCGTAGGGTTTTTGGCAGAATTAGTTTTTGCAGCTGACCGATCCTTCATGGCAGAAGGAAATTTCGAAGGGCAAGATGTTAATGAAGCGTCATTAATTTTAACAGCAGCTAATTTTGGTAGACATCCAATGTCAAATCAATTGTCCCGNTTGGGAACAAGGTTTTTAGCTGACCCATTATGGGAAGATGCTTTGAAACCAACTATAGGTTTAACTCTATCCACTAAGGCGTCGGATGACTTGGGCCTGATAACAGCGATATATGATGAGATTGATTGGGAAGAGGAAATTCGACTATTCTTAGAAGAACGGGTTAGCTTTTCCCCAGACGCGTTAACCGGACTTGAAGCGAATACTCGTTTTGCGGGTCCGGAAACGATGGAAACTAAAATCTTTGGTCGTTTAACTGCTTGGCAAAATTGGATATTTCAAAGGTCGAACGCCGTTGGCGAGAATGGAGCGTTGAGCCGATATGGCAGCGGGAAAAGACCAAGCTTTGATCGTAAAAGAGTATAACTAAAAGACTGTTATCCGGTTAATATTTGAGATGATTAGGAGAAAATTAATGCCAGATACTATGGCTGTGGATTATACTACGTCGATACCTAATAACGTTGGCCTTTCTGAAGATCGCCGCGTCCTTAAAGCTTTAGAAAAATGGCATCCGGGTTATCTTGANTGGTGGAAAGAAATGGGGCCAGAGGGGTTTCAAGACGCTCTAGTTTATCTTCGTACTGCCGTTGGTGTGGAAACAGGTGGATGGGCGAAATTTGATTATGTAAAAATGCCTGAGTATCGTTGGGGTATACTATTAGCGCCTAAAGATGAAGAGAGATTAATTGGCTTTGGTCAGCATAAAGGTGTTCCTGCTTGGCAAGAGGTACCCGGCGAGTATAGGGCTATGCTGCGTAGATTATGTGTTATCCAGGGGGATACAGAGCCAGCTTCGGTTGAGCAGCAGCGGTATTTGGGAGCGACAGCACCTTCGCTATATGACATGCGAAATCTATTTCAAGTTAATGTGGAAGAAGCTCGGCACTTGTGGGCAATGGTATACTTGCTTCAAAAATATTTTGGTAAAGACGGAAGAGAAGAAGCNGATGGTCTTTTAAGAAGGCGTTCGGGTGATATTGACCAACCACGAATGCTCGGTGCGTTTAACGAAACTACTCCAGACTGGCTCAGTTTTTTCATGTTTGCTTATTTTACAGATCGGGATGGAAAAATGCAGTTGGAAAGTCTTGCTCAGTCGGGGTTTGACCCTCTGGCAAGGACAACACGATTTATGTTAACAGAAGAAGCGCACCACATGTTCGTCGGTGATTCTGGCATTAACCGCGTCATTAAAAGAACATGTGAAGCTATGAATGTAGCAGGAATTACTGATCCTTTTGATAGCAACGCCGTGAGGTCACTTGGTGTCGTGGATCTACCAACTTTGCAAAAGAAGGCTAACTTACATTATTCACTTTCANTAGATTTATTTGGATCCGAGATCTCAACAAATGCNGCAAACGCCTANACAAATGGCTTAAAAGGAAGATATCGGGAGGATAGAATCGATGATGACCACCGATTATTAAATGACACATATCCAGTATTAAAATTAATCGATGGTGAGGTGAGGACGACACTAGAGCCCGCATTAACTGCATTAAATATGCGCCTTAGAGACGACTATACGCGGGAGACAGCTTCGGGAGTTAATCGGTGGAATAAGCAAATTGCAAAGGCGGGAATTTCTTATGAACTAAAATTGCCTGAAGTAACGTTTAATAGAAAAATCGGAGTTTTTTCAGGTATTGAGACCACCCCTGGAGGTAAGATTTTGAGCCAAGAGAATTTTGAAGCGCGGAAGGATGAATGGCTTCCGTCGGCAGATGATGGGGTTTTTGTTGCCTCGTTAATGCACGCAGAATTGCGGCCAGGTCACTATGCGGGTTGGATAGCGCCACCTAAAATGGGTATAGATAACCAATCAGGAGATTTTGAATTTGTGAGGATACAGTAATTATTGTTCTATTNAAAAAACTAGCAATNATATGGATAGTAGATGGCGAAAGTAAATAGAAAACTCGCAACTATACTAGCTACAGACTGCGTTGACTTTAGTAAACATATGGAGTCGCAGGAGGAGCTTACACTATCAAATCTGACCTCTTGTAGAGCTATTATGGACCCAATTATAGAGGAGTATGGAGGTCGGATATTCCATACTGCAGGAGACTCAGTCATTGCAGAGTTTGGGAGCCCGGTTGAGTGTGTGAACGCAGCAATGGAATTTCAGGGCCTTCTTGCTGCGAGAAATGAAGCTATAGTTGACGGTTTAAAGCTTGAATGGCGAGTTGGTATCCATGTAGATGATGTCATCATTGAAGGCGATAATATTTATGGCAGTGGAGTGAATATCGCAGCAAGACTTGAAGGGCAATGTGAGCCTGGTCGTGTTCTCCTATCCAAAATCGTACAAGACCAGGTAAAAAAGAGAGTGAGTTTTGCGGTGAACCCGGCCGGCACAAGAGCTCTAAAAAATATTTCAGACGACTTCGAGGTTTTTTATATTTCAAAGAAAGGCGAAGAGATCATNGAAGAGCAGGTTAAGCANCACTCTGTAGATACGGTTTCTCCAGAAGCTGTCTTAATAACCCCGAATATGAATAAAAAACCAAAACTTGCTGTTTTACCGTTTACTAATGGNAGCAAGGATGAGGACAGCGGTTATTTAGTCGATGGTATTGTTGAAGACTTNATAACCGAATTTTCTATGATACGTGAATTTGAGATTGTTTCTAGGCAAACCTGTTTCGATTATAGAAATAGTGATGAGACCATCGAAGTGTTTTCAGAACACCATAATTTAGACTTTATTGTCACTGGCGGAATTAGATCTTCAGGGAAACGCGTGAGAATTTCTATAGAATTAAGCGAGTCTGGAACAGGGAAAGTATTGTGGAGTAATAAATATGATAGGGTAATAGAGGACATATTCGATGTGCAAGACGAAATTGTTAGGACCGTAGCGATGTCGCTCTTGGGTGAAATTGAAATAATGAGCCTTCAACGAGCAAAAAGAAAAGCTACGGAAAACATNACCTCATACGAGTTACTCCTTNGGGGTAAAGAAATGCATCATCGATTTACTGCAGAGGGTAATAAACAAGCCTTGGAGTTTTTTGATAAAGCTATAGAGGCTGATTCTAATAACGCACAAGCTCATGCTTGGAAAGCGTGTACTCTTGGTCAAGGATGGTTTCGTGGATGGATAGGAGGCACTCGGGATGAGATGTTTGAGATGTCGGAAGATTGTATAGCACGGGCAGTCGACTTGAATGAAAATGACTTTGAATGCCACCGAATGTTGTCGGCAGTCCACTTGAGTAAGCATGAATTCCAGTTAGCTGAAGAGCATGGCAGAAAAGCATACGATATGGTGCCAAGTGATCCACGGGTCCTGTCAGGGTATGGAGAGGTTCTTGTAAGAAACGGGTCGGTCGCAGAGGGTTCAGCTTTGCTAAGTAAAGCTCTCGAATTAGATCCTGTGCCCCAGGGGCAATTAAACTCGGATAAACGCATAACAGATCTGATGCTAGCCAATTTTTATTCGGAAGATTTTGAACAATGTTTAGAGCTAGGAGAGAAAATTGAACATGAAAGTTTTCAATCTTGGCTTTTTTCGAATTATGCGAAGCAACAGTTGGGGTTGTTAAATATTGATGATGTCGCTGTCCAGCAAGGGATCAAGGAATTTGCACAGGATGATTGGCCTCTATTATTAGATCGTCTTCATATTCCCCAAGATGAAGTAAGAAAAAAATTATCAGATTTCTTGTCAGGTATTTAACGAATTTAGTTTTCAAAGTAATATTAAAGGTGCAACTATTATTTGAAAAATACGAATTTATATTACTTTAGATTTGATTGGGAGGCTACAGTGCCGGGTAAAGCAGACCTTATAACGGTTTCAATTGTACAGCACCGTTTAACGGCAATAGTAGCGGAGATGGGTGAAGCAATGCTCCGGACCTCTTATTCGCAGATCTTAAACTCAAGTAGAGATTTTTCAACAGGGATATGTGACGCAAAATGCCGGTTAGCTGCGCAAGCAGAACATATTCCTATTCATGTTGGAGCACTCTCCTTTGCCGCAGAGTCTGTTAGTGAGTATTTCGGAGGCACAGTAAAACCTGGGGATGTTTACTTACTCAATGATCCTTACTTTGGTGGCAGCCATCTCCCAGATGTTACAGCATTTGTACCTGTATTTGCTGGAGAAAAAATAGTTTTTTGGACTATTAATAGAGCTCATCATAGCGATATTGGTGGTGCAACTTATGGCGCTTATAATCCGACAGCTACTTCTATTTTCCAAGAAGGTCTCAGAATAACACCTATAAAATTGTATGACCAAGGTGTTGTAAGGCAAGACATACTCGACATGCTCGCGACTAATACCCGGAACCCCAGAGATTTCAAGGGTGATTTAGCTGCTCAAATAGGATCGGTCAGAGTTGGTGAGCGCCGTGTGCTCTCTCTAATAGAAGAGTTTGGTTCTGAAGTAGTTCTTGAAGCAGTGGAAGTGATATTAAACAGTGCTGAGCAACAAGCTCGTGATGTTATCTCGACTTGGCCAGACGGAATATATAAAGGTGAGGCTGTTCTTGACGACGATGGGCATGGAAGAACTGATGTCACTATTCGCGCCACTGTTACAAAGAAAGCGAGTGACATTATTGTTGACTTAACAGATTCTGATCTTCAGTCGGATGGATTTTTGAATTCATCATATGCGAATATGCGATCTGCGGTGGCAATGGCTATTTCTTATTTAATTAATCCAGAGACCCCAAAGAACCATGGATCGCAAAGGCCTATAACTGTAAGGGCTAAGCAAGGTACTATCGTGTGGTCAAATGATGGTGCCCCTGTGACTATGTGCACAAGTCACTGCTCAAATGAGATTTGCGAAGCTATCATTGTTGCTTTATCTCAAGCTTGCCCTGAACGGGCCACGGGTGGTTGGGGGCGCCGGTTCCGTGTAGCCATTCAGGGAGAGAACCCAAAAACTGGCAAAGAATTCATCTGGCATTTATTTCATGCGCGACCCGGAGCAGGTGGCTCCAGTGAAGGTGATGGATGGCACAATGCGGGAGAGTGGCATTCTGCGGGTGGATTGAAATTTGGAAGTGTCGAGTTGGCAGAAGCTCGATTTCCACTGCTTTTTGATAAACACGAATTCCGAAAAAATTCGGCTGGCGATGGCCAGTTTAGAGGAGGTGCTGGGGTGGAGTTGGAATTAGAAATGGAGACTCAAACCGCAGCGTTAGCTAATACTGCGGGGGATGGTAACCGCCATGGTTCCCGTGGGATGGTCGGGGGGCAGGATAGTAAACCGCATCATTATGAGTTGCATGGTCAGGATGGAAGTGTCCGAGAACTCAAGACAAAAGAAATCTCCGTTCCAGTCAGGCCTGGAGATCGTTTTATCATTCATTCGGCTGGTGGTGGTGGCTGGGGGAACCCTGAGGATAGATTATCAACCGCTCGTGAATTAGATATTAAAAACGAAATCATTGGTTAAAATATTGAAATTGTTACCTTCTCATTTTTATAAGCTTCCGAAATCTATTTTGGGAACTCCTTTATAAAATCAGTTCTGATTTTAGCAGCTTTTCTGGAAATGCTTTGCTACCTCAGCCGCACTTGTCTGCCAGACGTTTTGGTAGGAGCTCATCTTCTCTAGCGCTGCATCTAGATATTTAATACGGTGGGCTTGGCCTAATAACCATGGATGGATCGAAAGTGTCATTACCGAACCCGATGGATGTGCTTCATTATACAGGTAATCAAACGCTTCACTAACCACATCAGACCATCGCCAGGGCATTAGCCTTCGTATGGCCATCAATTGTGTATCGTCCCACTCTGAGTGGTTGGGCATACATATTAAATTACCGTAATTTGTATTATAAGGTATATCATCGTTAGGAAAATCCGCTACGTAGTGTACCCCTAATTTTTCCAGTAATTCCATGGTACGCGTACTTTGAGAGTAGTCTTGCCCAAACCAGCCAATAGGTCGCACGCCAGAAATTTTTTCCAAGGTGTTAAGCGATCGGGTGATAACTGTCTTTTCTTCGACTTCACTAAGCTCTGAAGTTATCATTTGCGAGGCACTGATGCCGTGTCCAGCTATTTCCCACCCACGGTCTATGCACTCTTGGATCATGCGAGGATAGCGATCGGCTAACATCGCGTTAACAGCTACCGTTGGTTTAATATCATATTTATCTAAAACTTCCAGTACACGCCAAAACCCGATCCTGTTGCCGTGTTCTCTAGCTGAATAATTAAGATAGTCAGGGAAATGGCTTCCTAATGCACCGCCATACCTTGGGTCTCTCACAGTTTCTGCTGCTGGATCTAGTTCTAGGTATTCTAGGTAAAGGTATACACACCAGGCTATTTTAGCGCCATTCGGCCAAGTAATAGGTTGTCGCTGGTTCAGTGGAGTAAAGAGAAAGTTTTCGTGATCATACCCTGGTCCAGAACGATATCTAACAGTTTGGGATATTTTATCAATCTTCTGGGTCATGAACTATTCTCCAATCCAATAAGATGGGATTGTATAGTTGGCAGGTGATGTTCAATGTAGTGGTCTGCTATTTCTTCTCCTGTAGCCCACCAAACGTCTTTATGGCTCTTTATGTAGCTCAGCGCTTTATCTAGGAAGCGAATTCGATGAGGGGTTCCATATAAGTAGGGATGTAGTGCTATTGCCATGACTCTCCCGCTCTCTTCACCTTCTTGGTAAACTGTATCGAAGTGATCACAGATCATACGACAGAACTCTTCACCTTCGGTATGGTAACGGTATTCGATGGCATCGTTTATATCCATTGAGTAAGGCACAGTTATTAATTGATTTTTTGATCTTGTTTTTAAGGGAAAGGGTTGATCGTCATGATACCAATCACTGGTATATTTAATACCTAGTTCTGCAACAAGATCAGGTGTGTTAACAGTGAAGCTTGCAGCTGGACCAAACCAGCCGGGCAATTTTTTCCCCGTTTTTTTCCTCAGTGTTTCGATGCAATTAGTGATTACTTCCCGTTCGTCATCCTCCGACAAACTCCAGAGATACCGGGTATTATAAATCCCATGGCATAAATAGTCATAATTACGCGCCTCCATAGCTTCAAAAATTTCCGGATAGTGTTCGATTACGGAAAAGTTCAAAGAAACCGTGCAACGAATATCGTGTTTATCCATTAAATCGGTCATACGCCAAAATCCAACCCGATTGCCATAGTCTCTAACCCCATATCCGAGTATATCTGGGTGGGGAGAGCGGGGCCAGGGATCACGGACGTTTTGGATCATAGGTGTGTATTCATAATGCTCAACATTTGGAAGCACCCAAATTGCCACTCTTTCACCATTTGGCCAACGTAATTTTGGTCGGTCAACGATAGGACTATATTTAAATCGATCAGGTTCCAATTTAAGGTGCTTCCGGCATTACAACTGATAAATATAATAGTGACAACTATAACTTACTTTAGCAAGTTTATGGCCCCATCAAGGAACACGGTTTTTGTATGCAGCAGTTCCAATTTAGGGTCAAGACTATCTGCGATATATTATGACCTAAGGTGAGGCCGCCATAAATTTTTGTGCCAACTAGTCTTTATCAATTTGAATAGGCTTATTATGACTCATTAATAGCCCTTCCGGGGTTACGGATCATCTCAAAAAACTGTTGCCGTACAGTTGGGTCATCGCGAAAGCTGCCTAGCATGCGGCTAGTAACCATGCTTACACCTGGTTTGCGGATGCCGCGCGTGGTCATGCATTGATGTGCCGCCTCAATTACAATACCAACACCATTAGGCTTTAGCTCCTCTTGAAGGGTTTCCGCTATTTGTGATGTTAGAGTTTCTTGGATTTGCATACGTTTTGCAAAAATCTCTATCAGGCGCGCTAGTTTAGAAATACCAACAACCCGGCCTGCTGGTAAGTAAGCAATATGGGCCTTGCCAATTATAGGTACGAGATGGTGTTCGCAGTGTGACTCAAGCCTAATATCCTTCAGTACAATCATCTCATCATAGGCTGCCGTTTCCTCGAACGTCGTAGTGAGTAAAGCTGCCGGGTCTTGATCATAGCCCGCAAAAAATTCTTTATAGGCTCGAGCAACCCGCTCAGGGGTCCCTATCAAACCCTCTCTATCGGGGTTATCGCCAGCCCATTCGATCAAGGTGCGCACTGCTGCTTGCGCCTCTTCTTTGCTTGGCCGCCTTCGTTGTTCAGAATTACTATCTATTGAGTGTGGCAATTGACTGCTGGCCATTACTGTATCCATTTTAAGTTGTTTTTCCGATCAATAGAGATTTAAGTTCATTTTTTCAATTATCAAGATGAGATAAGATTTTTAGTTAATCTAGTACTTGAGCACACTCGTTGCATTTTCCTGCAATTTCTAAAGTTGTACTTAGAACCATAAATTGATTTTTATCGGTTATAGTTCTAATTGCAGAGCTGATAGCTGGGTCGCAATATTCGCTGATCTCGTTACAACTATCACAGATTAAAAAATAGCATTCTTCATGATTTGAGGGATCAGAACATCCAACAAAAGCGTTTAGGCTAGACACTTTGTGAATAAAGCCATTCTTGAGTAGAAAATCCAAAGTACGATAAACAGTTGCGGGTTTAGCGGAGTGATTGGTCGTTTGCAATTTATCCAGCAAATCATACGCCTTTTGGGGAACATGCTCTTCCCAAATCATTCGCAGAATGTCTTTTCGTAGTTTAGTAAATTTAAGTTGCTTCTCAGAACATATTCGATCAGCTACTTCCAGTGCAGTTGTAATACAACCCTCATGATCTTTACATGGCATATTTTCATTATCCCTTATAATAGTCTGCTCTTATGAGAGCAGACTATTATTAACATATTCAAAAGTTGTAGCTATATGACACCAACGTTCCAATACGATCACTCTCTTCATTGTCTTCGTCAGCTCGTTTATAACCTACGCTTAAACCCAGGCCATTAGAAAATGTATATCCAATGGAGACCTGATAGATATGACCGTTATGGTTCTCATCAGCCTCATCTGCGTCATTATTTATATGAGTATAAGTGGCACCCAAGTTCCATCTTTTATAATCAAAACCTAAGCCTACTGTTGTGTAGCTTCTGTCATGGGCTGCCTCTCCACCGAGATGCTCTATTGCCATATGCTCTGCGATGAATTTGGCTTCAACATCCTTAGAGAGTTTCTGCTCATACCCAAATGAACCTGAGAAACGAATTTCGTCCTCTTCGTTTCCGGCTCCTGCCGCTTGTTTTGCATAACCTAAACCATAAGAGAAACCTTCGGCAAAATTATTATCCAGTGAATAAAAATCGGAGCCAGAGATTGACACAGAAAAAGATCGAAAGTCTTCTGTGTTTGATAACCCACCGTCTTCTTTACTTGTGGTGCCTCGTTCATGCAGTAATGAATCGCTCAGGGCTGTTGTGTCTGCAAAAAACGTACTGGCGTTGAGGGTGTGCTTACCGCCATCACCTGCATCGTGCATCAGCTTTGCTCCAAAACCAATACGCTCACGAATTACATAGCTTTCAATTATCTGATAGCCAAAAATGCCTGGGAAATTATGATAATCAAATCCTACAACCGGATTAAATTTACCAGCATATAATGCATAATGCTCTTCATCAAAGTTAATTGTTAGTTGTTCAACGAGAAAGGGGTGATCGTCGAAGACTTTATCGGTTTGAGCTACTTCCTCATCGTGGTGCTCTTCTTCGTCTTCATCGTGATGTTCTTCCTCCTCCTCTGCTCCATGCCCATGGTGGTGACCGGCAGGCTCCCCTTCAATTTTTACATTTGCATTGATTGAAAACTTTGAATTTAAACGTACTCCAAGTTCCATATGGGAGTGAGTATAAGATTCATCAAACTCCTCATTGGCCTCTTCTGCGTCAACGATACGATCAAAATGGACCTTAACATCGAGATGGCTGTAAAATCGTTTGTCACCTTTTGAGTGATCGCCGTGGTCGTGCCCGCCTGCCGCGTAGACAGGGGAACTCAGTAGGGCAAGCATAGGTAGCGGTATAAATTTCTTCAACATTGATTGTCTCTTCTTGTTAGAAATATGAAAATGGAAATTTTTTTGTTGTGATGTTATAACATAACATTTATAGCCTTTAAAAGAAAATCTTTTTGTAGGAGTTATCATGAAGTTTAAACAACTAGCCCTGGCGGTTATTGCCGTTCTGATTTCGGTCCCAACGGCGCGCGCTGTAGAAACCAAGGGAGTAGTGGTAACCATAAAACCATTGCATTCTTTGGTAAGTGGTGTCGTCGGGAATACTGGTAAAACTCATCTTTTAATAAGTGGAAATTCTTCCCCACACGGTTTCAAATTCAAGCCCTCTCAGATTAAATTACTAAATGATGCGAGTATTGTGTTTTATATCGGAGACAGTTTTGAGACTTTCTTAGAAAAAGCTTTTCAGTCTATCCCCGGTGAGGTGATCAAAACACCTGTCGCCGAAAAGGCCCGTTTGAAACTTCTTCCTTATAGAAAAGGCGGTGCTTGGGAAGAAGATAAGCACGAAGGTCATGACCATTCAAATCATGGGGGCGAGGAGCATGACGACCATGCTGGCGGCGATATGCATGTATGGTTAGACCCAACTAATGCTGTCAAAATGGTTAAGGCAATTACACGAGTGTTGAGCGATGTCTATCCTGAAAATAGAGACGCCTACAAAGCGAATGCCCGTAATTACGTCAGAAAAATTATGGCTTTAGACTCTGAAGTCACAACTGCATTATCGAATTCAAAAAAATATCCATTTATTGTATTCCATGATGCATACCAATATTTCGAAAAGCATTATGAGCTTAACGGAGTTGGGTCTATAACATTCGATCCGCATGANTTTCCATCACCTAAACGTNTAAAAGAGATCCGTTCAAAGCTTAATGAAACCGGGGCATCATGTGTCTTTAGTGAGCCTCAGTTTTCGGACCGTTTGGTTCNGACAGTCATAAAAGGAACAAAAACAAAAACGGCTTTAATTGATCCTTTAGGCTCAAATATTCCGGATGGACCAGATCTTTATTTGAGTCTTCTTAGAGACATGAGTAAAAGTTTCCAAAAATGCTTTAACTCGTAATCTTTCCTGGTTCTGGGGAGCACTTATCGTTAGTTTTTAACTCCAAATACGACGTAAAGGTGTTCCCCGTATTTTTTTATGTAGAGAATGTCCAGTTAACGATCTTATTGTTTTAGTAAACTACTATTTTATTTCCGACGCTTTGTTATTAATTATCTCCCTAAAACCGAATGCTATGTTTTAAAAATAAATCGAACACTAATGATAATGTTAGTCGCCCTTAAACTCTCATCTGCCTTTTTTTACTCAAACGATACAGCATCTTAATCTTTAACCGTTATTATACTTTGTGCGTACTGTTTTACTTTCTTATTACNNAGGCATATCTAAAAACTGATAAAATTATTATAAGCTTTTATANAAATATATGNCTTAATGACTTGCGGAGCTATANGAGCTTTACCAAGCCGCCTGGTAAATGGTGCGCGCATNGCCCTCATCAACAGGGCGTGGATTGTTCACCAGAAGACGGGTTTGATTCATCGCATCTCGCGCTAATAAATCCAGCGCATCGGCGGGGATGCCAACATCACGCAACCGTGNCTCTAACCCGCAGCGTGCCNCAAGNGCCGCCATCTCCTCGGCAAACGCTGCAGCNGCTTCTTGAGTTCCCATTTCAGCAAGCTTAGGAAANACATAAGGAGCGATTTCCGCATAAGGTACAGGTGCNACTGTCGAGTTAAAGCGTAACACATGNGCTAGTACTAGTGCGTTTGATAGACCATGGGGTATCTTGAAATGNCCGCCAATTGGATAAGCTAATGCATGTATGGCTGCAACAGGCGAATTGGCAAAGGCTTGGCCTGCTAACATTGATCCAAGCATCATATCGGCGCGTGCTTGCTTATTATTGCCATCATGCACTGCAACCTCGACTGCTTTGCCGAGGAGGCCAAGTGCCTGCAAAGCGAGTTGACGTGAAATCGGGTTATTATTGACCGAGGTTGACGTGTAGGCCTCGATCGCATGGACCATAGCATCGATACCAGTGGCCGCTGTTACATGTGCTGGCACTGAGATTGTCAGCGTCGGATCAAGAAGNGCTATATCAGGAAGGATTAATGGTGATACCACCCCCATCTTTTCACTTTTACCAGTAGTAATAATAGAAATTGGGGTTACTTCTGATCCGGTACCCGCTGTTGTTGGCACTAACAGCAATGGTAAGCGGGGACCGATAGCATTACCAACACCATAAGCATCCTGCAGCGCCTGATGACCTGGAACCAACAATGCCACCAGCTTGGCAACATCCAATGACGAGCCCCCGCCTATGCCCACAATAACCTTAGACTTAGAAACACGCGCAGAATCAACGGCGGCATGGACGACCCGTTCTGGTGGATCGGCTACCACATCGCTATAAAGTCCTGTTCTTATACCGGCTCCTTCGAGACTGGTTATGAGTTTGGAGACAATACCAGTTGCCATCATGCCTGCATCGGTTACGACAAAGGCGCTATTGTGGTCATCTGATGATAGAATTGGCCCAATCTCGTTAAGTAGCCCGTCACCAAAGCGTATTGATGGGGGTGAGTTGAAGATAAAGGGCGTTGTCATGTAAAAAACTCCGTTGAAATAAAAATATTTGCTGTAATTTGATGCTTGTGAATTTTAAAAGACTGTTTAACACAATTAATAATTTTTTATAAAAGGATAANTTAGAAGAGTAGTGCCTTTTTCGCTTGTTATTATTATAAATTGTATGACTGTTTAAAATTTAGTTTGCTGTTTAACATAGAAATATAAAGAATAAAGAAAAGAAATAAGTCAATTGCCAGACTGGAGAAACTGCACTGTGACAGATGGAAAATATACAATAGGTATCGACGTAGGCGGGACCTTCACTGATATTGTCGCCGTTGCTAATGAAGGAACNGTCATATTTTCCAAGGCGCCTAGCACCCCAGTGGACCCTTCGATTGGAGTGATGGATGCGATAGCAAGATTATCATTTGAGTTGCAGACAGATAGTGCTTCCNTGCTTGCAAAAACTGAAAGGATTGTCCATGGCACAACGGTTGCTACCAATGCTCTTTTAGAGCGTAAAGGCGCTAAGACAGGGTTGTTGACAACCTTGGGACATCGCGATGTTTTAGAAATGCGGGAGGGGCTAAAGGACGATCGTTATAATATGCGACTACCTCCACCGGAAACGCTTGTTCCTAGGTATTTACGTCTTGGGGTCAATGAACGAATGCGGGCAGATGGAACAGTGCATCGTAAGTTAGATACGGCTTCGTTGAATGCCGCCATTGAAACATTGCGTGGCGCTGAAGTAACCTCTGTAGCTGTTTGTTATCTTCATGCNTATAAAGACGCAAGTCACGAAAAAGAAACCCGTGAGAGGATTGAAGCAAAGCTTCCAGGTGTTTCGGTTTCTTTGTCGTCTGAGGTGTTTCCAGAAATCAAGGAATATGAACGTGTCTCAACAACTGTCGTTAACGCCTATGTGCGACCAGTGGTGGAGAAGTATCTCCGGAAATTGGGTGAAAGATTAAGTGAAGCTGGGTTCAATGGTTCTGTTTTGATTATTTTATCTCATGGGGGTGTGGCACCAATTGAAGAAGCTGTGAGACTAGCAGCGGGGACTGTTTTATCAGGACCGGCTGGAGGGGTAGCCGGTAGTAGATATGGATCTGCCTTAATAGGTGTAAAAAACCTTGTCCCCTTTGATATGGGTGGCACGAGTACTGATATTTCAATGATTGTTAACGGTGAACCAGCACTTTCGTCAACTAGAGGAATTGCTGGGCAACGAGTAGCTTTGCAATCCTTGGATATAGTGAGTATAGCTTCTGGTGGCGGATCGATTGCTCGAGTAGATAGTGGTGGCATTCTTCGGGTGGGACCAGAGAGTGCGGGTGCCGTTCCAGGGCCAGCATGCTATGGAAAAGGTGGTGATGAGGTGGCTGTGACAGACGCTAGCGTAGTGCTTGGTTTTCTGGATCCAACAAATTTTCTGGGAGGAAGAGAAAGTCTTGATAAAGGAGCCGCTGATGTCGTGTTAGATAAACTATCTAGCAAGCTGTCTGTTAGCAGAGCAGAGGCGGCAGAGGGAGTGCATCGTGTAATCAATACGCAAATGGCTGAAGGTATAAGGTTAGTTTCTGTACGCCGTGGTGTTGACCCTCGAAAATTTGCACTTTTATCCTTTGGAGGTGCGGCAGGTATTCACATTACTGAAATCGCACGGCAGTTAGAAGTTGGACGAGTTGTAGTACCTCGCACTGCTGCTGTCCTTTCTGCCTGGGGCATGCTTGCAACTGACCTCAGATATGAGGTCAGCAGGACACACATCGGAGATGCAGGATCTTTAGATGCGAATTCCGTTCGAAAAATTTTTTCTGAGATGGAAGTGGAAGGAAGAGATCGTCTGGCTGCTGCATTTGATGGAGATATAAAAATAAAAACGTCAGCAGACATGCGTTATGGAGAACAAATCTACGAAATCGATGTATCCTTAGATGGAATTAATTTTGCACGTAAGGATTTGATGACAGAAGTATCCAACCGGTTCCATGAACGTCACAATGAACTTTTTACTTATAGCCTGCCAGATCAGGAAGCAGTGCTCGTCAATGGAAGGTTAGCTGTGATTGGGCAACTCCCTGAATTGCCTGAGGAGCCAAAAAAAGAGGTGACGACCTCAAGCACGATAGTGAAAAAGCGAAATATTTACCTTTCCGGCTGGANGGAGGTCCCGGTTTATGATCTGGAGAGCCTCTCGTCCGGAGAAACAATCTCGGGGCCAGCCGTAGTCGAGTCAGCAACTACTACAATCGTTCTTAGGAACGGTGATGAAGCCAGCACGACGTCAAACCAATGGCTCGATATCGCGGTAGGCAGTAGATAGCTTCATTGTGTTAAATTATTAATTACAATTTAACATTATTTTTCCAATGTGCTTACTTGACTCCATAAGAACATGGGCTTCACAGGCCTTTTCGAGTGGAAACGTTTTATAAAGTACCGGTTTAATTTTGCCGTTCTCATATAGCGGCCAAACATATTTTTTTAGATCTTCTGCAATTTCTGCTTTTTGCTCTACGGTACGAGGACGAAGTGTAGATCCTGTGAGTGTTAGGCGCATGGTAAGCATTTTTAAAAAATTAAATTTTTCTACCACTGGGGGTTGTAAGAAAGCTATCTGGCAAAGGCGCCCCTCTACGTTTAGGCAGTTCAAATTACGTTGCATATAGGGGCCGCCCACCATGTCNAGNATTACGTCAGCGCCTCCTTCAGATTTCATGACTTCAACGAAGTCCTCGTCTTGATAATTTATGCTGCGGTCAGCTCCGAGGTCGTTACAAACGGCACACTTGGCGTCTGAACCAGCGGTTACAATCACTCGGGCTCCAAAGGCTTTAGCTAATTGGATAGCGGTAGTTCCAATACCACTACTTCCGCCGTGAATCAGGATAGTTTCATTTGACTGCAATCGGCCTCTAGTGAAAACATTTGTCCAAACTGTGTAGCTCGTCTCTACCACTGATGCTGCCTGCTCTAATGTAAACCCTTTTGGAATGGGAAGGCATTGTGGAGCGGGAGCAGTGCAATATTCCGCATACCCACCGCCAGAAACAAGAGCACAGACAGTCTCTCCAATTCTTAGCGAGTGGACTTTATTACCTTTTGAAACAATCTCACCGGATATCTCTAACCCGGGTATATCAGAANCTCCAGGAGGAGGTGGATAGCCCCCAAGCCGCTGCATTACATCCGGTCTATTCACACCAGCATGGGAAACCCGGATCAATACCTCACCGTCGTTAGGAACTGGGATCGATCTTTCCGTTAGTTGCAGGCCTTCTGGAGGACCAAAGTCTTTGATTTCAACAGCTTTCATTGTACTTGGTAAAGTTGTCATTCAATATTTCCATTATTCTAAATTTAAAATTTAATCAGAAATCCTTGCTTTTTTTCNTCGCGCAATTATTAGCTTATTACTCTCCTCAGATCCATCATGGAATGAATTAAACCATTTATCCATGGGGACCGTGCCGTCTCCCCCATAATTGCATTCAAAATATTTATGATGCAGATAGTGAAAGTACCGTTGTCCTAACGGAAGGGCTTTGTCTCCGGCTAACAGGTATTTATCAAAGCCTAGATGTCCCAGCGCAGGTGTAAGTCCCGTTGCTTGGACATGAAGAATTGCATGGATTGGATGTGATAAAACCACCCAATGAACTGCGATTCCGCTAAAATAGAGAAGATGTTCAAATGGGTGCATGGCTAGACCAGACCATGGCCCGATATCTACGTTTTTATGATGCAATGCATGGACATTTTTATACAAAAATCTGTTATGCAGAATACGGTGAACTAAATAAAAATGGGCATCCCTAAACAAAGGAATCGCAAGAAATAAAATAGCAAACCATACAGGGCTCGAGGCCCAATCAAGAAATGGAATGAAATCATTCGCAAAAGCCCACATGGTAATAATCTCGTAACCTGTCCAGATAGTGCACCCACTTAAAATACTATAAAACATGTTATCATAAACCTGATTGCCAAACAGGAATTTTCGATTCTTAGCTTGCGGTGTTCGTTTGTTGAATGAAAATTTATTACCTTGCGCTCTTAGGATGTAAAACCTAAAATGCCACCCTCCAAATACTAGGAGCATTAGTGAAAGGTTTCTCATGTAGATAATACCCATCCATTCGATATTAAATGTCTGCATACTCTCTAGGTTAGGAGTCAAAAAGAACCAAGTAACAAGGGCCAATCCCATGTAGCATATATTGCGTGGAAGAAAGTATCCTGGGTAACCAAAAATATATTTAAAAAGCAAAAGAGGCNTTGGAGGCCAAACAAATAGTGGTGGTGTTGAGATGAGAGCAGGTTCCCATTGGGGNTTTTCTTCNCTTTTGGAACCACCAACTATATCAGACATACTCTAATCTCCAAAAAATGGTCATAAATAGTCTTTAGGTTATGTTAACAGGCTTCGTCTATCTTTAGACGAAACTNCGATGGCAAATCTATACGAGCATCATGATAGTACTTTAGTGAATGATCAATGTGTTTAATCTTTTCACTAAGTATTATTCTTCTTTNTGCAGAATTTTTTCAAGAATGGGCATAAGATAACGACGGAATTCTATCGGATTCTCGGACATAGGAAAGTGACCAACATTTTCCATCACTTGAAAATATTCGGCGTTTATCAATTGGGAGAGTTCGCGTCCCATTTCAGGGGTGGCGGATGCGTCATACTCTCCATTAAGCAGATAAATTGGACAATTTAAATTTTGGAGAAGTTTTGCCTCTACATCGCGAAGATCTCCATCAGTAAAATAGTAGTTTAGGTCGCCTTTGAAAATACCGGGGCCACCTTGCATATAGTGCCACATTGTTTCCCAGCGTTCCGCAGAAGGTGACTGTGGTGCAGTCATGCCGGCCATCAATGCTCCAGCTATTTGACCACCGTGGACATCGGGTCGGTATAGTATATCTTTTGGTGATGTGGTGCCAAGGCTCCTATCTTCGGCGAAAAGTGCTGATTGCAATCCAATGACAGCTCTGAATAAATTGCCATGATTTAATGCTAAATGTAACACAGCTCGTCCACCAATCGAGCACCCTATTACAATGGAGTTTTCGATACCCAATGCTTTAAGAAAAGAAACAATAATAGANAGATAAGACTCGGTGGTTAATTGGTAGACATTTTTCTCAAAGCCATGAGGTGGAGATGATTTCCCATGCCAAGGCAAATCAAAAGTAATTACTCGAAAATTTTGTGTAATACTTGGATCGTTTAATAGATGCTGGTACTGTCTACTATCACTCCCTGCCGTATGGAGGCATACCAAAGGTATTCCGTTGCCAGCTTCTTCGAAATAAAGTCGATGCGGTATGTCATCTATATCTAAGTGCAGATACTGGCCTTTTATTTTCTCTATCCTTGGGAGTGTTCCTGTTTCGTAGGCATTTTCGCTTTGAACAATATTAGAGAATAGCATTTCCAAGAGTAACAGATGTTGGTGAAATTTTAAGATATCACCAGNGACAATTAGATTTTGAGTTCTGCGCATAGTCGATAAGCATTGAAATCCGGGTTTTGGCGTTATTTTTTTTAATTCTAGCCATGAATTTTTTGATGCACTTAGCGTAAAGTCATAATTTTTTTCTGTAAGTTTTGACGAAAATTCAATGTTTCCAGATTGAAGAAGCAATTGGAATGATGTCATATCTACCTCTATCTTTACGGATAACGGAGCAAAGTAAGACTGCAATAACGTATTTTCATTAGCTTTTACTCTCTCGATAATATAATCGAACATTGTCTTTCCTACTGTTTTGTGAAGTTAAAAGATAATCCATTTCAAAAAAACGATTTCAGTGATTTTTCAGTTCAGCAAGGTTAGTGATTATCCTATCTGGTTTTGCTGTTGACCCCTCTGGCAATAATCCATATCCACGTGGATCACGCCAAATAGAAAATATTCCCAGCTTTTGGGGGGCTACAACTTCCCATTCAATATTATCGCCAACCATCCAGGTCTCGTTGGCGTGCACACCTAACGTGTTCATTGCTATTTTGTAGGCCTCTAATTCCGGTTTCCCTACGCCTGCTTCGCCTTCTACTTGAACGTGGAGAAAATATTGTTCAAGTGAAAACTTTTGAATTTTAGCACGTTGTGGTTTGGATGACCCATTCGTGACTAACGCAAGTTTAATACCTTCAGCCCTTAATCCCTTGAGTGTCGAAATAGCGTCGGGGAATATCGTGGTGCTTTCAAACATAAGTGCTCCACATTTATCTGCTATTAACCAACGGATATTTTGATCGAACCGTAGATCGGAGCCCATAGCAGCATCAAATATTTTAAAACGAGCAGTTCTTATGTCCAGTCTGCCAGTCTTATGACGATCAGGTTCCGACCAAAAGTCTTGAGCGGAATGATCGATTTTTTTTACTAAGTTTTGAATATCATTAGGAAACGGACGCGATTTTTCTATTTTTTCTTTCCAGATTTCACTGATGGCCTGTAGCCAGAAAATCGTTCTATGGTGGTGAGGCGAGATGAGGGTATCATCAAGATCAAACAATATGGCTTTAGGTCTCATTAAGTATTATCCATTAAATATCAGTAATTGAGGGAAGGGGCTCTGAGTAGCCGTTTAATTCACTTATTGGCAATGGGTCCAGCTGTTTGCGCACCCTGAAAACAATATTCCCGTCTATTTCAGTCCTACTTAATGTGTTTTGAAAAACTTCAAGGATGCCTTGTTTTAATTTCGCTGATACGGGCTTTATAGTTTGTATTAAGAGCTCAACTGTTTGTGAATTAACCCGTCCATCAATTTGAAGTTCACCAAGCTCATCTAATTTTAGATTTACAATAAACCTTGTCTTATTGGTTTTGTCTTGATTTTTATTGGAAGAGTTTTTGTCTTGGTTAATAAACAATTGAATTTGATTGAGTTGTTCGTCATTGATTATCGGAAAGAAAAAGGCCCTCCATCCGCTATCTGAGGGTTCACTTGCACGCTGCATCAGAAAAAAATCTTCGTCTAATCCCCTTATTAAGTTTGGTTGGATGTTATTGATAATGTTTCTATTTGCATTACCCAACCATGAACTGGGATCGCCATTCCGTATTGCTGAAATAAATAGTGCGAGTGTCGCTGTTAGTTGTGGTGTGGGTTTCCCTATTTGCTTATTGATAAAACCTTTTGCCATATTGGGTGCTTTAGTAGTTAAGTTGGCAAGAAATTCCTCTAGTCGCGCCCACCCGTTTGTTAACTGCCCTATCGTCAATTTTTCTAAATTTGTATCTGAATTTGCGCGGGAAAGCAGAGGCTCAAAAGAAATTTTTGCCCCCAGAGGAAGATCAAGAGTTCCGTTTAAAGTAAAAAAATTATTTGGTGTTTCTAATATGATTTTTCCTTCNGGTGTTTTGCCGATAACGACCCCTGTGATAAACGAATTCATATTTGAATTTACCGAAATACTCGAAGTTGCAGTTATTGGTTTGTTCGAATCTGAATTTGGTGCAGTCTTCCAATTAGATTTTGTGCTCAATATCTGATTAATGCGCACGTCTACGTGCCTCTCTGTAATTCGAATATGTTCCTTATTATATCTANAATTGATGGTATTAATTTGATGTTTTACAGGTGGATTAAGTGAAGTAATAAATTGATTTGTCATTTTAGCGACAGTTGGTTTCTGGCTGATGTTATTAGGTGTGATTTTTTTTAAGATAGGGGATATGGTTTCTTTTATTTCACTTAATTTCGCTTGCAAGGGAACTTTGACGGAGCCTGGTTGCNTAATTAAGTCATTGGTCTGAACTTGACCTTTACTAGGGGTGACCAAAGGAGTAGTTCTGAAGCCTTTAGCCACATCATTCCTTGATATACTTGTCGCATCGGTAGTCCTGTTGCTTCTATTACTTTGAGAATTGGAAAGAGTGGAGTTCCCTGATATTGGCAATTTTGATCGCATAAACAGAGCGAGAATTCTGTTTGTTAAAACTTGTTGGTTTTGCGGTAATACAGTGTTTTTTTCATGCGTTGAAGTTAATTTAGGGGTTAGCTCAGTTCGTTGTTGATTTTGTGGTAATGCAATATTGTTTTTGACTTTTTTTATTTCTTTGCGTTGGAAAATATTTACGAAGTGTGGAAGATCTTGGATACTTAACTTGGACGTAATAAAGTTTGAACCTTGNGCATTAATAGGAATGNGTCGAGTTTGTTCTGTCAGCTTGGTAGCCNGGATTGTCTTACTATGAAGCTGTTTAGATTGATGAGAAGATTGCTCAAAAATTTTCTGGCTATATGTTTTATGCAGTGGTTTAGAGGAGATTGCTGCTTCTACTGTTAAACCCAGCCGCAAACGAGGAAGATCATTCGTTTGGTTCAAGAGAGCAGGTGTTTTTATATTTTTGATTTCATTTTTATTGAGACTCAATAGGTGTATTATTATGTCATTACTATTAGAGCTTTTATTTATGGTAACATAATGACCAATCTTTAATAGCGGTATAGCTTGATTAGTTACTTTAGCTACAATCTTTACTTCATTCATTGCGAAAGTCGTTTTCCCATCTGGAGTAACTTCAATAACTCTCGCTTTCTGCGGTNTGACTGAAACGCTCAGGTCTAGATTATCCAATTCAGATATCAGTTTAGCCACTATGTGACCGTCAGTGAGTGTTGTGGCCGGGTATACCGAAGTGGGAGGCACAGAACTCAC
Organism: Rhodospirillaceae bacterium; assembly: GCA_002708305.1. Taxonomy (GTDB): domain Bacteria; phylum Pseudomonadota; class Alphaproteobacteria; order Thalassobaculales; family Thalassobaculaceae; genus UBA7326. The sequence continues at coordinate 103,627 of PANE01000003.1, forward strand.
GGTGTATTGAGTAAACGATCAAGGATTACGATAGTATCTTCGGCGGCATTAGTCATTGGATGTCGTGTGAGAAGGGGGATCTGACTCCGTATTGCCTCAGTTACCCNGGAGTCTCTGCGAATTGATCCCAAAAAGGGTGGGGTGAATTTCAGGAAGCTCTCACAGGCCTTTTTCAGTGTTTCGTAGGTCCTTTGACCTTCAATATGACTTGCACAATTATTTATCACAAGGCGTATATCAGCGGATGGATTGGTCTGGACTGAAAGTTTTATGAAAGCGTAGGCATCTGTTAATGATGTTGGTTCCGTGTTCGCTAACACTATTATTGTCGAGGCTTTACTTGAAAGGTTACGGACGGTCCGATCAATACCAGCGCCAAGGTCCATAATAACACGGTCATAATTTTTTGAGAATTTGACTAAATCTTCTCCTAAATTAAGTAACTGGTTTGGAGGAAGTGCTGCAAGATTCCCAGAACCTGAATGGCCAGCTAAAACATCAAATTTACCATCTTCATATCGTGTTTTTGCCTGGCCCATTGTTAATTTTCCGGATATTACCCCGCCTATATCTCTTTGTGGCATCAATCCTAACTGAATGTCTACGTTAGCCAACCCTAAGTCTGCATCAAAAAGTAATACGCGAGAATTCCGAAGAGCAAAAGCATGACTAAGAGTTATAGAAAACCAAGTTTTTCCAACGCCACCTTTGCCTGAGGCTACAGCAATTATATTGTCATTCGTATTNATATCTGGCCCATTTTGTTGGCGCAATGTATTATCTATGACCATATCATAATATCCCTCGATAACGATGCTCGTGTCTTAAAGTTTGATACTGGTTCATTATTATTATCAGCTCTCTCGAACGTTTAGTTCTGAATTTACTCTACTTATCTTATGCATCCGACCTTAGATCTTTCTTCTTGAGCAACAAGCGTGCCAATGATACCGGATTTATGGAATTTAAGCCGTCGCTCACATTTGGTCCAATTCCAATCCCACAAATACTTAGGTTTCCTTGAGTTGCAGCACTCAAGATAGAACCATGGCGCCGTGCCACATCTATTCTAGTGACAATTAAATTTTTTGCTCCAAGTTCAGAATANGCTTGTGCTAGGTCAGCTGCTTCCAGCGGATCGGTGCCGTCAGCTAAAAGCATAATAACTTTTGCGTTGACCGCGTTGATGAGATCTAATTGCTTGGTAAAGTCGCTTCTTTTAAAAGGATTACCGCCAGCACAATCTATTATGGTTTGATGTTTTGCGTCGAGTGCTGTTATTGCATTTTCCAATGTCCTAGGATCGTTTGCGCTCAATAGATCTAGTTCTAGGATTTTAGTGAAGGCTTCTAGTTGTTCGAAACCGCCAGCACGCACTTTATCCGTGCTTATTACGTTCACTTTTTGACCTGCCATTACTGCTCTAGCAGCGAGTTTGGCGGTAGTTACTGTTTTGCCGGCTCCAGGTAAACCTATTAGCATGAAAATTTCCTGGGTTTTGGTGCTTGGAAGTTTCTTAAAATTTAATACTTGGTCTATCGAGGTCGCTAACGCGGTGTCCACATCGTCGATAGCTAGCCTGCTCAAGGTATCTATTATTTGATCGGATATTTTAGGTGGAGTTCCATGGTGTGATAGAGCTTCTAATATTACGTCCAGATTATTGGTGCCATTGCTGGGNGGGTGATGATNGAGNCTATCTATACTTTCCTTGCGATCTACAGCGGCTGTGATNTTCACTCCCAACCCATNATCGCCTTTCTGTGAAGATACAATTATAGCATCATCTCCAAAGTGGTCTTTAACCATTCTCAATGCATCNGTCATAGAGGGAGCAGTAAAAGTTTTTAAGCGCATTCGTCAAAGACTCGTTTGTTGATTTTCATCATATTTTCCCTAAGGTTTTTATTTTTGCCTTTGGATGAATTTCATTCTGAGACATTATTTCAGTTTCTGGTCGGAAGCGTTCAACTATAGATCTAACAAAAGGACGTATTGCTGGTGATGTAAGCATTACTGGATTATCCCCTGTTTCTGTATATCCGTCCATCACAGTTCTAACACTATCTATGAAGCGTTGAAGTTGACTTGGTGCCATAGAAAGTTGTCGTTCTTCCCCGTTTTCCACAATTGATTCCGCAAAAATTTGTTCCCACTCAGTCGATAATGTGACTAATGGAATAAAATTCTCATCAGTAGAATTTTGTTCGCTGATTTGTCTAGCTAAACGAGATCTCACATGCTCTGTTATTTGCGTCGCGTTGCGTGTGAAAGCACACGCCTCTGATATCCCTTCCAGTATCGTTGGCAAATCACGGATAGAGATACGTTCTCCCAGAAGGTTTTGCAATACGCGTTGGACACCTCCAACAGAGATTTGATTTGGGATAACATCAGCAACTAATTTTTGGTGTTCCGTTGGAAGTTCATCCAAAAGGTTTTGAGTCTCTGTGTAAGATAACAATTCTTGCATATTATCACGAATTAATTCGGTGATATGTGTCGTGATTACCGTAGCAGGATCGACGACTGTATACCCTTTAAATGCAGCCTCTTCTCTGTTTTCGGGGTCAACCCACATCGCAGGAAGACCAAAAGTCGGCTCTATGGTATCTGTACCAGGCAGATCGATTGAATTCCCAGACGAATCCATTACTAACAAGCGATTAGGCCTTATATCGCTGGAGCCTACTTCAATTTCTTTAATTCGCACAACGTAGGTATTAGCAGGTAATTGAAGGTTATCTTGGATGCGGACCTGAGGCATAATGAATCCATTTTCACTAGCTATTTGGCGNCGAAGAGCTTTTATCTGNTCTGTCAGTCNATAGTTTTCATTTTCTTCATTAACTAAGGGNAATAACCCATACCCTAATTCTANACGGACAAGATCAATATGCAGCGCAGANGAGATAGGCTCTTCTGCAACAGGGGTCTCAGCAGCTGTCATAAGTGATGCTTCAGCTGCAGCTTCTTTGGCTGACTGANCTNTGAATAAGATATAACAAACTGTACCAATACATATAGCCACCCCAATAAAAGGTGCCATTGGGATCCCTGGAAGAAGGGATAAGCCTACCATTAGAAATGCAGTTAACATCAGTGCTTTGGGATATCCACCTAATTGGCTAAAAACAGCTTTATCTGTTGATCCGGACGTGCCACTTTTAGTAACCAATAGGCCTGCTGCTGTCGATACAATCAAAGCAGGTATTTGACTTACGAGCCCATCACCTACAGTCAGAAGGGTGTAGGTTTGTGACGCTTGCTTAAAACTTAAATCTTGTTGTGCGACCCCTATTATAATTCCACCCAAAACATTTATGAGTGTTATTAATAGTCCTGCGACAGCGTCACCTCTAACAAATTTTGACGCGCCATCCATTGCACCAAAAAAAGTACTTTCTGAACTCAAATCTTCTCGTCGGTTTCTGGCTTCATCTTCATTAATCAAGCCTGATGATAAATCTGCGTCTATTGCCATTTGCTTTCCGGGCATCGCATCTAGGCTAAACCGAGCCGAAACTTCAGCTATGCGCCCCGAGCCTTTAGTGATTACAATAAAATTTACAATTATCAATATTGAAAAAACTATAACCCCTATAACAGGGTTTCCACTCATCATGAATTGACCAAACGCTTGAATAACTTGCCCTGCTGCGTCAGTTCCTGTATGGCCTTCCGCTAAAATTAAGCGTGTTGAGGCTAAATTTAACGACAACCTGAGCATTGTGGCTATTAGAAGGATCATGGGAAATGCATTGAAATCAAGCGGTCTATTTATGAATAGTACGGTCATCATAATTAGGACTGAAAAGGCAATTGAAATACCTAGGGAAAGATCAAGTAACCATGTAGGCATCGGCAGAATCAATACTGCAAGTATAGCTACAACAGCTAATGCTAGCGCTATATCACTACGTTTAGTGATTTGATTCAGTAATTGAGTGCCAGCAAANCCAGGGGATATTTTTCCAGGTTCTGTTGTNTCATTGGATGTTTCAGTCATTTATGGCAATTCTCATGATGAGATTTTATCAGTGTTATTTTTTTTATTTCTATAGAATTTTCTTGGTTTCTAATCGGCGTCTATTTTTCTATTAAAAAACTTTATCGTTATAGTTTATAGGGTTAATTCTTAAGATGGAGCCCTCTGCAAGTCCGCTGTTGACGGAACTTGTACACCGTCATCCGAGTATGTTTTTAATTTATTGCGCAATGTACGAATTGATATACCGAGTATTGTTGCAGCGTGTGTTCTATTACCAAGGCAATGTTCGAGGGTATCGATTATTAACCTTTGTTCAACCTCGGCTACTGTTTTTCCAAGCATCTCTCCTTGGTTATTAGAATCTACTTGGTTTGTTTTANCCTCAAGATTTTTAACTAACGGCGGCGGGGCAGAGGCNGAGGCAGTTGCTGAGGCAAGAGCCGGAACGGGAGACCCTAACTCACTTTTTCCCCGTAATAAGTTCTCTCCGGTTAGCGTAATTGCGGTTTCATCTATATCGTCACCAGTCGCGAGGAGTATGGCCCGGTGCATCGTATTTTCCAGCTCACGAACATTCCCTTTCCAATGATGCCGCTCAAGTTTTGTCATTGCTTCTTCTGTTATGTTACGTTGTGGAACGCCGTTAGCCTCAGCGTATTTACCTGCAAAAAATTCAGATAGCACCCGTATATCTCCAGGTCTTTCCCTTAATCCCGGCACCTGCAGATTGAAAACATTCAATCGAAAATAAAGGTCCTCTCTAAACTTTTCATCTTGGACTTGTTTTTCTAAATCTCTATTGGAAGTTGCTAATAATCTGAAGTTGACCTTAACAGGCTGGGTTCCNCCAACTCGATCTATTTCACGTTCCTGTATTGCCCGTAATAATTTTGCCTGAAGGCGAATGTCCATTTCACTAATTTCATCCAATAATAATGTTCCTCCGTCAGCTTCTTCGAATTTCCCAATTCTCCTAGCAACTGCGCCAGTGAAAGCACCCTTTTCGTGACCAAAAAGTTCTGACTCCAATAAATTATCGGGAATAGCTGCGCAATTGACACTAACAAATTTTTCGTTAGCACGCTTGCTTTTTGAGTGAATAAATTTCGCTAGTACTTCTTTACCGGTCCCTGACTCACCTGTAATTAATACGCTTGCTTCGGAAGGAGCTATTTGTGCGGCAAGTTTTAATGTTCCAGCCATTAATGGATCTTTAAATATTACTGATGTTTGTTCCTCAGAGACGGCTTCGAGGACTGCGGCTATCATCTCGGGATTTGGTGGTAGAGGGATNTATTCTTTTGCACCAGCTTTTATAGCGGCGACGGCTGCATCGGGATCATTACTTATTCCGCAAGCTACTACAGCCGTATTCAGGCGCTCCTCTTTCATGCTTTTCATAAACTTAGCGATAGAGAGTTTTATATCTATCATTACTAAATCAGCCCCTTTTCCGTTTCTAAGGGAATGTAAGCCAGATTCTATACTATCCACTTGGGAAACCGTAGCACCACGCGATATCGCAATTTGCCCTGCGGTGCTGATATGTCCTTCCAGCATACCTATTATTAGCAACCGCATCCTATTCTCCTTCGCCTGTTATTATATTATATTTAGCTGTCAAATTTTATGACTACCTTTGATTACTCTTTTAAATTTGATTCAGATTCTAAGTAAATCTTTAAAAGATGAATATTTTCTTGGTTGCTTATCGATAAAACACCAGTGATATAGATATCGAAAACTACCATCTGTTTATTAATATTATTATCTAACTTCGCTGCGATGGGTGAAAAGACCATATAGGCCAGCACTGCCCCATAGAATGTTGTTAAAAGTGCTACTGCCATGGCTGGGCCAATTTGAGATGGGCTGTCTAAATTTCCAAGAAGTTGAATTAAGCCCACTAATGTTCCTATTAAACCCATAGCGGGTGCTGTTTCGGAGGCTTTCCGCAAAACGGCNACGCTTTTTTGTTTAGTCTCCGTTATTGACATGACCTCGTTTCTTAGCACTTGTTCTAGGATAGTGCTGTTATTTCCATCTACAACTAGGGCAATAGATCGTTGCAAAAAGGGCTCTTTTTTTAAAATATAGTGCAACTCATCAAGCGCGAGTATGCCTCGATCTTTACTGAACCTTGCTAAACCAAAAATTTTTTTCACCGCGACTGATTCAGAATATAGAGGACTATAAAATATCCCAACTGCGTCAAAAAGTGCTCGTTTTATTTCATTGAAATTAAACGAAACCATTGTAATTGAAATTGTTCCAAATACAACGATTAGTACTGCTGGTATATTATAAAAAGAGGCGACAGATCCACCCAGCAATAGCGCTCCAAAAATGAGACAGAATGCTGAAGTTAGTCCAAAAAACAAAGCAAAGTCAAAATGATGTGGCGCGTTACCTAATAGATTTAGGTCGAGCAGATCGCCATTATTTGCTCGGTCTTTTTGACTTTGGATATTTGTGTCAGACATAGAAATTTCTTTATAAAAAATTAGAAGATTAAGTTCGGTCCGATTTTATTATTTCCGTCATAGTGACACCTAATCTTTCTTCAACAATAACGACTTCTCCCCGTGCCACTAGTCTGTTGTTCACATAAATGTCAATTGCCTCGCCTACTTTTCTATCCAGTTCGACCACGGCCCCTCTACCCAGTTTGAGTAATTGACTCACCTGCATCGTCTGCTTTCCAAGTACGGCCGATACTTGAACTGGTATATCATAAACAGCTTCTAATTCCCTCGAGGTTATCTCATTTTGTTCATCTTCAGCGAAGACCTCCTCGACATCCTTCTCCTGTTTGTCTTCAGTTCCATCTTTATCTTCCTCTAGATCATTAAGATTTAGCTCGTTTTCGTCTGTCATAATTTACTCCTATGCCCTTAGGACCGAATATCGTTTATTNCCNTGGTATATTTCAGTTAACTTGGTTTTTCCTCAAGCTCTAAAAGTGATTTATCTGGCACTGGTGTTTCAGTATTAATAATCACGCGTTCTATTATGCTGTCTATTTGTTTCCATGTATTCGAAATGGATTTTTCCATCTCCCCGGAGTCCCAATTTAACTTACAGTCTCCAGTGGCCATATCTGGGTCAGCAATTAAAATAATCTCACCATCAAAACCAGCACGGGAAGACATGAGGAGAATTTTTTCTTGGATAGGTTCTATAAACTTATTTGAAATCTGAACGGTAACCTTTGGCTGTTTATTCAAAAAACTTAAGGCATTCTTTATGGCATTTTCAATTTCAGATAATTCGGAGCCTTGAGCTAACTGTGGAGCTAGTTTTTTCATAATTGCATGTGCAAATTTAATGGTCTCTTGATTTATACTGTCAGACCATTTTTTATGGCCGTTTATCAAAATCTCAATCTTGAGAGCAATCGTATCCAGAGTGGTACTGATTTCACGCTCAATTCCCGCCATGATTTCAGCTTTACCCTCTTGNATTCCCTGCTTTAAGGCAATTTCTTTAGCTGAATTGAGGTCTGCCTCTGAAAAAGTAGGTGGNTCTTCCAGGAGATTATTTTCCTGTTCACGCAGAAGTGCTTCATTTTGTTTTTTTAACGCAATTTCGGACCCTTCATCAAACATAGTGTTAAAAAGATATTTGTTCATTTTTTTTCGACCCAAAGTCAATAATAATCAGCAGAAATCAGTTTAATCGGTTCCTTGATACATCCAGTTTCTGACGATTGCTATTNCTTCTTCTGGATGCTTGTCTACTATCTCACCAATTTGCTTCAGGGAGGATGCCCGAACTCTTCCTTCAACTTGGTTTATGTCAATCATTTGATCCAACAAAGAGTCATCAACTTCTTCATCATCTTCTTCCAGTAATTCAGCCATGTCTGCCGTAGCTTCAGGGCCTGTTAACTGAGCCAAGGCAACCCCTTCCCCATCACCTATCATGCCTCCAGGTCCTCCCGCTAACGCGGTTGGCATAGATTCGAACAATCTCGTTAAAACAGGGCGAACAACTAACAAAATAACCAGTAAGCCGACGACAGCTAGAACTAAAACCTCTGCTAATTGCATGAAATCTTCTTTAGATATACCTAAAATTAGAGACCCATCGTCGAACTCAAGAGGTTCTAATTTTACAAATTTCATGTTGACTATCTCCACGCTATCGCCGCGTTGAGGGTTAAAACCAACAGCGGACTTAACTAAAGTCTCCAACTGCGCCAGTTCATCCGGAGGACGTGGTTGCCAGGTTTTATCTCCATCATTATTTTCTACGTAGCGTCCATCTACCAATACCGCGACTGACAAACGTTTTATTTCACCCGATTCTTTTATTCGATTTCTAATTGTCTTTGTGATTTCAAAATTTACTGTCTCTTCCGTTCTTGATACTTGGCTCGCTGCTGAGTTGCCGGACCCTGCTGCTGTGGCCTCATTTTCTGGGAGATTATTTTGGACAGTCACCGCATCTTGTTCATCATTTTCAGAGCTACTTTCGTTTTCTTGAACTGTTTGTGTGGAGCGGGCGACTTGGCTGTCTGGGTCGAAAATTTCTGCATTCTCGACAACTCGATCATAGTCTATGTCCGCTGTTATTTCAGCGCGCACTCTGTTAAGGCCAACCGTTCTTTCTAGTAATTCAATGATTGCTTGCCGCATTCTGTTTTCAAAACCAACGCGCATTTCTGCAACGCTTCCTGCAGCCGCNGAATTACTATCGCCTTGGCCTCTAGCCAGGAGTTGCCCTCTATCATCTAGAATAGATATTTTATCGGGACTCATTTCCGGCACAGACGCTGCAACGAGATGCTGAATTGCTTGGACTTGTTCTTTGCCTAGGCGCCCTGATCCTTGTACTTGCAGAACAACTGAGGCACTTGCTTTTTGGCGTTCTCGGCTGAACAGCTCTCTTCTTGGCATCACTAAATGAACTCGTGCTCCTCGAACATTTTTCATTGCCCCGATTGTTCTTGCTAATTCCCCCTCTAAAGCTCTCAGAAGATTGACATTTTGAACAAAATTAGTCGTTCCAATACCTTGGTTAGAGTCAAAAATCTCATACCCGACAGACCCACCTCCGGGCAAACCTTGTTCNGCCAATGAAACACGTAATTGGAGTACCTCATCCCCAGGAACGTAAATTTGCTTTCCTCCAGCCTTCAGATCGTAGGGTATATTCTTTGCGTCTAGAGTTTGGATAATCTGACCGCTATCTTGCGGGTCAAGGTCTCCGTAGAGAAGAGACATGCCGCCGGTATTTAGTCTAGAGCTCAGAAAAATAAAAAAACCTAAAACCGCGAACGCTGTTGCTATAAGGGCAGCAACTCTAATCGGTCCAAGGTTTCTTAACAGTTCTGCAAAAGGATTCATCTAAAACAGCTCCACTAACTAGATAATTACTGTTTATTTAAAGTTTAACTATTGGCGTACTCATTACCGTTAATTTATGTAAAATTTGATGCATTATGCTACTTTCATANGATGGCACGATCGGCAAAATATTCCTACNTGGAAGCAGTTATAAAAGAAAACTAAAAATAAAACAATAGTTTAGTGAAGAATTCTAAGATTGATTCTTATTTCATCTCAATATTAATTAAGTATTTGTTTAGTTGCGCTTTAGTATTTTTCTGGTCGGTAGTGAGTAAAATGAAAAATGACCTTTCCGAGCCATTAAGGTTAAAATAAGTGAGGTTTCACCGGTGATAAAAGGTATTGGGGTATTCATTCCTTGCTCAAAAGTTCCGCTGCTTCTAGTGCAAAATAGGTCAAAATCCCACTTGCACCCGCTCGTTTAAAACAAATCAAGCTCTCCATCATGCATTTTTCCGCCCCTAACCAACCATTTAGACCGGCGGCCTTGATCATNGAATATTCGCCGCTGACTTGATAGGCGAACGTAGGCACGCCAAATTTATCTCTCACGCGCCGAATGATGTCTAAATATGGAAGCCCAGGTTTAATCATAATCATGTCGGCGCCTTCTGCTATATCTAACGCCACTTCTTTAATCGCTTCATCACTATTGCCAGGATCCATTTGATAGGTCGCTTTACTGGCTGTGCCCAGGGTGCTCGCGGAGCCTACGGCTTCTCGGAACGGTCCATAAAAACCAGAGTTATATTTGGCAGCATAGGACATTATTTGAATGTGGCTATATTCATTTTCGTCTAATGCTTTTCGGATTGCTCCAACTCGCCCGTCCATCATATCCGACGGTGAGATGATATCGCAGCCTGCTTCTGCTTGAACTAGAGCTTGTTGGCAGAGTAATTCAACTGATGTGTCGTTTAGAATATTACCGTCATTATCGAGGACACCGTCATGCCCATGGCTAGTGTAAGGATCCAATGCTACATCACATTGGATCCCTATTTCTGGATAGTTAGCTCTGATTTCTATGATCGCTCTGCAAATTAAATTATCTTTTAGAATAGCATTTTTCCCTAATGGNTCCTTTAAATTAATTGCTATATTAGGAAATAGTGCTATTGCGGGGATACCAAGACTATAAGCTCTGCCGACCGCACAAACTAATCGATCGATGGAGTATCTAAAGACCCCAGGCATAGCGGCAACAGGTTCCTCGACCTCTGAGCCTTCGCAGACAAATAATGGCCAAATAAGGTCATCTATTGACACATTATTCTCCTGCATCAGTCGTCGCGACCAATCAGTCCTTCGGTTTCTGCGCATGCGCGTTGAAGGAAAAGATGGGGCCGACATATTTGACCCATCTCTAACATATTGTTTATTGTGATGTTTGGCGGGCATTTTTGTTAGCCTTTACGTCTTTGGAAAGTTCGAGAGAGAAGTTATACCAACTTAATCATGCGGAAACAATTAAGGCGATCTTTTTAATAACTTGTGAATTTTTAAATATAGCAGTGTGAGGATTTAATGCGAATAATAATCAATGGACAGCAAGCTTTTGGTAGAGCTTGTTTGGAGGCGATTTTAGAAAAAGGGATTGATGAAGTTGTGGCTGTTTACACAGCACCAGATGAAGCAGATAAACCTTATGATCCTATAAAAGAGGCGGCGATAGAAGCTAAATTAGAGGTAAGGCAACCTAATAACTTTAAAGATGAAGACATACTGACAGAACTTAAATCATGGAATGCAGATTTTATGATCCTGGCCTATGTGACTATATTTGTTCCCGAGCAAGCTAGGAATATTCCAACCTTGGGCACAGTTTGCTTTCATCCTTCGCTTTTACCGCTGCATCGGGGGCCAAGCTCAATAAACTGGCCTATAATTTGGGGTGCCAAAAAAACAGGCCTCACTATATTCTGGCCAGATGACGGTTTGGATGAAGGCGATATTTTATTGCAACAAGAAATTGAAATCACTGAAAATGATACTCTAGGATCAGTATACTTCAATAAGATTTTCCCCAGCGGTATAGAGTCTATATTAGGGGCAATTGAATTGGTGAGAAGAGGGGAGGCTCCCCGAAAACCGCAAAATAACAGTCTTGCTACATACGAAAGCTGGTGTAAAAAAGAGAATGCAGAGATAGATTGGCAGAGATCTGCATCAGAGGTTTATAACTTAGTGAGAGGGTGCAATCCGCAGCCGGGAGCTTGGACCACTTTTAATGAAGAAATGGTGCAGATTTTTGATTCGGAGCTAGTAACTGGCACCGGACGCATTGGCCGTGTTTGTGCAGTCGACAAAGAAAGTTTAACAATAAATGCAGGACTGGGCGCCATCAAGGTCAAACGATTGAGGTATGGTAAAGGGAGCAAGATAAAGGCAGCTCAATTTATTGAAGAGCAAAACATAAAAATAGGTGATCGGTTTGGACTTAAATCAAAGTAGTCTGACTTAAAGGTACTGTTATGGAAATCAAGAAAATATTTTTTATATAAGGTGTTATTGCATGGATTTTAGGCTAACAGAAGAGCAAGAAGCCATCAAGAATATGGCTGGTTCATTTGCGAAGACTACCTTTCTGCCGCATGCTGCNAGGTGGGATCAACAAGAGATCTTCCCACGAGACGAACTTAAGTCAGCTGCGCGGTTAGGTTTAGGGGGCATTTATGTTTCTGAAGATGTTGGGGGTACTGGTTTGGGACGTTTGGACGCTGCCATAGTTTTCGAGGAGTTAGCAACGGGCTGTCCTTCCACGGCAGCNTATCTCTCCATTCATAATATGGTNGCNTGGATGATTGATTATTACGGTGATAGNCANATACGTAATCGATTTTTACCAAAACTAACGACAATGGATCATATGGCGAGCTACTGTTTAACCGAACCAGGTGCAGGTTCAGATGCTGCTTCCCTAAAGACGGAGGCACAAAGGCAAGGTAATGATCATTACGTTTTGAACGGCACAAAAGCATTCATTTCTGGTGGATCAACTAGTGATATCTATGCGGTTATGTGTCGAACCGGTAAAGATGGGGCCAATGGCATTTCGTGCATCTTAGTAGAGGCGGGAACGCCTGGCTTATCATTTGGAAAAAAAGAAAAGAAAATGGGCTGGAATAGTCAACACACTGCTATGGTTCATTTTGATGAATGCCGTGTTCCCATTGAGAATTTAGTGGGTCAAGAAGGTGATGGTTTTAAAATTGCAATGGCNGGCCTAGATGGTGGCAGGATAAATATAGCTTCATGTTCCGTAGGAGGAGCTAGGTCTGCATTGGAATTTTCCGTTGCATATTCCCAAGACCGAATACAGTTTGGACAGGCTATAAGTCAATTTCAATCAATTCAATTCAAAATAGCAGATATGGCTACAGACGTAGATGCTGCGCGATTAATGGTTCACCGGGCAGCACAGAGCTTGGACTTGAAGAAGCCAGAGGCTACTATGCACTGTGCTATGGCGAAACGATGGGCAACTGACATTGGTTCGAAAGTTTGTAACGAGGCACTTCAAATTCATGGTGGATACGGGTATTTAAAGGATTTCCCGTTGGAAAAACTCGTTCGTGATTTGCGTGTTCATCAAATATTAGAGGGCACTAATGAAATTATGCAACTAATAATAAGTAAAAGGCTTTTAGGAAATAAAAGTTGANAAAATTTAAGAAAATTTAGTTTAGATTGGAATACGAATGGAACCTGAAGTTTTATTAAATGCAAAGAACAGTATTGGNACAATAACACTCAATAGACCTAACACGCTGAATGCTTTGACTATGAATATGATACGCGAAATGAGGTCTGCGTTTACTCAATGGATAAGAGATGACGATATTAAGATAATATTCATTAAAGGAAATGGTGATAGAGCTTTTTGTGCTGGTGGTGATGTTCGAGCAGTACGTCAGGCTATAATTGATCATGACGGGGTAGCTCCGCCTCAGTTGGCCCAAGAATTTTTTTATGAGGAATATATACTCAATCATCAAATTCATACTTGCAAAAAGCCATACATAGCNTTGATCGACCGTGTGTGTATGGGGGGGGGCGTCGGTCTATCAGTGCATGGGGCGTTCCGGATAGCTACCGAGCGTACTTTGGTTGGAATGCCAGAAACAACCATCGGACTTTTTCCCGATGTCGGTGGAGCTTGGTTTTTGTCTAGATTACCAGGAGAGATGGGTACTTATCTTGCTCTAACTGGTCAGCCAGTGCATTCGGGTGATTGTTTAAGTTTAGGTATTGCNACCCATCTTGTGGCATCGGATTCTTTGGATGATTTAGAAAGAAATATTTTTGGATTAGATCCAGAAAATATGCAGTACGGAGTAATTGACGATCTATTGAATAATTATTCAATCGCACCGGAAGAAACGCCGGTGATGAATTTGAAGCCTCAAATCGATGAATGTTTCGCGGAAGATACTATCGAACAGATCATTGCAAACCTAAAAAAATTAGACAATGAATTTAGCCATCAATCTCTTGGGTTATTAGCAAATAAATCTCCTACCAGCCTCAAAGTTACGCTTGAACAAATTAGAAGAGGCGGAAAAGCAAAAAATTTTGGTGAAACGATGACAATGGAATATCGTATGTCCCAGCATTTTGTCAGGGGTAAAGATTTTCCAGAAGGAGTGAGGGCCTTGCTGATAGACAAAGATCATCAACCAACCTGGGACCCTAAAATAATAGAAAATGTATCGGATGAGGATGTTATGGAATATTTTAAGTCGGTACCGTGGCGCGAACTTAAGTTTTCTTAAAGTTCTGAATCAAAATACATCAAGTGAATAATGGACGGAGTAGAACAAATGGCAAAAATTGGATTTATTGGTCTTGGTAATATGGGCTTGCCTATGGCTAAGAATTTAACNGCGGCGGGCCACCAAGTGATAGGATTTGATATAGTCGCAGGTGCGATGGAGGAATTTGTTGCTGCGGGCGGAGGCGTTGGAGAAAAAATCGAGGACTGCGTCTCAGATACTCGGGCTTTGATCACTATGTTGCCTGAAGGNAAGCATGTCGATGCAGTTTATAATGGAACAGTATTTGAGTATGCTGATAAAGATACGCTTTTGATAGATTGTTCAACTATTGACGTTGATACGGCTAGATCTGTGGGGCTAAAAGCCAAAAATTTAGGTTTTGAAATGGTAGACGCGCCCGTTTCTGGCGGGACAGGCGGAGCGGAATCAGGGACGCTAACTTTTATGGTTGGCGGTGAAGACACTGCCTTCGAGAATGCAAAGGTCTATTTAGACGTAATGGGGCAGAAGATTGTCCATGCTGGTGGTATTGGCAATGGGCAGGCAGCAAAGATTTGTAATAATATGATACTGGGCATATCTATGATTGCTGTCAGTGAAAGCTTTGCAATGGCGGAAAAGTTGGGGTTAAGTGCTCAGAACCTTTTTGATATTACTTCTTCGTCTTCAAGCCAATGTTGGGCTATGACGAGTTATTTGCCTGTTCCAGGCCCTGTTCCGAGCTCCCCTGCGAATAGAGATTACATGCCAGGATTCACTGCAGCAATGATGGCCAAAGACATGAATTTAGCCCGAGATGCCGCTGATTCGTCAGGACAAANAGCCGAATTGGCTAATAGTGCTCTGAAAATGTACGAGAAATTTTTAGAGCAAGGAGGAGCTTCACAGGATTTCTCTGCTATTTATAAGATGATAAGTAACTCATCATAAAAAATATGAGCAAAGTAATTTTAAAAATCTCCCATAATAGTGTATTGTGTTTTCATGACAGATGTCTTCGAAAACCCAGATAAAGCAAAAAGTGCCTCTAACGCTCGAACTGACTATTTAGAAGCTATAAGGCTAATAGAACGTTTGCATAGGCAGTTTTTGGAAGTGGTTAAAACTGATTTGGATGGCAGAGGCATCGTAGATATAAATAATATTCAAGCTCTAATTCTTTTTAATATAGGAGACAGTGAGTTAACTGTGGGGGAATTGACAAATAGAGGATANTATCTTGGCTCTAATGTATCCTACAACGTCAAAAAAATGGTTGATAATAATTACTTAATCCAAGAACGTTCAGCACACGACAAGCGGTCAATGCGGATCAGGCCGTCTGGAAAAGGTTTGGATTTATGTGAACAGATATCTAATATGTTTGATAGGCATTCCATTGCTCTTGGCGAGAGTACTTTTAATTCAGGTGACATCGGGGTCGCCAGTGCCTCATATAAACAGTTAGAGAGATTTTGGGCGGGACTGCTAAATTATAATCTTCGAGGAACTCTTCCTCCACTGTGAACATTAAATAGTGCGGCCTAAATTGAAGTAGGCGTGCGTCAGTAGATAGATTAAATTCCTTAATCGTAATTATTGAAGATAGTTATTCTCATTGCAACTCAATCAAGATTAATAAATGCATTGAAATCTGCTTTTTTGACACCTATNGAATTTGATGTAGTAGTATAATTTCCAAACTGAAAATTACAATGAAAAGGTTAACATGCGGCTGTCCAATTACTTTCTTCCCACTTTAAGAGATAATCCTAAAGATGCTCAAATAGTTTCACATAGATACATGCTAAGAGCTGGNATGATACAGCAAGCTAGTGCTGGAATTTATTCCTGGCTTCCAATGGGCGTGCGAGTTTTGAAAAAAATCGAGCAAATCGTTCGGGAAGAACAAAATAATGCAGGGGCACAAGAAATTCTAATGCCGACAATTCAATCTGCTGATTTATGGAAGGAGAGTGGCCGTTATGAAGATTATGGCAAAGAACTCCTCAGNATAACAGATAGACATGAACGTGATATGCTGTACGGACCTACCAACGAGGAGCAAATCACTGAAATTTTTCGCAGCCATGTAAAAAGCTATCGCACTCTGCCGTTATCCTTATATCACATACAGTGGAAATTTAGAGATGAAGTTCGCCCAAGGTTTGGGGTAATGAGGGGGCGTGAGTTTTTAATGAAGGATGCCTACTCTTTTGATTTAAATTATGACGATGCAATTAAATCTTACAATAAAATGTTTATAGCTTATTTAAAAACCTATGCTCGCATGGGGCTCAAAGTTATACCAATGGCAGCGGATAGTGGTCCTATAGGTGGTGATATGAGCCACGAATTTATAATTCTAGCTGATACGGGTGAGAGTGAGGTTTTCTATCAAAAGAATTGGTTTGAGGTTAATAAGTTAGATGAAAATGTTGATATTGAGGGTGACTTGCAACCGCTAGTTAACTCATATTTATCGTGTTATGCGGCCACTGATGAAAAGCATGACCTAGATAATTGCTCTTTGGCAGCAGAGGACCTNGTAGCAACCCGTGGTATTGAGGTGGGGCATATTTTCTATTTTGGGACTAAGTATTCAGACGCCCTTCGGGCTCGTGTGGCTGGCAAAGATGGAAATGAAAGTTCCGTGCATATGGGTTCTTATGGTGTTGGTGTTTCCCGATTAGTTGGTGCTATTATTGAAGCAAACCATGATGAAAAAGGTATAGTATGGCCAGAGTCGGTAACTCCTTTCCGTGTGGGACTTGTAAATATAAAGATTGATGATCGTGAATGTCTGGAAGCGAGCGAAAATTTTTATACTAAACTTCAATTAGCAGGCGTAGATGTGCTTTATGATGATCGCGATGAACGTACAGGGGCGAAATTAGCTAACATGGATCTTATAGGTCTGCCATGGCAAATAATAGTAGGCCCCCGAGGTTTGAAAGCTGGNGTTGTAGAAATTAAAAATCGTAGAACCGGGGTTTTAGAGGAGTGTTCGATCGATCAGGTAATGACAAAGTTTCGAGATTGAGTTTGGGTAGGTCTGCGGTGGTTTCAAGTTTTGAAGTAATGGTAGCTTTTCGATATCTTGGCTCGCGCCGTCAGGAAGGATTTATTTCCGTAATAGCATGGTTTTCTCTTCTGGGAATTATACTAGGCGTTGCGACCTTGATAATAGTAATGTCTGTGATGAACGGTTTTCGCTCAGAATTATTAACGCGTATTATGGGCCTTAATGGCCACATCACCATTTATAATAAAGAAGTACCTATAAAAAATTTTGATGCTTTGGCGGTTAGAATTGGCGAGGTGCCGGGTGTTCTAAACGTAACGCCTCAATTACAGGGGCAAGTTATGACGTTGGTAAATGGGAGAGCTTCTGGCGCTTTNGTTCGAGGTATCCGGCAATCAGCATTAAGCNCAAGAAAAATTATAAAAACAAATATTACAGCGGGTTCAATGAGTAATTTTTCTAAGGAACCTAATGTAATACTCGGTTCACGGTTAGCGGATAGACTTGGAGTTAAAGTTGGCGATAAGGCAACTCTTATATCCCCTTCAAGTACGCCGACTGTGTTTGGCAGTATGCCCAGAATGCAATCATTTAAAGTATCGGCAATTTTTAGTGTTGGAATGTTTGAATATGATAATACCCTAATTTTTATGCCCTTAAATTATGCTCAGAATTTTTTTCAAAGTGGGAACGCAGTCAATGCTTTAGAATTGATGGTGGAAGAGCCTGAATCTGTGTCATTAGTCCGAGCCAAACTTACCAAAGTTATTGAAGGGTCGCTTGAAGCGGTTGATTGGAAGCAGAAAAATTCAAGCTTTTTTAATGCACTAAAAGTAGAACGAAATGTGATGTTTCTTATCTTGACCCTCATAGTTGTGGTTGCAGCCTTCAATATTATTTCGTCAATGATTATGCTGGTGAATGATAAAAGGTCCTCTATCGCGATTTTAAGAACCATGGGAGCTACCCGTGGAATGGTAATGCGTATTTTCTTTTTTTCAGGAGCTAGTGTTGGGTTNTTAGGTACCTTTGTGGGCTCTATGTTGGGACTAATATTTTGTTGGAATATAGAGGGTATTAGGCAATTATTACAGAACGTTACCGGTACAGAACTATTTTCTGCTGAGATTTATTTTTTGTCTAAGTTGCCGGCAGAGGTAGACCCTTTGGACGTAACCTTGGTTATAACTATGGCTCTGTTTTTATCATTCGTAGCTTCAATCTACCCTTCTTGGCGCGCTGCTCGAACAGATCCTGTTGAGGCACTTAAAAATGGTTAAAACGGAAACTGTGTTGGGTAGCCTTGGTGGTAACGATATCAACTCTAGACCAGCTCTTGAAATAAGGAATATATCGCAAAGTTATAACCAAGGAAATGAAGTTTTAAATATCCTCCAAGGCGTTAATCTNAAAATAATGCCCGGTGAAATGGTNGGGCTTGTCGGTCAGTCAGGCTCTGGAAAATCAACGTTACTGCATTTGGCTGGTCTTTTAGAAAAACCATCCTCTGGAACTATATTTTTACATGGTGTCGATTGTGGAGAGTTATCAGATCTCGAGCGGACCAGGTATCGCTCTACTGATATTGGATTTATCTACCAATTCCACCATTTATTGCCAGAATTTACTGCTACGGAAAATGTCATGATGCCACAGTTAATTGCAGGATTGAACAAGGCGGATGCGAGGACTAGGGCTGATCTATTGCTAAATATGGTTGGCCTTTCAACGCGCCTTCATCATAGATCATCACGTTTATCTGGAGGAGAACAGCAGCGGGTCGCTGTAGTTCGTTCTATTGCAAATGTCCCCCGTGTCGTTTTGGCTGACGAGCCCACGGGTAATTTGGATCCAAAAACATCAATGAGCGTCTTTGATCAATTACAGGAAATAATGCGAGCTAGTAAAATTGCCATGTTAATAGCTACACATAATATCGAACTAGCTCATAAAATGGACCGTGTCGTTTCAATGGATAAAGGAAAAATAGTGGAGATTTAATAAAACAGATTTATTTGCCTCTTGGTAGATTNATTAACTCTTCTTGATGACTCCCTAATAGAGCTATGCGATGATCTGAAAGTTGTTTAAAGGATAAATTATGCCGCATAGTGATTTTGTTCATCTAACTGTTCACACCGCCTATTCGCTAGCCGAAGGGGCCATTCAAGTCAAAAACCTAATAAAAAATTGCCAAAAAAATCGGATGCCCGCTGTCGCTGTTACCGACACAGGTAACTTGTTTGGTGCGTTAGAGTTTTCTGTTTTAGCAGCAAAGGCAGGTGTCCAGCCGATAATAGGCGTAAAAATAGACGTAAATAGAAATTCTCTNANGTCAACGAGTCTCCGGAAAGACATTCTAGATAAAATAGTTTTAATTGTGAAAAATGAGGTCGGATATAAAAACTTATTGGATCTTGTCAGTACATCTTTCACTGAATCCAATGGATCTGNGTTGCCCCAAATATCTATTGCTGATTTAGAAGATAAAAATGACGGTTTAATTGCTTTTTCTGCTGGGATTTCGGGGGCTATTGGACGATTGATCTTGGAAGATAAAAAAGAAGAGGCAGAGGCAGCGTTGCTTGATTTGAATACGATTTTTGATAAAAGGTTTTATATTGAAATCCAACGGCATGGTCTCGAAGAGCAGATAATAGCAGAACCAGCACTTTTAGATTTAGCTTACAAGCATGATGTGCCCCTGGTAGCAACCAATGATTGCTATTTTGAATCAGAGGATATGTATGAGGCTCACAATGTTCTGCTTTGTATAGCGGAATCTAACACCATAACGAATCCAAATCGCCGCCAGGCAACTAAAGAGCACAGATTTAAAACGGCAGAAGAAATGAAAAAATTATTTTCTGATCTGCCAGAAGCAATTAACAATACTACTGTTATCGCAAAGCGTTGCAGTTTCATGCCCAGTACGAGAGATCCGATACTTCCAAAATTTGTCACCGAAGAAAATAAGGACGAGAAAAGTGAACTAGAGAGAATGGCTCTAGAGGGCTTAAGAATGAGATTAAATGGTCTTGGAGCAGTATCTCATTCCGAGCTAGTGAACAGAGAGCAAACAGATAGTGAATACTTTGAACGGCTAGAAATGGAGCTCCGAATAATCAATCAAATGGGATTCCCTGGATATTTTTTAATAGTAGCTGATTTTATTCAATGGTCTAAGAGACAAGGAATTCCGGTGGGTCCAGGAAGGGGCTCTGGTGCTGGGTCACTTGTTGCTTGGTCATTGCAAATCACCGATTTGGATCCAATACGTTGGGGGTTATTATTTGAACGATTTTTGAACCCAGAGCGTATTTCTATGCCTGACTTTGATATTGATTTTTGTCAAGATAGGCGCGGAGAAGTAATTGATTATGTTCAGCAGAAATATGGGACTGAAAAGGTTGCTCAAATAATAACTTTTGGAAAATTACAAGCACGGGCTGTTCTACGTGATGTAGGGCGCGTTCTGGAGATTCCTTATAATCAGGTTGATAGAATATGTAAAATGGTCCCAAACAATCCAGCAAACCCAATGACGTTAGGGGAAGCTATTGAGAGTGAATCAGAGTTAAGGCGGCTAAAAGATGAGGATAACTCGGTAAGAGAACTTCTCGAAACAGGTTTACAATTAGAGGGCCTATATCGTAACGCTTCAACGCATGCTGCTGGTCTAGTAATTGGTGATAGACCGTTGAAGGAACTGGTGCCCCTTTACAGAGACCCGCGGTCTGAAATGCCAGCAACTCAGTTTAATATGAAGTGGGTTGAGTCCGCTGGACTAGTTAAGTTTGATTTTTTGGGGCTCAAGACATTATCGGTTCTACAGCGAGCAGTTGAGTTATTAAGTGCAAGGGAGATTNATGTGGATTTAAACCATATTCCCCTTGATGATAACATAACCTTCGAGATGATTGGTAAAGCGAGTAGCACAGGTGTTTTTCAACTGGAAAGCTCAGGAATGCGAGATGTTCTNAGAAAGATGCGGCCAGACCGGTTCGAAGACATTATCGCGTTAGTGGCCTTATACAGGCCTGGGCCGATGGCGAATATCCCTAGCTACATTTCTAGAAAGCATGGCGAGGAAGCTGTTGACTATATGCACCCAAAATTGGAACCAATTCTGAGAGAAACATACGGAATTATGATTTATCAGGAACAAGTGCAACAGGCGGCACAAAAGTTAGCAGGTTATACTCTGGGGGGTGCCGATGTATTGCGAAGAGCAATGGGAAAAAAGATTAAATCAGAAATGGATAATCAGCAAGAAACTTTCGTAAAAGGCGCAATTCAGGAAGGAGTACCGTTAGATACTGCTGTTTCTATTTTCAATACTATNTCTGCGTTTGCAGGTTATGGCTTCAATAAAAGCCACGCAGCTGCCTATGCATTGATCGCTTACCAGACAGCATATTTGAAAGCTAACTATCCAGTTGAGTTTCTGGCGGCCTCTATGACTTATGATATGGGAAATACAGATAAATTAAATATTTTTAAACAAGAATTACAGGAACTTGNCATANATCTTTTACCNCCAAATATAAATAAATCAGGGAGAGATTTTAAAGTTGAATACGTNAATAATGGAAAGCTTGCTGTTCGTTACGCTTTAGCTGCGATCAAGAATGTAGGTGGACCGGCTATGAGTGCATTGGAAGAAGAACGTGATCGGGATGGAGAATTTTCGAGTTTGGAAGATTTTACTTCTCGAATGGATGGGCGAGTGCTTAATAAAAGGAGCTTAGAGAATTTAGTTAAAGCGGGTGCCTTAGATAAATTATACACAGATAGAGCTCGGCTTTTTGCCAATGTTGATAAAGTCATTCGTTATTCAAATGCAACATTTGAGGAACGAAACTCTAATCAAGAAAACTTATTTNGCGATGTGANATTAACTGAGAGTGAATCACTTAATTTTTCGGCTACAGCAGAATGGTCGTCTCTGGAAAGGTTAAAATACGAATTTGAAGCAATGGGTTTTTATTTATCTGCTCATCCTCTGGATGCTTATGGAGCCACTTTGGAAAAAGTGGGGGTAGTAAGTAGCTCTATGATCGGTCCAACTGTTTTAGCTAGTAATGGTTCCGGGCGAATAAACCTAGCCGGGATTGTGTCAGCATCTAGAATTCGGACTAATCAAAGAGGTAATAAATATGCTTTCATTCAATTGAGTGATCAGTTTGGTGTCTTTGAAGTCACAGCTTTCTCGGAGGTGCTTTCTGTTTCTCAGCATTTATTAGAGCCAGGGACAGCAGTGCTNCTCCGCTGTGATGCTACAAGTGAGGAAGGGACAATTCGGCTTTTAGCTAATCGCGTTCAGGCGTTAGATGTTGCTGTTGAAAAAAAGGTAAAAGGACTGCTCATTTATGTAAATAATGAAAAAATCGTNGCCCCTTTAGCCAAGATATTATCCGAAAACAGTCCTGGAAATGGACATGTGACGATAACACTGCAGTCTGACAGCCAAGAGATAGACGTCACTCTCCCAGATTGGTATCTGATTAATGCTAAAATGAGATCAGCTGTCAAATCATTACCTGGTGTCATAGATGTTAGAGATTTGTGAGAACAGTAATAATTGTAAAATTTTGGAATAACGAAAAAGGATAACGTTGATGATAGATAAAAAGCGTATTGTTATCTGTGGGTTTAATCTCGAAAGTAACCGTTTTGCACCACCATGTAGTAGGAAAGATTTTGAAGAAAGTATGTATTTTTCGGGGAAAGAAATTTCAAAAGAAGCCCGAAAAGAGAACCCAAGGATCCATCTGGGTGTTAAGGGGTTCTATAGTATAATGGATAAACGATTTGGTGGGGTAGGTTCGTGGATAGAGGAGCCTATTCTGGTGATTGGTTCTAGCCCTGCTGGGCCGGTNAAAGAAGAATTCTTTTTGCAATTCCTAGAAGAATTNGAGCGGCGGTTAAAGAGACTGGGTAACGTAGATGGAGTTTACATTTGCCAACACGGAGCTGCTGTTGCTACTCATACGCATGATCCGGATGGGGATATGTTCAAATTGATAAGGGGCATTGTTGGACCAGAAGTTCCGATGGTGGCCACATTAGATTTACATGCGAATATTTCGAAAGAGATGGTAGATAATACGGATATATTAATAGGTTATAGAACCAACCCACATATTGATATGTTCGAAAGAGGCGAAGAAGCTGCTGGCTGTATGTTGGAATTATTTTCTGGGGTAAAGCTCTACAAACATTGGATAAAGGTGCCGCTGGTGGCNCCATCCGTGACGCTTCTCACAGGCAATGGTTATCCTTATGGGGATTTAATCCGATCTGGTCAGAAATATATTGGGGAGGAAATAATCAACGTCACAATATTGTCAGGCTTTGCTTTTAGTGACACGCCTAAAAATGGCATGAGTTTCCTCGTTTATTCCAGAAAAAGTGTTGANTCAGCTAAAAGGATAGCGAAAGAACTTGCGCAACTAGGCTGGAATGACCGGAAACGTTACCAAACAAGAATGCAACCNCTTAACGAAGCAGTGAGAATGGCAAAAGAGGCGGGCAACGACAGAAATTTAGAACCATTATTGTTTGCAGACCCGGCAGATAACCCTGGAGGTGGAGGTCGCGGTAACACAACTTTTATATTGAAAGCATTTTTAGAGGCTGGGGTAGAAAATTGTGTTCTTGCCGTCTTCTTCGACCCATTCGCTGTGCAAGCTGCATTCGCATCAGGGGTTGGTTCCACAATTAATGTTACTCTAAATGAACANGAGGGCAATAAATTTTCAGAACCATTAGAAGTAGAAGCGCGTGTGGAATCCCTGCACGATGGCAAATTCCAGGGCTTTTATGGGATGGTTGCAGGAACAACTGCTGATACTGGACATACAGCTGTCTTGGATTTGGGGGGAGTCAAAGTCATATGTATAAGTAAAAGACAACAATGTAGGTCTGCTGATTTTATTTCAGCCTTTGGTATAAACCCAATCGACTGTAGATCAATTGTAGTTAAATCGAGAGGGCATTTTCGGGCAGGGTTTAAGCATATTTTTAAGCCGCGCCAAATTATAGAAATCGATGTTCCAGGCTTGACTTCTCCTAACTTGAACACCTTTGACTGGAAATATTTACCTCGCCCTGTTTTTCCACTGGATAATGAAACGAATTGGAGTTACCACGAAGCTTGAGTGAGCGCACTCAAAATATTGTAAATATTAAGGTTTATTCATTTGTTATAATGATAATTAAGGTTAGTATAATTTATTAATGGTTAATTGTTTTTAAATAATTANCCTTTTGGTTACATGTACTATTGGAGTTTTGGAATGGATCGAGATTTTACTGCCCGTAGTAACCATGACATGGGCGGCATGATGGCTGGTACGATAAATAAAGATAATCACAACTACGTACTTTGGGAAAAAAGAGTTGATGCCATGATGATGTTATTATCTAACGATCTTGGAATACTCACAGTTGATCAATTGCGGAAAGGCATAGAATCTTTACCCCCTGACGCATATGATAAGATGACTTACTACGAGCGATGGATGGCATCTATCGCCAATTCACTCTTGGAATCAGGAGTGTTAACGACAGAAGAATTAGGTGTTAAAATGAAAGAGATAGAGCTCAAAAGCAATAAAAGTGAGAAAAGTTCGTGATGAGGCGGTTTGATGAAGGCAGCATGGTGAAAGTTAGGTCTTACTTTCCGCCAAGCCCACCAGCACACTGCAGAACGCCGTTTTACATAAGGGGTTGTGTTGGAAAAATAGAGAGGGTGTGTGGGGTATTCGATAATCCAGAAGAATTAGCATTTGGGCGCGTTGGAGTTGATAAAAAGACTTTGTATAGAGTCAGGTTTTTTCAGCATGATGTTTGGCCTGATTACAANGGCTCGAGAACCGACAAGATAGATATTGAATTGTATGATTTTTGGCTTGAAAAAATAGAGGGGGATCAAAAATAATGGGAGACGGAAAAAATGACCATGACCATGACCATGACCATGACCATGACCATGACCATGACCATGATCATATGCATCAATACGANCCTGACCATCAACACCCGCTTCAGGAAGATCATGACGATACAATGACTTATTANAGAGTTATGGAAGAGGCTGTTCGTGACTTNCTGATTGAAAAAAATCTNATTAATGCGGATCAAATTAGAGATCAAATAGAAAAAATGGACGCCAGGGTGCCAGCAAATGGGGCTAAAATTGTTGCTCGTGCTTGGACAGATAAAGCCTATAAGAAACGTCTTGTTAGTGATCCAAAGTCGGCTATCAACGAGTTAGGTCACGACATTGGGCCTATGAATCTAATAGTTCTCGAAAACACAGAATCTGTTCATAATGTCGTGGTATGTACGCTATGTTCGTGCTACCCGAGATGGATTTTAGGGCTCCCACCAGATTGGTATAAAAGCCGGGAGTATCGCTCACGAGTAGTCAGAGAACCTAGAGTANTTTTGGAAGAGTTTGGTACAATGATCAACGATAGCCGTGAGGTGAGAGTTCACGACTCTACCGCAGATATGCGTTATCTAGTTCTTCCTCTACAGCCTAAAGGAACGGAAGATTATACAGAGGCACATTTGGTTGATATGATCGGACGAGACGCTCTTATTGGGGTTGTGGAGGTGGCGGCACCCTTAGTTTAGTCTGGACACCCTAAATCATGTTTAAAATATAGGTTTTTATTATTTGCCTTAACTCGGTACTTGCATTTTTTATGAAGCGCCGGTAAACAACATGTAATTATTTCACACACGAACTTGCGCCTAAACTCGAATGTCGAGAGACGGCGCTCCGGTGTTTTTGTTATTGAAAACGGGTGTTCGTGGAGGCTAAACCGGAGAAGAAAATGAGTTCAATGTCTTTTACAATGCGTCAGTTATTAGAAGCAGGCGTGCACTTTGGTCATCATACACGTAGATGGAATCCTAGTATGGAGGAATATATCTATGGAGTTCGAAATAATACCCATATTTTAGATTTGCGACAATCTGTGCCTCTATTGCATAGAGCTTTAGAGGCGATCAGAGAAGTAACTTCCTCTGGCGGGCGTGTTTTGATGGTAGGTACCAAGAGGCAAGCTGCTGAAAAAATCGCNGAAACTGCACAAAAAACGGGTCAGTATTTTGTCAATCACCGTTGGTTGGGTGGNATGCTAACAAATTGGAAGACTATTTCGATATCAATCAAACGGTTAAAAGACTTAGATGAACAGTTGGGCGGCGAAATTCAAGGTTTAACCAAAAAAGAATTATTAAACCTTACGCGGGAACGAGATAAATTAGAGCGGGCTCTCGGCGGAATAAGGGAGATGGGAGGTCTTCCTGATATTCTATTTATAATCGACACTAATAAAGAGCAGTTGGCTATCCAGGAAGCTAATAAGTTAGGGATTCCAATTGTGGCCATTTTGGATAGTAATTGTAATCCAGAAGGAGTGCAATTTCCGGTGCCAGGTAATGACGACGCCATGAGGGCGATAACTTTATATTGTGACTTAGTGGGCGGGGCAGTATTAACAGGCCTCCAAGCAGAACTTGTAGCCACAGGGCAGGATATTGGGGAAGCAGAAGAAGTACCAATGGAAAAGGGCCTTAATGAGGAACCGTTATTGTCTGAACCCTTGGAATTAAGCGAAGTAAAGGATAACCCAGGNCCCTTGAGTGTAAAAGAGCCGGAAGTTGAAGCACCAGCCGCTGATCAAGTAGATAAGTAATCCATCCAAAATTCTGGAAATTAAGGGCTATGTTTTAATTTTTTAAATAGTGAAGACGTTAGCTTATTAAGTATCTTGGCTAGAAAGTTTGAAAAAGAGGAATATTATGGTAGCTGTTTCGGCTCAAATGGTTAAAGCACTTCGTGAACAAACCGGTGCTGGTATGATGGACTGCAAAAAAGCATTAAATGAAACTGGCGGAGTTTTAGATGATGCGGTTGATTGGTTAAGAACCAAAGGACTGTCTGCGGCAGCAAAAAAGGCTGGTCGCGTAGCGGCGGAAGGAGTCGTTGCATTTTCTGTCTCTAAAAAAGGTGGCGCATTAATAGAGGTAAATGCTGAGACGGATTTTGTGTCTCGAAATTCAGACTTTCAAGAGTTTTCTCTCAAGCTGGCAAATATGACGCTTGAGTATGGTGACGAAATAGAAAATATGAAGATGCAGCCCTACCCCGGGTCAGGGCGTACTGTGGGTGAACAACTTACCCATAATATCGCAACTATAGGCGAAAATATGTCAATACGTAGAGCTANAAAATTGNATGCTGAAAACGGCGTGGTCGTGCCTTATATGCATAATGCGGTGGCCCCTGGTATTGGGAAAATCGGTGTATTGGTTGTTCTGAAATCCGAGGCCTCGGAAGACCAATTAAAAAGTCTAGGGAAGCAAATCGCNATGCATGTTGCAGCTACTGCACCACAAAGTCTTAGCATCGATGACCTGGATCCGGCAGTTNTNGAGCGAGAAAAAACAGTCTTGACAGAGCAAGCAAAAGAGTCAGGTCGCCCTGAGAATATAATAGAGAAAATGGTGGTAGGTCGGCTTCAAAAATTTTATCAGGAGGTAGTTCTGCTGGAGCAAACCTTTGTAGTGGATAATGAAACAAAAATCTCAAATGTCATCGATAATGCATCTAAGGAGTTTGGGGCTAGGGTGGAATTAGTTAGTTTTTGCCGTCTATCCCTGGGTGAGGGAATTGAGAAAGAAGAGACAGATTTTGCCTCAGAGGTGGNCGCTACTCTCAATAATTGATCTGAGTTGGCGCTCAATCATGTGGAAAAAATAAGGAGCGTGAGTGTGCCTGAAGCGGATAGTTCGAACGTTCCAAAATATAAACGGGTTCTGTTAAAAATATCTGGCGAGTCGTTGATGGGCGAGAGATCCTATGGCTTGGATCCAGATATGGTGAATAGGGTGGCTGGCGAAATNAAATCTGCGATGGATTATGGTACCGAGGTTTGTGCTGTTATAGGAGGGGGTAATATTTTTCGCGGTGTCTCAGGTGCGGCAAACGGGATGGAGCGAGCAACTGCTGACTATATGGGCATGTTGGCAACCGTAATGAATTCCCTAGCTATGCAGAGCTCGTTAGAGGCTATTGGCGTCCAAACCCGAGTTCAATCTGCGTTACCAATATCAGCTGTATGTGAGCCTTATATCAGGCGAAAAGCAGTTAGACATATGGAAAAAAAGCGTGTGGTGATATTTGCGGCTGGCACAGGGAACCCCTTTTTCACAACCGATACTGCTGCAGCTTTAAGGGCNACGGAAATGGAATGCGATGCTCTCCTCAAGGCTACTAGGGTAGATGGGGTTTATGACGCCGACCCAGAACGTAATCCGGCCGCGCAAAGATACGAACGACTCAGTTATCTAGATGTATTGGCTAAAGATCTAAAAGTGATGGATGCCTCCGCTATATCACTAGCTAGAGAAAACAATATTCCAATTTTAGTATTTTCCATTCAGAATGCTGGTACTTTCTCAGAAATAATCCGTGGTAGTGGGCTGTATACAATTATTGAATAAGAGCATAATTATGAATGAAATTGATTTAGAGGATTTACAGAGGCGGATGGATGGAGCGTTAACTGCGCTTGCCAAAGATTTTCAAGGTCTGCGGACTGGCCGTGCTTCCACTCAATTGTTAGATTCAATACTTGTGCAGGCATACGGGGCTTCAATGCCAATAACGCAGGTTGCGACCGTAAGTGTTCCTGAGCCTCGACTGCTAACCGTCCAAGTATGGGACAAAGATAATACTAAAGTTGTCGAAAAATCGATACGAGAATCAAATCTGGGGCTTAATCCTCAAACCGATGGGCAACTACTTCGTATTCCTTTACCAGACCTAAGTGAAGAACGTCGACAAGAGTTATCAAAAGTAGCTGCGAAGTACTCTGAAAATGCTAAAATAGCTGTTCGAAATATTCGAAGAGATGGCATGGATCAATCAAAGAAAATGGAAAAAAGTGGAGATATTGGCCAGGACGAGCGCCACTTATATGATGAAGAAATTCAAAGTATTACGGACAGCTATGTTGGTAAAATTGATGATTTGCTGTCTACCAAAGAAGAGGAAATAATGCAGGTTTGATTAATGAAATTGCAAACCACATCGACAGAGGCCAGCATACCCAAGCATGTCGCAATTATAATGGATGGAAATGGCAGGTGGGCTAAATCTCGAGGTTTACCTCGCGCGGTTGGGCACAAAAAAGGAGCTGAAGTAGTAAAAACTATCGTTGAAAGCGCCTTAAGCCTCAACGTTAAATATCTGACATTGTTTGGTTTTTCATCAGAGAATTGGAATCGTCCAGCGGATGAAGTGATCGACCTAATGTCTTTGCTCCGGAATTATCTATCTAAAGAGATCAATAATTTGGACAAGAAGGGTATTGTTTTTAAAGTCATAGGAGATAGAAATCGTCTAGATCCAGATATAGTAGAGATGATAAAACAATCGGAATTTTTAACTAGAGGTAATACAGAGTTAACTCTTACATTAGCGCTTAGCTATGGAGGTAGAAGAGCTATCGTAGCAGCAGCTCAGGAATTAGCATCTCAGGTTTATCGAAAAAAATTGAACTTAAATGATATTAACGAAGAAGTTTTTAATGGAGTTTTGGAGACAAAAACGTGTCCGGACCCCGATTTAATTATTAGAACGTCGGGTGAAAAAAGAATATCAAACTTTATGTTATGGGAATGTGCATATTCAGAGTTCGTTTTTACTGACACATTGTGGCCGGATTTCTCGCACAGCGACTTTAATTCCGCTATAGATGAATTTACAAACCGAAATAGACGTTTTGGGGCATAGGACCAAGCGCTTTTTAAAAATGGGTAAATATTGTTAAAATGGAAAAACCTGTTCAAGTAAAACCAATTGTTAAATTATCCCAAAACTTTTTGGTCCGGTCCTATTCTGCTTTGGTTTTAGTGCCAGTATTTGGACTTTTTATCGTAGTTGGTGGAACATACTTTTCCTTATTTATAGCTCTGCTTGGTGCTATCATGACATGGGAAATGGCTACAGCAATATTTGGTGGCGACCGTAATCTAATTGTAGTCTTTGCAAGCACTGGGATTGGTGCCTTTATATTTTTATTGGGAACGAAAGTAGATTTTTTTTGGATTAGTGCGGTCGGGGTATTTTTAATTATTACCCTTCTTATTATNGGGGGCCGCAGNAAACTATTTGGAACGACAGTCCTATTTTTGGTGTTTAATCTATTTATTGTTATTCCGTCNTTCTTGATCATATGGTTAAGAGGAACGGAAGAACTTAATACGGTCCTATGGATTGTTTTATCCGTAGTAGCCACGGATATTGGTGCCTATCTAACCGGAAAATCGATTGGTGGTAAAAAGTTGGCTCCAAAAATTAGCCCCAATAAAACATGGTCTGGTTTACTAGGAGGGGCTTTTTTCAGCGTAATTACTGGATTTATCTTTAGCTGGGTTANACTCGAAAACCAAATAAAATTGATGTTTATGGGGCTCCTAATTGCTATTGTGTCACAAATGGGAGATTTGCTGGAATCTAATTTTAAACGAAAATACTCTATAAAAGAATCAAGTAATTTGATACCTGGCCATGGCGGTTTGATGGATAGATTAGACGGGCACATGGCCGCTGTCACTTTTTTTGCTCTAATAAAATTAGTTAATGATAACGTGCTTGTCTGATGACTTTGACTGAAATTAGAATTCTAAAAATAAAGCGATATATATAATGAAAATGGTCACTGTATTGGGGGCTACTGGTTCAGTGGGCAGGACTACTGTCAACTTGTTGAAAGATAATAATGAGTCATTCAACGTTCAGGCCTTAACTGCCGGTAGTAATTGGAAACTGTTGGCTGAGCAAGCTTGTTTATTGCGCCCAAAATTTGTAGCTATAGCCAACCCAAATTATTATCAACTTTTGAAAGATGCGCTTCANGGGCGGAATATTGNTATTGGCGCAGGCGATGATGCAATAGTTGAGGCTGCTGCACGCCCTTCAGACTGGGTGATGGCTGGGATAGTCGGTGTGGCTGGGTTGCCTGCAACAGTTACTGCCGTACGGCGTGGGGCTATTATTGCTTTTGCTAATAAAGAGTGTTTGGTGTCTGCGGGAAATATCCTTCTGGTAGAAGCAAAAGCTTCAAATGCAAAGCTAATCCCTGTAGATTCAGAACACAATGCTATTTTTCAAGTTTTTGAAAGTCAAAATAAGGATTGGATAGAAAAGATTATATTAACAGCGTCTGGCGGCCCATTCCGAATGTCCAGTATTGTTGATATGGCTTTAAAAACCCCAGAAGCTGCATTAGCCCATCCTAACTGGAAGATGGGAAAAAAAATATCAATCGATTCGGCAACAATGATGAACAAAGGACTTGAAGTCATAGAAGCGCATTTTTTATTTNCGATGCCNGAAGACAAAATAGAAGTGGTGGTTCACCCCCAATCAATTNTTCATAGTTTAGTTGCTTACAAGGATGGTTCTTTCCTCGCCCAACTTGGTTCACCGGATATGATAACCCCAATAGCATATTCGTTGGCATGGCCTAAAAGAATGGCTATCCCAAAACCGCTACTAGATTTACAAAACCTATCTGCTTTAACTTTTGAGGCGCCCGATACGGTTCGCTTTCCGGCTTTAAATTTAGCCAGAGAAAGTATCCGCTCATTGGGAAACAGCAACTTAGTGTTAAACACAGCGAATGAAATAGCTGTACAAGGGTTTCTTTCACGACAGATAAAGTTTACGGATATAATACCTTTCATTAAAAGCGTGTTAGATAAAGAACACGGAGAAAAACCAACTTCGGTAGATGAAGTTTTAATGATGGAAAGAGTTATTAGACGGTCGGCCACTTTATTATTAGAAAAAAAAGTTAAGAGTAATTAAAAAAAATTTGGAAATTTATAGAGAAATAATGACAAATGGACTTTATGGAAATAGTTAAAATTATAATACCGTTCCTAATAATCTTAACAGTTTTGGTATTTGTCCATGAAATGGGACATTATTTAATCGCGCGAAAAAATGGTGTTAAAGTAGAGATTTTTTCTATCGGTTTTGGTTCTGAATTGTTTGGGTGGACTGATAAAATAGGAACTCGTTGGAAGGTTTGTGCTATCCCTCTGGGGGGATACGTCAAAATGTTTGGCGACGCAGACCCAAGTAGCTCTCGGAAATTCGACTCAGTAGAAATGAGCTCTGATGAAAAAAAAGTTTCTTTTCATCATAAACGTTTAGGTGAGAGGGCCGCGATAGTTTTAGCGGGGCCTATAGCGAATTTCTTATTCGCAATAGTGCTGTTGGCAGGACTTTATTCGTTAGTTGGTCAAAGATATGCACCTCCAATAATAGATAAAATAACCATGGGAAGCGCTGCCGATTTGGCAGGTTTGATGGTGGGGGATGAGATCATTCAAGTAGATAATGAAGATATAGAGAAGTTCGATCAACTCCAAAGAATTGTTCGTCCAAATCCTGGTAAATCACTTGAATTTCTAATCAGACGAGACAAAAAAATTATACAAAAAGTGGTTGTTCCTAAGGCGATTGTTGGAAACGACATTTCAGGTGCTAAGATAGTTTACGGTCTTTTGGGGGTTACTAGTGAACAGACTGTGTTTATTAAACATAATATTGTTAAATCTACTAGTTTAGCCGTAGAAGAAACTTGGGTGATTATTTCACAAACTTTAACCCATATAGGCGAAATGATACTTGGGGAAAGAACAACAGATGAACTTGGTGGCCCCATTCGTATAGCAAAACTATCAGGAGCCGTAGCGGATGCTGGTATAGTAAGTTCAATTTGGTTTATGGCTGTATTATCTATCAACCTTGGCTTAATTAATTTGTTTCCAGTGCCTGTTTTGGATGGGGGACATTTATTCTTTTATCTTATTGAGTTTATAAGGGGAAAGCCGTTAGGTGCGAAAGCCCAGGAGATGGCTTCTTACACTGGTTTATTTGTCGTTATTGCGCTTATGGTATTTGTTACGTGGAATGATTTAACTCAAATGAATATTATTAATTTTTTTACATCTATTTTTTGATTTAAAGCTTAATATCAGTAATAAAAGTTTGTGAGACGATCTTGAAATTTATTCAAAATACAAATAAATGGTTTGCCAAGCTTCTTATGGTGTTGGCTATTGTTCTAGCGACTGCCTCTGGAGCTTGGTGTGATGCAGAACGCATTGAGAATATACAAGTCATTGGGTCCCAGCGGATAGACCCTGAAACAGTCGTTTCTTACAGTCAATTGAAAATAGGTGAAGCGCTTAGTGCGGATAAACTGGATGCTGCACTTAAACGGCTATTTGTTACGGGGTTATTTTCAGATGTTAGCTTAGAGCGTTCAAATGGTACATTGGTCATAAATATTATTGAGAACCCTGTCGTTAANCGGATAGCTTTTGAAGGTAATAAAAGAATAGAATCAAACGATCTAGAATTAGAATTACAATTAAAACCGCGTATAGTATTTACTCGNACAAAGGTACAGCAGGATATTCAGAGACTTCTGAGACTTTACAGAGCGAGTGGTCGGTTTGCAGCTCATATTGAACCGAAGGTTGTAAGATTAAACCAGAATAGAATAGATCTAATTTTTGAAATAGATGAAGGACCGCTGAGCAAGATCCGTAATATTGCATTTGTAGGGAACGAAAAGTTTTCAGATTCGGAATTAGCCTCTGTTATTAATACTAAAGAGTACGCGTTTTGGAAAATATTAACTACAGGTGATACCTATGACCCCGATCGTTTGAGTTACGATAGGGAGCTTCTAAGGCGGTTCTATCTCAATGAAGGCTATGTTGATTTTAAGGTTTTATCTGCAGTAGCAGAACTTACTCCAGACCAAAAAGATTTTGTGGTTACTTTCTCAATTGACGAAGGTAAGCGATATAGGTTTGGTGACATGGACCTAGCCTTAAATCTAAAAGGAGTGGAAAAACAAGAATTAATGCCCTTGCTTGCTACAATACAAGGCGATTGGTATGAGGCGAGGGCCATAAATGAGACGATTGATGCCATTACGGATGAATTGGGAGAACGTGGATTTGCTTTTGTAAATGTGCGCCCAATTTCAGATCGTAGACGCGAAGAAGGAATTATGAATCTCAGGTATTTAATAACGAAGACCCGCAAAGTTTTTGTTGAACGAATTGATATTGAAGGAAATTTGCGCACATTAGATAAGGTGGTAAGGAGAGAATTTGATATCATTGAGGGTGATGCTTTCAATATTTCTAAACTTCGTAGAGCAAAAAGAAGAATTAGAAACTTAGGTTTCTTTGCTAGAGCAAACNTAGAAAATGTAGCTGGCGAAACCGATGACAAGACAGTGATAAAGGTCGAATTAGAGGAAAAGTCGACTGGAGAGCTTTCTTTCGGAGTAGGTTTTTCGTCCCTAGATGGTCCTCTCGCGAACGTTGGTATTAGGGAAAGAAATCTTTTAGGTAGAGGACAAGATTTAAATTTCAATTTTCAAGGTTCTGGAGCGAGACAGGANTTCAGAATCGGTTTCACGGAACCATATTTTTTGCAACGAAGAGTATCGGCTGGGATTGACTTATTCCAAGTGTCAACCGACAGGCAAAGCGATAGTTCTTTTGATGAAAGAAAGTCAGGAGGAGGGTTGAGACTCGGTTATATATTGGGACGTGATCTGTCTCAAAACCTTAAATATCAACTTAAAAGAACAGAAATCAGAAATATAAGTGAGACGGCATCTACCTTGATTAAGGAGCAAGAAGGAAAAAATACTGTATCACAAATAAGTCAAACGGTTGTTTTTGATAAAAGAGATAACAGGCGGGAGCCCACAAAAGGTTATGTGTTGAGCTTAACCAATGATATCGCTGGTCTTGGTGGCGATACTAGGCATTTGAGAACCGAAGTTAAAACAGGTTATTTCTTTCCCATATTTGAAGACACAGTTTTTGCAGTAATAGCCGAAGGAGGCCACATATTAGGTCTAGGTGATGATGTAAATATCGGGGAACGGTTTTTCCTTGGAGGTTCAACCATACGTGGTTTTTCGAACTCTGGTCTAGGGCCACGGGATAATGAAACAGACGACGCATTGGGGGGCAATAATTACTATGCAGGAACTGTGGAGCTTCGCTTCCCCTTGGGCTTGCCAGATGAATTGGGTATAAATGGGTCTATGTTTACCGATGTTGGTAGTCTTTGGAGTTTAGACCGTGATACCCCAGATATTTTAGACTCGTCAGGTATAAGAGCTTCTTTTGGTTTCGGGGTTTCTTGGGCTACAGGCCTTGGTTTGATGAGAGTAGATTTTGCTAGTGCTTTGTTGAAAGAGGATTGGGATGAAACGGAATTTGTACGGTTTAGTTTTGGTACGCGCTTCTAAAGTACTCATAAATCTGACTAAAAATAGACATTTCGCAGATAAAACGAAATTAATTGGCGTTTTATTTCTACTCCCTACATTGTTTTTTGGGGAAGTNAAAGCCGACGTCATGGCCAAATTTGAGCCAGTGTCGATCGCTGTGGTCGATTTTAGAGGGGTATTAGCGAAATCGAGCGCAGCTCTTTCTATAAGAGAAAAGTTGGACAAACAGCGTGTAAAGTATAAAAAAGAATTTTCTGGGTTAGAAAAGAAATTAAGGGTCGCTCAACAGAAATTAGCTAAACAGAGGGCTATAGTAACAGCTGAAGCATTTGAGAAGAGGGCACGTGAACTGAAGGAAGATGCTCGCCTAGCTCAGAAAAGAGCACAAGCCACCAATCAGCGCTTAAAAAACTCTTTTGATCAAGCGATGGATAAGGTTAGAAAAGAATTATTGGAAATAATCGCTGAGGTGGCAAACGAGACTGGGGCAGGNGTTGTGTTATTTCGAAGTGCTATTGTAATTGCCGTAAAAAAATTAGAAATCTCGAAAGAAGTTTTGAAACGNCTTAATAAAAGGCTGCCCGTTGTAGAGGTAATTTTTGCACAAAAAAAGTAATAAAAGTAATAGAAGGTTAATTTGATGGCTGACCTGCGCTTTTTCGAACGGTCACTTGCTTTGAGCATATCCGAGGTANTGGATATAACCGGCGCTGTTTTGATGAGAAAGCAATATTCGTACCCTATAATAGAGGACGTAGCTCCCTTAGACTCTGCTGGTGTGGGCGATGTGACATTCATTGAAAATAGAAAATACATAAATTTATTTTATAATACGCAAGCATCTGCATGCTTTCTTCCAAAAGAGCTGGCAAACCGAGCACCNAATGATTCGGTTTTACTAATCACCGAACACCCAAGAAGATGTTTCGCAAAAATAGCAAATGCTTTTTATCCAAAGCCCATTGTACAGCCATTAATTGACCAAAATGCAACAATATCTTCATCTGCAATTATTGGACGAAACTGCCGAATAGATTCTGGCGCTGTGATAGACCATGCTGCTGAAATTGGGGAAGGGTGTTGGATAGGTAATAATGCAGTGATAGGTAATGGGGTTAAAATTGGTCCAAATACAGAAATTGGTACAAATTCCTCGGTGTCGCACGCGGAGATAGGGGGCAACTGTTTAATATATCCTGGGGCTCGAATTGGACAACCAGGCTTTGGTTTTGAAATGGACAGTTCAGGTCCTATAGACATGCCTCAATTAGGGAAGGTTAGAATTGGAAATAACGTAGAAATTGGCGCTAATACTACAGTAGATAGAGGGGCTGGGCCAGATACGGTTATTGGCAATGGAACGAGAATAGATAACCTTGTTCAAATAGGGCACAATGTGCAATTAGGAAATAACTGTATTGTTGTTGCACATGTTGGAATTGCTGGCAGTACCAAGATTGGTAATAATACTATCATTGGTGGTCAAGTAGGAATTGTTGGACATTTAACGATTGGTAATAATGTTCAAATTGCTGCAAAATCTGGGGTAACTAGAAATTTATCTGATGGCGCCATTGTTGGTGGAGCACCAGCGGTGCCCATTAAAGAGTTTGGACGACAAGTTGCTGCTATGAAATCTTTCGGGCGTAAAACGAAAGAGAAGAGCTAGAAGGTTGAATGGTATGGATGATGTAAATGACCTAAAACAGATGCGGTTGGATATAAATCGTATTAAAGAATTAATACCCCACAGGTATCCTTTCTTATTAGTAGACGAGATCCGATGTTTAATTCCAGACAAGTCGGCTGTTGGTATTAAAAATGTTTCGATTAATGAACCCTTTTTTGAAGGACATTTTCCTAATNGGCCGGTTATGCCTGGCGTGTTAATCATTGAATCAATGGCTCAAACTGCCGGGTGTTTGGTTGTTGCTACTCTGGGTCCGGGAGCTGAAGGGAAACTAGTTTATTTTATGACAATTGAGAATGCACGTTTTAGAAAACCAGTGACACCTGGCGATCAATTAATTATTACAGTCGAGAAATTGCGGAGCAGAGGCAACGTTTTTAAGTTTTCTGGGAAAGCACATGTAAATGATGGGCTAGTAGCAGAGGCAAGTTTTTCGGCTATGATAGTGGATAAATAATGTCTAAAGTTCTCGCAAAAACGCAAATTCATTCCACTGCAGTCATCTCTAGTGAAGCACAAATTGGTGCTAACGTAAAAGTAGGCCCTTTTTGTGTGGTGGGGAGTAACGTAACNCTTGATGATGATGTTGTCTTGCATTCTCATGTAGTNGTAAATGGTTTCACACATATTGGTGCTGAAACAGAGATTTTTCCATTTGCATCGATTGGCTCACCTCCTCAAGATTTAAAATACTCTGGGGAACCATCAAAATTAGTTATTGGAAAGAAAAATATTATAAGGGAAAATGTCACTATGAACCCTGGTACTGCAGGTGGTGGAATGCTCACTATTGTGGGGGATTATGGTTTGTTCATGGTGGGGTCTCATGTTGCTCATGACTGTATTGTGGGGGATAACGTTGTTTTGGCAAACAATGCAACTCTGGCTGGTCACGTCACCGTTGGGTCGTTCGTAATATTAGGAGGGTTATCAGCNGTTCANCAATTTGTTCATATTGGTGATCATGCTATTGTTGGTGGAATGACTGGAGTTGAGCACGACGTAATCCCTTATGGTTCAGTGAAGGGCAATAGGGCTAGTCTATCTGGATTAAATATTATTGGCTTAAAACGACGAGGTTTCTCGCGAGGGCAGGTAGATGAACTGCGTGCTGCTTATAGGATGTTATTTGATGGAGATGGTACGTTCCAGGAAAGATTGGTAAAATTATTATCTACGAACCCAAGTAGCGAGGCCGTTTTGGAAATCATTAAATTTATCAAAAAAGATTCAACAAGGGCTATATGCCAACCTAAAGGTGGTTGAAGTTTTGGATAACTTTAGGCTTGGTATAATTGCTGGTGCAGGGAATTTACCGGGGCAAATAGCTGAACGCTTTGATCCTGGAGGCAAGTCAGTTTTTTTTATAGCGCTTGAGGGGGTAACGGACCCATCGATTCTAAAAAATTATGAACATAAGTGGATTAAATTGGGAGAATTGCAGATGGCTATGACAGCACTTTTGGAAGCAAAAGTGCGCAAAGTAGTGCTGGCCGGTCCCGTAAACCGGCCAGCATTATCTTCTCTTAAATTAGATAAAAGAGCATCAAAAATGCTTCTAAAAGGAGGGGTTAAGGTATTTGGCGATGACGGCCTATTATCGGTATTAATCGATGAAATCGAAAAAGATGGAATAGACGTTATTGGGATAGACCATGTGCTCTCAAATTTGTTAACAAAGCCTGATTTAGCAATTGGTCCGCCTGTTGATGAAGTGGCGCAGAAAGATATCAATCGCGCCATAGATGTCTTGACTAGATTAGGGAAGGCTGATGTAGGGCAAAGTATAGCTGTTCAAGAGGGGTTAGTGCTTGCAATAGAGGCTATTGAAGGCACAGATAATATGATTGCTCGAGCCGGTCAATTGAAGCGTGACGTTGTTGGCCCAATTCTTGTTAAAATAAGTAAACCAGCGCAAGAAAGGCGTGTTGATCTTCCGACAGTGGGGTTAGAAACTGTTCGCTTAGCTATATCAAATGGCTTTAGAGGTCTAGCTGTCGAGGAACAGGGGACGCTACTCTTAGATATAGAAGAAGTAAAAAAAATAGCCGAAGAGAATGACTTCTTCATTTTAAGTGTCAAGGCACCAAGAGTTTAATGATAGAAAACGATAACCACAGTGGTAACGGCCCTCTCTTTTATATGATAGCTGGTGAAGTATCAGGAGATGCGCTAGGTGCTGGAATTATGCGATCGCTCAAGGAGAAAACGTTAGGAAAAGCGAGGTTTGCTGGTATTGGCGGCACTCAAATGTCCTCGGAAGGTTTAATAAGTCTCTTTCGGATGGAAGAATTAAGTGTGATTGGCATAGTTGGGGTGATACCGAGAATACCTAAATTTTTAAAAATGATAAAAGAAACAGTAAAGGATATTTTCCGAAAAGACCCTGTTGCCTTGATAACAATCGATTCAAAAGGTTTTACACTCAGAGTTGCAAAACAGGTGCATGCCAGACAGAAGACAAAGCAGAAGAAGATAAAGCTATTACACATGGTGGCGCCAACTGTTTGGGCCTGGCGTCCTGGGCGGGCAAAAAAAATTTCGAAGTACCTCGACCACTTGATGGCTTTATTTCCGTTTGAGCCAGAATATTTTACCTGCCATGGATTAAAAACTACTTTTATTGGGCACCCCGCTAATGAAGCAAAAAAAGCCAATGGTTCGAGATTTCGAAAATCATTTTCCATACCGAATGATGTAATGGTTCTGTCACTACTCCCAGGGTCCCGCAGTAGTGAGGTAAATATATTATTGCCAGTATTTGAAGAGGCTATTTTAGAATTGCGAAAACGCTATGTAAATTTGCATATTGTAATTCCGGTTGTCCCTTCAGTAGAAGACGAGGTTAAAAGTATAACTTCAAAATGGAACCACGATAATGTGATGTTGGTCGGTAACCAAGATAATCAAGGCTTATTTGCGGCCAGTGATTTTGCTATAGCGGCTTCTGGAACAGTGACATTGGAACTTGCTTTGGCAGAGGTGCCGACAGTAGTGGTTTATAAAGGGAACGCAGTCAACGCCTTAATAGGTCATTGTTTGGTTAACCGTGACTCTATTGTATTGCCTAATCGTATTCTTG
Source organism: Rhodospirillaceae bacterium (assembly GCA_002708305.1). Taxonomy (GTDB): domain Bacteria; phylum Pseudomonadota; class Alphaproteobacteria; order Thalassobaculales; family Thalassobaculaceae; genus UBA7326. The sequence goes on from PANE01000003.1 coordinate 143,897, forward strand.
AGCGGCCAATTTTTCCGCTACTTTTACAAAACGAATGTAACCCTCAAGCATTAGTAACCTCGTTAATGGGCTTAATAAATACAATCTCTATCAGCGAGGAAATGAAACTAGCAAGCGCAAAGATAAGGAAAAGATTAAATACCGGAAATGGTACGTCTTCAAATATAGCTGCTCAAGTTATAATATCTGAATTAGATATTATAGACGCAGTTACCTAGCCACTTTTTTGATCAGTCGGAAGGCGCACAAGCATAATTACCGGAATAATTGCAAATGCGATCCAGTAATAGAGATGAAAAGCATTGATATAGCCAATCATGCGTGATTGGCGGTTTATTTCTGATGAAAGTTCAACTAACTCCTTGGTACTAACTGGAAGATGAGCACCCCGCAGTGTGATTATGGAACTGCTGTCCCCAAATATGGATATAAAGTGACTCAGGTCTTCATAGTTGATCGCAGTAGATCTTATAATAAGAGCTATCGTAATTGATATAGATATAGAGCTACCTATGTTCCGGATCAAATGCCAAAAAGCATTCCCCTCGTTTAAATAAACTTTATTTAAGGTGGAAAAAGTAATAAGCGTAAGCGGTACCCATACAAAACCTACTCCAAAACCGGCCAAAGTATTTGCCCATGCCAAATCAAATGCTGATAAATTAATATCAAAACTAGCCATATATATGCCAGCTATTCCTTGCAAAAGAAAACCTATTGATAGAATAAACCTTGGATCAAATTTTTTATTTATAAAAACCAATAAAGTAGATCCGCATAATGTACCTAATCCTCTGAGCGCAAGAAAAAGGCCTGTAATATCCTCTGGGTAGCCTTGTAGTTTTTGCATCATTGGTGGGTAAATTATCAGTGGGGTCCATAAAATTGTTCCAAATAAAAACATAATTATCAAACCCAATAAGTAATTTTTGTTTAGAAAGAGATTAAAGTTAATAAAGGGATTATTGGTTGTAAAAATATGGGCTACGAAAATATACAGCGCGACAACAGCAATTATTAATTCTGTTATGATTTCATAGGAAGAAAACCAATCAAGTCTTTGGCCCCGGTCGAGCATTAGCTGCAGTGCACCTATCCCAACACAGAGTGATATAAGGCCCGTCCAATCTAACTTTAAAGATTGGGATTGGGATCTGTCGTCGATAATAGCAATAATAGCTAAAAGCACCATTACTCCAAAAGGAACCAGTAAAAAAAATACCCAGCGCCATCCAAGTTCTTCAGATAAAAAACCACCGACCGTCGGGCCAATAATAGGCCCAAACACAACGCCCATTCCAAAAATTGCTGAGACAGTGCCGTGTTCTGATTTGTCAAAAATGTCCAGAACCATAGCCATTGAGATTGGGACTAATGGAGCGCCAAATCCACCTTGAAGTATCCTAAAAATAATTAATTGTTCTAAATTTTGTGAGGCTCCACAGAGTGTAGAGGAAATTATAAAGCCAGAGACGCAGTAGATTAATAAATTTCTGCGACTAAATCGCGATGCTAACCAACCGGAGGCAGGAGTAACGACTGCTGTGGCAACAATATTAAAAGTGATTATTAATGCTATTTGATCTTGAGTAGCAGCAAAGGTGCCTTGAATTTTAGGCAATGCTACATTGGCTATCATGACTGTCATAGTGTATAGCATTGTGGTGAAGGTCAATGTTGCCAATATCAAATACTGTCGAATGGAAGACATCGAAATTTTCTGACTGCCGTTGAGTTCAGTTGTCAATTATATTACTCTTTAACCATCTGTTTACAGTTGTCCAGTCGAGGTTAAGCTTAAAATTTATTTGATAGTTTTTACATAAGTTTTTGACAACTAATAGTGTCCCAAAAATTGCAAAAAATGGTCTCTGAATATTAAAATCTTGATCTTCTCTCTTCAATATTCGCTGTTACTTCTATAAGCACTGTTTTCCCTTCTTTATTTAGATTCTGCGCAGTTTTTAAAGCAGGGGCGATGTTGCCGGGTTTCTTGACGTACAATCCAATAGCACCCATTCCCTCAGCAATTTTCGCATAATCACCATGCATTTTTGATACACCATAATTCGTCCTTGCCTCTGCCCCAATTGTTCCTTGTAAGGCTCCTGAATAGGTCGCCATAGCACTATTATTGAGCAGAACCGTTGTGATTGCAGCACCCGAACGGGCAGCAGTTTCTATATCTGTTCCTGACATCCCAAAAGCGCCATCACCCATTAAGTTTAGGCAAAATTTCTCTGGGTGGGCCATTTTCGCCCCGATCATTAATGGTATACCAAACCCAAGGTGAGTAGTCTTCCCCCATCCAACATAACTATGAGGGAGAGTTGCGGAGAAAAATGGAACTATAGTGTCACGTGGGGCTCCTGCATCATGGGTCACAATACTGTTTTCCAACTCTAGATGTTTATTTAACTCATCAATTACTCTATAGTAACTGATTGGTTCTTCATCGGAGCTCAGTACTTCAGACCAATCTTTTAACCAGGCTTCTTTTTCTTTCTTGATTTCTAACTTTGTTTTAGTTAAATCCCCAAATCCTCGGTTCTTGGTTTTTCTCTTGATTGACTCTACAAGAAGATTGATTGTGATTTCCGTATCACCCAACAAGCCAATATCGATAGATTCATTTTTATTTATATCTTGCGGGTTAACCGTATTTTGAATTAGCGTTTTACCGCGAGGTATAGATTGGCCGTAGGGTGAGCGTGTTAAACTTGAGCCCAAAGCTATTAGGGTATCGCTTTCCTTGAGCCATTTGCTCGCCATTTTTGTCGTTGTCCCACAACCTGAGCCTAAAGAGAGTGGATGTCGTTCATCGAATGCCGATTTGCCTGGCATAGTAGTGAACACAGGAATTGATGTGAGTTCGGCGAGCTCTGTTAATGCTTTACTTGCCCCTGAAAACAATACACCAGCACCAGCCCAAATTAGCGGTGTTTCTGCCGAGATTAAAGCATCTGCTGCGGCATCTATATCAGTTTGGTCGGGACTTTGCCTTGTCAATTTTGGGGATTGATAATTTAACGCTACCTCCGGGATGGGTTGATCGCACACGTCTGCAATCAATTCAACGATAACAGGGCCAGGGGCTCCATTGCGAAGCGCATTAAATGCCCTTCGCATAACATCCCCTACTTGGTTTGGTTCGTATATCGCCTCTATTTGTTTGCACCAACCTTGGTAGCGTTGGACAGCATTAAAGTTTGGGCTAACGGAGAGTTGGTTCAACGAGTTTCCACCCAGAAAAACCAAGATTGGTATATTATCAGCATACGCTTGAGCAATTCCACCTAACGCATTCTCAGCCCCTGCCTGAGATTGCACAGCAACAACACCAAAGTTTTTTCTATTCATTATCCGACTAAAGCCATCCGCAGCCATTACAGCTCCACGTTCGTGACGAAAGGCTATTGGCCGTATTCCCTCTCGGGCAACAGCAGATATTAGAGGGTTACTTGGGAAGCATGACATCCATTCCACACCTTCTTGCTGTAGGATTTTAGCGATGTATTCAATTCCATTCATGACACACTCCAGCTTTTGTCACTGTCGATTTCAGAAAATTATAGTTAACGAGCGAGAAAACCTCCATCTATGACGAGTTCAGTACCTGTCACAAATTTGGAAGCATCGCTGGCAAGATATAATACACCTTCTGCTATATCGGAAGGCATACCAAGAGTGCCCATAGGGACATTAGATTCGATATAATCTCGAAACTCTGGTCCACGACGTTGAATTGCTCCTGCCACCATGGGGGTGTCGATAAAACCTGGGTGAATTGAGTTCACACGGATTAAAGGCGTTTTTCTTGCGCATTCTAGGGCGGCAGCTTTACTTAATAAACGAACACCACCTTTTGAAGCGCAATAATTAGTTGCAGTAGCTAAGCCCGAAAATCCGAGTATAGATGATATATTGATTATTGAGCCACCATTAAATTTTCGCATTGTTCGTATGCCGTGTTTACACCCCAAAAATACACCATCTAGATTAACAGAGAGGCAATGTCTCCATGTATCCATGTCCATATCTTCAATATCTACGGCACTGCTTCCTACACCAGCTCCGTTGAGGAGGATATCTAAATGGCCATAGTTACCGACTATTTCTGAACAAATATCCTCCCATTGCTGCTCTATAGTGGTGTCATGGGACCGGAATATGCAATTACCACCATTTTTTGTGATAGATTGGGCGACTATTTCCCCTTCTATGCTCTGTATATCAGAAAGTATTACTGCCGCACCTTCTTGAGCCATCAATTCACCAGTCGATTTCCCTAAACCGGATGCTCCTCCTGTAATTAATGCAACCTTTCCATCCAGTCTTCCCATTCAAGTCTCCTTTAGTTAAACGTTAAGGAATGATTTTTTTATATCCTAAAAATCCATCCTCCTAAGTATTGGTTTCTAACGCGGATTGTGATAAATATTTTTATTTTTTTCCGCTGCCAGCTAGTTTTATAGCGGAGCCTCGTTCGTAATGTCGAATCACCTCATTGACGTCTTCGTGAGCCCCACGTTCATTTACTGCAGAATGATACACTTCTCGAGCCGCATTAATTACAGGTAATGTTACACCGGTTGCTATACCAAGCTCTGCTGCTTGTCGAATATCTTTATGCATCAGGCCCAAAGTAAACCCTTGAATTGGTTTATCATTTGGAAGGACATAACGAGGCAAAGTAATGTCTGTAGCATAGTTCTTTCCGGAACTTTTATTTAGTATCTCAGCACACAAGTCTGGATCAATACCATTTTTTGTTGCTAGTGAAAGAGCTTCGAACGTTGCCAGGCGATTGGTAGCGTTAAGCATGTTGTTAGCTAATTTCATCACTTGAGCAGTGCCCACATCACCAGTTCTAAAAATATTTGGGCTCACAGATTCTAATGCTGGCATCGCAAGCCTAACAGCATTATCCAATCCGCCAACCATTATTGCCAATGTTCCTGCTGTTGCACCGCCGGGGCCGCCGGAAACAGGTGCATCAATCAGGGTTATATTAGTAGGCATTTCCTCTGCTATTTTTCTAGTAAGCACCGGGTCACCAGTAGTCATATCGCAAATAACACCACTTTTCATGGTTGATACTAAACCTGATTTTCCTAAAATAACGTCCCTTACTTCATTTGAAGTAGGTAAGCATAAAAATATTACATCGGCGGATGCACCAACTTCAGCAATGGAGGTTGCAGGGACCGCACCTAGTTTTAAGAAGTCTTTCATCAGCTTGTCAGATAAATCAAAAACGATGATATCATGTTTAAGTATCATTCGTTTTGCTATAGCACCGCCCATATTTCCTAGGCCAATATATCCAAATCGCATTTTATTACTCCTGGCAGATTTTTAATTCTTAATTGCCTAGTATTATTGATCATCTAGATAAAAATTATAAAGATACTCGAGTTTTATTATCATACAACTGATGGTTTTTTGCGGGTTGCAATTCAGCATTGTGGTTTATCGAAATATCTTAATTAGAAAATTGCATTATTTGGGGTAATCCGTTACGTGAAATACATAATTTTAATATTTGCGAAAGATATCTAATGGATGAAATTGTGGCCCGGGGACGAATAGAGAGTGCCTTAACGAATTATAAACAAGAATTTGGATCTTTTTTCATAGCGAAGATGCTAGGATTAGAAATTTTGTATCAAGAAAATAGTTGTATTATTAAATTTCCGGTCGAAGATTTTCTTTTTAACCCCCAAGGAACTTATCATGGCGGTATGCTGGCAACCATTATGGATATTTCAATGGGGCATTTAATAAAGGAAATTGCCGGGAAAGCGGGAATTACACTTGAAATGAAGAATCAGTTTCTACGACCGCTTACTAACGGACCAGCGTCATGTGAGGGTAAATTTATTAGGCAGGGCCGCTCTGTAAGTTTTTTGGAATCCCGGATATGGGATAGTAACCAGAAACTTATCGCTCATGGCACTTCAACATGGAAAATGGGTTCCTAAAAAATAGTGCCAGATCATTTTTGAAATACCTAATAATCACCATTGTCTTGCGATTTTGCCGATTAATAGTTCAGAAACAGTTATCTGTTACTTACACCGAGTAATTACTGAGTAAAAAATTATCGACTATTATTGGTTCTTAGACTAAAGAAACTTGGCTCCAAAATAGACCTTTTAAAAAGGTCGCTCTCCCTTGACCGTGACGCGATATCCAGATCTCACCTGAGGATAGTAGTCCCATAATGCGAGGTGTTGTACACAACGATTATCCCAAAATGCCACGCTATGGGGTTGCCATTTAAACCGCACTTGATAGTCAGGTTTAGCACAATGATCGTAGAGAAATGCTAAAATACCATCGCTCTCTTCACGCGGCACATCGTTTATGTGTGTCGTGAATGTTTTATTTACGTAAATTGATTTTTTCCCAGTGATCGGATGTGTTCTAACTACAGGGTGAGTCGATTTTGGATAGACCATATTGGTATCATCATTGCTATATCGGCCTCTATATATTTGCTCCCCGGAATGCGTAGCGTATAACCCGTCAAGATACTCTTTCATCCGTTCACTAAGAGCATCATATGCTGCATTCATACTTGCGAATAATGTATCGCCACCACTTTTGGGCACTTCCCATAGGTGCAATATACTACCCATAGGTGGTTCCGCGTCGCAAGACACATCAGAGTGCCAGTTTTCTCCCGCTATGTGCTTGGAATTTTTATCAGCATGTACGATCAGTATTTCTGGATGATCTGGAGGGGGGGGCGAACCTGGATGAATATGAAGATCACCAAAGAGCCTACCAAAATCCTTATGTTGATGGACATCTACAGGTTGATTGCGAAAGAAAATAACTGAATGTTCCATTAGCGCATCATGAATTTCCTGAAACTGTTGATTGCCAAGTGGTTCCGTGAGTTTTACTCCAGTAATTTCCGCGCCAATCCTAGGTGTAAGCGAGGTGACTTGGATGGTTTCATTTTCCATCTTATTTTCCTTTTGAAAACTACTAATTTAATCGTTAGAAGTGAAGATTGGGTGGTTGATGTCAAGGTTAAATGTTAATTTTATTTTCTATTATAGAATAATGTTAATCAAGCTCTCCGCCTTATATCAAGGCATGGTATCGGATTTCACATATAAGATGGCAAAAAAATGTAAAAATATGCAACACTTAATAACCATTCATTAGGAGAGAGCCATATGACATCAAATCATAAAACTAACATGCTTGCAGGAGTGCGTGTTTTAGATATGACGCAGTTTGAAGCAGGGCCATCTTGCACAGAAACTCTAGCTTGGATGGGAGCCGAGGTTGTTAAACTTGAAAACCCCAAAGGTGGTGATGCTGGTAGGTATGCAACTTCTGAAAAAGAGGGGGTTGATTCCTTCTATTTCATGCAATTTAATTCAGGTAAGAAAAGTATAACCTGTAATTTGAAAAGCCCAGAAGGCGTAGCACTTGTAAAAAAACTTGTTCGCGAGGCTAATGTATTTATAGAAAATTTTGCCCCGGGCGTTGTAAAAAGAATGGGGCTAGATTTTGAATCCATCAAGGAAGAGAATCCTAATATTATTTATGCTTCCGTAAAAGGGTTTGCTGAAGGCAGTCCCTATGAGGACTTTTTATCTTTTGACATGATTGGGCAATCTGCGGGCGGTGTTTTAAGTATTACGGGTGAACCGGATGGACAACCATGTAAACCTGGTGTGACTTTAGCTGATACTGGAACAGGAATGTTAATGTCGGTAACCATTTTAGGTGCCTTATATAGGCAACAGGCCACGGGGCAGGGGGAACACTTGCAGCTAGCAATGCAAGATGCGATGACTCAGTACACACGCTTAGCCTATGCTTATCGTGATCTTAATGGAAAAGCAGCACCGCGAGCTGGCGCCAAATTATTTACTACTGGAAATGCCCCGACTGGTATTTTTCCGTGCAAGCCAGGAGGGAAAAATGATTATGTTTACATTTATACAACTCGGGCAGGCAATCATCACTGGGAAAGATTATGTAAGCTTTTAGGTAAGGATGATTTAATAGATGATCCCAGGTTCTCAGGACCAAAAGAGCGTGCAAAAAATGAAGAAGTAATCGATAAAATTTTAACTGAATTTACAAAACAACACACTAAACGAGAAGCTATGAAGCTAATTGGAGAATGTGGTGTGCCTTGTGGTGCTGTTCTTGATGTAGCGGAGCTTTACGATGATGAAGATCTTAATTCTCGTGGGGTTTTTCAAAAAATGGATCATCCTGAGCGAGGTGAGTATAAAATGCCAACTTGGCCAGTGAAAGTGAATGGTGGGCATCTATCCGTTCCTCCTTCGCCGCTCCTGGGACAGCATGTTGATACGGTTTTGTCAGAATGGCTTGATTTGAAACAAGAAGAAATAGAAAGTCTTAGAGAAAAAGGCGCTATTTAGTTATTTTTTAGGATTTTACAAAACATCACTTTTCCAAAGCACCTAATTACAGCCTCATAATGCGAGCTGAAAAACAATACTGTATTGATATGGAGAAATATTAATGGCTCAATTAACTGGTTCTGAAATTTTAGCAAAATCGTTACGTAACGAAGGCGTAGATGATTTATTTTTTATTATGGGGGGACCAATGCTTCTCGCTGAGGAGTCCTGTATCAAAGAGGGAATTCGCCCAATAGACGTTCGGCATGAACAGGCGGCAGCTTTCATGGGGCAGGCATATAGTCGTTTATTGAACAAACCTAGTGTGTGTATGGCCGCTAGTGGGCCTGGTGTCACCAACCTTATCACCGGTATAGCGAACGCGTACGTTGATTGTGTCCCGGTAGTTGCGGTTGGTGGATCTAGTCCATTTAAAGCATATGGCAGACAGGTTTTCCAGGAAATTGATCAATTAGGAATGATGAAACCTTGCACAAAATGGGCTGAACGGGTTTACTCACTCGCGCGTATTCCTGAAATGGTCAATGTCGCATTCCAAAAAGCGATGGCGGGGAAACCTGGGCCTGTATATTTGGATTTTCCTGGAGATATTCTTTACGAAAAAATAGAAGAAGAAGAAATAGATTGGTCAATTTCAGGAAGAGCTCTTCCTAGGGCTAGGCCACATGCTTCTCCTGAGCTAATTAATCAAACGATCGAAGCCCTTACTAAAGCAACAAAACCAGTTATTATAACTGGTGGGGGTATATTGTGGTCGGACGCATCCAATGAATTGCGAGAACTAGTCGACACAGCTCAAATTCCATTCTACACGACGCCCCAGGGACGCGGGGTAATCCCTGAGGATCACCCATTGTCCTATATGACGGTTAGATCAGCAGCATTCAGAGAGGCAGATCTAATTTTAGTCATCGGAACTAGAATGAATTATATAATAGGCCATGCGGCTCCGCCTAGATTTAATGAAGATGCTACCATTATACGAATTGATATCGATGAAGAGGAAATCAGTACAAGCCCACGGAAGATCGATATAGGTATAGTTGGTGATGCAAAAGCGGTTTTAGGGCAGATAAACGATCGCCTTGCTGAAGCTGTTAGTAATGATAAATTTTCTCAGTGGCGAAAACGACTTGCAGAGGAAGAAGCTATTAAGCGATCGCGTCCAGGAGGTAATAGTGTCTCTGATTCTGTGCCGATTCATCCATTGAGATTGTGTGAAGAGGTAAAAAACTTTATGGATAGAGATGCAATCTTGGTCGTGGATGGACAAGAAATTTTAAATTATGGACGACAGTCAATGCCCACATTTGCGCCGGGGCATCGTCTTAATTCAGGTCCGTTTGGCACCATGGGGGTGGGCTTGCCCTTTGGATTAGGAGCAAAGATAGCTAAACCAGACACGCAGGTTATTGTTGTGCATGGGGATGGTTCCTTTGGCCTTAACGCAATGGAATTAGACACAGCTGTGCGCCATGGGATTAATGTTCTGGTGGTTATCAGTCTAAATGGGGGATGGACGGCCGACCCAGATGGAACAAAGCCAGGAAGGGATCTCGGTTATACTCGATATGATAAAATGGCGGAAGCGCTTGGATGTTATGCAGAGTATATTGAAGAGCCGGATGAAATAAGAGGAGCTTTGGAAAGGGCTCAAGAGAAAGTCAATCAAGGTAATGTTGCTGTTGTTAATATCAAAACTGATCATACGGCGAGAGCTGGGACACAAGCCTTTGCTCAATACTCGACTTAAATTAAAATTAGATAACTCATCATGTAAAAGGCGATGGGGTCGTTTACATGATGGATTGCATTTTGGGTGCATTACTAAAAAGGAGTGCTTGCTCACTCTATCCATGCCCGCTATAACGCTCGGTAATGCAGAAGTAACATTTTTCTAGTCATAACTGGCAGATGGGTAAATCAATCAAAATGGCAAAGCAGCGTACTTTTTCAATTATTAAACCGGATGCGACTATAGCAAATAACACAGGAGGTATTAATCAACTAATTGAAGGGGCTGGTTTAAAAATTATTGCCCAACGCCGTATTCATCTAACACGTGTTCAAGCGGAGCGATTTTATGCGGTGCATTCGGAACGCCCGTTTTTTGTTGAATTAGTTGATTTCATGATATCTGCACCGGTCGTAGTGCAGGTGCTTGAGGGTGAAGATGCAATAAGTAAATATAGGGAAGTCATGGGGGCTACGAACCCTGCCGAAGCTGCTGATGGGACCATTCGAAAATTGTATGCCAAAAGTGTGGGTGAGAACTCAGTGCACGGCTCAGATGCTGTTGAAACAGCTAATGAGGAAATCCCGCAGTTTTTTAGTGAAGCAGATATCGTTAGCTAATTATTAATTTCAATTAGCCAGCGCGGTATATTAAGGCCAACTTGTTTATACATATTAAGCATTTTTATAAAATTAATCTGAAACTTTTTTTCTGTCTTTAACTCTTTAGCCATCGTTGCCGTTCAAACGACTAACCATGCTAAAAGTAGCAGAGTAACTACTATAGCTGCCAGAGATATTTTAAACATGGCTACAACCCCGGAATACGTATCCTTATGAAATTTATAATCTGGGTTATTTCCTGTGTCGTTAGTTGCCATTTGTAATTCTCCGAATAGTAATACACAACTGTTATAGACTAAATATTATTATACAGCCAATAAAGAATAGTTTTTCTAATATATACTTAACAAACTATCTGTGGTTTCTGATTGATTGATTGATTTAGACGATGGATTGAGACAGAGGAGTTTGTTGACAACTGTCTCTAACGCTATGGGGTAAACTTTATTCTCATGCTCTAGTATTCGAGCCGACAAGCTTGTCGGCGTGTCACCGTTTAAAACAGGAATAGCGACTTGGGCTATTATCGGTCCAGAATCTAACTGTGAAGTCACAAAATGTATGCTGCATCCGGAAATTTGTACTCCCGCCTCGATCGCTTGTTTTTGTGCATTAATACCTTTGAAACTGGGCAGAAGGCTAGGGTGTATATTGATTATTTTCATAGGCCAACTATCCACGAACTGGGCTGAGAGAACGCGCATAAATCCTGCTAAACAGATCATCTTACAACCTACTTTTTTGAGTGCTGTATCTATGGCTCTATCAAAGGCCTCTCGGTCCTCAAATGTGTTATGATCAATTACCTGAATTGGTATATTTGCTTTCGAAGCCCTGCTTAAGCCAAAAGCATTAGGATTATTTGAGATAACGAGTGCTATTTCCGCTGGGAAATTCACTTGCTTCGCAGCGTCAATGAGTGATTGCAAATTTGTTCCGTTACCAGATATCAAAACGCCAACTTTTAGACGGTTATTCATAATAGCCAACTATCGGTATTTTCTATGACTACATTTGATGAGTTAGGTTTTCTCGACTTTAAGCAACCAATCTCAAAAACAGTTTCACCATATTCAGTTAATTTGGCGGTAACAGCCGCAACGTGTTTAGGGTTTACAATTACAATCATCCCAATGCCACAATTGAAAGTTCGGGTCAATTCGGTATTTTCGATTCGTCCTGTTTTGACAATCCATTGATACACCGGAGGTAATACCCACATCCCCGCATCGACACATGCAGTTAAATTGGAACTAAAAGCCCTTGGGGGATTATCAATTAGTCCTCCTCCCGTTATATGTGCCAGCCCAGTTATGCCATCTAATTTAAGTGCCTCTAAACAAGATTTAACATAAATTTTTGTTGGCGTCAGCAGGGCTTCACTCCAACTCAACTCTGGGGCAAATTCACATCGATCGCTATACTGTAAACCAATATCGTTAACTAAATTTCTTACCAAAGAAAAACCATTGGAGTGGAGGCCATTGGACCGTAAGCCAAGTAGAATATCACCCTCTTGTGCTTGGGTTCCAGTTAATAGGTTTTCTCGTTCCACTGCACCTACGGAAAACCCAGCTAGGTCATAATCGTCATTACTATATAAATCAGGCATCTCTGCTGTTTCACCCCCAATGAGTGCACAGCCAGCTATTTTGCATCCTTCGGTTATACCGGCTATAACACTCTTCGCTGTAGCGACAGTTAGCCGACCTGTAGCATAATAATCCAGAAAAAACAGGGGTTCGGCCCCTTGAACAACTAGATCGTTTACACACATTGCAACTAAGTCTACCCCGATAGTGTCATGTCTTTTTGCTTCCATTGCTAAACGTAGTTTAGTCCCTACCCCGTCAGTAGCCGCAACCAAAAGGGGATCGTTAAATTTTGCAGCTTTGAGATCAAAGATACCACCAAAACCACCAATCACCCCTGCCGCACCTGCACGGCTAGTTGACTTTATTAAAGGCTTTATTTCGTTTACTAACCGATCTCCAGAATCAATATCAACGCCAGATTGTAAGTAAGTCAGTGGTGTGTTTTTAATTTGGTCTTTAATAGTGTTCTCCTTTGAGATGCAATATACTTGATGGTGTGTTAGCTTTTTATATTTAGAAATTATCCTAATTGCTTCAAGACATTAAATATGTACGTTATCCGCCAAAGAAACCAGACTTAATATTTCAAATTTATTCTAGGAATTTAAATGAGTAAAAAATTAACCTGGGTTTTTATAAGTATAGTCGTTTGGGCTCTTTTAACTAATGCAAATGGCTCTTACGCATTATCGTCAAAAAAGATATTTGTTATAGAAAATATAGTGGTCGACGAGACGTCTCTTACTGCATTAAAGGCAAGAGAACGGGCGTTAGAAGTGGGCCAAAAAATAGCTTGGAGGCGATTGTTGGATAGATTGGTGTTTTCAGATTCTGTAGAAAAATTGCAAGATATCCAATATTCGGACTTGCGTGCATTGATAACAGGTTATGAAGTGCTCCGAGAACGAACATCAACTGTTCGTTACTTAGCAGACCTGAGTGTCACATTTAATCCAAATCAAGTCAGGCAATTTTTTCTAGATCAAAATATAGCTTATGCGGAGACACCAAGTTTGCCGATGTTGGTAATACCTGTTTTAATAACTGATGGAGTAGCATCGCTTTGGGAAAATAAAAACCCATGGAGAGATGCTTGGGAAAATCAGACAGAACAAAAAGGTTTGTTAGATGTCATTATCCCACGCGGGACACTTGCTGATATTCGGGACCTTACTGCTATTCAGGCTTTACGGGGCGATACAACAAAATTAAAAAATATATCGGATCGATACAAAACGCAGAATATTTTGATTGCTAGGGCTTCTAAGCGATTTGACCTTAAAGATAATTCGCCAATTCTAGAAATTATCTTAACTAAATTTAATACTAATCAGGTTGAGGAAACAGTCATTGACGTTATAAAGGGCCAACCCACTGATGATTTATTGGCTCTATTAGATATGGGAGTAAAAAAAGCAGTTTCTTCGATATCCAATAGCTGGAAGGAAGAAAATATTATTACATCAGGACTATTATTGCGCGTCCCGGTGATTGTTCCTATTAGCAATTTTAGGAAATGGATTTCACTAAGGTCAAGGCTTAGTGAAATTGGAATATTAAAACAGTTCAGTATAGTTCGAATATCAAAAGAAGAAGCATCTCTAATGCTTCGGGTAACTGGCAATATAAGGCAATTAAGAAATGCGCTCAGGCCCGAAAACATAAGTTTGTTGAAAGGTCCCAAAGACTGGATCTTAAGTGATAGTGAAATGCATCTTCCAAAAAAATATTTAATAAATACGAAAAAAGTTAATTGAGAGAATGACAGATGATACAGAGAAAAAATCATATCTTTTGGTTTGCTTCAATTTTGGTTTTATTTCTAATTATATACACCCTAAGTTCGGTCTTGATGCCATTTGTTGCAGGGATTATCTTAGCTTACTTTCTAGACCCTATAGTAGACCGTCTCGAAGAATTAGGATTATGGAGGTCTTTATCAACGTTTTTTGTCCTCACTGCTTTTATGCTTTGTTCGGCAGGGTGTTTTTTATTACTTTTTCCGGTAATAGCGGCTCAGTTAAGCAATTTAACGATATTTTTGCCGAATATAGTTAACAAAATACAACCTTTGTTTGAGTTTGTTAGTAGCTTTTTAAATAGCAATATGAAAAGCGAAAGTGAGGACTTGTTTCCTAGCTCTGTTGGCAGCATCCTGGAGGGGGGGGGGGGGTCTTAACAAAATTAATAAGAAGCAGTTTAGCCATTGCAAATTTTCTATCACTAATCATCATAACACCAATAGTGGCGTTTTATCTTTTGAGAGATTGGGATTTAATAGTAAATAAAATTCATGGCTGGTTACCGCTTGAGTATAAAGAGACCGTAATAGAACAGGTCTTAAAAATTGATAAAAGTTTAGCTGCTCTCGTTAGAGGGCAAGGTTGTGTTTGTATCGTTTTGGCATTATTTTATTCCGTTAGCTTAACCGCGGTTGGCCTTCAATTTGGTGTTTTAATAGGACTTTTTTCTGGAATAATCTCTTTTATTCCATTTGTTGGGGCTATTCTGGGCGCTGTTTTTAGCGTTGGCTTTTCAATTTTTCAGTTTGATTCATACACCCCAATTCTACTTGTTACGGCCATCTTTTTTGTTGGTCAGTTACTAGAAGGTAATTTTTTAACTCCAAAATTAATTGGTGACGCAGTTGGCTTACATCCTGTTTGGATTATTTTTGCACTTTTAACAGGAGGTAGTATGTTTGGTTTTCTTGGAGTTTTACTCGCATTACCAATCGCAGTGGTGGTGGCGGTTTTTACGAGATTTGGTATGGCTCGTTATCTACAAAGCACCATTTATCATGGAAATATAGAGCCTAGAAGTTTGAATGATTCCCAGGATGCAAATAAAATTATGACCAAAGCTGACAATCAAAAGTTACAATAGTGATGTTGCAGCTCGCTTTCAATCTCCCAAACAAACCTGCATTAGGGCGTAAAAATTTTATAATCTCTAATTCCAACAGAGATGCAGTAACCTGGATAGATTCGTGGCCCAATTGGCCAGTTGCTTGCAATGGTTTAAATGTATTTGGTCCTAAATCTTCGGGAAAAAGCCATCTGGGTGCAGTTTGGCAATCTAGATCTAAAGCCGTTTCACTTAATAACCCTATTGTTGACATTATGAAAGTACCAGAAATTTTAAGAAATAAAAAAAATGTAATAATAGATGGGTTTGATGAATCATGGCCAGGCATTCCCATTTTACACCTGTATAATCTGATAAAAGAACGAGAGGGTTTTTTGATAATTATTTCTTCCAAGCCAGTAGCTCAGTTGGGAGTATTGCCTGCGGATTTATCATCTAGGCTCTCGACATTGCCCGTTGTTGAGATTAAACAACCTGATGACGAGTTAATTAAACAGGTGATGCAAAAGTTATTTGAAGATAGACAGGTCATAGTTCCCAGTGAGGTACTCGATTATTTGGTAATAAGGATGGAGCGTTCATTTGAAGAAGCATTTAAGCTAGTTGCACGTTTGGATGCAGTAGCATTATCCGAAAATAATAGTATCACAGTGGCACTAGCTAGCAGAGTACTGCGCAATGTTCTCGAAACGAAACTGATACAAAGAAGACAAATGGGATCGTAATGAAAGGAACAAATAGATGGATTTAGGCATAAAAGGGCGAACCGCACTGGTTTGCGCAGCCAGTAAAGGTTTGGGAAAGGCTTCTGCAGAATCCCTGGCTGAGGCGGGTGTGAACGTGACTATATGTTCTCGCACGGAAACCGATATAAAAAGGGCAGCAGAGGCTATTAGTGATCAATATAAAATAAAAGTTAAAAGCGTTGCTTGCGATATCACTACAGAGAAGGGGCGAACGGCAGCTTTAAATATGGTCGGTGAGATTGATATATTGATTAATAATGCTGGGGGGCCACCGCCTGGAAATTTTAGAGAATGGACAAGGGACGATTGGATTAAGGCCGTTGATGCAAACATGTTAACTGGTATTGAACTGATAAAACTGACGATAGACCCGATGATTAAAAAGAAATTTGGACGCATTATAAATATAACATCTGGTGCCGTTAAATCACCGATAGCCATTTTGGGTTTGTCCAACGGTGCAAGGATGGGGTTAACAGGGTTTTGTGCCGGGATAGCTCGAGAGACAGTACGTGATGGTGTAACAATAAATGGACTGCTTCCTGGACCTTTCGATACTGATAGATTGAGGGGTAATTTGCAGGTTCGGGCGGATACGGTCGGTAAAACATATGAGGAAATGTATTCATCTGCTGCAAGCGAAAATCCAGCAGGTCGATTTGGAACAGCTGAGGAATTTGGAAAAACATGTGCGTTCCTTTGCAGTATTCATGCCGGCTATATCAATGGTCAAAATATCTTAATGGATGGGGGGGCGTTTCGAAGTTCATTATGATTTTGTTTTATATTTTAGCGAATTCACTTCTATTTAAATGATAGATCAGTCAAATATATAAGTTAAATGTGTATGATAATTAACAGTTAACATTGAGCATGGTTGATTCTTCGAATAATCATCAAAATTACTACGGTAGAGAAAAAATTGGGAACTCAGCCTACGTCAACTAGATATTTTAATCGAGAGCTTTCTTGGTTAGCATTCAACCAACGGGTATTGGAAGAAGCCAGGAATACCGAATACCCTTTATTGGAGAGACTGAGATTTGTTTCTATTTCTAGTTCGAATATGGATGAGTTCTATATGGTAAGGGTCGCTGGTCTAAGAGGGATGGTTGCCGAAAATATTTCAAATAACAGTCCTGACGGACTGTCGCCTTCTAAGCAACTGGATTTAATTATACCTGCAATAAACAAATTGGCATCTATTCAACAAGAATGTTTTAAAGAGATTAAAGAAGAACTGAGGAATAGACAATTCTTCATTATTAATTCTGATGAGTTGGGGTTAAATGAAAAAGAGTGGTTGGGAAACTATTTTAGAGATCAAATTTTCCCAATTCTGACACCGTTAGCTATTGATCCAGCCCATCCGTTTCCTTTTTTTGCTAACGGAAATGCTTGTTTAGTTTTGCGAATACACAGCTCTGATGGAAGTGGTGATGATATGGAAGCTCTTATCCCTCTTCCCACACAACTAGAGAGATTTTTGCGCTTGCCAGGCAGTACATCAAGATATATTGCGTTAGAAGAAATCATATTATTATTTGTTGATCAAATTTTTCCGGAGTTTTCAGTTACTGGTCAAGGTTTGTTTCGCTTATTAAGAGATAGTGAATTAGAAGTTGATGATGAAGCGGAAGATTTAATGTTATCTTTTGAAACAGCCTTGAGACGTCGTCGACGTGGAGAAGTGATTCAGGTTGTTTTTGATGAAAAAATGCCACTCGATCTACAAAATTTTGTGGCTGGAAAACTAAATATCGATAAGGATAGTATATTTTCGGTCTCTCTTGTTGGACTGCATGACCTATCTCAGATCATCACAAATGAGAGGCCTGAACTTCTGTGGCCCCCATTTAATGCCCGTTTCCCAGAGAGGATACGAGATTTTGGTGGTGATTGCTTGGCTGCAATACGTGCAAAGGATATTGTTGTACATCACCCATACGAGAGTTTTGATGTAGTGGTACAATTCTTAAGACAAGCTGCTATCGACCCGGCAGTAGTTGCAATAAAGCAGACCCTTTATCGGACAAGCCAAAACTCACCAATTGTCTCCGCTCTAATAGAAGCGGCTGAGTCGGGGAAATCTGTGATAGCAATGATAGAGTTAAAAGCACGCTTTGATGAGGCAGCAAATATGAACGTCGCCCGTGATCTAGAAAGAGCGGGTGTACAGGTTGTATATGGCTTTTTAGATTTAAAGACGCATGCTAAAGTTTCTTTGATTGTGCGAAGAGAAGGAAAGATACTGCGAAATTATGCGCATTTTGGCACGGGAAACTATCACCCGATAACTGCAAAAACTTATACTGATTTATCATTTTTTACTTGTGATGTAGCTATTTGTAGAGACGCGGCTCTTATGTTTAATTATATGACTGGATATGCAAAGCCAGTTAAGCTGGAAAAAATATTCATGTCACCTCTGTCGTCGCGAGAACGAATCTCATCTTTAGTTGAATGCGAGATCGCTTATGCATTGGCAGGCAAACCAGGTGCAATCTGGGCAAAAATGAATTCATTGGTTGATCCACAATTAATAGATCTATTTTATAAAGCTTCTAATTCAGGTGTAAAAATTAACTTGATTATTAGGGGGATTTGCTGTCTACGACCAGGAGTTAAAGGACTATCAGAGAACATAGCAGTAAAAAGTATTGTTGGTCGTTTTCTTGAGCACTCTCGAGTGATGTGTTTTGGGAATGGAGAGGCATTACCTTCCAAAAGTTCATTAATATATATCTCCTCAGCGGATCTGATGCCTAGGAATCTGGATAGGCGGTTAGAACATTTTATTCCTATTGAAAATCTAACTGTACGGCGTCAAGTTCTAGAGGAAATAATGGTAAGTAATCTTAAAGACACGACTAATTCGTGGTCGCTTCTTGAAGATGGGAGTTATTTGCGCTTATCTGAGCCCAAAGAAAAGTTTTCTGCTTATGAATACTTTATGACAAACCCTAGTTTATCTGGAATGGGAAGCGCCATGAATGACAACTCTTTTTCTGTGCCTGGGTAATTTAAGGTGAACGCCAACTGCGTGTCAAATATATTAAATAGTCAGGAAAGAGCCCCGAATTCATCAAAAAGAATGGGGATTTTAGATATCGGATCTAATTCGATCCGGTTGGTTGTCTATGAGGATTCAGCTAGGGTTCCTTTGCCACTTTTCAATGAAAAGGTTTTGTGTGGACTTGGGTCAGAAATCCGCCAGACTGGCAGTCTTTCTGAATTGGGTTGTTCATTGGCTGTAGCAAATATTGCAAGGTTTACTGAACTAGCAAGACAAATGCAACTTTCGTCTCTCGAGGTTATAGCTACGGCTGCATTGCGTGATGCTAGTAATGGAACGGCCTTTGTAAGGAAATTGAAACACCAGTTCGGTTTTCCGATTAAAATATTGTCTGGACAAGCAGAAGCAAAACTCTCTGCTTTAGGGGTTATCAGTGCTTTTCCAAAACTAGATGGGATAGTAGCTGATTTGGGGGGAGGTAGTCTCGAGTTAATAAATGTGAGTGAAGGGCGTATAAGGAACCAGATTAGTTTACCTCTAGGCGTGCTGAGGTTTGGGTCGTTAACTAAAACTTCACGGTTGGAGATTCAAAAGACAATAAATGAAAATTTATTGAATCTGCCTTGGTTGCCCTGCTTCAAAGAGAAGTCTTTATTTGCTGTCGGTGGTGCCTGGAGAAACTTGGCTCGGATGCATATGCATTCCATATACTATCCACTCCACATTATTCATGGCTATAGAATGATAGGGGCTCCCGCAATAACGTTTTTAAATGCTATCAGTGACTCTAACATTACTCAGCTCGAAAAAATGAGAGGGGTCTCGAAAAAGAGAATCAAAGGGGTGCCAGTGTCGGCCCTTATTCTAAAGACAATGTTGGAGCTTGGTGAAAATAAAAATATTATATTTTCTGCTTTTGGCTTACGGGAAGGTTGTGTTTATGACAGATTAAGTGTTGAGGAACAAAAGCAGGACCCGCTGATAATTAGCTGTAAAAAGATTGCTTCTAACTCACAGCGCTTCACCCTAACAGATTCTGAATTAGAAGGTTGGGTGTTACCACTTTTCACTCAAATAGACTTGGACGATAAAAGACTTTTGAAAGCAATCTGTATTCTTTCAGATTTTGCTTGGGTTAATCATCCCAGTTATAGGGGCGAACAAGCATTCTTAAAAGTTTTGCGGATACCTTCAGTAGGCCTAACGCATGAAGATCGAGTGTTTATGGCTTTAGCGGTTTTAGCCAGATATAATGGTAATATAAACATTCCTGTTGCAGAGCATTGGAGAAGTACTATCTCCACTCAGCGTGCGGACTTAGCGGTAAAAATAGGCGTAGTAATTAGATTAGGTTTAACATTGTGCGCCGGCCTAGATGGCATTCTAAAAAAAATTCAGTTATCTAAATCACAAGATGGAATAGAAATAACATATCCGCCAGAACTGGAATCGATTAATGGGTATGCCATATCACGCAGGATTGAACAGTTAGAAAAAACCTTTTATTGCCCAGTCATTCTTCGGGCTTTAGATCTTTAATTTTGGTCTTTTTTTCAAAGTCGTATCAGTTGGATTTTTCCATTAGACGCGGATAATGCGATCTTACCCGTCTTTAATAACAAGGCGTCGTCTCCAAAAATATCTTTTCTCCAGCCGGTTAAAGCTAGTACATTGGCGTCATTATTATTTGCTATAGCTTCTAAGTCGGTGGAATTGGCAATAAGCTTTTGTGCTACATTAAAGTCTTCTGATTTTAGCTTTAATAAGACTTTAAGCAAATCGACTAGAGCTGATTTTTGGTGCTGAAAATTGTTCACTTTTTCAAGCAGTGGTGCCTCACAAACTGGGATTTTATTAGCTGTTTCAACTACCCTCAAAATACTCTCACCAAGTTTCCCTTGGGAAAACTGTTTTGTTAAGTTCCTTACTTTAGCCAAGTCGTGGGGTGATTTTGGGGATCGCGCCGCTATATCTAATAAAATGTCATCACGTATAATCCGATTTCTTGGAACATTTCTGTTTTGAGCTTCGCGTTCTCTGAAGGCACAAAGCTCCCTAATTAAGATTAAAAATCTGGGTTGACCATTCTTAACCTTTAGCCGTTTCCAACTTTTATCTAGCGGTGTATTGTAGGTTTCAGGATTAAGTACAGTTTTGAACTCCTCCTCAAGCCATTTGGTGCGACCACTTTTCTCAAGTTGACTAGAGAGGGATTCAAATACTGTTCTTAAATGAGTAACATCTGATAATGCATATTTTATTTGTTGCTTGGACAAAGGGCGGTATGACCAATCGGTAAACCTTGAGGATTTATCTATTTGAATACCAGTGATCTGTCGTACAAGTTTATCATAACCAACCGATTCACCATAACCACAAACCATTGCACCTATCTGGGTATCGAAAATTGGTGACGGGATTTTATGATTAAGGTTATAGAATATTTCAATATCTTGGCGACAAGCATGAAATACCTTTGTGATTGCCTCATTTTCCATTAGCTCTAACACTGGATTTAAATTTATGTCCTCTGCCAAGGCATCAATAACAATTGCTTCTTTTTTACCTGCTATTTGAATAAGACAAAGTTGTGGGTAATATGTTTTCTCTCGCATAAATTCTGTATCTATGGACAAGAATGTCTCATTAGCTAGCCTGCGACAGGCTTCTACAAGTTGTGTTTGTTCGGTTATTAATGTCATAGATAGCGTATACACGTATAATCAGGTCTAGAGAATACAGTTTAGAAATAAAGAGAAGAAAAAAGAATGTAATCGAATATTTCTTTGACTAATAAGTTTTTTAAATTTTACTATAAGTTGGTTAGCGGAGCTTTTTTTTGTACATATTAGCGTCTGCATGATCTAAAATATCTTGCTGTTTCTCTGTACTGATATAATCGTATCGACCAATACTGGCCGTGATAGCTAGGTTTTTGTCGTTCCATGGAAAACTAAGGCCGCTAATAGCCGCATGAATTCTTGTGATCCTCCTTGTTACGGTTTTTCGCGTTGCCCCAGGCATTAAAATTGAAAATTCATCTCCCCCAATTCTGCCAACAAAATCAGTGTCGCGAACTGTTGCTGAGAGGCAAGAGCCTAAGCTTTCCAAAACATTATCTCCTGCGGCATGACCGTAACTATCGTTAATATTTTTGAATCCATCCAAGTCCAAAATAATTACCGCTCCACCAATTTTTGTGCGGCGTGATATTGATAGTGAATAACGAAATTGCATCAAAAACCCCCGACGATTTAAAAGTTGGGTCAATTCATCGGTCACAGACAGGCTCTCGAGATACTTTATGCGATTTTCCTGCCGTTTTATCCGCTTTTCTGCCTCCTCCATTGCTAAAAGTGCATATTTTAGAGTTTTATCAAGCTCCATATTATTTTGGTCATAGATTTTTAATAAGCTTTTTGGTGACAACCTGTTTGTTAACTGATTAATAGTTCCAGACAAATCGCGAGCGGTAACAATGGTCTCACGCGCCGATAAGGTTCTATTTTTGGAAGTTTTTTGACTAATTTGCATTCCTGTTATCCTAATACGTCTATCCGGCAAAGTATTAGCAAATCTTGTGCCAGAATAAATTTGAGTTTTGGAATAGCATTTATGGTATGCAAATTATTATATAGTTGAACTATTTGTTATTAGGGTTAAAAGGTAAAATATTGTATTTACCCTAGAAAAAATACGCTTTGGTCGAAATTTGACTAAAATATATAGATCCTATTTTCCAACGTTAATTGAAGGATAGAGAAGAGTTTTGTTTTATTTGTGTATAGTCAGGAAACTTTTGTTTGGAGCAATATTGGCTGCTTTTGTCAGTCAACCAATAGCAAGTGGTAATGAAAATAATTTTCAACCACACAGGGCATTTTATAAAATGGCTTTGGGCACTTCAAAAAGTACGTCTGGAATAGTAGAGGTTGATGGTCGGATGGTTTTTGAGTGGCGATCCGTCTGCGATGGGTGGGTAGTTGAACAAAGATATCTGATGCGTTACCAGAAGGAACAGGGGCCTGCAACAGTCACAGATACAGAGTACAGTACCTGGGAAAGCAAAGACGGAAAAAAATATAAATTTTATGTAACTAATAAATTATCGGAAGGAAAAGACGATATTGAAGGAGTAGCCATTCGTTCAACTGAGGAAAAGATGGGTACTGTATANTTTCAAATTCCGGAGAAAATAGAATATCAGTTACCGATAAAGACTGTTTTTCCTTCAAGACATACATTCAGCTTACTGGAGGCAGCTAAGGCCCAAAAAAAGTTTTTAGTGATACCTGTTTTTGATGGTAGCCAATTAGAAACCGCAGTATCGGTGAGTAGTGTCATTGGTCGTAAAAAAACTATGGAAGAGCCCAAAAAAAATACAATATTGACTGCTAACTATTGGCCAATACGAATGGCTTTTTTTTCTTCGGCGTCTGATGAAACAGCACCTAGTCATGAAATGACTATAAATCTACACGAAAATGGGGTAGCCAGCGCCTTAATGTTAGATTANTCAGATTTTACGATAAATATGGAATTAGTCAAAATAGAAAAAATAGCAGATCCATCGTGTTGAATTAGGCAGTGCGCAGTAGGTTTTTTTTATCCCTATTTAATGANCTGCCTTTTTTAATGCTATCATCGCCAAGTTTTTCTCTAATAGAGTCTATTGTTTTTTCGATCGACTGGCTTTTGCTTAGGTTTAAGTCTAACAGATCGCTTCTGTCTGCATAATCTGCTTCATATAGGTCGCTTACACCAATACCTAGCAGGCGATAGCTTTTTCCGGATTCTCTGGCTAAAATCTCACGAGTTGCTTGATATAAAACCTCAGCTAGTTGAGTTGGGTTTTTAAGAGTTCTGCGCCTTGTGAAAGTTTGGAAATCAAATGTTTTGAATTTCACTGTAACAACTTTTCCACTTTTACACTGTTGCTTTATTCTTTTTGATAACGCTTCACATAGGTTCCAAAAAATCGGACGCAAATTATCTAGACCAGTTACATCGGTGCCGAAAGTAGTTTCGGTTGATATGCTTTTAACGGATGAAACTGGATTGACTTTTCGCAAATCTATACCCTGGGAGAAAGTTGCTAGCTGTTGACCAATTTTGCCGTATTTATCGACTAATACAGAGGCATCCTTTTTTTGAAGATCCTTTATTTTCACAATACCATCCTTCTTTAACTTTGTCTGAAGCCTTTTTCCAACACCCATAATAATCCCGATTGGCCGTTCTGATAGGAATTGCCGAGCTTCCTTCTCTCCGATTAGGCTAAACCCTTTTGGCTTATTCAGATCGGAGGCTACCTTAGCCAGGAATTTATTATAACTAAGTCCAATTGACACTGTTATACCCAATTCGTCATAAATTTTAGATGCTAGTCGAGCAAGAGTTTCTGTGGGAGTTGAGCGGTGAAGGCGTTCTGTTCCGGACAGATCTAAAAACGCTTCATCTATCGAAATAGGTTCTACCATNGGTGTTGTTTCCAACATTAATTTTCGAATTTCTTTACTGATCTTGATATACTTATTCATATTTGGTCTGATTACTGTAGCGGTCGGGCATAGCCTTAAAGCTTTGAACATTGGCATAGCGGAATGAATGCCATAAATGCGCGCGATATAACATGCCGTTGCAACAACACCTCTTGAACCGCCGCCAATAATAACGGGCTGGCCTATTAAACTTTTGTCATCACGTTTTTCGATGCTTGCATAAAAAGCATCACAATCGATATGTGCAATGGCAAGTTTCAAAATTTCCTTATGGTTGACTACTTTTGGGGAGCCACAAAAATTACATGATGAATTGGTATTTTTGGTGTCCCAGGCAAAACAATCTCGGCAAAAAGTCATCTAAAGTCTCAGNATAAGTATAGACATCGTTACTTTAGCGCAAAGGAATTTAGTTGCATTTTTCATCATTCCAGAGCCAAGCTGCCCCCCTTACTCCGCTAGCATCTCCATATTGTGCAGGAACAATCTTCGTAGTTATATAATCGGAGAATACAAATTTTTCCAAATATTTAGGAACATTATAGTATAATCTNGCNATATTTGATAACCCCCCNCCCANTATAATNAATTCTGGGTCTAGGATATTTATTACCTGCGCTAATCCTTTCGCAAGGTTATTNTCAAATTTATCCAAAATATAATTCGCATCTNGATCTCCAGCTTCAGATNCNGCTACNANNTCTTTAACACTAAGCGTNNCACCTGTNCTTTGACTGTAACTCCTCTCCANTGAGGGGCCTGATAAAAATGTTTCAATGCATCCNCTTTTTCCACAATAGCACTGATTGGACATTAACTCATCTTGATGTGTCCATGGAAGAGGGTTGTGTCCCCACTCACCGGCAATAGAGTTAATTCCCCGATGTGGCCTTGAATTGATAGCAAGCCCTCCACCAACTCCTGTTCCAAGGATTATTCCAAAAACAAGAGCCGTATTTTTACCTGCACCATCTACAGCTTCTGACACTGTAAAGCAATTTGCATCATTTTCAATTCGCACGGGGCGTTTCAATAAGCTTTCCAAGTCAGATTGCAATGGCTTGCCAATCAACCAAGTTGTATTTGCATTTTTCACAAGGTTAGTATCTTTTGATAAAGAACCTGGCATGCTCAGACCTACATTTGTTTTTTCTTGGGCAAAGCTATCTGCTTCTAGCACCAAACCTGATATGGCTACTAAGGTATCAGAATAGCTTCCTCGGGGTGCAGGTATTCGCTTTCTTAGGACCTGGCCACCTTGACCATCTAATACTATGCTTTCGATCTTCGTACCCCCCAAATCTATCCCAGTGCGAAAAAAATTAACCATCTAATTTGGAGACATAGATACAAAGTGAGAAAAATGGCAACAGCTGTATTCGTTATAATTGAGGTTGCTAATCAATAACCTAACTCCCAATTTATAATGTTTTCAAGTTGGGCTCCTTTGATATATTTTTTCAAATTGCTTATGAATAAATCGTTCCCTTTATGACTGTTGATATCGGACCCGGCTGAAATATGGGGGGTTATCAAAACTCGGTTATCATTCCATAAGGATGGATCTGGCATTTGTTCAAATTCGCCTCTATAAACATCCAATACAACCCCTCGCAATTTATTTTCGCTTAAGGCTTTTATCAGAGCTGCTTCATCTATGATTTCGCCCCGTGCAATATTAATTATAATAGTATCTTGTTTCATAGCCCCGAAGGCCTCGTGACTGATTAGTTTCTCAGTTTCGGGTGTCCATTGGCAGCAAATAGCTACATAGTCACTTTCTGGCAGTATCGTTAGCAATTCTTTAGAGGCATATATTTGATCAAAATCATCACTGACATAACCCGAATTGCGCCGTGTTCCAATAACTTTCATCCCGACGGCAGCGCATAGCCGCCCAACTTCTTTTCCAATTCCACCTGCGCCAATTATACAGATGGTTTTTCCAGAAAGTTGTACGGGTTGATATTTTGAAGCGTCAAATTTATTACCCTCTCTTTCCAAGCCAGAAATATTTATACCTTTTGTAAAGTGTAGAATGCCTGCCAGGGTGTATTCGGCGATTGGCAAATTATGCGCGTAACCTCGCGAAGACGTTACTATTATATCCGATTTCCAAAGATCTCCTCGCAACATATTAGAACTACCAGCTGGTCGTTGATGGACCCATTTAAGGTTTGGAGATCTTGCTTTGATATCTAGAGGGAAAGGAAAACCGACAAGCATTATGTTTGACCAATCCATTAACTCATCACGTTCTGTTTTAGAGCTTAAGCCTATAGACTTAGATGTTAAGTAACGATCACATGTAAATTTTGGCCAGCTATCTCTGATCTCATCATCGAACCATCCAGGTGCCATTTTAAGGTTTATTGAGGGATCTATTGCCTTTATTTGATCTTGTATTTCGGATGGTAGACTTGTCAAACAAAGTACATTGATGCTCACGCAGATAACTCCCATGCTAATGGTGCTACAATGTTAATATCAGTAGCGATATCAATTACTACAGGTTTGTTCATTTTAAGTGCTTTTTTAAATGCAGGTCCAATTTCGTCTGCCACTTCTACTCTGATACCGATCGCACCCATATTCTGCACTATCGCTGCAAAATTTGTTTTGTTTTGAACCCAAAGTTCATCAGATTTTTGTGTTGGGTTACCATCATAAAGACTAACTGTACTCCGAAGTGCTTGGTTGCCTGAGTGGTTATTATTAATGATTGTTATTGTATTGATGCCGCATCTGACAGCGGTCTCTATCTCTGCCATATGATACCAAAAACCAAGGTCGCCCATAAAGCAAACTACTGGCCTATCAGGCGCCCCACATTTAGCACCAATTGCTGCAGGAAAGGCCCAACCTAGGTGGCCGGCACTTCTTATATAACTCTGGCCAGCATATCTTTGTTCAAACATACCCCCCATCCACATACCTGAGTGCCCGGTATCTACTACAACAACGGCATTTTCTGGCATTGCTTCTGATAATTCAAACACAATTCTTTCCGGACGAATAGGAGACGCATTGGATTTATACAAATCTATAAAATCATTTTTATACGCTGTTCGAATTTGAGTAATTTGTTCGATCCAATCAGCACGACCAACAGGGATTTGGACATTCAGCTCATTCATATACTCTAGAACTGTTCTGGCATCACCGACTATCGATACATCGGTAGGGTAATTGCGCCCGTTTACTCCAGGGTCAATATCAATTTGAATAGTAGATGTTCCTTTGGCAGGAATTGTCCAAAAATGCGTTGTCATTCCTCCGGCTCTGGTGCCAATAAAAATTACAAGATCTGCATTTGCGACCACTTCATTAGCTGAGCGTCTTGAGTATGTGCCAACTACGCCCACGGATAAGGGGTTGCTCTCTAAAATGGCATCTTTCGCTGTTAAAGATGTAGCTACTGGAATTTGTAAAGATTCAGATAATTTTTGAAGGGCTTCATAAGCGCCAGAATTTTTTGTTCCTGCTCCTGCGACAATTACTGGACGATGTGCCTGCGATATTCTATCCGCTGCTTCTCTAACTTTATCTAAGTCTGGGCGAGGGCGATCTGGGGGGACTTTTCCATACTGTACCTCTGTGACTTGATCATAATTTATTTCAGCATTCTCTATTGCTTGACCAGTATTCCCTGCAAGTTGAAGGTGCACTGGGCCAGGGCTCCCTGTTGTGGCCATTCTGAAGGCTTGCCTAACCATGTCAGGAAGGCGTTCGGGATCATCTATTACGCTATTCAATTTTGTATATGGTGCAAAGGCGGGCATATCGTCGACCTCTTGGTACGCCCATCGGTCCCTATGATTAGACTCACGTCCACCTGTCAGTGCTATTATTGGCACTTTAGCTAGATGTGCATCTCTTAGACCCGCACATAAGTTCAGGGCACCAACAATCTGTGCCATACAAACACCAGGTCGTCCGGTTACTCTGGCATAGCCATCGGCCATATATGCCGCACCAGCCTCAGAATGAGCGTGAATGCGTTCAATCGAAGTACCACGTTCCACTTCTCTTAACATTCTTCGCAGTACAGCCGGTAAATAAAAAATATGGGTAACCCCATAACTTTCAAGCATATCTGCAAGTGTTGCCGCTGCGGTCTGACGTTTCATATTTTGTTCCTCTTTATTTTGTAGATTAATTAATAACGATCGAAGAACTTTTGTATTGCTTCTGGATCATTCGATTTAGTCAACGCGAGCATAGCTAATACTCGTGCTTTTTGGGGATTAAGATTATCTGCTGCAACAATACCAGAGTCGATCATTGACTGTCTACGAAGGACCCTGCCACTACCGGCTCTAGTGCTGTATATTATAATTATACCTTTTTTTAAGGCTCGCTCTATGGATACCATTTGTAGCGATGCAGGCAAGCCAGGGGCAAGAGCAGAAATAATTATAGCCTTTGCGCCTGCGTCAACAAACGCGTCAACTGCCACTCCATCAGCACCGGCGTAATTTGAGACGATGTCAACTCTCGGTAAATCTGAGATATTGCTTATATCAAATTCCGTATCATTGGTATGTAAACGGGAGGGCTTTCTGTATATCGCTACTTTACCATCAGGATCAGAATATCCAAGCATTCCTAAATCGGGGGTTTGGAAAGTCTCCAAGCGCAAGGTCGAGGTTTTTGTAACTTCTCGGGCGGCCTGTATTTCTTCGTTTAATAAAACCATAACTCCCAAACCTTTTGTCTCCTTGGATGCTGCCACACGAATTGCAGATAAAAGATTACTGCCAGCATCGGTTGCAAATCCTGAAGAAGGGCGTTGAGCTCCAATAATTACAATTGGGAGATTTGTTTTGGCGGTTAAATTGATAAAATAGGCTGTCTCTTCCAAGGTTGCGGTACCATGAGTGATTATTATTCCGTCAATAGTCGCAGAATTTTGCTCGACTTCTTGAAGTTTTTTAGCAAGAGCTAACCAGTCATCAGGGAGTATCCCTGAACTCGACACCTGGCGTACATCGAATGGTATAATATCAGCGGCCTCTTCCACTTCAGGAAACCTTTTCAGTATATCCGATATATTTAAACGTGTTCCGTAATCCATATATTCCCAAACATCGAGGCTATCTCGTCCAGTATAGGAAATCGTACCGCCCGTACCTAAAAAGGCTATTTTTGGTTTAAGATTAATCACGGATACTCCCTTCGCATTTATTGAGTTGAGCTCTAGTTTTGTATACATATTATTTAATACGAAAATACTCGAAGTTCACATCGTTAATGTGTTAAAATCTTTTATGTTACGTTTAGCTCTTCTTATTGATCGTATATCCATTTTGGTCGGTTCGACCGCTGCGATGCTTGTTCTTCCACTAGGTTTAATAATGACATATGAGGCCTTGGCGCGTTTTACATTCAATTTGCCCACTTTTTGGGCTTATGAGTTAAGTTATATGTTAACAGGAGCACATTTTGCCCTCGGAATAGCATTGGTAACCCGAAATAATGGGCACATAAGGATTGATTTCTTATATTCAAAGATGCCTACTCGCGTGCAGCAAATATTAGATTTGAGCATTTTACTATTTTTCATTGCACCTCTCATAATCTGGGTGTCTTTAGGATTAATAGAGTATGCTTGGACAGCCTTCAAAGTTGGAGAAACCTCTGGCGAATCAGGATGGAACCCGCTGATATGGCCAGTGCGTTTATCCATAGCTCTTGGTTTTGTTGTTTTTTCTATACAATTGATTTCTGAGATTATTAAGACCGGCTCTGCGGTGTTTGCCATTGATACTAAAAGTTTTAATGGTTAGTTAAATGGACATAGTAACTTGGATGTTCCCAGTGCTTTTGACCCTGATATTTTTGGGGGTCCCTATCGCATTTGCGTTGATGTCAACAGCTTTTGTTTTTGGTCTTATTAGATTTGAAGAGAATGCATATTTTGTTTTTATGCATAAAATAGATGATATAACAGGCGCTTCAATTTTAGCTGCTGTTCCGTTATTCATTTTTATGGGGAATATGCTGGAAAAATCGGGTACGGCAGAACGTTTATTCGAAGCTATCCATATTTGGACAAAAAGGCTCCCAGGTGGCTTGGCAGTGGGCACTATTGTGATGTGTGTCATTTTTGCTGCCTGCAGCGGCGTCATAGGGGCGACGGAGACAGTAGTTGGATTATTGGCAACACCGGTTATGTTGCGACACGGTTACAATAAAGAACTAATTTCGGGAACTATAACGGCAGGGGGATCGTTGGGAGCTATCATCCCACCTTCTGTTGTAGTGATTATTTTGGCGGCTGTATCTGAAATGTCTCTGGGTGATATGTTTATTGGGATGTTCATCCCTGGCCTCTTGATGGCATTCCTTTACATCTTCTATATCATTGTTAGATGCTATTTGGATCCAAGTTCGGGACCAAGTATTCCGTTTGAAGAGGATACCCTGACTCTAGGGGATAAATTAAAACTGACTGGAGTGGCATTATTTCCGCCACTAATATTAATAATTGCCGTCTTAGGTAGTATAATGATGGGAGTGGCTGTCCCAACGGAAGCAGCCGCAGTAGGGGCAATTGGAACTGTATTTTTAACGATTTGTTATAAAACATTTTCAAAAACCATATTGATGGAGGCAATGTTAAAAACACTTGAGGTTACGGCAATGATTTTAACGATTGTCGTTGGGGGAACTATGTTTGCGAGTGTGTTTCTATCGTCGGGTGGCTTTGATGCAATTAGATCTATTTTAGNGTTCTGGGAGTTAGGGGCATGGGGCACCTTNTTATTGATACTNGGTTTAGTTTTTNTNGCAGGGTTTGTTTTGGATGGNTTATCGATAATCTTAATAATTGTTCCAATAGGNTTTCCATTAATTGAAAGTTTTGGTTTTAATCTTGTATGGTTTGCAGTTCTCTTTTTGGTGGTAAAGCAAACGAGTTATTTAACGCCCCCTATGGCTGGCGCCATCTTCTATTTTAGGGCAATTGCTCCATCCGAAATTACCCTAGGCCATATGTATAGAGGTGTGNTTCCATTTATTTTATTAGATATTATTGTCCTTGCTCTTGTAATGATTTTTCCCGCTTTAGCGTTGTGGTTACCAGAAAAACTACTGGGAAGTTAGTTTTAAAGGTTCGCAAAGATACTGGAGTTTTGGCTGATCATAAGTAGGTATTATTTCGGCAATGGCTATGAATTAAGAAGAGATTGAAGAGTAATATTGAATGGCTAATGATAACCCACTTAGTTTGCTAAAGGATCCGGGCTTTAAGAGAGTTTGGGCAGTAGGTCTTTTAGCTAATACAATGCGGTGGTTAGAAATGCTGGCTATTGGTATTTTTGTTTTTGAGATTACAGGTTCAGCTTTGCTTGTAGCTGTTATGACGATAGCTCGGCAACTTCCCTTGGCCTTATTTGGAAGTTTTATTGGACCAATAGCCGAAAAAACTAACAGAAAATACCTTCTGCTTGCTGGGTTTATACTTATGACTTTTTCTAGTGGCGCAATGGCGCTGATGGCTTTCTGGGAAGTAATTGAAATATGGATTATTTTGGTTTGTGTTTTTATAAACGGTAGCTGCTGGACTCTAGATTATCCTGTTAGAAGAACACTAGTGGGGGAGTTTGCTGGTGTTGAAAATTTAGGGAGGGGTATTTCACTAGATTCAGCGACAAATAACGTTACTCGAATGATAGGCCCATTTGCTGGTGGTGTTGTTTATGGCCTTATGGGCCTGGAGGGGGCGTTTTTTATATCCGCGACAGCATATTTACTTTGTGTTTTCATATCAATGACCCTAATTCTCAAGACAGCAGTGATTAAAAGGGAGATAGAACCGTATCTGAAGATGTTAAAAGAGGGGGTGGATATAGTCCGGAACTCACCAGAATTAATCGGAGTGTATCTCATTACCATAATCTTAAATATATGTGGTTTCCCCTATGCCTCAATGGTCCCTGTACTTGGACGTTCTGTTTACGAAGTGGAACCAGCACTTATTGGTATTCTTTCAGCCTCTGAAGGAGCAGGAGCGTTTATTGGGGCATTAGTGGTCGCGTTTATAGTGCGGCCTACTTGGTTTAAGCGCATTTACCTGTACGGCTCATTAATATTTGTTTTTGGGATTTTTTGTTTATCTTTTGCTAGTTTTTATGGCCTAGCAGTNTCTGTCTTATTTATATCTGGACTTGGTATGGCAGGATTTGGTGCTATGCAAAGTACGCTAGTACTTCTGTTAGCCCCCAAAGAAGCTAGAAGTCGTTTGATGGGGTTATTATCGGTTTGTATCGGATGCGCACCGATAGGATTATTGAACCTTGGATTGTTGGCAGATAAAATTGGAGCTCAAACTGCCTTAACAGTTATGTCTTCATTGGGCATTCTTGCTATTCTTGTTGTAATTATTNTCATACCTAAAGTTCGTAGTTAATAATTAGTATTCTGGAATGCTTGTTAGAAGTTATCCACAGAAAAATTAAAAAAGAAACACTTTTTTGGCCTATTAATATTGCAACACTACACAGGATTTAGTAGCGTAAGAATGCTTGGGCACTGTATGTAGAAAATTGGGCATCTTAGGTCTATATAGTTTTTTAACGACAATATTAATAAGGAGATTAATGATGGCAGATGCGGTTGTGAGCGCTTGGACTGAGGAACGTCTTGTGCAACTCAAGAAATTGTGGGGGCAAGGTCTGTCAATTACTCAAATAGGGTTAAAATTGGGTGTGACACGAAATGCCGTTGTAGGTAAAGTGCACCGGATGGGCTTGCCAAAAAGGCAATCACCAATAGTACGCTCGGATAAGCCATTTGAACCAAAACGACGAAAATTTTCACCTTTAACATTTGCGCATTGGGATAAGAATAAGTGTTCTTGGCCAATAGGAGACCCAAGATCACCAGATTTTAAATTCTGTGGAGATAGAATAGTTGAGGGACGACCGTATTGTGCTCTTCATTGTAGTATGGCGTACACAACGAGTAATAAAGACGAAAAAGCTTTAAAGACAGCATAAGCCAGGAGTGTGTGTCAGGAAGGTAAATAAAAAAAATGCGTTTGAAGGGTAGGGTTGNCATAGTAACTGGTGGTGCATCGGGAATCGGTAAGGCCATCTCTATAAAAGCAGCTAATGAGGGAGCTATTGTTGTTGTTGCAGATATCAGAGAGAANCCGCTTGAGGGAGGCACCGACACCGTAAAAACTATAATCAACGTTGGCGGCAAGTCAGTTTTTATCAAAACAGATGTCACAAAATGGATTGATGTAGATAAATTGGTTGCTGAAACGGTAAAAAGGTTTGGTTCGTTAGATGTGTTTATCAATAATGCCGCCGCCCATGGCCGCGCAGCTTTGCTGGATACTACGGAGGAAGAATGGGATCGTGTGATGGCTGTTGGTGCTAAGGGCATGTTTTTTGGCTGCAAACGGGCGGTACAACAGATGCTCAAACAGGCAGCTTCAAAAGATAACGAAGTACGAGGCAGAATTGTGAATATATCCTCTCAGCATGGGATGATACGAGCACCAAATGATTTTGCGTACGGTGTTAGTAAAGCTTGTGCGGTTTATATGACTAGACAGATAGCGGGCGATTATGCTGAGTTCGGTATAGTTTGTAATGCAGTAGCACCTGGAAAAATTTTAACAGGAAAGAGTGGCGCAGCGATATCAGAGGATGCTATTTCATACAGCCACAGTAGAACGCCGTGGCCTAGGTTGGGGCGGTCTGAAGATGTTGCATCTGCTGTGATCTTTCTGTCAAGTGATGAAGCGTCCTACATAACCGGTGAAAATCTCATGGTAGACGGTGGCTGGATGGCAAATTGACCGATACGGTATGAGCTCTCCCGATCAACCCGAAGTTATCAAATTGGTGGATTATAAGCCGCCAAAATACTTAATAACGTCTATTGAACTCGAGTTCAATATTGGCGAGGAATATACCATAGTCACCTCTAAATTGACGGGCTGTCGGAATTCTTTAATTTGTGAAAATAATGAGCCTTTGATCTTAAATGGCGAAGATCAGANATTATTGCGACTTCAACTTGATNCAGAGGAAATTAGCACCAGTAAATATCATCTAGGCGAAAAATTACTAATTATACAGGACGTTGGTAGTAATTTTGTATTGNAAATAGTCAGCAAAATTTTTCCTCATAAAAATAACGCTTTAGAAGGATTATATCTTTCGGAAGGTATGTATTGTACTCAATGCGAGGCTGAGGGATTTAGGCGAATCACCTTTTTTCCAGATCGACCAGACATTCTTACGATCTTTAAAACAAAAATTATAGCTAATAAAGTATCCTATCCGACACTTTTATCTAACGGTCATCTTATTGATTATGGAGGGTTAGATGATGGACGGCATTTCGTTATATGGGAAGACCCATTTCCAAAACCTTCATACTTATTCGCTCTGGTGGCCGGGGACTTAGGGTGTGTGGAAGACAGTTTTGAAACAATGTCNGGTAAAAATATATGCCTTAAAATTTATGTTGAGCAAGGAGAAGAGTCTCGTTGCGGTCATGCAATGCTAGCACTTAAAAATGCCATGGCATGGGATGAACAACGATTTGGTTTAGAATACGACTTAGATTTATTCATGATAGTAGCTGTGAGCCACTTCAATATGGGAGCTATGGAAAATAAAGGCTTAAATATTTTTAATAGTCGTTACGTTTTAGCAGATACAGATACAGCCACTGACATAGATTTTCNCCGAATTGAGTCAATAATTGCTCATGAATACTTTCATAATTGGACCGGTAATAGGGTGACCTGTCGAGACTGGTTTCAATTAAGCCTTAAAGAGGGTTTGACTGTATTCAGAGACCAAGAATTTACCGCCGATATGCACTCTAANGGAGTACAAAGAATACAAGATGTGCGGCTGCTTCGATCACTTCAGTTCACGGAGGACTCAGGACCTACCTCCCATCCTGTGCGCCCACAATCTTATATAGAGATTAATAATTTTTACACNTTAACAGTTTATGAAAAAGGAGCTGAAATAGTCCGNTTAATCCATACNATCATAGGGGAAGATAATTTTAGAAAAGGATTAACTCTTTATTTCGATAGACATGATGGGAAAGCTGCGACTTGTGAGGATTTNCTTTCGTGTATGCAAGACGCCTCGGGTAAAGACTTATCTGAGATGATGTTATGGTACACTCAGTCGGGAACACCTGAAATAGAAATTGTATTCTCTTTCGATCAAAAACATGAAAAATTTGAATTAGAAGTTAAACAAACAAATCACCCAACAGCGGATCAAAAAAGAAAAAAACCGTTGCCGATTTTTTTAGAGATGGGTTTAATCGACAAAACNGGAAAAGATTATTTATTGAAGCTAACGAATGATCATCGAAAAAGTGATAATCGTCAGTTATTAGAAATTAATAATAAAAAAGAAACTTTTGTTTTTCGAGATATACCCAATGCGCCTATTCCCGCCTTTTTTCGGGGGTTTTCATCACCCGTTAAATTAAAAGTACAGTTGAGTGATCATGACTTATACATTTTGATGACACAGGAAAAAGATCCATTTGTGGCTTGGGATGCAGGGCAAGAATACTCTACTCGTTTGATCTTGGGCTTAATTGCGCTGACGCAGTCAGAAGCAAATATTAATCTTGATCAACAATACGTGACGGGTATTAAAGAAATTCTTTTGAATGAAAAATTAGAACCAGCATTACGGGCGGAACTATTGAAGTTACCATCTGAAAATGACCTAGCACAAAGGATGGAAGTTATAGATATAGTTAACATCCATCTTGTACGGTCGCATGTAATAAATTGTTTGGGAGGTGAGTTGAAGGACTATTTTGTTGATATGTATTACAAAATGCTGAATGGTCTCTCCAATTTTGATTTATCGACAACTGCTATGGGGCGTCGTTCATTGGCGTCTGTTTGCTTAAGCTATATGACTGCCACTAGAGATTTAGAGTTATTAGAGCTGGCNTATAAACAAGCCATAGGAGCTAATTCTATGACCTTAACCATAGCTGGNTTAAATGCATTGAATGACATCGATTGCATACAACGTGAAAAAGGGTTAGGAAATTTCTTTCAGAAATGGCAAGGAAAACCTTTAGAGCTAGATAAATGGTTCGCATTGAACGCATCATCTACACTGCCTATAACTTTTGAGAGAGTGAGTGGGCTTGTGAGTACTCCGGAATTCGATATAACTAATCCAAATCGCGTCCGCTCCTTAATTGGTACCTTCGCGACTAACAACCCTATAAATTTTCATGGTTCAGATGGCAAGGGATATAAAATGCTTGCGGACTATGTCATCTTTCTGGATTCTATGAATCCCCAAGTCGCTGCAAGGTTAGCTATTCCTTTAACTAGATGGCGTTCACATACGATGAACCGGCAAAATCTGATGATAAAGCAATTGCAACGTATTATTAATATAGAAAAAGTATCTAGTGATGTTTTTGAGATAGTAGATAAAGGATTAGTAGCTAATTAGGAGAAGAAAATGGGAAAACGTATTGTTGTAATAAATCCAAACAGCACGGAAGATGTGACATTTGAAATGGATAAGGCATTCAATCCATTTCGCGCACTAACTGATACCTCGATCGTAAGTATTACTAATCCGAAGGGTCCACCTGGTATTGAATGTCAAGAACATGCAGATCGAGTAGCAATACAATTGATAGATTTAATAAGGGATAATGAGGCTTCTGCCGATGCCTTTGTTATAGCTTGCTTTTCAGACCCAGGGATATTCAGTGCAAGAGAGATAACCAAAAAGCCAATATTTGGGATAGCAGAGAGTTCTATTTTAACAGCTCTATTATGCGGAAATAACTATGGAATTATCGCCATATTAGAAGGCTCAATACAACGCCATATAAGGTATATTCGTTCATTAGGCTTAGAAGCTAGGCTAGCTGGTGATATTGCTATTGGAATTGGCGTAACTGGACTAAGTCAAGAAACAGAGACCTTTGACCGTTTAAAACAGGTTGGTGCTAAACTAAGAGATGAAAAGGGAGCTGACGTTTTAATACTTGGGTGTGCAGGGATGGCTCGCTACCGTATCCCACTTGAGGACTACTTGGGCATTAGAATAATTGACCCTGCGCAAGCCGCCGTTTCTAATGCGATCACAACCCTTCAATTATACAAATAGAGTTTCAGTATTCGTGCCCTGTTTATCTGTCACGCATCATCTATTTAGCGTAGAAGAAAGGCTGGTATATGGTCTCCCATGCCCACCTTAGAAGAATTGGGTTTGACTGGTGGGGGCACNTGTTCACCAAAGTTGTTAAGTGACCTGCTTGAATTTTTCGAGTTTTTTCCCTCATTAANGGGAAGTCTATCCTTGCGTCTTGTTTTTTTGTGGGTAGCTTTTTGGGGTTCGGTTGGATGGTAAGGCATATTATCGGAATCATGGTCTTGTTGAATAAATGAGGGTTCTACCTCGATAGTTTTTTTAGTAAGTTTAATGATTGCCTGTAGATATTTTTCATCATCGGGCAGAGCAAGTGTAAAGGCTCGACCCTCTTTTCCNGCTCGACCAGTTCTACCAATTCGATGAACATAGTCTTCAGCATTTGTTGGGACATCAAAATTAAATACATGAC
Organism: Rhodospirillaceae bacterium; assembly: GCA_002708305.1. Taxonomy (GTDB): domain Bacteria; phylum Pseudomonadota; class Alphaproteobacteria; order Thalassobaculales; family Thalassobaculaceae; genus UBA7326. The sequence continues at coordinate 182,009 of PANE01000003.1, forward strand.
TAAGCCCTGCTATATCTAGGCCTCTCGCCGCCACATCGCTTGCTACTAATAGTTTGAACGCTCCATTTTTAAATTTTGAGAGTGTTTCTGTCCTCGCGGCCTGCGGAAGATCTCCGTGGAGTTCCACAGCATCATACCCATGCTTGATTAATGATCGATGTAAAATACCAATATCGCGTTTACGGTTACAAAATATTACTGCGTTACTTATTGTTTCCCTGTCTAGCAATTTGCGTAAAGTTTCGCGCTTACCTTTGGTTTGAGTGTAGATGATTTTTTGCGTAACAGTGTCGGCCGCAGAAGACGAGGGTGCTACGGTTATTTCTTTTGGGTTAATTAAAAAAGAATCAGCCAGTTTCTGGATGCTTTTATCTAATGTAGCTGAGAAAAAAAGAGTTTGGCGTATTCGTGGCAGTAAAGAGACTATTTTTTCAACATCTGGTATAAAACCCATGTCCAACATTCGGTCTGCTTCGTCTATGACTAGAATTTTAACATCGTTTAAGAGTATTTTTCCTCGTTCAAAATGATCCAAAAGTCGTCCAGGGGTTGCAATTAGAACATCAACGCCTCGATCAAGCTTTTGTGTTTGTTCTGATAAAGTAACTCCTCCTATCAACAAAGCCATAGTTAGGTTAGTATTTTTTCCATAAGTCTCAAAATTATCGGCAACCTGTGCGGCCAGTTCTCTAGTTGGACATAATATTAGAGACCTTGGCATTCTTGCTTTTGCCCGACCAGCAGCAAGAATGTCTATCATCGGCAATGTAAATGAGGCTGTTTTACCTGTGCCTGTTTGAGCGCAACCTAATACGTCTCTACCCATTAAAACAACTGGTATGGATTTTTCTTGTATTGGTGTTGGTGTTGAATAGCCAGCATCAGCAACAGCGCTTATTAGATGACTACTTAACCCTAAATCTTCGAAGCTCAAAGTTTCGACCAAATTCCTATTTTATTTTCCAAACTGTTCCGGTAGCTAAAGCGTTACCGATTATAAGTCAATCCACATTAGTGAACTAGAAGTTTTCCATCTTCCTGCTGTGACATTTTTGTCGCTTAAAGCATACTTGTACAAAGCAAAGTTATGACAGATATCGGTTAATATAAACTCATTATCTTTGCTCCAGGGGTGTATAAGTTCGCGCGGTTGGACCCGTATATAGCTGGCGCGGCCTGCCAATTTTTTGTGTAGGGTCTTCAATCATTTCCTTCCACTGTGCTATCCAACCTGTAGTCCTTGCCACAGCAAATAATACGGTGAACATGCTCGACGGAAATCCCATAGCTTTTAGTATTATGCCGGAATAGAAGTCGACATTTGGGTATAGGTTCCGTTCTATGAAATATTCATCCTCTCGAGCAATAGTTTCTAATTCCATTGCTAACTCTAAAAGTGGATCATCAATTCCAAGGTCATCCAAGACTTCATGACAACTTTGCATCATCACTTTAGCACGCGGATCATAGTTCTTATAAACTCTGTGACCAAAACCCATTAATCGGAATGGATCGTTTTTATCTTTTGCTTTTTTTACAAATTCACTCACTCGGCTTTTATGCCCAATTTCTGTTAACATATTCAAAACTGCTTCATTCGCTCCTCCATGTGCGGGGCCCCATAAGGATGCAATCCCGGCTGCTATACAGGCAAATGGGTTCGCTCCAGACGACCCGGCTAATCTGACAGTCGATGTCGAGGCATTTTGCTCATGATCCGCATGTAATATTAAAAGTCTATCCATCGCCCGAGCCAGAACAGGATTGATTTTATATTCTTCTGACGGTACCGCAAAGAGCATCTGCAAAAAATTTTCAGCATAGCTTAAATTATTTTGCGGGTAATTAAATGGTTGTCCCAGCGAATATTTATAGGCCATAGCGGCTATTGTCGGCATTTTAGCAATCAGCCGATAAGAGGCAACCATTCGTGCATGAGCATCGTTTATATCGGTAGAGTCGTGATAAAATGCAGATAATGCGCCTACAACTCCACACATTATTGCCATTGGATGAGCATCTCGCCTAAATCCTCTATAGAAGTTCATTAACTGTTCATGAAGCATCGTGTGGTAGGTGATGTCGTGCACAAACTTTTCAGATTCCTTTTGGTTGGGAAGTTCCCCAAAGAGTAACAAGTGTGCGAGTTCAAGAAAATTACTTTGCTCTGCAAGCTCTTCTATGGGGTATCCTCTATGCAACAGAATTCCTCTATCCCCATCTATGTAGGTTAGGCTAGATTCGCATGAACCTGTCGAGGTATAACCTGGATCAAAAGTGAAGTGATCTGTCTCGCTATAGAGGCGGCGAACATCAATTACATCCGGTCCTGTGGTTCCGCTAATTATGGGTAATGTATATTTGTCTCCAGTTTTATCATTGATCAGTGTGAACGTTCCTGAGTTTTTCTCGTTCATTAGCGGCATTCCTTTGTAAACTTCACTATTGTTTTTAAAACAATGTACAATAGTTTTATTGTACAGAGATATTTGATTTTCGGCAAACAGAGTCAATGCGAAGACTGACTTCATCCCATCCTAGAATACTAACTACCTCAAATATACTTGGCGATGTAGTGGCCCCCGTTAAAGCTATCCTAAGTGGTAACGCTACTTTACCCAACTTAACACCGCATTCCTCTGCGTAAATTTTTATGGCAGACTCTATATTGGTCTCTGACCATTTGTCTATCAGTTTTAGAGTTTTCAATAGGCCATAAATCAGATGTAAGGATTCTTTATCTAGAATTTCTAAAGCTTTTGAATCCATTGGTATTGGGGGTTTAGCTAGGTAAAAGGTAGCATTATTTGACAGTTCTTCAATAGTTTTAGCCCTTTGCTTTAAGCCTCCAATTCCTGAGAAAATTCTGCCTTTAGTATCCGACGTAAATATTAGGTCCGGACGTTTTTCAAGTTCTTTTAATACTATGTAGGCGAGGTCAACTTCATTGTAATTATTTATGTATATACTGTTTGTATTATTCAATTTGTCTAAATCAAATCGGGACGGCGATTGCCCAACGTTATCGAAATTAAACCACTTAATAGCTTGTTCCCTGCTAATTATTTCATCATTCCCATGGCTCCAACCAAGCCTTAAAAGATAATTACATAATGCCTCTGGGAGGTACCCTAGGTCACGATAGGTTTCTACACCAAGAGCTCCGTGACGTTTCGACATTTTAGTACCATCATAACCGTGTATAAGAGGAATATGAGCAAATACTGGTATTGTCCAGCCCATCGCTTTAAATAGCTGTGTTTGTCTGAAAGCATTATTTAAGTGGTCATCTCCCCGTATTACATGACTAATTTGCATATCATGATCATCAACGACCACAGAAAGCATGTAGGTAGGGGAGCCATCCGCCCTCAATAATATAAAATCATCTATTAATTCATTTTCAACTCTTACGGTACCTTGAACCAGGTCTTTAATTAGTGTTTCGCCTACTAGATCGGTTTTTAATCGAATGACTGGTTTAACGCCCTTTGGAGCATCCGCTGGTGAGCGATCTCTCCAGCAACCGTTGTATAGGCTCCTCTTTCCCTCTTTAAGAGCTTTCTCTCGCATCTCTTGAAGTTCTTGAGGGGAGCAATAGCAGTAGTATGCTGCTCCCGTATCAATTAGTGTTTTAGCTACATCTTGGTGTCGTTTAATATTCTTATGCTGAAAAATCGGGAGCTCATCTCCCGACAAACCTAACCACTTAAGACCATTTATTATTGCTTCTGTCGCCTGTTTAGTTGACCGTTCTCTATCTGTGTCTTCTATCCGTACTAGATACTTCCCACTAAATCTTTTGGCGAATAAGTAGTTGAACAGTGCTGTTCGCACTCCACCTATGTGCAGCAACCCGGTCGGAGAAGGAGCAAAACGTGTGATTATAGTCATGAAAAGCTATTTCTTTTTATATTATTTAAAGGTATGGTTTTATAGCAAAAAGATAGCGTTGACTGAATAATTAATACGTAATTCAACTAGTTTTTCTTACAGCACGCAAAAAAATGTGGTTTATTATATTGCTAAAATTAAGTGCGGATTTATCTGGTTCGATATAGTTAGTCTGACCGTAAATCAATATTTTCGGATTAAGCCTACGAGTTGTCCTTGCACTTGTACTTGATCTGGTCCGAATATACGCGTTTCATAATTTGGGTTTGCTGGCTCAAGTGCTACTGCATGATGTTTCCTTCTTAGTCGCTTTAGCGTCACCTCACTTTCGTCGACTAGAGCTACTATTATCTTACCATTTTCAGCAGTTTGGCATCTTTCTATGATAGCTGTGTCCCCATCAAAAATTCCCGCATCAATCATTGAGTCTCCCTCGACCGCAAGAGCATAGTGTTCCCCCGTGCCTATTAGATTGGATGGGACGGTTATTTTATTAGTCTCGTCGGCTAGAGCTTGTATTGGATACCCTGCCGCTACTTTCCCATACAATGGAAGCTCGATGGAAGTATCGGCTGATTTATTTAGCTGGTTAGTTGACTTAGGGAAGTTCCCAGGTATCACATTTGGAATAAACCCTTTTGTTTCATTATTACGATTTACTGAGTGTATAGTTTTTGGGCTAGTCTCGATTGACGTGGTTTTTAATATTTCTAGGGCTCTTGCTTTATTTGCAAGCCTGCGTACGAAGCCGCGCTCTTCTAGGGCAGACACTAAACGATGTATCCCGGATTTTGATTTTAGATTTAGTTCAGTTTTCATTTCTTCAAAAGAAGGTGAAATTTGTTCTTCTTTAAGACGTTTTTCTATAAAAATGAGCAGTTCGTGTTGTTTTCTTGTCAACATTCCAAAACCTCATATATAGAACAAAGAGTAAACATCTTCTACGTTTTACTTTGATTTTTATCTTAAGTCAATCATATAGCAACATCTAGGTCACCACTAAGAGGCTTTGTGGCGCTGATGTATAATTTAACGAATGTTAGAGCAATTTTTCTATAAGGTGCGACTATTTACAAATCTAGTTTGTAAAACTGATTTGCTGTATCATGAAAAAGGAACTGTTTTTCTTCCTTGCTTGCGTTCTGGGTAATTCTTTTGAAGCAATTCCAATACACAGCATAACTTGAGGTTACTTTATCTACAGGAAAATTACTCTCAAACATACAGCGCTTTGGAGAGAACGCTTCGATTGTCGCGTCAAAATAAGGACGCCATAGCTCTGAGAGCTCTATTGATGATGGAGGCGTTTCACGCTTATCTAATTGGTAACCATTGAGAACCATTCCTAAGCCTCCAAGTTTAACGTATACATTAGAGTGTTTTGAAAGAGCGTTTATCGACCTTTTCCACTTGTCAAAAACTTCTTTCTGTTTGCCCTCATAAGGACCAATTCCTATTGGGCCGCCAAGATGGTTGAGAACGATTTTTTGATCTGGAAATGCCTCCGCTAGAGAGACGACGTCCAGGATTTGTGTATGGTATAACCAAGCTTCAAATGATAAATCGAACTGTCTTAGTTTTGCGAAGCCTTCTCTGAATATTGTATCATTGTATAAACCGGATGGAGGATCTGTATGGCTATTATTGATAGCTGTGCTTGTATCATACCCAGCACCATAACGAATGCCTTTAAATCGGCCGTTGCCTGCCGAAACTTGTGCGATTAGTACCTCTTCTACAGATGCCCCCATGGTTAAGTCGGCAAAGCCAACAATGCCAGCACATATTGCTGTTTTCCCATATTTACCGCTTGCACTCATGGCGGAAATACCATTAACAAATTCGGTTTCGCCAATAGGACGCATATGGCGTGGGCCATCTTTTCTATACATTGATGCACATTCAAGAAAAATGGTAGCGACGATATTGTGCCCACTATTAACGTCCTCAAGTAGATCTTCTAATAGGTACCTTTTACCCTTCATATCCCAGAGGTGATGGTGAGGATCTATGATAGGAAGATCTGGTTCTAAGATTTCTTCCGAAATTTGGTTCAACCAAAACGGATCTGGGGAGGGGATGCGGGCCTCTAAAGTGGCTTCGCCTTCATTGTCCATAATTTAACCTCAGGATTATTTAGATATTATAGCTCCACAGTATTTCGCTATATTTAATAGTCAAATAAGTGCATCAAAATAATAATCTTCATTACCAGTGTGATCTATGAAAATGAAAATTATTCCCTTTAAAACCCTTCTTCAAACTCTAGGATTTCTACTTCATCACCAACGATATGACTACGATCAAAGGGGGGACGAATTATTAAGCAATTCGAATGTGTAAGAAACTTCATCATAGAACTATCTTGACGATCAAAGGCCTTAACTACTTTGCTTCCAGCGTCATTGATAAAGTAAATGGCCCTAACATAATCTTGTCGCTCGTCATTTTCTGGCAACGCCTCGAGTAAGGATGCTTTCGTTGTATTGTCATTTGTGATATCGGCTCCAAGCATTTTTCTAATAGCAGGCTTAACAAATATAAGGCCGCAAACCATCGTAGATACGGGATTACCTGGTAGACCTAACATTGGCGTGTCATTTATACGACCAAATATCATGGGTTTTCCTGGACGCATTGCTATTCGCCAAAAATCTATATCTAGCCCACTTGCGCCAAAAGTATCTTTTGCTAATGCTTTTTGAACAAGATCGTGTTGTCCAACTGATGCGCCACCGGTAGTAATTATTAGGTCCGCGCCTATTCTGGTTTCAAAGAACGACTGAATACCTTCAATAGTATCTGGGGCTATTCCCAGAATTATGGGTTCGCCGCCAGCGGCTTTGATTAGTGCCGCTAACGTATAACTATTTGAACTAACAATTTGATGAGGGTTTATATTATCACCAGGACGAACGATTTCGTCTCCTGTTGCAAGAATAGCTACTTTTGGGCGTCGTCTGACTGACACCCAAGCGACATTCATAGCTGCTGCCAGCCCTATATCACGAGCAGTTAATTTACGCCCTGCCTTTATTCCAAGCTCGCCTTCTTGAAAATCTAGTCCTGCGGAACGGATATATTGCCCTTTTATCGGTTTTTTATTGACTATTATAGTAGCACCATCATTTTCACTTTCTGCCTTAACATTCTCTTGAATGATAATTGTATCAGCACCATCTGGAACCGGGCCACCTGTAAAAATTCTTACAGCGTCGTTGTCATTTAGGGTGTTAGAATAAGCCCCTCCTGCTGGGGCGCTTCCAACGCGTATTAATTTAGTTGGTATTTTTTGAACATCAGAAAAACGTACAGCATAGCCGTCCATAGAAGAGAGGGCTACTGGTGGCTGGGTTCGTCGAGAAATTATATCACTATGAGTGACACGTCCTAAGCCATTAATTATAGATATTTCTTCTCCAGGCATTAAAGGCATGGATGCTAATATACGACTTCTTGCCTCATCAACTTTCATTAAAGGTTTAGTCTTCAATCCAATCTCCTGACTTACCCCCAGATTTACTAGTGAGACGAATATTTGTTATGCGCATTCCTCTATCCACTGCTTTACACATATCATATACTGTCAGTGCAGCGATGCTAACGGCAGTTAACGCTTCCATTTCAACTCCTGTGGGGCCAGTAACTTTGCAGTTTGAGATAATCTCAATTGAATTAGTATTCCTATCGCATGTTAATAATATTTCAACAGAACTTAAAGCTAATGGATGGCACAAGGGTATCAATTCAGGAGTTTTTTTTGCTCCCATTATCCCTGCTAGTCTCGCAACCGATAACACATCTCCTTTTTTGACACCTTTATCTAATATCAACTTCATAGTTTCTGTTTGCATCACGACAGTCGCACAAGCAGTAGCCTTTCGATGCGACTCAAGTTTAGCGGATACATCGACCATGACAGCATTCCCATCATTATCAAAGTGTGTTAGTTGAGACATCTTATATTGTTTTCCATATTTTTAAGTTTTAGGTTTTGATAATATTAAACGAGTGGCAGTTTCTAAGTCCTGCTGACGCATTAATGACTCCCCAATTAGAAAACATCTGGCTCCTGCATTTGCCATTCTGCTCAGGTCGTTAACGGTATTTAGACCACTTTCAGAAATTAAGAGTTTGTTTTTGGGAACTAAAGAAGCAAGGTCTTCGGTAGTCGAAAGATCAGTAACCATTGTTTTTAAATTTCGATTATTTACACCAATCAAATCCGTCTTCAAATTAAGAGCTCGCTCGAGTTCTTCTTGATTGTGAACTTCGACTAGAACCTCCATGCCAAGATCTAGCGCACAGTCTTCAAGGTCACTTGCTAACTTGTCATCAAGAGCAGCCATAATAAGTAAAATACAATCAGCGCCAAGAAAACGGGATTCTGTTATCTGATATTGGTCAATCATGAAGTCTTTACGGAGAATTGGGAGTGAAGAAACTTTTCTGACAGAGGCCAAAAACTCATTTTTACCTTGGAAGAATGGTTCATCCGTAAGTACGGAGAGGCATGATGCACCACCTTTTTCGTATGCTAGCGCTATTTCTGTAGGAATAAAGTGTTCGCGAATTAGTCCTTTACTTGGAGATGCTTTTTTTATTTCTGCTATTAAGCCATAGCCCTCTTCCGAGCTGTTCTTTAGGGCCTTTGAAAAGCTCTTTGTAATAAAGGTCTTCGATAAACTTGAGATTAAGTGTGAATGGGGCATACTTTCTTTGCATTTTTTCACATGCTCCCGTTTTATTTCAAGAATGCGAGCTAGTGTATCAGCCATTAAAATCTTAAACCTGTCTATTAGTTATTTCTTTGAGAGCTTTTAGTTTTCCTCGGGCTTTTCCGCTATCGATCATTTCCAATGCGATTGATACGCCACTGGAAAGACATGGCACTTTTCCTGCTATCATTAAACAAGCAGCGGAATTTAGGGCTACGATATCTCTATAGGCATTTTGTTCTCCGTTCAAGATAGACAGTAGCGCCCTGGCATTTTGTTTTGGTTCTCCACCGCGAAGTTCCTCTGGCTTTGCTATTTTAATACCCGCTTCGGTCGGATCTATATCAAACACGGTAACGGTTCCTTTTTCTAGTGAGGCAACTTTAGTTATTCCCGTGGTAGTAATTTCGTCGAGACCATCATTACCGTGAACCACCCAGGCTCTTTCAGACCCTAGACTATTCAAAACATGTGCTAAAGGTTCAACCCAACTCTCTGAAAATACGCCTACTAGTTGTCGAGTTACGCCAGCTGGGTTGGCAATTGGACCTAATAAGTTAAAGATCGTTCGCGTAGCTAATTCTACTCGCGTAGTTGCCACGTGTCGCATCGCAGGATGATGGCGAGGGGCCATCAAAAAACAGATCCCAGCTTCGTCGATTGATGACTGGATTAGCGCCATGTCACAATCCAGGTTCACGCCTAGCTCACTAAGTACATCAGCTGCTCCGGTTTTTGATGAAAGAGCCCTATTCCCGTGCTTGGCGACAGGCACTCCTGCAGCACTAACTACAAAGCTACTAGCTGTGCTAATATTGTAAGTCCCTGAGGCATCGCCCCCGGTGCCAACATTATCAATTGCCCCTGCGGGAGCAACGATTTTTGTGGCTTTAGCCCTCATGCTTCGTGCAGCACCTGTTATTTCTTCGACGGTTTCTCCCCGAACCCTTAACGCCATCAAAAACCCACCTATTTGTGATGGTGTTGCATTTCCAGACATAATTACATTAAAAGCCTGTTCTGCCTGTTTTTCACTCAAGGAGTTTCCATTAGCCACAAGGCTAATGAGAGACTTTATGTTTTCTACCTCAATATTCATCAGGCCGTTTTCCTTAGAATATCTTCCAGAACAGTAATTTTCTCAGCCGACTGCACTTTGAATCCGGCAATTTTCAAAAAATTTGCCAGGAGTGTATATCCATATTCTGAGGCTATGCTCTCTGGATGAAATTGCACACCAAAAACCGGCCTTGTTTTATGTGAAATCCCCATGATTATATCATCATGGGTTTTAGCCGAAACAGTAAGGGAATTTGGTAAATTTACTTTATCTATAATAAGCGAGTGATAGCGAGTGGCTACAAAGTGTTGTGGTATATCTGCAAATATATCTATGTTAGAATGTCGAATTCTGCTTAATTTCCCATGCATTGGGTATATGCCTTTTATTATTTTAGCTTTAAATGCTTGACCGATGCATTGGTGCCCAAGACAAACACCGAATATGGGCATATCGATTGGGCATGCTTTTATTAAATCCAGGCAAATACCCGCTTTGTCAGGATCGCAAGGTCCCGGTGAAATAATAATTCCTTCTGGTTTTAACGCTAGTGCTTCAGGAACGGTAATTTTGTCATTCCGTACAACCTTCACTTCAGCTCCTAGTTGCCCTAGGAAATGCCAAAGATTGTATGTAAAACTGTCATAATTATCGATTAGAAGGAACATAGGGGATCTTCGTAATGTGTAAGATGTTTTAATACAAATCTATCCAGAATAGTATAGCATTTTACAAGCCTTTGTAAAAGGGACACTGAGACTGAGGTATCTTTTTTTTCTCAAGAGTGTTTAAACAATAGGTGAGCGATGCAATTTGATAGGAATATCAAACAGAGTGGGTTAGAAAATTCGATTGTCTACGTTAGTTTATATAAAAAAAATAACTGTAATAGTTTTTTGGGTCATTTTAGTTTTTTCTATTGGCTTGGGTATTGGATCTTTTTTGAACGATACTAAAGATTTAAAAAAAGAACCAAAAACAAAAATAATTAATAATGAACCCAGCACTCCCCTCAACAGCAAACATATATTGTCAGGAAAGCCCAGAAAGGCAGTAAAGGGGGAAAGTGAAAATTATAAGGTTGTACAGACCCCATTGCTCGGTGTGTTGGAGCCAGAAATTAAGACAAAAAAATCTACTAATATTCCCAATTGGGTTAATAATTCAGTTCGTTTTCTTAAACGACCCGGTTTTGCCTACATTGCTATTGTTATTGACGATATGGGCGTTAATAGGAAAAGATCGGATGAGGGAATGAATTTAGAGGCGCCCCTTACTTTATCATTCCTAAGCTACGCTCCAAATTTGATTGAACAAACAAAAATAGCATCTTCAAACGGGCATGAGCTTTTAGTTCATCTGCCGATGGAACCGCAGGGCGATGAAAACCCTGGCCCAGGAGCTCTATTGGTGGAAATGACACTATCTGAGCTAAACGGGAGACTGGAGCTGGCTCTTAAAAAATTTCCTAATTTTGTTGGTGTTAATAACCATATGGGGAGCCGTTTTACTTCTGATGTAACGTTAATGAACTTTTTATTAAGTCATCTAAAGGATAATGGCTATTTATTTTTGGATTCAGTAACAACCAGTAATTCGGTCGCTTTAAAAGTGGGCGAAGCATTAGGGACCGCAGTCGTAGCTCGAGATGTTTTTTTAGATGATATCGACGACGAGGAGGAGGTCCGACTAAGATTAGCTCAAGCTGAATTAATCGCCCGACAAACAGGAACTGCGATAGCAATTGGCCATCCAAGGAAAGCTACATTAAGAGTGCTGAGAGAGTGGATGCGTGATTTAGAAGAGAAAAAAATACAATTGGTCCCTTTGAGTGCTTTGGCTCAAATGAGGNTGGGTCAATCAAACTGAGGGAGGATAAAAAAATAATGTTACCAAATAACCTCGATTGGTCTTGTCTTAGTTTGACCGAAATGGAACCTCGGCAGCTGTTCGAATTATTCAAAATAAGGCAAGAGATTTTTGTAATCGAGCAGTCTTGCATCTATCCCGATATTGATAAATATGACTTGTCCTGTTGGCATTTATTAGGCTACGGATTTGATTTAGAGCTACATGCGTACTGTCGCTTACTAAAACCAGGGGGCGCGTATGAAGAGTCTACAATAGGTAGAGTTTTTGTGGTTAAAGAATATCGAGGGCTTGGATTAGCGCGTAATTTAATGTCAGAGGCGCACAGACGATGTGAGTCTATTTTAGGTACTAAAACTATAAGATTGAATGCCCAGGTGTATTTGCAAAAATTTTATGAGAGTATCGGTTATAAGTCTGTTTCTTTGCCCTACGATGAAGATGGGATTATGCATATTGAAATGTTACGGACTGGCTAAGTAATAGCATTATCAAGACAAAATTGTTTTTCTAAATGTCTTGTTGATCAATAAATTTGTTGCCCGCTTACAAGAATTAGGCAGTTAGAATTTTACATTGAGGAGAACTAGGGATGGATTATTGTATTATTGGTGCAGGAGCGATGGGAGGCTTATATGGTTTAAGTCTCGTAGAAGCTGGACATTCTGTTACTTTTTTTGATGTGAATAAAGAACACGTTGATGCCATTAATACAAAGGGTTATCGTTTGTCTGGTGTGACTGGTGATAAGACGTTTCGTGTTAAAGCCACTTCAAACCCAAATGATTTGGCAGACAGTAGTGATATAGTTTTATTCCATACTCATACAAACGGAACAATGGATGGCGCTAGGTCTGCAGCAATTATTCTCAAACCAGAAGGTTGGGCTGTTTCTCTGCAAAATGGGATTGGTAATGTAGAGGAACTAGTAAGAGTTCTGGGGAGCAAACGTGTTGTTGGTGGAATAAGTTATCACAGTGCAGCTCTGGCTGGGCCAGGCCATGCCATGCATACAAATGCTGGGTTAACCCTTATTGGTGAATTAGATGGTAAACACAGTGAACGAGTAACGGCTCTGCATAAAACATTATCAGAGTGTGGTTTTGCGCCAGAAATTTCCTCAGATATTATGGGCGTTATATGGAGTAAATTCGTACTAAATTGTGGAGTAAATCCTTTATGCGCGNTATCAGGGTTAAGGACAGGAGAAGTAGCAAGAAATGAGGCTGCTGATCGTTTGCAATCTATTATACTTGATGAAGTAATGTCTGTAGTTGAAGCCAAGGGTATTAAATTAGATAAAAAGGATATGGTAAGTTATGTTAAAAAATTAACAAGATTGCGGTATAATAAGCCGTCCATGCAACAACATATCGAAGCAGGACGGCCAACGGAGATAGATTCTTTGAATGGGGCTTTAGTGCGTGAAGCAAATGCGNTGGGGATCGCTGTCCCATTTAATGAAGCGCTTGTTCTTATGGTTAAGGCGCGCGAATCAGGGATGGTAGAGCGTGCGACAGGCATTGAAAAAGATTATGTTGCTCTAGAGTCTCAGGCCGAACTGGAAGAAAAAGAGACCTAAGCGTCTTTATTGGGAGTTTATACGTCTAATCCTGACACAAATTTTGCATTTTGCTGAATGTAAGCAAACCGTAGCTCCGGTTTTTTNCCCATTAATGTCTCAACAGTGCTCTCTAAATGCTCAGTTTCTTCAAGATTCTGTCTAGATTTGAGATTTCCTGAGTTCATTGTTTCTGGTACGGTTATTTTCAAGAGATTGCGATTTTCGGGATGCATTGTAGTTTCCTTCAGCTGGGCCGCTGGCATTTCACCTAGTCCCTTGAACCTGCTTATTTCTATTTTTGCTTTTCCAGCGAATTCAGTCTTTATTAATTCGGCTTTGTGGCTTTCATCTTTTGCATAGAGTGTCTTACCTCCTTGTGTAATTCTGAATAGTGGTGGCATTGCAAGGTACAAATGCCCCTGTTCAACTAACTGCGGGGTTTCTTTATAGAAAAAGGTCATAAGAAGCGAGGCAATATGGGCGCCATCTACATCAGCATCTGTCATGATTATGACTTTTTCATATCTCAGAGCATCGTCATTATACCTATCGCCAGTACCACAGCCAAGGGCTTGTACTAAGTCAGTTAATTCTTGGTTTCCTCGAAGTTTTTCGGCTGATGCGCTCGCTACATTTAAAATCTTACCTCTGAGGGGGAGAATTGCTTGTGTCATTCTGTTTCGTGCTTGTTTTGCCGAACCGCCAGCAGAATCTCCTTCTACAATAAATATTTCGGTTCCTACCGCCCCATTTTTGCTGCAGTCCGTTAACTTTCCTGGGAGACGTAATTTTCTAGTTGCAGATTTTCTACTAACTTCTTTTTGCTGTTTCCGACGGAGCCTATCGTCGCTTCTCTCCACAAAATTATTTATGAGTAATCTGGCTGTTTCAGGTGAGCCAGATAGCCAGTGATCAAAACGGTCTTTTATTGATTGCTCTACAAGTTTTGAGGCTTCAGGGGTCACTAACCGTTCTTTAGTTTGGCCTTGAAACTGAGGATCGCGCATAAATACGGACAATGAAACACATGCACCAACTATAATATCTTCCGCTGTAATTTGAGACACCCGTTTTGAAACTCCTGATAATTCCGCATAAGCACGTATACTTTTCGTTAACGCAGTTCTCAAACCTGCTTCATGTGTACCGCCATTTATTGTCGGTATAGTGTTACAGTAAGTGTTTGAGAATCCGTCATCATTATCATCAGGCCATGCAATAGCCCATTCAATTTTTTCATGTCCGTTAGCATTGACATTTCCAGAAAAGAGTTGACCTCCTATAATTTCTCGATCACCAAGTTCTCTTGTTAAGAAGTCGACTAACCCGTTAGGGTATTGGAGTATTTCTGAGTTGGGGGTTTGGGGGTCGCCAACCACAAGATCGGCATCACAAGACCAACGGATTTCTACTCCCTTAAAAAGATAAGCTTTTGATTTCGCCAGACGAAAAAGAGCATTTGGCTTAAAACGCGAATCTTGACCAAAAATCTCTGGGTCAGGATGAAATTTGATGCAGGTACCTCGTCTATTATTGACATTCCCTTTGTCAATTAAATCTGACTTGGGCTCTCCACGAACAAAAGTTTGGGAATAAAGCTTTTTCTCTCGAGCTACTTCTACACAAAGAAAATCGGATAATGCATTTACAACTGAAACCCCTACTCCGTGTAACCCCCCAGAGGTACTGTAAACATTTTCTGAAAATTTTCCCCCAGCATGTAGTGTGGTTAAAATTACTTCCAAAGCAGATTTATCTCTGAATTTTGGATGAGGATCAACTGGAATACCCCGGCCATTATCTGTTATTGTGACAGTCATGTCTTTAGCCAAATGCATTTCAATACGATTAGCGTGGCCGGCTACAGCCTCATCCATAGAGTTGTCGAGGACCTCAGAGACTAGGTGGTGCATTGCAGACTCATCAGTGCCACCAATATACATTCCCGGTCTTCGACGGACAGGCTCTAAGCCCTCTAGAACCTCAATATCTTTAGCAGAGTAGTTTGTTGTAGTCCCAGGAGTGGTATTCTGGAAAAGATCTGCCATTTAAGAAATATCCATTTTAAAAAGCTACTTATGCTGTGTTAAACTCTATCAAATGTATGATTNATGAATTTTAACTACAACATATTGTGTTTTGACTTATTTACCAGTTATTTATCCGAAAAAAGTGAGTAAGGGTAAAATCACCTAAAAGGACAGATGATGTATAAAGCTACTCTCATTGATGAAAATAACGGTATTGAATACTCAATAGAAGAGCCGCGGTGGTGTTCGGATCATAAAAACCCGCTTTCGGTGTCTGAAATCAAAGGTATTTGCAGTGACCAGATAGATTTAAAGGAGCGTTCTATTTGGCGTTATAAAGAGGCATTTCCTATCGATATTTCCACTAAGGTTAGTTTAGGTGAGGGCTGCACCCCATTGGTTAGTGGCAGTTTCCGTGGCTACGACGTTTTATTCAAATTAGAATGGTTTGCTCCTACAGGTTCGTTCAAAGATAGAGGCGCATCATTAATGATGTCGTTATTAAAACAACAGAATATTAGTGAGGTTGTCGAGGACAGTTCAGGAAATGGAGGGGCTGCTGTAGCAGCATATGGCGCGGCGGCGGGGATTAAAGTCAATATTGTCACACCGGAAAACACTTCGGCGGCCAAGATCGCTCAGATAAAGTCTTATGGAGCCAAAATACATTTGGTCCCTGGCACAAGAGAGGAAACTGAAAAAGCTGCTCTGAAAATGGCGGGNACAATTTTTTATGCTAGTCATAATTGGCACCCATTTTTCCTACAGGGAACAAAAACATTAGGTTACGAACTATGGGAAGACTTAAATTTTAAAGTTCCAGATAATATAATAATACCGACTGGAGCTGGAAGTAATATTTTGGGTTGTGATATGGCCTTTCAAGAATTAAAAGCCCTGGGGAAGATCACAAAATTACCACGTCTTTTTGCGGCGCAACCTCAAAATTGTTCACCAATCGATGCATCATTTGGAGGAATTGAACAAAAAAACNATCAAAATAATTTTGCGCCAACAATAGCGGAGGGAACAGCAATTAAAGCGCCTATTCGTCTTAAAGCTATCATAGCCGCTTTAAAACGGTCTTCTGGTGGAACTGTTGCACTCGAAGAGGACGATATAGCTCAAGCAACTTTGGATTTGGCTAACAAGGGTTTGTATACCGAACCTACATGCGCCACAGCTGCAGCGGCTTTTAATAAACTACTAGGTGAGGGTACTATTAGATCAGGTGAAACAACGGTTGTAGTATTAACTGGAACTGGATTAAAGGTTACAAATTTCTACCAAAGCGCTCTAGCAGTTCCCTGATTAGCCATCAAGGTGCCTAATGGGTAAGCTTCAGAAAAAAAAGAGGTTGTTAGAATAACAACCTCTTTTATATTTTGAAATTTTAGACTGAATAGTACATTTTAAATTCAATTGGATGTGGCGTTTGCTCAAAAGCTAACACTTCTTCCATCTTCAANTCGATGTAAGCATCGATTTGATCGTCGTCAAATACTCCACCCGTTGTTAAAAACTCTCTGTCTACGTCAAGTGCGTTAAGCGCTTCACGCANTGAACCGCATACTGTTGGAATATCTTTTAATTCATTGGGTGATAGCTCATACAAATCCTGATCCATGGCGTCTCCAGGGTGTATTTTATTTTTTATACCATCTAACCCCGCCATAAGCATAGCAGAAAAAGCGAGATATGGATTACTTGCCGCATCGGGGAATCTGACTTCCACACGTTTACCTTTTGGATTATTAACGAATGGGATCCGGCAGGAAGCTGATCTATTTCTCGCCGAGTAAGCCAGAAGGACGGGGGCTTCAAACCCGGGTACTAATCTTTTATAGCTATTAGTTATCGAATTTGAAAAGGCATTAATAGCGCGCGCATGTTGGATAATCCCACCAATATAAAAAAGGCACATTTCTGATAGATCAGCATACTCTGATCCTGCGAACATAGGCTGATTATCTTTCCAAATTGATTGGTGCACATGCATACCCGATCCATTGTCGCCGGCTACAGGTTTCGGCATAAATGTGGCCGTTTTCCCATATGAAGACGCCACCTGATGCACCACATACTTATAAATTTGAAGCGAATCAGCTGTCTTAATAAGTGTACCGAATTTCATTCCTAGTTCGTGTTGAGATGGTGCAACTTCATGATGATGCTTTTCTATCTCTACGCCCATTTCCTCCATGACCGTGAGCATTTCGCTTCTAAGATCTTGCTCTGAGTCCACAGGAGGTACAGGGAAATAACCTCCTTTTATTCCAGGACGATGGCCGGGATTGCCTTCTTCATAGTCTCTGGCTGTGTTGTATGGACCCTCGGAGCTATCAACCTCGTAGTAACCACGGTTCATTTGAACATCAAATTTCACATCATCAAAAACAAAAAACTCTGCNTCTGGCCCAAAGAAAGCCGTGTCACCAATCCCCTGGCTAGCCATGTAGTCTATTGCTGCTTTTGCTGTTGACCGAGGATCCCTATTGTAGGGTTTTCCCGTGGTTGGTTCTAAAACATCACAAACTAAAACTAAAGTTGCTTGTGCAAAAAATGGATCAATTGTTGCTGTTGAGAGATCGGGCATTAAGCACATGTCTGATTCGTTAATGGCCTTCCATCCTGCGATTGATGATCCGTCAAACATAAAGCCCTCGTTCAACGACTCCTCATCCACAGTTACAATAGCCTGGGTCAAATGTTGCCATTTTCCTCTAGGGTCCGTAAAGCGAAGATCAACAAAGCGAATGTCGTTTTCCTTGATCATCTCCATAATCGTTTTAGTGTCTGGCATAGTATTCCTTCCAATGGGTATTGATTTTAAGTGGTTAACAACAGTTTATTTTAGTAAATTAAGCGAAGTCCTTAAAGTGCGTCCGGTCCCGTTTCTCCTGTTCGGATACGTATTGCTTCTTCTATGTTTGATATAAAAATTTTNCCATCACCAATACGTCCGGTGTGGGCTGTTTGTTGGATGGCTTCAACCGCTGCATCCAAAAGGTTATCTTCCATAACTACTTCAATTTTGACCTTNGGGAGGAAATCCACCACATATTCTGCACCTCGGTAGAGCTCTGTATGCCCTTTTTGACGTCCAAAACCTTTAGCCTCGATTACGGTGATACCTTTAATGCCAACTTCGTGCAGCTTTTCTTTAACCTCATCCAATTTGAACGGTTTTATGATAGCCTCGATCTTTTTCATTTTCTACCAATCAACGATTTTTTTATAACAACTACGTNCCTCTGCATAATATATGCCAAGGGAGGGGAAAGAAAAAAACTGTATAAAAACAGTGTGGTATAAGGATATNTCAATTAATGACTGCTTTTTTTGGGATTTNAAAAAAAACCTGCCTAAAAAATAATCAAAAATTGCTTAATTATTAAGCAAGGCAATTGGTAATATTCTGTATAGCCTTTTGAATATTTTCAATAGAGTTGGCATAAGAAAACCTCAAATACCCCTCCCCATAATCACCGAAGCTTGTCCCGGCAATAACAGCTACGCCGGCTTCTTCCAGAATTTTATTCTGAAGTGCCTGTGAGGTCATCCCTGTGTTTTTTACATTAGGAAACGCATAGAATGCCCCGCCTGGTTCGATGCAGGAAAATCCAGGGATTTGATTTAACTCTTTGATTATAATTTTTCTTCTTAATTCAAATTCAGACACCATATGATTTACGGGTTGTTGATCTCCTTCAAGGGCTGCTATACCGGCAAATTGTGCTGAAGCATTCACGCATGAGTGAATATTTACGCAGAGTTTTTCTGCATGGCGTATTACGTTTTTTGGCCACACGCTGTATCCCAGCCTCCATCCTGTCATAGCATACGTTTTAGACCAACCATCTAATAAAATTAGACGGTCGCTTAACTCTGGATACTGAAGCAAGCTGGTGTGTGTTCTTTCATCGTAAAGCATTTGTCCATAAATTTCATCGCTCATTATTGCAACGTTTGGGTACTTAATTAACCCCCGAACTAGGGCGTCAATCTCTTTTTTGGGAACAGCCCCACCTGTAGGGTTTGCAGGACTATTTAAAATTATCAAACGGGTATTTGTATTTATCTGAGACAAAACTTCGTCTGCTGAAAATGCAAACCCATTTTCCTCTCTCAATCGGATAGGAACTGGTTTAGCTCCTGAGAANCGGATGGCCGANTCATATATAGGAAAACCTGGGTTTGGGTACAATATCTCGCAACCNGGTTCGCCATAAATCATCATAGTTAGAAACATTGTCACTTTACCGCCTGGTACTATTAATATTTGTTCGCTAGGNATATTTAGGTGGAGGCGTCGAAATAGATCCGCAGAAACAGCTTCGCGTAATCTGGGTATTCCATTGGCTGGGGTATAACCGTGGTGTCCATCGTGTAAAGCTTTAACCGCAGCCTCAACTATATGTGCCGGCGTTTTGAAATCTGGTTGTCCAATCCCCAAATTTATTATCTCGCGACCCTCTGCTTCTAACATATTGGCCCGTGCCATCACTTCAAATGCTGTTTCCGTGCCGAGATAATTCATCCGATCAGCTAGTCTAGTCATGACTCGTTCCAATTTTGATAAACGTTAAATAACCTTATTATATTGATGTTTAGTACTTTCGCACGATATAGATACATCCTTTTTCTTCGGGGGGTGAAAAAATCTTTTAATTGTTGAGTTCAAAGTAAACAAAAAGGATTAAAAAAATCAAATTTTAAAACATATTGTTTTATTATATCTGACTTTTTGATGTTCGTTTTTCGCCCTGTATTCGGTCATTTTATTTAATGGAATGAGTTTAACCCAAGAAAAATTAATGCTGATAATAGTGCTGCAGCGGGAACTGTGATGATCCATGCTGCAACTATTGTTAAGAAGTGAGACCTACGGACCAATTTTCTATATTTAACGTCGTCTCTTGAATACGGTTTTGTTTGTTTTGTGCCAGTAGCTGCGCTTTTAGAGACAAAATTTCTGCGTAATTTGCTATTCTGAATAAAGTATTCCCTGAAGAACCCAACGCCAAATACCGCACCGACGGCAATATGAGTAGAGCTTACAGGCAGTCCTAACCATGAAGCTAGAATCACCGTTATTGCGGCCGAGAGCGCTACGCAATAGGCTCGCATTGGGTTCATTTTTGTTATCTGGTTACCAACCATGCGAATGAGCTTGGGGCCATATAAAAATAGACCTAAGCTTATACCAAAGGCTCCGATAATCATTACCCAATTTGGTATTAAGGCTTTTGCCGTTACAGCTCCCATTTCAACGCTATGTAAAATTGCCGCCAGTGGACCAATCGCGTTGGCAACATCGTTTGCTCCATGAGCAAATGAAAGCAGAGCCGCGGAGCAAATTAAGGGTATTTTAAATAAAACCCTTAAGGACCGGTTTCTGTTTTCCATGCCTTGTGATTGGCGTTTTATGATAGGGGTCATTATCGACCAAACTATTATAAATGTGACTAAACCGATAAATAAAACTATTTCAAAATCAGGTTTCCAAATACGCTTGAGGCCTTTGACTGAGAGGTAACATGCAAAAGCTGTAGCCATTATCGCAACCAAAACCGGTATCCATCGATTTGCTGCAAGGATCTTGTCTTCCTTATAAATGAGATTGACTTTTATGAAGGCAAGAAATAATGCAGCAATTATTCCTCCTAAAACAGGTGAAATAACCCAGCTGGCTGCTATTGCCGCCATCATATTCCAATTTACTAGCTGAAAACCAACAGCTGCAATTCCTGCTCCCATCACCCCTCCAACAACGGCGTGTGTTGTCGATACGGGGGCCCCAAGAACAGTGGCCAGATTGACCCAGACTGCTGCAGCCATTAGTGCAGCCATCATAGCGTTTATGAACATTTTGTTGTTTGGAACTAACTCTGGATCAATGATACCTTTAGAGATTGTTGAAACAACGTCGCCTCCAGCTAATAAAGCACCAGCACTCTCAAAAACAGCGGCCATTAACAATGCAGCAAAAATACTCATGGCTTTTGAACCTACTGCCGGGCCAACATTATTTGCGACATCATTGGCGCCAATATTTAGCGCCATGTAACCGCCGAGAATTGCCGCAAAGACAATTATTGCCTTTTCGGTTTCTACTCCTGTGAAGAACGCTCCGATAAAACCAGCAGTGATCAGAAATAACAAGGCTGATGTATGAGCCACAAGGCCACTAGAAAGTATTTTGGTTGCTGTTTCTAACCTTAATATTTTATCAAGATCTTTATCTAGGGTAGCTTTTTTGGGGCTCATTAATTCAATCTCTTTTTGTTAAAGGGTTACTCAAATATCCAAGGTCAGAAGTCCAGGGTCTTTAAGAACATCTCTCAGCACCTTGACAAGGTTTTTTTCAGTAACTTTTTCTATTGCTTGGGGCAATGAACACCACAACCTATCTCTTTGTTCTCTTTCTTTCCATTCTACATCCTGGTCTGTAACAAGAAGGCCATAAATTATTACCCTGCAAGGAATAGTTTGCAATTTTGTTATCTTTTTATGGTAACCAAAGTCGCCCAATGGTTGGGGAGAAATAACCCCTTCTATACCTGCTTCCTCCTGAGCTTCTCGCGCCGCGGATTGAGGGAAGGTTAAGCCCTTAACTGGCCATCCTTTCGGTATGAGCCATTTCTTTTTTTTACGACCACTGATTAGCAATATTTTCAATTCCATCTCGTTCAAGATGAAAGGAAGGGCAGCAACTTGCAGAACAGTTTTATATTTTTGAAACAGGGTTTAATTTCCCTTCAATAAAATATGTGCCAATATGATGGGCTATAAACTAATCAATTTGAAAATGTAACAACTTTTTGAAAAAATTTTGGAGCCAAGTTTATGAAAATAGCAAACGGTGTTCTAGGAACATTTGGAACTACTGTTTTTGAGGTCATGTCGCGCTTGGCGATAGAGCACGGATCTATAAATTTGGGCCAGGGTTTTCCTGATGGATCAGGCCCTCGGCATGTATTAGAAAAAGCAGCAAGTTCACTTTATGATTCTCCAAATCAATACCCTCCAATGCTGGGATTACAAGAATTAAGAGAATCAGTAGCTAGTCACAATAAACGGTTTTATGACATCGAAATAGACTGGCAAACCGAAACAATGATCTCAACAGGCGCTACAGAGGGCTTGGCGGCATGTTTTTTTGGTCTTCTTAACCCGGGTGATGAAGTTGTATTAATCGAGCCACTCTATGACTGTTATCTGCCGATTATAAAACGTGCGGGAGGAGTTCCGAAGCTAGTAACTATTAGGCCACCTAAATGGGATCTAGATCCCGTCGAACTTCGTGCAGCATTTTCTGAGAAAACTAAATTGCTACTTTTGAATTCCCCTCAAAACCCGGCTTCTAAAGTCTATACTTATGAGGAATTATCATTGATTGCGGACCTTGTTAAGGAGTTCAATGTTATTGCCGTTTGCGATGAAGTATATGAGCATATGGCTTTTGGTGATAACAAGCATATCCCTTTGATGACGCTCCCCGGTATGAAAGATAGGTCGATAAGAATAGGTTCAGCTGGAAAAACGTTTTCATTGACTGGTTGGAAAGTGGGCTATTTGACAGGCCATCAGGATTTAATAAAAGCTGTTGCAAAAGCACATCAATTTTTAGTGTTCACAACAGCGCCAAATTTACAAAGAGCAGTTGCGTTTGGGTTGCGCCAAGGAAATGATTATTTTGATGATCTAAATAGCGTAATGAAATCCAAAAGAGATAGATTGAGCGAATCTTTAAATAAAATAACAGGATTTAAAACGGTCAATTGTCAGGGAAGTTATTTTTTATTTGTAGATATTGCTCAAACTGAGTTTTCAGGAACAGATATTGAATTTTGCAAACATATTACTACCGAGGCGGGCGTGACGGCTGTTCCTGTTAGTGCGTTCTATCAATCGGAAGCGCCCCAAAATTTTATAAGGTTCTGTTTTGCAAAAGAAGATGCACTTTTAGATGAAGCAGCTGCTAGGCTTGCTACCCATTTTAGTTGACTGTAAGTTCTGTGTCGATTAGTTAAACCTTTACTATTGTGGCGGGTGTAGCTCAGGTGGTTAGAGCGCCAGATTGTGATTCTGGAAGCCGTGGGTTCAAGTCCCATCACTCGCCCCATAATTTTATTCAAAAAAACATGATAATACATGTGGTTATGGTTTTTCGTTAAGGTTAAATGAAATGAATGTATTTTGTTTTCATAATAACTATTCCTAAACGAAGTATGCTTGGCAAAGCTTTCGTGTCGCTTAAGGAAGGAATTTTAGTCGTATGAAAAACGGAATTCTAGATAGAACCTTAACAAATCTATGGAAAGTTTGGGGAGAGTTTTCTCAATCAACCTTGGGGTTTATACATGGCGGCCCCCGACCCGAATTGCCGCCAGAGGACAGTGAAAGACTATTCGTAGAGGTGGAAAAATGTATTTTAGGTATAGGGGATGAAGCTTCACTCAGGGCTCAGGCGGCTGAAATAGGACAAGTCTACATCGGGTTAAATGAGGAGGGGCGTCAAAATTTTCTTATTGGGTTAGCAAAAAGATTTGGCGTTAACAGAGAGAAAGTAGATAGGTCGATAGAAGCTGTTAAGCTAGCAGAAGACCCTGAAACCGACAGGGCAATAGCGGAAGTTGAATTACGTAAGGCGCTAGAACCAGATTGGCGTAGTTTGATTGGTCGCTTCACAACCTTACCAGAAGGCGTAAAGTTTCTCGTAGATATGCGCGCTGAAATACTATCTTTGCAAAAGAGAAATAACGCAGTAAAAGGACTTTCTCTTGATCTTAGGACAATGCTTGTAGCATGGTTTGATATAGGTTTACTGGAGTTAGTTCGGATCGATTGGGATTCGTCAGCCTCCCTTCTTGAGAAGTTAATAGAGTATGAGTCAGTTCATGCCATAAAATCATGGGACGACATGAAAAATAGACTTGATGCTGATAGGCGTTGTTACGGCTTTTTTCATCCAAATATGCCCAAAGAGCCGTTAATTTTTGTTCAAGTAGCTCTGGTTGATGGTATATCTGCGAACGTCGAAGAGCTATTAGACGAAACTAAACCAGCTGTTGATCCAAAAGCAGTGGACACAGCTATTTTTTACTCTATTTCAAACGCCCAGAGAGGACTCGATGGAATTAGTTTCGGTAATTTTCTGATAAAGCAAGTGGTAGAAGAGTTAATAAAAGAACTTCCTAATTTGAGAACTTTTTCGACGTTGTCCCCAATACCGGGTTTTTCTGCTTGGCTAAAAGGACAAATAATAGATAATAATTGTGATTTATTGACCGAGTCAGATCGAAAAAAATTAAGTACATATAATGAACAAGAAAATGATAGCGACGCAAATCTTTTGCGTGGAGTTGTTGATCGGGTTGATAATAGCAAGCCAGAAGATCTTGACTCGGAAGACAAGCTTAAAGAAGTTTTTACACGATGGGTGGCGATTTATCTGTTCAATATTAAGGGTAAAAATGGCAAGGTTCTTGATCCGGTTGGTCATTTTCACCTATCCAACGGTGCTAGAATAGAAAGAATCAATTGGAATGCCGACACTTCTATCAGGGGGAGAGGACAATCTTTTGGGTTAATGGTGAATTATTTATATGACCTCAAGGATATTCAAGGGAATAGCTCAAATTATGAAGCAAATAGGATTGTAGCTCATTCCTCCGGACTGCGTTCAATTTTGAGAGGATAACTTGTTTTTTTTTCAACGGTTATTGACGTAACAGCTTCCATCCGTTAGCCATGCCGCTTAATTCATTGTTGGCCGGCTAGACATTTTGCTATAGTTAAGGTCGCAATGAGTTTTTGTGCGGGTGTGGTGGAATTGGTAGACACGCCAGATTTAGGTTCTGGTGGCGAAAGCCGTGGGGGTTCAAGTCCCTTCACCCGCACCACTATAGTTGGGTTGTGTAATCTCTGCGGATTAGTCAATAAAATAAGGATTAATGGTTTGTCCCTTTGAAAGTTAGCTTTCCAGATGTGACAGGCTCTAATTAGATCGGAAAATGCAAATGAATGTTACAGAGACGATCAGTGAAGGTTTAAAACGCGAATTCAAAGTGACTATATCAGCTGATGACATTGATACGAAGGTTACAGAACGTTTGAGCGAGCTGGCCCCGACTTTAAAGTTGCCTGGATTTCGCCCAGGTAAAGTGCCGACGGCTCTTGTAAAGAAAAGATTTGGACAGTCAGTTCTAGGGGAGGTTTTAGAAAAATCGGTAAATGACTCGTCTCAGCGGGCTTTGGATGACCGCGGCTTGCGGCCCGCTATACAGCCTTCAATAGAAGTAACTTCTTTTGAAGAGGGCAAAGACTTAGAATTTAGTCTGACAGTCGAATTAATGCCAGAAATAGAGCCTATCGATTTTTCTACTATCTCTTTAGAAAAGTTAGTTGCCGTTCCAGGGGATAAGCAGATCGATGAGGCGCTTGACAAATTATCTGAGCAACATAAGAGTTCTGAACCAATTTCAACAAAAAGGGCCAGTAGGTTAGGCGATATTGTTGTTATCGATTTTAAAGGTTCTGTTGATGGTGAAGCATTCGATGGAGGCAGTGCAGAGGGGCATCAATTAGAGTTGGGCTCTAACCAATTTATTCCTGGTTTTGAGGATCAATTAATTGGGAAAAAAGCAGGGTCTACATTGAAGGTAAAGGTCACGTTCCCTGACCCTTATAGCCAGCCAGCCTTGGCTGGAAAGGGGGCAGTTTTTGAGACGAAAGTTGTTGAAATAAGAGAGCCGGTCTCTGTAGAGATCAACGATGATTTCGCAAAGCTTTTTGGTTTAGATAATCTTGCTGCATTGAAGGATGCACTGAGGGGGCAACTGGAACAGGAACTGAACCAGGCGTCTAGGGGCCAGTTGAAACGTACTCTTTTAGACTTACTCGAAGATGGAAAAACATTTGAAGTGCCAAAAGGTATGGCTGATCGTGAATATGAGTCAATTTGCAGAGCTATAAACCCGCNATCAANATCANGATCAAGATCAAGATCAAGANCAAGANCAAGANCAAGANCAAGANCAAGANCAGGNTGCTATTGATGAAACTCTGTCAGAAGAGGATAAGCAAGAATATCGTAAAATCGCTGAACGCAGAGTCCGACTGGGCTTGTTGTTGCAGGAGGTTGGTCGCTTGAATAATATTGAAGTCACAGAGGAAGAGNTCAAACGGGCNCTTTTTCAAGAGGTTTCTAGNTATCCTGGACAAGAACAACAGATAATGGAATTGTACCAGAAAAACCCNGAGGCGATGGCAAGTATACGAGCCCCTTTATTTGAAGATAAGATTG
Organism: Rhodospirillaceae bacterium; assembly: GCA_002708305.1. Lineage (GTDB taxonomy): Bacteria > Pseudomonadota > Alphaproteobacteria > Thalassobaculales > Thalassobaculaceae > UBA7326. Next base: position 208,455 of record PANE01000003.1, read on the forward strand.
TTGATTTCATTACCGAAATGGCGACTGTAACGGAAAAATCCATCAGTCCTGAGGACTTGATGGCGGGGCCTGAGGAAATTGTAAATAGCAAACCCAAAAAAGGCACCGAAAAGGCAAGTAAAAAGAAGACTGCAAAGACAAAGGCAAAGAAAGTAGAGCCTCAAAAAAATAAAGAAGAATAGGTATGCTCTTTTGAGTGCACCTCGTTAAAGTCCTTATAAAAATGAGATGGTAAAATGACTAACTTCCCTGACATGTATATGAATAGTTTAGTTCCAATGGTTGTTGAGCAAACTAACCGAGGTGAGCGGGCCTTTGATATATATTCGAGGTTACTTAAAGAGCGAATAATATTTGTAATTGGTCCGATCGATGATTCTGTATCAAGCGTAGTGTGTGCACAACTACTTTTTTTAGAGGCAGAAAACCCAACAAAAGATATTTCAATGTATATAAACTCGCCAGGAGGTATAGTCACCTCGGGCTTAGCCATGTACGACACTATGGAGTACATCAGGCCAGATATATCGACAGTATGCATAGGGCAAGCCGCTTCAATGGGGTCGCTACTTTTGACTGCCGGGGCAAATGGTAAGCGATATTCTTTACCCAACTCCAAAATTATGATTCACCAACCATCTGGCGGATTTCAAGGGCAAGCAACTGATATTGAAATCCACGCAAAAGAAATTCTTTCGACTAGAGCTAGGCTGAATGAGATATATGTTAAGCATACCGGTCAGAAAATAACTAAGATAGAGACTGCTATGGAGCGAGATAACTTCCTAACGCCAGAAGAAGCAAAGTCGTTTGGGCTAATAGACGAAGTCGTTGATAAGCGTCCTGTCGAATCAGTCGATTAGATTTGATGATTGGCATTTATAATGATTGCGTAAAAGAGTTGTTTTTTTACAACTCCTTATTTTTGCTTGCATCTGTTTATCAACCAATTAATCTAGATCAAAATAAATACCAAATCTAAAGAAACAACAATCAGACGTTCGTGGGTTAAGAAAATGGATAAGTCTAGTAATAACGGCAGTAACGGTGGAGACTCAAAAAACACGCTCTATTGCTCCTTTTGTGGGAAGAGCCAGCATGAAGTAAGGAAGTTAATAGCCGGGCCTACTGTTTTTATCTGTGATGAGTGTGTCGAATTATGTATGGACATAATTCGAGAGGAAAACAAAACGACTTTGGTGACGGAACAGGATGGAGTACCTACACCACAGCTGATTTATGACGTGTTAGATGATTATGTTATTGGACAGCCATTTGCTAAACGTATTTTGTCGGTGGCTGTGCATAATCACTATAAACGATTAGCTCACGATCAAAAGTCTGGTGATGTAGAGTTAGCAAAATCTAATATTCTTTTAGTTGGACCAACAGGCTGTGGGAAAACTCTGTTAGCACAAACTCTGGCAAGGATCATAGATGTCCCTTTTACAATGGCTGATGCAACAACTCTGACAGAAGCGGGTTATGTTGGAGAGGATGTCGAAAACATAATCTTAAAACTACTCCAGGCAGCAGACTATAACGTAGAGAGGGCACAAAGGGGTATTGTTTACATTGATGAGGTCGACAAAATTAGCCGGAAATCAGATAATCCCTCTATAACAAGAGATGTATCCGGCGAGGGTGTCCAACAAGCTTTATTGAAAATAATGGAGGGAACTATAGCAAGTGTTCCGCCTCAGGGAGGGCGTAAACATCCGCAACAAGAATTTTTACAGGTTGATACTACAAATATATTGTTTATCTGTGGTGGAGCTTTCGCGGGGTTAGATAAAATTATTGCGAATAGAAGTGTGGGTTCTTCGATAGGTTTTAACGCAGATGTTAGCTCTCCAGACGATAGAAAAACGGGAGAAATACTTCAGGATGTTGAACCTGAAGACTTACTTAAATTTGGGCTCATACCAGAATTTGTTGGTAGATTGCCAGTATTAGCAACATTAGAGGATTTAGATGAAGACGCGTTAGTAGATATTCTGAGTAAACCCAAAAACGCACTAATCAAACAATATAAGCGTCTGTTTGAAATGGAAGAGGTAAAGTTAGAATTTCGCGAAGATGCACTTCGGAGCATAGCAATCAAAGCAATAGAGAGAAAAACTGGGGCTCGTGGATTAAGGTCGATCTTAGAGACAATACTGCTCGATTCTATGTTTGAATTGCCTGAAATGGATAACGTAGAGGAAATAATTATTAATTCTGACGTGGTGGAGAACGGCTCCAAGCCTATCTCTGTTCACGCGGAACGCCTCGAAGAAATAGAGACCAGCGCGTAAAGAGTGTTATTTTTTTTATATAATCTTTCTCTACATCTTGATTTTTATTAAACCAGAGGCCAACTATTTGTGCAGTGGAGCTTTTTTTTGTTTTCCGCGATTGTAACAGTACTCGAAAGGGGCCAGTTGGCTAATGACTGAAAAAACTACCACTTATCCCGTTTTGCCTCTCCGTGACATTGTTGTCTTTCCTCATATGATAGTACCTCTTTTTGTTGGTAGAGAGAAATCTATCAGTGCTCTGGAAGATGTTATGAGCGATGATAAGCAGGTTTTGTTAGCTACGCAGAAAAGTGCGAGTGTTGATGATCCGGGCCAGGATGATGTGTTTGAGGTTGGTACTGTAGGAACGGTGCTTCAGTTATTGAAACTTCCTGATGGGACAGTAAAGGTTTTAGTCGAAGGAACCCACCGGGCGAAAATAACAAGCTACGTGGAAAATAATAAGTTTTTTGAGGCTCATGCTGAAATTATAGAAGAAATAGATGACAACACACAGGAACAGGAAGCTCTGACAAGAGCAGTAGTTACGCAGTTCGAGCAATATATAAAATTAAATAAAAAAATACCTCCAGAAGTGCTCGTCTCGGTAAATCAAATAGACGACGCTAGTAAACTAGCGGATACAATAGCCTCTCACATAGCGGTCAAGATACAAGAGAAGCAAACTTTACTTGAGCTTACTAGCGTTGCAGAACGTTTAGAAAAAATCTTCAGCCATATGGAGGGGGAGATAGGTGTATTGCAAGTTGAGAAGCGTATTCGAAACCGGGTGAAGCGTCAGATGGAAAAAACACAGCGCGAATATTACCTTAATGAACAGATGAAGGCTATTCAGAAGGAATTGGGAGANAACGAGGATAGCGGNGACGAATTAGGCGAATTAGCCGAGAAAATTTCGAAAACGAAGTTCACTAAAGAGGCACGGGAAAAAGCGACAGGTGAACTGAAAAAGCTTAGAAACATGAGCCAGATGTCCGCGGAGGCAACGGTTGTTCGTAATTATTTGGATTGGATGGTCGGGATCCCATGGAAAAAGCGGTCAAAAGTGAAAAAAGATTTAGCTGTTGCTCAAACAATACTTGATCGGGATCATCATGGTCTAGAAAAAGTGAAAGAACGGATAATAGAGTATCTAGCTGTTCAGCTGAGGACGGGTAAGGTCAAAGGGCCAATACTGTGTTTAGTTGGCCCTCCAGGTGTAGGAAAGACATCGCTGGGTAAATCCATAGCTGAGTCAACTGGAAGAAATTTTGTAAGAATGTCGTTAGGTGGGGTTCGGGATGAAGCTGAGGTTCGAGGGCACCGGCGGACTTATATTGGTTCTCTTCCTGGTAAGGTAATACAAGGGATGAAAAAAGCGAAAACATCAAACCCACTTTTTTTGTTAGATGAAATAGATAAGTTGGGTAATGACTATAGAGGCGATCCATCATCGGCTCTATTAGAGGTATTGGACCCAGAGCAAAATAGTAGTTTTCAAGACCACTATTTGGAAGTTGACTATGACCTGTCGGATGTAATGTTTGTAACGACAGCGAATACTCTGAGAATGGCACAACCGCTATTGGATAGAATGGAAATTATTAGATTATCAGGTTACACTGAAGATGAAAAAGTGGAGATAGCTAAAAAGCATCTGATTGGAAAACAGCGGGAGCAGCATGGTTTAATTGTTGGGGAGTGGGAGATCTCTGATGATGCGTTGAGAGATCTAATACGTTATTACACACGAGAGGCTGGAGTGCGAAACCTGGAGAGAGAGTTAGCAAATCTAGCTAGAAAATCTGTAAAAGAAATCTTACTTAAAAATACCAAGCAGGTTAAAATAACGTGCGAAAATCTGGGGAAGTTCTCTGGTGTGAGGCGTTATAGGTATGGAGAAACAGAGGATACAGATCTTATTGGAGTGACTACTGGCTTGGCTTGGACCGAGGTTGGTGGGGAGTTATTATCTATTGAGTCCGTAACCGTGCCCGGGAAAGGTAAAGTTACCTCGACTGGTAAACTTGGCGAAGTTATGCGTGAATCTGTCCAAGCAGCGGAAAGCTTTGTTAAATCTCGCGCTGCCTCTTTTGGTATAGGAACAAAGGCCCTAGAAGGCAAAGATATACATGTTCATGTACCCGAGGGCGCTACACCGAAGGATGGTCCGTCTGCTGGTGTTGGAATGGTGACTTCTATAGTGTCAGTTTTAACCGAAATACCGGTAAGGCGTGATGTAGCAATGACGGGAGAGATAACGCTGAGAGGGCGAGTNTTACCGATTGGTGGTTTAAAAGAAAAGCTATTAGCTGCCCTTCGAGGGGGACTTAAAACAGTATTGATCCCTAAAGAAAACGAAAAAGATTTGGCAGATATACCAGATAACGTTAAGGAAGGGCTGGAAATAATTCCGGTATCAGTAGTTGATGAGGTTATAACTCATGCCTTAATAAGCCAACCAGTTCCGGTAAATCTGGAAGAGGCGAATGCAGAATCACCGATAAGAGAAGCGGATAATGTTAATCGTGAAGAGGTGGTTAAGCATTAATGTTGCATTTATATATAAAGAAAATTAGATGATTTAGCTAGTTGAGGTAAAAGTGGTGCTTTTCTTTAAAGATTATNAAAAAAATTATAAATATTNTCAACCTTACATTGACTGANGCATAGNCNACGATTTAAACTNTANTAGANANNTAGCTTGNATTTNNTCANGTTATACAAGANCTNTTTTTGAATTCTGNAAGGGGCATAGCGTGAATAAAAACGAACTAATTTCAAAAGTTGCCGATGGTTCGGGGCTATCAAAGACTGANGCCGGAAGTGCCGTCGATTCAGTAATTGACTCCATAATTGGCGCCTTAAAGGCTGGTGATGATGTTCGACTAGTTGGNTTTGGTACGTTCAGCGTGTCCGATCGTGCNGCTAGTGAGGGNCGGAACCCCCGTACCGGCGAGAAGATTAATATCCCTGCGTCAAAACAACCAAAATTTAAGGCAGGTAAAGGCCTAAAGGACGCATTAAACTAGATTGATTAAATTAATGGCGCTAGGTTACCGATAACNTAGCGTCTTTAATTTATTAGCGGTTAACTGTGGGGCGCTTAGCTCAGCTGGCAGAGCATCTCGTTTACACCGAGAGGGTCGGCGGTTCGAACCCGTCAGCGCCCACCAAAATAGATTGAGCCTTTTGACTCGTTATTTTAGTTGATTGTGTTTAAAGGAAAGATTAATAACCATTTTATCCTTATAGATTTTACTATAGGGGGTGTAGCTCAGTTGGTTAGAGCGCCGGCCTGTCACGCCGGAGGCCGCGGGTTCGAGTCCCGTCACTCCCGCCATTCTCTTATTCTAAAAGTCGTACTGGCACTAAACGCAAAAGATATTGNATGGTGTTTGGGGGNNNTAGTTAAAACTTGTAATGATTTTTAATATTTATTAGGTTTTGTCTGAAAACCTTTAAGGTGGAAAGAGTTGTTGGGATTAACAGTAGACCCTTTTTTGGGAATATTCCTTNTAATATCGATGATTTTTTGTGGAAAACTGTTCCGTGAAAACTGGAATAATAAAGGTAAAAACTGGATTGCCTTGGCATGGTTTTATGGTGTCGTTGCCTCTTTTTCTTTCTTNGCAATAGCCTTTATTCCCCTAGACCTTACTTAGCTGGTGAGCTGAAAACTTTTTTATTATGAGTTGTCATGATAAAAAAGTAACAAATAAGAATTGAGAAATNAATNCATATACGACAAACACTAGAATTGATTNATTATTTGCCTTGTGCGACTACACTGTAGTCTTGCGTTAAGTGGGTTGTTTGGATCGATATCTTTCTGGCAGATTACACATTTATCAGCCCCTGTTATTGTATTGAGACCTCCACAACTACCCTTGATGTTTTTACCCATCAATATTACCCCTAGTGACATTACAAGCATCAGTATGAGAAAAATAAAAAAAGTAAGTAGGAAAGTTTCCAACCGTCTCGGCTCCATTAGTAAATCAAGGGAATTCAGAATTTTCCTTGACTTAATGCTTTGAAAGCATCGCTACTGCTAGTTATAAATGTTTTATCATCATTTGTAATAAAAAAAACAGCTATTCCGTATTTATTAGCCATTCTCATTCCGTTCTCTATCCCCATCGCCAACATGGCGGTTGCCCATCCATCTGCAAACATAGCGCTCTTCGTCAAAACGGTCACGGACACAGTATTGTGTTGGATCGGTGAACCTGTTTTAGGGTCAATTATGTGAGAGTACTGGATTCCATCTTTTTTAAAAAAGTTTTTATAATTTCNTGATGTAGCCATTGCTAGATCATCAACTTTTACTATTGATTGCACGGTTCGTCGTTCATAATTAGGAAACTCTATACCTATTGACCAGGGCTTCCCATGCCTGTTGGTTCCAGAGGCAATTAAGTCACCTCCAATTTCCACCAAAAATCTNTTAATGTCGTGCATCTCCAATAAGCTGGCAATCCTATCAATCCCATATCCTTTAGCTATCGCCGATAAATTTATTAGCACGCCTTTCTTTTGTTTTACTAATGTGGAGGGGTGTTTGGTTATTCTTATGAGGTCGGCTTGTCCTACTAAATTAAGTGCTTTATCAATCTCTTTTTGGCTTGGAACGGTTTTATTTGCATTATTTGGGCCAAAACCCCATAGATTTATAATCGGTGCTGATGTGATATCAAAAGATCCGTCACTTTTATCATGTATTTCGTTAGCCGCGGTTAATACTTCCAGCAATTGCTGTGATATTGGGATTACTTTATTAGAGCTGTTTTTATTTATTAGAGTTATTTCAGAATTTGAGTTCCAATTTGACATCTGATTGTTGATGGCAGCTAGCTCGTTTTCTACTAAATGTTCTAATCTACTCGCAGATAAGTCTTGGGGATTATCAATAATGGTGATGTTGTATGATGTACCCATCGTTTGACCATTCAATTGAATAGGCGCTTTTGATGNCTTTGTTTCAAAGCAACTGCATAAAAAAACTATTGTAGGTAAGATAATAGATATTTTTAGACTGGTANTAAGGAATTTCATGAGATTTTNGATGNGCATGTTTTTCCATGTGGCAAGTTAATCGTTGTTTATAAAACGAACTAAGGTTCAAATTAGAAAAAATATTACAATCTNTATAAAAATATATAAAAAATGCCAGTTTTTGCAACTTGAGACATTGCTATAGTGGCAAAAATTAATATGTTACACGGTAGGTGGTGTCGAGAGTATAACGAAGTTGTTTAGTTCGATACAATCTATCAGTTTAAGTTTTTTTTGAGATTGCGTCTGTCACCATTTGTAACGCGCTAGGGGAATAGTTACCAATGTCAGAGTTTCGGCTAAAACAAGGGATGGATCTTCCGGTAAGCGGGGCGCCCGCTCAAATCATTCATGATGCGATAGCTCCCAAAAGTGTTGCGGTGGTCGGTGGAGATTATATCGGACTTAAACCGAAGATGTTGGTGGCTGAGGGGGATAAGGTTGTCAGAGGCACGCCATTATTTTGTCATAAAGATGCGCCCAATGTGATGTTTACATCGCCATGTAAAGGTAGAGTGAGATCTATCATGCGCGGGGCCCGGCGAGTATTGCAGAGTGTTATTATAGATGTTGATGATCTTGAGGACCTTGGCGTTGACTTTGGGAAGTTGGAAAAGTCGGCTTTTAAAGCCGATCGAATAAGAGAAGTTCTTCAACGTTCGGGCCTTTGGAATTCCTTTTTGACGAGGCCTTACTCTAAGATGCCTCTCGAAGATGATGCTCCTGCGGCGATATTTGTAACCGCCATGGAAAGTGAACCGTTAGCTCCAGATGCCTCATTAGTTTTGAGTGGGCAATTTGACTCTTTTGTTATGGGAGTGCGCGCTATTTCAGAGCTCACCCAGGGGAAGACATATGTTTGTAAGGCTATCAATGGGTCCGTTCCAGATATTGATGACTTGCCACGTGTGGAAAACCATTATTTTGGTGGGCCGCACCCTTCAGGCCTTGCTGGTACACATATGCATTTTTTGGAGGCGCCCAGTTCTTCGCGTACCGTTTGGTCTATTGGATATCAGGATGTTATTGCGATTGGCCAGTTGTTAGCTACCGGATACATAAACCCGAGCCGAGTTATCTCTATAGCTGGACCGCTTGCGATTAACCCTCGGTTAGTTCGAACAGTATCTGGGGTATCCTTAGATGAGTTAATAGAGGGAGAAGTGAGCCCACAGATCACTTGCAGAGTGATATCTGGATCTATATTGAGTGGGCGAATTGGTGAGGGTGCTTTCGCTTATTTAGGACGTTTTGCGCGACAAGTCTCGTTGATTAAAGAAGATACCGAGCAAATACCTTTTGGCTGGATACGGCCTCAGCCTAATAAATTTGCTGTGATGCCCGTTCTTGCGTCGGCATTTAGTCGGTCAAAGTTATTTCGACTAACAACGAATTTAAATGGTGGACGGCGTGCAATGGTTCCAACTGGGGTCTTCGAGGGTCTGATGCCTCAAGATTTTTTGCCAACCCAATTATTAAGGTCACTATTAGTGATGGACACTGACGCAGCTCAATCTCTTGGTGCACTGGAGCTTGATGAAGAAGACTTGGCTCTTTGTACATTTGCCTGTCCAGCAAAGTATGAGTATGGGCAAGCTTTACGTGACAGCCTTCTAAAGATAGAAAAGGAGGGTTAATAATGGGTTTGCGTGGTTTTTTTGATAGTATAGAGCCAAAATTTTTGAAGGGCGGCAAATACGAAAAATATTTCCCGATTTACGAGATGATTGAAACAATCTTGTACACGGGTAAAACTGTTACTAAGGCAGCCCCACACGCTCGAAGTTTTGTTGATATGAAACGTATTATGACCTACGTGGTGATATCAACAATTCCGTGTATTTTGTGGTCTTTTTATAACACCGGTCTTCAAACTAATATTGCTTTAGGTGGTTTAGGAGATGCAGCGCATATAGGATGGCGGATTTGGATTATTGACTCTCTAGGTGTCAGCCTTAACCCGGATAGTGTTCTGGCCAATACGTTNCACGGGATGCTATATTTTCTTCCAATTTATTTAACGACTCTGGTAGCCGGCGGTATTTGTGAGGTGGTATTCGCTACAATTCGTGGGCATGAAGTAAACGAGGGATTTCTAGTAAGTTCAATGTTGTTTGCGCTCACCATGCCGGCATCGGCACCACTTTGGCAAGTAGCTTTAGGTATTGCATTTGGTGTAGTTATTGGCAAAGAAGTCTTTGGGGGCACGGGTAAGAATTTTCTGAATCCGGCCCTAACGGGCCGGGCCTTTTTATATTTTGCTTACCCTGCAAATATGTCTGGTGATGCAATTTGGACCCCGGTTGATGGGTTTTCTGGAGCTACGGCTCTTGGGATGTCTGCTGCTAAGGGTGTGGAAAGTCTTGCGATGGAAGGAATCACTTGGTGGGATGCGTTCTACGGCACTATTCAGGGTTCTTTAGGGGAAACGTCGACGTTGGCATGTTTTATTGGGTTAGCGTTTCTCATGATAACAAAAATAGCCAATTACCGAATGGTTGTAGGCTGTNTGGTGGGAATGATTGGTTTTTCTCTTCTTCTCAACTGGATAGGTTCGGATACTAACCCTATGTTTGCAATGCCATGGCATTGGCATTTAGTTTTAGGAAGTTATGCTTTTGGTTTATGTTTCATGGTGACGGAGCCAGTCTCTGCTAGCCATACTAATTTGGGTAGGTATTTTTATGGTGGGCTAGTTGGCTTTATGGTGGTTATGATACGCGTATTGAATCCAGCGTTTCCGGAAGGCATGATGCTGGCTATCTTGTTTGCAAACATTTTTGCCCCTTTGATTGACTATTTTGTTGTTCAAGCGAACATAAGGCGGAGGACTATTAGGCATGTCTAATAGAAAACCGGATACGCTCTTGGGCCGTTTCTTAGCGTTGCCTGTTGATAGCACGCCTAAAACTATCTTTGTCGCGGTCACTTTATGCTTATTCTGTTCTATGATTGTAGCGTTTGCCGCTGTAAACCTCCGTCCNATTCAGTCTTACAACAAAGCTTTGGATAAAAAGATTAATATTTTGCAGGTAGCAGGCCTATATAACGACGGCATCGACGTAGAGTCTGTATTTAAAGCTTTTGAAGCTAAAATTGTCGATATGAAAACAGGTAAGTTCACAAATGNNGTTGATGTAAAAAACTTTGATGATAGAAAAGCATCAAAAGATCCTAAAATGAGCTCTCTATTAGACGACGATCCAGCTTCCATCGGACGTAAGCCGAATTTTACAACTGTCTACTTGCTCAAAAAAGAGGACGGTTCTTTGGATAAGATAATATTACCAGTTTATGGATATGGTCTTTGGTCAACTCTATACGGTTTTATCGCTTTGGAGGAGAATGGGAATGATATTTTTGGTTTACAGTTCTACGAGCACGCNGAAACTCCAGGATTAGGGGCCGAAGTCGATAATCCAAGATGGAAAGCTCAATGGAAAGGTAAGAAGCTACGGGACGATCAAGGNAACCTGATGATCCAGGTTGCTAAAGTTGCAAAAGAAAAACAATATCATATTGATGCACTTGCTGGAGCCACGTTAACTTCTAATGGTGTGGATAATTTAGTAAAATTTTGGATGGGTGAATCCGGCTTTGCGCTCTTCATCTCAAATCTCAAAGCAGGAACGGTGTGATGTCACAGACAAAAAAAGCACTTTTGGTAGATCCGTTAGTTGATAATAACCCTATCACTTTGCAGGTTTTGGGTATTTGTTCGGCTCTGGCAGTCACATCATCACTTCAGGTTGCGTTGGTTATGTCAATCGCAGTAGTAGCCGTCACTGGTTTCTCGTCAATGTCGATTTCCTGTCTTCGGAACTACATACCAAGTTCAATAAGGATTATTGTGCAAATGGTAATAATAGCTTCACTGGTAATACTAGTTGATCAGATTTTGAAGGCGTTTGCTTTTGGAATCTCAAAAACGCTATCCGTATTTGTTGGTTTGATTATCACCAATTGCATAGTGATGGGGAGAGCTGAGGCGTTTGCGATGAAGANCCCGCCATTAGCGTCGTTTTTGGATGGNGTAGGGAATGGTTTAGGATACGGCTTGCTACTAATGTTGGTAGGGGTTGTTAGAGAGCTTTTTGGGGCTGGCACTTTGTTTGGGATCACGATCTTGGAGTCAGTTAACAATGGTGGNTGGTATGTGCCAAATGGATTACTTCTTCTTCCTCCATCGGCGTTCTTTATTATTGGTCTGTTAATTTGGGTTGCTAGAACATGGAAACCAGCGCAAGTAGAAGAACGAGAGTTTAAGATCCAAGTCTTGGAGGAACACTAATGAGTGATTTAGTTTCACTCGCTGTTAAAGCAATTTTTGTTGAGAATCTGGCTCTTTCATTTTTTCTTGGAATGTGCACATTTATAGCTGTCTCCAAAAAGATAGCGACGGCTATTGGTTTGGGGATAGCGGTGATGGTTGTACAGGTTATCACAGTACCTGCAAATAATCTTATTTTAACATATCTTTTAAAACCTGGCGCACTATCATGGGCAGGTTTTCCAGATGTTGATTTGACTTTTCTTGGCCTGATTTCATATATAGGCGTTATCGCCGCAATGGTCCAGATTGTGGAGATGATTTTAGACAAATATTTTCCACCTCTGTATAATGCGCTCGGCATTTTTCTCCCATTGATAACAGTAAACTGCGCTATTTTGGGTGGATCACTTTTTATGGTTGAACGTGATTACAATTTTGCGGAATCTACGACCTATGGCTTGGCATCAGGATTTGGTTGGGCTGTCGCGATTGCTACTATGGCTGGTGTACGCGAAAAACTAAAATATAGTGATATCCCCGATGGACTTCAGGGGCTTGGTATTACATTCATAACAGCTGGATTGATGGCTATGGGATTCATGTGTTTTTCAGGCGTGAAGTTGTAGGAGACAATAAATATGGAAACTTTTACATTAGGTATCGCTTTCTTTACTATGATCGTTATTAGCTTGGTTACAATTATAATGTTTGCCAAAAGTAAATTAGTTTCTTCGGGTGACGTAACTATTAGGATAAATGGTGAAAAAACCGTTACNGTTCCGGCTGGGGGTAAGCTTCTTCAAACNTTAGCGGGAGAAAAATTATTTGTTCCATCGGCATGCGGTGGCGGAGGGACATGTGCACAGTGCAGGGTAAAGATACATTCTGGCGGTGGATCTATTTTACCAACGGAAGAAGGCCATATCACAAAACGTGAGGCATCGTGTGGCGATAGGTTATCATGTCAAGTTGCTGTGAAGCAGGATATGGAAATAGAGGTTCCTGAAGAAGTATTTGGGGTTAGAAAATGGGTGTGTAAAGTTCGAAGTAATGATAATGTGGCGACTTTTATCAAAGAACTNGTTCTAGAGCTTCCTGAAGGTGAGGATGTGAATTTTAGAGCAGGGGGGTATATNCAAATTGAGGCTCCGGCGCACTCGCTGTCGTACAGGGATTTCGATGTTGATGAGGAATATCACCCAGATTGGGACAAGTTTAAAATCTGGGACTTTGACTCAAAAGTTAATGAGCCCGTAGAGCGAGCCTATTCTATGGCGAACTACCCCGAAGAAAAGGGTATTATCATGCTTAATGTTCGAATTGCGTCACCACCACCTGGGTCCACAGGTATCCCCTCAGGACAGATGTCATCTTATATTTTCAATTTAAAACCAGGCGATGAGGTTACTATTTCTGGACCCTTTGGGGAGTTTTATGCTCGTGAAACTCCCAAGGAAATGGTTTTTGTTGGGGGNGGTGCAGGTATGGCACCTATGCGCAGCCATTTATTGGATCAATTGGATAGGATTAAAACGGATAGGAAGATTACTTTCTGGTATGGAGCTCGTTCAAAACGTGAGATGTTTTATGTTGATGATTTTGATCGTTTAGAGGCGGAAAATGATAATTTTTCTTGGCATGTCGCCCTATCAGATGTTGTGAAGGAAGACGAATGGACGGGGCACACAGGATTTATTCATAATGTTCTTTTTGAGGAATATCTGAAGGATCATCCTGCTCCTGAAGATTGTGAGTTCTATATGTGTGGCCCTCCTATGATGAACCAGTCCGTAATTAATATGTTAATCGATTTAGGGGTAGATCCTGAGGATATTATGTTAGACGATTTCGGTGGCTGACTACACTANGGTCAAAAATTAATCGTATTCATCCAAAGCTTTATGTTTTTTAAAATACTTAGGCATCTTTATCCCGTTATTTATTAGTCATTTATAGAAAAAATATTCNAATTTATTTNTCTAGGTCCCTTAAGNCACTTTTCTTAGATGACAGTCTGGTTTGGATAAGCTAATTTTANATTAATAATAAGGCATTTTTTAATTTTTCATATTTGTAAAACAAGCGGTACAAGCGTGCGTTCATAGCAATGGGGTATTCGCAATGATCAGTGCAATGGCTTTTTTTATGTTTGCATCAGTTATAATAATAGCGGGTGTTTTTATTGTCATCTCGCGTGATCTAGTCCGGTCTGTGTTGTTGCTATTTGTTGTGGTTTTTAATGCGGCGGGCATTTTCTTATTACTAGATGCAATACTAGTTGCTGCATGCTTAATGCTGATATATTTGGTTATTACAGTAGTTTTATTTTTTTGCGCGATACTAGTTTTGGATTTAAATATTAACCAAGTGCGCTTTGCGTTTAAACGGTATTCAAATATTGTTTATATGGTTGGTGCATTCATTGTTTTTGAGTGTTTCATTTTCCTAATGTTATCCTTGGTGTTTGATCTGTCCGCATCGATTAATCATCTTCTAATAGCGGAACAGATCTCTAGCTTTAATCGACTGGCTCGTGCTCTATACCTAGATTATTTTTTTATCACACAGTTTTCTATGCTTATTCTGCTAACGTCCACTGTTGGTTTTGTTGTTCTAATTTTAAAGACAGGTGAGGAACACCAAAGAGACCAAAGTCATTTAAACCTAGATAAAAGCAATGGCTCTAAAATACTAAGTGGGTCAAATGAAAAAAATGGATATTAATAATGCTACAAATCACGTTAACGCATTATCTAATACTTGCTTCGGTAGTTTTCACCCTTGGAACGGTGGGAGTTATAGTTAATAAAAACCTTGTACTAAATATTTTTATCTCAATCCAATTGATGGTGATAGGTGTCTGTATAAACCTTATTTCATTCGCATATTTTAAATATAATCTAGAAGGGCAGGCATTTGGCTTTTTTATCATTATCGTAATGGCTATTATTTCTTCTGTTGGCTTAGCGATATTAATTGTAATTTTTAGGAAAAAGGGGCGAAAAATTTTTGAAAATCAGAAACTGATTTGTGACTGATAGCTCCAATGTATGTTTCCATCATTATTCTACCCTTACTGTCGTTACTATTGTTATGTGTTGGTGGCCGCTGGGTAAATCAAAAGATCATGGAGAGTGCAAGTTGTGGACTCATCTTCGGTGTATGCATAATTAGCTGTTTTGGNTTAATCGAAGTAGTTCTCAACCAAACTTCTATAATAATACCATTATTTACATGGATCAAATCAGGATCGCTGAGTGCCGATTTGTCCTTNTGTTTCGATAGCTTATCATTGCTANTGATAATTTTTTATTGTCTAGTCTCTATCTGTATTCAGACATACTGCATAGCCAATAGTTCTATTAGAACTAAAAATTTATCTAGAACTTTGTCCTTTCTGGTCTTTTTAATGACTTTGTTTCTAGCCTCTAATAATTTGCTACAATTATATCTTGGTTGGGAAATGATAGGGCTTACATCTTTTCTGCTTTTCAAAGTTTCAAAAGAGTTNGNTAATCAAGAACCGACACTTATTAAAAAATTTTTAATTCAACGNGTCGGAAGCTTTTTCATTTTACTCATTANCGCAGTAAGNTANGTATCTTTTGACACGGTAATTATTGGGGAAATTTTTTATGTTGTATCTAGGGAAGTAGATATAAAGTATGCAATACTTTGGTTTACTCCAAATATCTCTTTGNTATTAGCAGTNCTGATCGTTTTAGCAACTATGACCCAATANGCTCAGATTACCTGGAGCAAGTGGTTTACCTCTCTGACGGAAATAAACTCNTTAATTACAATANTCTACTTACTTAGTCTGATGATGGCGGGTGTGTATCTCTTGATGAGGTTTTCTCCATTGATAGATAGAAAAGAAGAGGTTCTNTTTCTTTTGATTGTCATAGGAATAGGAACATCTTTTTTGACAGTCGTAATAGCGCTGTTTCAAACCGACATTAGGCGTATTATTTTGTATTTAGTGTGCTCTCAAATCGGTTATGTCTTTTTGGGTTGTGGTCTTTCGGCCTACTCAGCTGCGGCATTTCATTTTTTAACTGCAACTTCGGTGATGACCTTCTTACTTTTATCTTACACTTCTATATTGCGATATGTTTTTATTGAAAATGACATAAGATCGGTTGACAGCGCGAAAGAACAATCGCTCTTCTCCTATATAATNGTGATTATAGCTTTTTTAACATTAGCAGGATGCCCATTTTTATCTGGTTATTGTTCTAGGGAAAAAATATTGGATGCAATGTTAGCTTATGATGTACCAATAGGGGATGTCGTTTTTTACGTGAGCTTAGTAGTCAATGGTTTGATTGCGTTCATAAGTATGAAAATATTATTTCTTATTCTTAGGAGCAATGCAAATTCAAAAAAACAAACTAATACAGAAATAATAGTAATACCTTTACTTGTAAAAATAACTCTATTACTTCTAGCNTTTATTGCACTATTTTTGGGTATAGTGGGAACTAATACCCTAACTGGAACTGGTGGTGCACCATTTTGGAGTGGGGTTATCCCTCCGTTAACTGCACAAAGCTTAACGGTAACTAATGTTAAGACAGAACCATGGACGAGTTTTATATCGACAATATGCTTCTTTATGGGATCGGTAACTGCATACCTCCTGTATATTCGGAGATCTAGGTTTTTGATCGATTGTTTAAAAAGTTGGCATCTATCATTTTTAAACAAANGTATTCGGTATAATATTTCAGATAAGTTTGAGTTTAAGGGGTTTATCAAGTGGATAGAGTTATTTACTAACGGACTTCTGCGGATTGGTGCCCTACAATTTAGTAATTCGGGTGCTTTGGTCGGCGAATTAGAAAGAACTCGTTTGAAATTGCGTAACGTTAAAAATTGGTTAATGAGTTGCTATGCCAGTGCTACTTTATCTGGCAGCCTCCTATTCGTGTTTTGGCTTCTCAACACGGTAAAAGATTAGTGCGATGACAAACGCATGGCCAGTCTTATCGCTAGTTACCTTTCTTCCATTGGCCGGTTGTTTTTTCATTATGCTTACCCGGGGTGATGAAGAATCCGTTGCTAAAAGCTCCCAATATATCGCCTTATGGACATCAATCCCAACATTCATAATTTCTTTGTTTATTTGGATAAATTTTAACCCTAATTCACCGGGATTCCAGATGATTGAAAGAGTTCCATGGATGCCATCTATAGGTATCTCCTACCAAATGGGCATTGATGGTATTTCCATTTTCTTTATACTCTTAACAACATTTTTAACGCCGATTTGCATATTTGCAACATGGAAGACTCTAAAACACNATGTTCGCGAATATATGATCGTAATGCTCGTTTTAGAAACGGCATTGATTGGTAGTTTTTGTGCGCTGGATATGTTGGTATTTGTTTGTTTTTTCGAGTCGAGTTTAATACCAATATTCCTGATGATAGGTATATGGGAAAAAGGAAATAAATCATATGGTGTAACCAAATTTGGCGTATGTATATGTTTAAGTTCTATCCCACTGTTGGGGGCGGTACTATTAATGTATTCTTTGAAGGGGACTACTGATTTTATCATCCTCAAAGATGTTCATTTATCGAGTAGTATTCAGACTTACTTTTGGGTTGCATTTTTTATACCATTTGTAACAAAAATGCTAATGTTTCCGTTCCATAATTGGATGCTTGATAAGCACGTTATTGGTCCAATTGGAACTACCGTGATGCTTAGTTGCTCAGTTGCCAATCTAGGCGGATATGGTTTTTTAAGGTTATCGTTTTCCCTTCTTCCAGAAGCTACGGTTTTTTTTGCACCATTCATGATGTTTTTAGGCGTTATATTCGCTATTTATGGAACAGCAATTGTAATCAGTTTTAAGAGTTTTAAGGGTTTGGTNCTTTGTTTAGTTTTTACACAAACGGGTCTCATTCTGCTTGGAATGTTCAGTTTGAATGAACAGGGTATTCAAGGAGCAATCATCAAAATATTAAGCCAAGGTGCTGTAACCGCAGGGTTAGTTATTTGTCTGAATATACTTTTTGAACGTTTCAAGCCGGGACAAGAATTTCAGATCAGAAAATTATTAAATAATACCCCAAGATATTTAGCAATCAATATATTACTTTTGCTTGCTGTGATTGGTGTCCCAGGTACAAGTGGTTTTATTGGAAATTTTTTAATTGTTCTTGGAGCTTTTGAACATAGCCTTATTGTATCAGTATTTGTGTTTATTATTCTGATATTATTGATTATTGATGTTCTATACATCTACCAACATATTATTTTTGGGAATGTTGTTGCTTTTAATAAGAGTAGCATCGAAGATTTATCCCATCATGAACTTGTCGTGTTGTTGCCAATAACGTGTTTAATTTTTTGGATAGGGGTTTATCCTATACCGTTTTTAGAAGTGATATCTCTTTCTGCTGAAAGTATTACTAAAAGTCTGATACTNATATCTGGTGACTAACCAATTAAATAAATTATTTGGGTCAAGTTCAAATGAATACAGCAGTTTTTCCTAATTTTTTGCCAGCTTCAGCAGAAATTTTTCTGACTTGCTCTGGTATAATGCTTTTATTAATCGGCTTGTTTAGGAAAAGAGGGGTAGCTGGTTGGATTTCATGGGGCGTTATTATCGTTTTTTTCGTAACAACCCTCTTTGTGTTATCATATTCTAGCGAGGCGGAAGAAAAAGCATTTTTTGGATTATTCGTAGCAACTCCCTATACCCAATTTGCAAAGGTTCTCGTGTTAATTAGTTCTTTCCTCGCCATCGTATTATCTAATGATTATATGAGAAGGGAAGAAATTGAGCGCTTCGAATTTCCAATTCTAGTACTTTTTGCAACAGTTGGTATGATGATAATCATATCCGCTGGGGACTTAATAGCCCTTTTCATTGGTATGGAATTACAAAGTGTAGCCTTCTATGTGTTAGTGGCGTTCCGAACTAACTCACTGAAATCGATTGAATCTGGTTTTAGATATTTTTTATTTGGAATTTTCTCGTCTGTTGTATTTTTGTATGGCTGTTCGCTGATTTATGGTTTTTCGGGAACGACAGAATTAACGAAAATATCGCTGTCAATCCAAAGCAAAGATCAGGGGGCTTCGATTGGATTTATCATTGGGTTGGCTTTTTTTATTTTGGGGCTTGCTCTTAAAGTTTCAGTTATTCCTTTCCAATTGTGGATCCATGACTGTTATGCCCGCGCGCCATCCCCTGTGACTGCCTTTTTATTAATAGGACCTCCAATAGCTCTACTTTGCTTTCTGGTGCAATTTTTATTCGCCTCTCTTCTGTTCATATCAGATTTTTGGCAACCCTTGATAAGTATTATTTCGTGTCTGTCTATGTTAATTTCATCTGGCATGATGTTTTTTGAGGATAATATAAAACGATGGATAACTTATGGATCGATTGGTCATATTGGATTTGCATCGATGGGGTTGGCTGCTGGTTCGGAGAATGGTTGTAGTAGCATTTTGGTTTATTTATCCATTTATCTTGTGATGCATTTTGGATGGGTTGCAGTCATTATTTCCTTGCGGAAAAAAAAACAGACTGTGGAAAAGTTCAGAGACTTAGCCGGTTTGTCTGAGAACCATCCATTAGTAGCCTTTTTCTGCTTTGTTATAATGTTTGCGATGGCAGGTATTCCGCCCTTTGCTGGGTTTTTTGGAAAATGGCTAGTACTAACTGCTATTATGGATTCTCAATTATATCTTCTTGCTCTTATTGGGGGCGCTGCCAGTTTTGCCTTTGCGATTAGCTATTTGCGTGTTGTTAAGGTAATCTATTTTGAAGATTTAATAGAGCCTTTTGATACCAACACATCTGGCGAATTAAATATAATTATGTTTGGTTCGGTGGTCTTGCTTGTGTTGTTTTTTATTTTCCCCAATCCTCTTATTTCCTCAGCAAAAATTGTAGCTTCAATTCTATAAAAATTAGAATTCTTTCTGTATACTGGTTTTTTTATGCAGGAGTTAGGCGAATATCTTTAATGGTTTCTATTCCGGAGCGAATTCACTTATTAGAGCTGGACGTGGTGGATAGCACCAACCGACTGGCATACGACTTGGGGTTTAGTGGGGCTAAGCCATGGACAATTGTTCACGCGTTAGAGCAGACGTCTGGTCGTGGGAGAAGGCAAAATGACTGGTTATCACCGAGGGGCAACTTATTTTTATCGGCAATATTGAAACCCATAAATGGGCCTAAAAGATGGTCAGAGCTATCATTTGTTATATCTCTGGCGGTAGCAGATACAGTGGCAGAAGTAGCTGATAGATCGATTATTGGTCTTAAATGGCCAAATGATGTCTTGGTGAACAATAAAAAAATATCAGGAATTTTATTAGAGACAGGAAACAACGTTAAAAAAGAAGGTTATCTAGTTGTTGGTGTTGGCTTGAATATAGCGCACAGTCCTGCGGGAACGCGTTACGGCGCAACATGTATAAATGAACTAATTTCAGAAAAATCCTCTATTAAAATAATTTTACCTATTCTCATTAAAGCGATGATCAATTGGTACGATATTTGGGAAAACTCAGGTTTTTTAGAAATTAGAAGGCAATGGTTGAAGCGCGCTCATGGGCTTGGAAAAAGAATAGAGATAATTGGTATCGCGCCAAAAACCCAAGAAGGAATTTATACAGGGTTATCAAAAGATGGTAGATTAGTGCTAACAAAGGATAATGGTGAGAAAGAGCTTGTGTCTGCGGGCACTGTTACTTTTGTTTAATGGATAAAGATGATGTTATTAGCTATTGATTGTGGAAATACCAATACAGGCTTTGCGGTTTTTGATAATCAAAGGTGCATAGGGACCTGGAGGATGTCTACGAACCCTAATAGAACCGCTGACGAATATGCTGTTTGGTTGACACAGCTACTTGCTCTGAAAACTCTCAAATTAGGAGATATTGACTCTATTATAATAGCAAATGTTGTTCCCGAAACAGCCTTCAATCTTAGGCATTTTTGTGAACAGTATTTTGATATAAGTCCCATGGTAGTAGGGGATCGAAATTTAGACTTAGGTCTAGATATTCGAATTGATAATCCGGATGAGTTAGGGGCAGACAGAATAGTGAACGCCGTTGGTGCTAATAATATATACGATGGCCCACTAATTATAATCGATTTTGGAACCGCGACAACTTTTGATATAACAGAAGCTGATGGAGGGTATGCGGGGGGATTGATCGCACCAGGAATTAATTTGTCATTAGAAGCTCTTTACAATGCAGCCTCACGTTTACCTAGAATCACACTCGAACCACAACCAAACTCGCAAATTTCAGAAAATAAATACTCTGTAATAGGAAAGTCGACAAGGTCCGCAATGCAAGCAGGAATTTATTGGGGATATATCGGCTTAATAGAAGGTATTATTGAAAGAGTTAAAGGTGAGTACAAGGTTCCAATGCAAATCATTGCGACGGGCGGTTTAGCACCCGTTTTTGCAGGCAATAGCGCGATGATCCAACATGTAGATCAAAATATTACACTGAATGGACTTGTATTAATTCATAAACGGAATGCTCAATGACTGACTATGATTACGCCCCAAAAATAGACGAATTAGTATTTTTACCATTAGGCGGTGCCAACGAAATTGGTATGAACCTTAATCTGTATCACTTTAATGGAAAATGGCTAATGATTGATCTTGGGGTAACCTTTGGCAATGATACGACGCCAGGAATTGATGTGATTTTACCAGACTCAAGGTTTATTGAAGCGCATCGAAAAAACCTACTTGGTCTTTTAATAACCCATGGTCATGAAGACCACATTGGCGCGATTCCTCATCTTTGTGAGAGATTAGAATGTCCAGTATATGCATCGCCTTTTGCAGGTTCGTTAATTCGTCGAAAATTAACTGAGGCGAATTTATCAGAAACAATTGACCTTATAGAAATCCCGATTTCGAAGAAATTTGAGCTTGGTCCATTTGGAGTAGAATTTATATCACTTACACATTCCATACCAGAACCGCACAGTATTCTGTTAACATGTGGAGATTATTCAGTTTTTCATACTGGAGATTGGAAGTTTGATAATAACCCACAGGTTGGTAACCCAACTGACCATTCAGTATTAGAAAAACTATCATCTAGAAATATTATGGCGATGGTTGGCGACTCGACAAATGTTGATGTTATGGAGAGAACTGGCTCAGAGGCTGAACTTATCGAACCTTTGCATGAACTATTTGCCAAACAAACAGGTAGGATCGCAATCGCTTGTTTTGCATCTAACGTGGCGCGTTTAAGAACCATAGCGCTTACGGCAGAGGCAAATGATCGACATACTGCCTTAGTAGGACGTTCGTTGTGGAGAATGTACGAAGTAGCAAAAGAGAATGGTTATTTGTTAGATGTACCAGAATTTTTATCGGATAAAGATGTTGGGTATTTGCCAAACGATAAAATTGTTATGATTTGTACTGGAAGCCAGGGGGAACCAAGGGCCGCATTGAGTAGAATAGCTGACGGTTCACATCCTCAAATCACACTTAATACAGGAGACACTTTAATTTTCTCTTCTCGTGAAATACCTGGAAATGAGACAGCTATTGGCCGTATTAAAAGTAAATTCATAACTCAAGGAATAAAAATAATTACCGAAAAAGAGGCACATGTTCATGTTTCTGGACATCCTGGACGCGAGGATATGATAGCTATGTATCAATTGATCAAACCAAAAGTTTCTGTTCCCGTGCACGGTGAGGGGCGCCACTTGGCACAGCATGCGGAGCTAGCACGATCCTGCCAGGTCCCTGACGTTGTTATACCAAGGAACGGAAGTGCTGTAAGGCTTGCTCCTGGAGTGCCCGAGGAGGTTGCTTTGGTGCCAGTATCTTGTCTAGGTCTTGATGGTAGTCGTGTTGTCGAATTAAATGGAAAAGTAATCAAAGAAAGAAAAAAATTAGTCTTCAGCGGGATAATCAGCGTAACTTTAATTCTAGATAAAGAGGGATTATGTAAGCAAAATCCGATTGTTAGTGCTGTGGGTGTTTACGACGATTCGGAAACTCAAAATATGTTATTAGCCAAAAATTTAAGAGAAGAAATTGATATTGCTCCACAACGCAAACGAACTTCAGACGAGGGATTAAAAGAGTTTGCTCAAAAAGCTTTAAGGCGGATAATAAGAAGTGATTATGGTAAAAAACCAATAATCTCTATTCATTTAGTTCGTAATTGAGGGACTTTAAAAATGATAGGTCGTTTAAATCATATAGCCATCGTTGTACCTGACTTGGTAGCAGCTGCAGATATTTATAAGGCTTCACTTGGGGCAGTAGTCAGTGAAGTAAATGTATTACCAGAACATGGTGTGAGACTAATTTTTGTAGAGTTACCTAATTGTAAAATTGAGTTATTGCACCCTATAGATAACACATCGCCGGTTTTTTCATTTCTAGAGAAAAATCCATCGGGTGGGATGCATCACCTATGCTATGAGGTGGAAGATTTATACGCGTCAATGAAGCGTTTAAAGATGGATGGAGCCCGCGTGTTGGGGGATGGGCGACCTAAAATTGGAGCGCATGGTAAACCAGTAGTTTTCTTACACCCGAAGGACTTTTTAGGCACATTGATTGAGCTTGAGCAAGTTTGATATTTTTTTGGATAGTGGATAATGAGTGTAGCTGCGGGAATAGTTGTTTATATACTTTTGTGGTGGTGGACCTTTTTTATGGCCTTACCTATTGGTGTAAAGCGCAACAGTAATGTCGAATTAGGACATGACACGGGAGCTCCCACAAAAGCATATTTATGGACGAAGGTGATAGCTACCACTCTAATAGCCCTAATTCTTTGGTTCGGTGTAAATGCATTGATTACTGCCGAGCTATTTTCATTCCGCGAAATGTCCAAGTCTATGTAGCTGTATTCAGACCATAGACCTGAACCATAGCGCAGTTTCAAAGATACTCTGTGACACTCTTATTCTCCAGTAAATGCCTGTATTCCAGTCTGTGCACGCCCAAGTATCAAAGCGTGGATGTCGTGTGTTCCCTCATAAGTGTTAACCGTCTCTAAATTAACTAAATGGCGTATAACCCCGTATTCGTCTGAAATTCCATTTCCGCCGTGCATGTCACGGGACATCCGCGCAATTTCAAGAGCTTTGCCACAGGAGTTTCTCTTGGCCAAAGAAATGGCTTCTGGCGCCGCTTTACCTTCATCAAGTAAACGTCCTAGACGTAAACAAGTCTGCAAACCAAGGGTAATTTCTGTCTGCATATCAGCCAGCTTCTTTTGGACAAGTTGGTTTGCTGCAAGAGGTCTGTTAAACTGTTTCCGATCCAAGGTGTAAGATAGTGCTTGATGCCAACAGAATTCTGCTGCTCCAAGCGCTCCCCATGAAATCCCATAACGAGCTTTATTAAGGCAGCCAAAAGGACCTGAGAGCCCCTTTACATTGGGAAGTAGGTTCTCATCGGGGACCATGACTTGTTCCATGACAATTTCGCCAGTGACGGACGCTCTAAGAGACATTTTGCCCTCAATCTTTGGAGTACTTAATCCCTTCATGCCTCTCTCTAGAATAAATCCACGAATTATATCGTCTTCAGTTTTTGCCCAAATTACGAATACGTCTGCTATGGGTGAGTTGCTAATCCACATTTTAGCACCAGTTAGGAGGTACCCTCCATCCACTTTTTTTGCTCGTGTTTTGAGCCCCCCCGCGTCAGACCCGTTATCTGGTTCAGTAAGACCAAAACAACCAACCCATTCTCCGGTAGCTAGTTTCGGTATATACTTTTGTCGCTGGTCTTCAGAACCATATGTGTAAATTGGGTGCATAACCAAACTTGATTGAACGCTCATAGCAGACCTGTACCCACTATCTACACGCTCTACCTCTCGTGCGACTATCCCGTAACAAACATGGTTGGCGCCTGCGCAACCGTATCCTTCGATAGTAGAACCAAGAAATCCTAGTTCTCCCATTTCATTCATTATTTCCCGATCAAATCGTTCTTCTCGGAAAGCGGTCTGAACACGTGGCAATAATTTTTCTTGGCAATAAGCTTTGGCCGCCTCCATCACCAAACGTTCAT
The DNA here is from genome assembly GCA_002708305.1 of Rhodospirillaceae bacterium. GTDB lineage: Bacteria > Pseudomonadota > Alphaproteobacteria > Thalassobaculales > Thalassobaculaceae > UBA7326. The sequence goes on from PANE01000003.1 coordinate 233,145, forward strand.
CTTCGGTTAGTTGCTCGTCAATCAACAGTGGGTCATCCCATTTGAAAGTTGCTTTGGTTCTTTTTATCCCCGTTGAAAGGTGATTGACGTCTGCAGAGGCGAGGCTCATCGAATGCTCCAAAATGATTAGTTACCTGAATAAATCTTCTTAGTTGTGCTTAAGTCAAGTAGAACGATTATAAATTATGTAAATTTTTTAATAAATCTGGATAGAAGTAAGACTACTGGAGTGATATATCATGCTGCCAATGGACGATAAACGTGTAATAATCGAGTTTATTAAGGTTGGTGCTTATGTCAAGGTCAGTGCCATTGATCCTGTTTCCTCCGTAGAAGTGTGTATCGTCGGGGATCCAGCCAGTTCCCAAGAACGATTGAAAAGTACGGTTCTTAAAAAGTTAAACTTTGTTTTGTCAAAACGGATAAAACAAAATTAAGATATTGTATGATAGAGCAAGGTTTATGTTTAATTACATTTCTTAATCTTTTATTTTTACAGGATAGACATAAGTTTTTTGGGAAGCCTCTTTTTGTTATTATGGTAATAAAAGATCGGTCTGATATTTGAGAGTGCTTTTACTTTTAGGTAATTAAAGAAAATTAATTTGTTCACAAGCTAATCTTTGTGCAAAGACAATGCGTACTACTTACGTAATTTGATTTGCTGTAAATTTACCATTTGAGTTTGTGTCTTTTTATAGTAGATGCAACAAGTGTCCTTTATCGACGTGTTATTTTTATCGGGAGTTGTGATGAGTGTAGCGGTAAACCTAGACCCTTCCAAAAATAGGGTAGAAGAGTTCAGTAATTCTGATGACAATATGGAGATGAAAAGCTTTTTCGAAAAAACTCTTTCGGACGTTGATGTTGAAATTTCAAGGGCCATTAGTAGTGAATTCAAAAGGCAGAATAATCAGATCGAGCTTATAGCTTCAGAAAATATAGCCTCTAAGGCTGTCCTAGAGGCGCAGGGCTCGGTTCTTACCAATAAGTATGCCGAAGGTTACCCTGGGCGCCGATATTATGGTGGATGCGAGTTCGTCGATCTAGCGGAGAAACTCGCTATAGAAAGAGCGAAGGAACTTTTCAGTTGTTCTTATGCAAACGTTCAGCCGCATTCAGGGGCGCAAGCAAACCAGACTGTTTTTTTGGCATGTCTAGAGCCTGGTGACACAATTTTAGGAATGTCCTTAGCAGCTGGGGGCCATTTAACACATGGCGCAGCTCCTAATCAATCTGGGAAATGGTTCAATTCTGTTCAATATGGTGTTTCGCGTAACACTTCTTTAATTGATTATGATGAAGTTGAAAAGTTGGCACTGTCTTGCCGACCAAAATTAATCATAGCGGGTGGCTCCGCTTATTCGAGGATTATTGACTTTGAAAGGTTTAGGGAAATAGCCAATTTAGTCGGAGCTTATCTTTTAGTCGACATGGCTCACTTTTCTGGTTTAGTTGCAGGAGGAGTATACCCCAGTCCTCTGCCTTTTGCGGATATAGTAACTACCACAACACATAAAACATTGCGCGGGCCGCGCGGAGGTATGATTTTAACAAATAATGAGGCTCTGTCGAAAAAAATTAATTCAGCCCTCTTCCCAGGTTTGCAAGGTGGTCCGCTGATGCATGTTATAGCAGCAAAGGCGGTAGCTTTTGGTGAAGCTTTGAAACCATCATACAGGTCCTATGTTTCCCGGGTTATTCAGAACGCACAAGTGTTAGCAAATAAATTATCGGATAGAGGAATAGATATTGTGTCGGGAGGAACAGACACACACCTTCTTTTAGTCGACTTGCAAAGTAAGAACGTTACAGGACGAGATATGGAGATAGCTTTGGAGTCGGTAGGGATTACGTGTAACAAAAATGGTGTCCCATTTGATCCTTTAAAACCGGCAATCACTTCTGGAATACGGCTAGGGTCGCCAGCCTGCACAACTCGTGGTTTTGGTAACGATGAGTTTCAATTGATCGGTGAACTAATTGCAGATATAGTGGACGCCTTAACTGTTCATTCTGAACTGGATGATCAAATATCTAATCGGGTCCGAAGTTCAGTCGGAAAAATTTGTAATACTTTTCCGATATATTAGCAGGCTAGGGTGCGAGATTTATAATCACCATTCAAGGTGAAAAATAGTGAGGTGGTTACTATGCGTTGCCCGTTTTGTGGACATAATGATTCCCAGGTAAAAGATTCTCGACCAACTGAGGACAGTGCCGCAATTAGGCGACGCCGATTTTGTTCATCTTGTGGAGGTCGCTTCACAACATTTGAGCGTGTTCAATTAAGAGAACTAACAGTCTTGAAGAAAAATGGGAAAAGGGCCCCTTTTGATAGAGATAAACTCTATAGATCCATACAGATTTCTCTCAGAAAGAGGCCTGTAGATCAAGAACGGGTAGATAGAATGATTACTGGTATTGTGAGGCGTTTGGAAAGCATGGGTGAATCAGAAATTCCCTCTCCTGTTATTGGTGAAATGGTGATGGATTCGCTCAGCAATATCGACCCGGTTGCATACGTTCGTTTTGCTTCAGTTTATCGGAATTTTCGTGAAGCTAAAGATTTTGAAGAGTTTGTCGAAGACTTAAGTCGATTTGAAGACGATTGATAGAGGGTTGAGGTTTATTAACCCATGCTTTCCAAAGATATAAAATGGATGAACATAGCGCTCCGCTTGGCAGATCGGAATATTGGGAATGTGTATCCTAATCCATCCGTTGGATGTTTAATTATCAAAAATGACAGGGTTGTAGGACGAGGGTGGACCCAACTCGGTGGTCGGCCTCACGCAGAGGCTATGGCATTAAGGCAGGCTGGACCCAACGCCAAAGGTGCAACGGTCTATTCGACTTTGGAGCCATGTTCGCACTTTGGACAAACCCCTCCTTGCTGTGATGCATTGATCGCGGCGGGGATAAAACGTCTAGTAGGGGGCATGAGAGATCCTGACCCACGGGTTAATGGCAATGGTTTTTTGAAATTGCGCCAAGCTGGTATTGAAGTTACTGATGGGATTCAAGAAGGGTTAGCAACTGAACTAAACAATGGTTTTGTATCAAAAATTAAAAATAAAACACCAATAGTGACACTGAAACTTGCTACAAGTATTGATTCAAAAATTTCTACAAAGATGGGTGAGAGTAAATGGATTACAGGTAATCAGGCTCGCCACTCTGTGCATTTTCAGCGGTCAAGGCATGACGCTATTTTAACCGGTATTGGTACAGTAATCGCAGACGACCCCATGCTTAATTGTAGGCTTAAGGGTTTGGAAAACCGTTCTCCGGTTAGAGTTATTTTGGATACCAAACTTAAAATTTCAGCGAAAAATCAAATTGCATCCAGTGCCGCAGAGTATGAAACAATAGTGTTTACTACAAACGAGGCCAAGCATCGCAAACAAGTTCAATTGGAAAAACTAGGGATCAAGATAGAACGAATAGAAATGGATAAAAATGGTAGAGTATTGATAAATTCGGTTTTAGCGACGTTGGCTGGCAATGGGATCACCAGCGTTCTCGTTGAATCTGGAGGTCAGCTGGCCGCAGAATTTATAAGGCTTAATTTGGTTGATTATCTGCTAGTATATTGTGCCCCAATAGTAATAGGAGGGGACGGAGGGGATGCAATTGCTAGTGTTGGGCTAAATAAGTTGGACATGGCCTTCCCTTTTGAGCGAATAAAAACTGAAAATCTTGGTATAGATTTGTTAGAAACATATAAACGACGGGTTTAAATAGAAGAGCTATGTTTACAGGAATAATAACAGATGTGGGTCGTGTGCAGGGGGTAGTCAAAACAGGTGACCTAAAGGTTTTTATCACGACAACCTATAATACTGAGTTTATCAATATTGGAGCTTCTATTTGCTGTTCTGGGATTTGTCTTACAGTTGTTGAAAAAGCCAGTAATTGGTTTGCTGTGGAAGTATCAAAAGAAACACTTGATAATACAACTTCGAGTAGTTGGGTTGAGGGAACCAGTATAAACTTAGAACGTTCTTTGCAATTAAAAGATGAGCTCGGTGGGCATATAGTTTCTGGCCATGTTGACGGTATAGCGCAACTAGTAAATATAGAAAAAGAGGGGGGAAGCCATCGATTGTTGCTTGATGTCCCCTCTAATTTAGCAAAGTTTATTGCATCCAAAGGTTCTGTCACTTTGGAAGGTGTCTCGCTAACTGTCAACGAAGTGCAGGGGAGCAAGTTCGGTGTAAATATAATCCCTCACACATGGGATAACACTTCCTTTAAGTATCTAAGGGATGGTGCGTTTTTAAATATAGAAGTAGATGTGATCGCGCGCTATGTTGCTCGCTTAATAAACTCAAAAGAAAGTGATTAGGATGGACGGTCCGAAAAATCTTAATAATGTTGATAAAGGCGCGTTGTCTTCGATAGAGGAAGTTATTGAAGAGGCGAAACAGGGCCGTATTTTCATACTTGTTGATGACGAAAATCGGGAAAATGAGGGCGACCTTTGTATTCCCGCACAAATGGCTTCACCAGAAGTAATAAATTTTATGGCTATGCATGCACGTGGCTTAATTTGTTTGGCAATGCAGAAATCGCGAGTAGAACAGTTAGGATTATCATTAATGAGCCGTCGTAATGAAGGTCGACACGAAACGGCCTTCACCGTATCTATTGAAGCGAGAGAAGGGGTGACGACCGGTATTTCTGCACATGATCGTGCGCATACGATTTCTGTGGCGACAGACGAGAACCGAGGCAGGGATGATATCGTAACACCCGGACACGTTTTTCCACTCGTTGCTAGGGATGGTGGTAGTTTAGTCAGGGCAGGGCACACTGAGGCGGTTGTAGATATCGCCCGATTAGCAGGTCTGACGCCTGCTGGTGTTATCTGTGAAATTATGAAAGATGACGGCACAATGGCACGATTGCCTGATTTAGTTACGTTTGCTCAACAACATAATCTAAAAGTAGCCACTATTGCGGATCTTATAAGCTACCGTCGTAGAACAGAATCGATTGTTGAAAGATCAGTGGAAACCGTACTGAACAGTCGTCATGGTGGTGATTGGCGTATGATAGTTTATTTAAATAAAGTTACATATGCAGAGCATGTTGCGCTTATTAAGGGTGATATTACTTCTGAAATTCCTATTTTAGTTCGAATGCATTCTTTGAATGTTATGGAAGATGTTCTTGGGGATCAATCAGGATCGCGAGATGGTGCGGAACTTCAATTGGCAATGAATTGCATAGCGGAAGAGGGCCGGGGGGTTGTGGTCGTTATGAGAGAGCCTACTGCCACAGCATTGTCAGAAAAGCTGAGAAGCAAACTGAAATCAACAAGTGCCGATCGTGTAGCTGAGAATGAGTTGCGAGATTATGGTGTGGGTGCACAAATTCTGCTTGATTTAGGAATAACAAAAATGACCCTCTTAACGGATGTTGAGAGAACGGTGATAGGATTAGAAGGGTACGGTTTGAGTATCTTAGAGCGACGTTCCATCACAGGTATTTTGGATAATCGAACATGATAAAAAAAGTATTAATAATTGATGCAAATTATTATAAAGATCTAGCTAATGAGCTGGTGCGTGGCGCGGTTAATGAATTAGACAAAATGGGCGTAGCGTATGAGAGATTATCTGTGCCGGGAGCACTGGAAATACCAAGTGCTATATCATTGATATCTAAAGGTAAAATGAATAGCTCGGTTATAGGGTATATTGCTTTGGGGTGCGTAATCCGAGGTGAGACCTCTCATTATGATATTGTCTGTGGAGAAAGTGCACGGGGCTTATCCATACTAGGTCTCGATAGAGGACTGGCTATAGGAAATGGGATACTGACTGTTAATACTTGGAAACAAGCGTGGGCAAGGGCTTCTGTAGCTGATAAGAATAAAGGTGGAGATGCTGCGACTGCATGCCTATCTCTGGCAGCTATAAAACAAAGGTACCTCGAGTGATAAATGATGAAGAAATATTAGACGAAGCTGAAAAGTCGGCTATAAATAGTTCCAGAACGGCGGCTCGCCTGAAAGCTGTTCAGGCAATCTACCAAATCGCTATGACGGGGGAACCTTCAGATTTGGTGGTAGAGGAATTTGTTCAATATAGATTACCAATCATAGACAAGAGCTACACCTTAGGCTTTCCAGATATTGATTTATTTCGTGATTTAGCGCTAGGTACTGCGAGAGAGATGGAGGAGCTGGATGCGCTCATAACCAATGTTTTGGTTGATAGATGGAGTTCGGATCGATTGGAGAGCACCTTGCATGCGATACTACGGGTGGGAAGCTACGAACTACAACACCATTCTCTTACTCCTTCTGCTGTCGTTATAAGTGAATATCTTGAAATTACTCATGCTTTTTATGATGGTAAAGCCGTGGGGTTAGTAAACGGTGTTTTGGATGCAGTCTCCCCCAAAAATTCATGAAAATTGCAAGGATCCGGTATGGGGTTGGATGAATTTGATCGAATAAAAAAATACTTTAAGCCGCTGGCTTCTGCAGAGCGTGGGTCACTAGACTTACTAGATGATGCGGCAGTATTACCAATAGGAAGTGATTCTGAGCTTGTAATCTCAACTGATGCCTTGGTAGAGGGCATTCACTACGTTGGAGATGAAGATGCCAGTTTAATTGCCCAAAAATCATTGCGAACAAATTTGTCTGATATGGCTGCGATGGGAGCAGCGCCTTGGGCCTACACATTGTCATTAATTCTCGACCCTCTAAAAAAATGCTCAGCTGATCAATGGCTAGACAGTTTTGTGGCTGGTTTGCAAATTGATCAGAATAAATATGATGTTCGCTTGATCGGTGGGGACTCCGTCGTTGGGGCCGGACCGACTGTGATTTCTATAACAATTATAGGTAAATTGAATAATAAAGGTCCCCTTGTAAGAAGTGGGGCATTGCAAAATGATGACATCTATGTATCCGGGACTATTGGTGATTCGGCTGCAGGTTTGCAAGTTATAAAAGGATCTCTAGATTTTCTTGACTTTTCGGATCAGATATATCTAAAAAATCGTTATTATCTCCCGCAACCCAGAGTTGCATTAGGTTTGGCTTTGGTAGGCTTGGCGTCTGCAGCTATGGATGTTTCTGATGGGCTTATCCAAGATATGGGGCACCTGTGTTCCGCTTCAGGTCTGGCAGCTGTGATAAATTGGCCGAATGTTCCATTATCGCCGCCGGTAATAACGCTACTAGAAAGCAAAAGTATCTCCATTTCGGCAATAATAAATGGGGGTGATGATTACGAATTATTATTTACAGCTCCCAGTATTTTAAGGCCAGACATAGAAGAATTATCAAAAAAAACAGAAGTGTCCTTAACGCGAATTGGTTACATGACTGAAGGTGCTGATGTTCTATTAATGGATAAAGAAAATCAGTTAATATCTTTAGCAGGAGCAGGCTTTAAACATGCATAAACTATTGTCTGCTTTCATTAAAGTGTCCTTGTATCTGGGTTTCTTTTCTAATGATTAGGATAATTATTATTATTGTTGCACTGATCACTGTTATTTTCGGGGGAGGTTTCGGTATTGTTACTTTTGCCCCTAGAGTGTTACCAAAACCAGTTTTAAATTTCTTAGGTGTAACCTTGCCGCCAGAAGAGAAGGTAGCCGACCCAAAGGTACGTCCAAGTGCGACTGAAACCGTATTAATTGATATTGACCCACTTCAGATACCATTATTCAGAGATGGCGCAGTAGATCGATCTTTATTTATGCATATCATGATTGAGGTGAGGAGGGGGAGTGATGCAGACCTTGTCAACAAGGAGTTGATTAGGATCATAGATTCCTTTCTAACTTATGTTCACGCTTTAAATGCCTTAAACATAACACCAGGTGTAAATGATAGGGCTTTTTTAAAGGAACGGCTATTAGTTAAGGCTTCTGAAATAGTAGGCCCTGGAATAATAGTGGATCTACTTTTTGTGAATATTTTCGAACGACCTTTTAATTAATCTCGCGTGAATAAAACGGATTAATCAGAAGGATTAATTGGTATAATTGTAAGTTGTGAATATAATTTGATTCGATAACGATTATGAAAAATACGGTAATTTGATATAATCTTAGTTTTTGAATTATTAAAATAAAACAAAAAAAAGTTGTATAGTTTTACTTGATTGTGATTCTATCTGAAATTACGCCGATGACTCCACAATTAATGTTTAACTTAAAAGTAATAATTTTTCTGATTGATATATATAGAGAAAAGTTAAAAATTAGAAATCAAAAATTGTGAAATTTGTTGTTTTTTAAGTTGTTACAGACGATGTCTCACATAAAAAACGTATTATCATAGGGATAAAAAATAGCTGGTTTTTTAAAAGTTTGGTTAAAAATATGCTTGTTGGAGTTGCTATAAAGATATTTTTTGGTATTGTCCCGCGCTACACCTTAGGTCTCTTTGGGTTAAGAGTGTTTGTAGACTAAATTGTTCATGTTTGACAAAATTTTTAATTAAACGTAAATCGAAAAACGAGGGATCTTCCATCATGACCGAATTATTCGCTCTCGTGATCGCCTGCGGGCTGATCGCACTGGCTTATGGCATCATAGCTTCCAGAAGCATAGTTGCAGCAGATGCTGGTAACGAAAAGATGCAAGAAATTGCTGGCGCTATACAAGAAGGTGCGGCTGCGTATTTAAACAGGCAATATATTACCATCGCTGCAGTTGGATTGGTGGTTACAATCATTTTGTGGTTTACTTTAGGGCTAGCGGTTGCGGCAGGCTTTGTTATCGGTGCTGTTTTGTCTGGTATCGCCGGATATGTGGGCATGAATGTTTCGGTGCGTGCTAATGTTCGCACAGCACAGGCAGCAACTGTAGGTTTATCTCCAGCTTTAAATATAGCATTTAAATCTGGTGCAGTAACCGGTATGTTGGTGGTTGGTTTGGGTCTCTTGGGGGTTGGTGGTTATTACTTCTACCTTCTGGAAATTTTTGATTCTGCTACACCGGGAGGTTTGCGCCATATATTGGAGGCTCTTGTTGCCCTCAGCTTTGGGGCTTCTTTAATCTCTATATTTGCCAGACTTGGTGGTGGAATTTTCACAAAAGGGGCTGATGTTGGTGGTGATATGGTTGGTAAAGTTGAGGCAGGCATACCAGAAGACGATCCTAGAAACGCTGCCTCAATCGCGGATAATGTCGGCGATAATGTAGGCGACTGCGCAGGCATGGCGGCAGATTTATTTGAAACTTATGCCGTTACCATTGTTGCAACTATGCTGTTAGCGGCCATATTTTTTGTTGGTGAAACTAGAACAACAATGATGCTGTACCCACTTGTTATTTGTGCGGTTTGTATATTAGCATCTGTAGCTGGGACATTTTTTGTTAGATTAGGCGCGGATGGAAAAAACATCATGTGGGCGCTTTACAAGGGTTTCATTTCTAGCGCAATTATTTCTGCCGTTTTGATAGGGATTGTTACCTGGAAAATGCTTGGGTTTTCTCAGGTTTACACTCTTCCTGATGGGGCTGAGACTTCAGGAAGAATGCTTTTTTATTGTGCGTTAGTTGGTTTAGTTGTTACAGGCTTATTGATTTGGATTACGGAATACTATACCTCGACAGAATACCGGCCGGTTAGAAGCGTCGCTAAATCATCTGAAACAGGGGATGGAACGAACGTAATACAGGGACTTGCAGTTTCAATGGAGGCCTGTGCGGTTCCCGCTATAATTATTTCTGGAGGTATCCTATCATCTTATATTTGGGGCGGTATCTTTGGGGTTGGTATTGCTGCTACTTCTATGCTGGCGCTAGCTGGAATGGTTGTAGCTTTGGACGCGTATGGGCCAGTGACAGATAATGCTGGAGGTATCGCGGAAATGGCAGAACTACCAGAGAGTGTTCGAACCACTACAGACGCTTTAGATGCTGTTGGGAACACTACAAAAGCCGTGACAAAGGGTTATGCTATTGGATCAGCTGGTTTAGCTGCACTTGTTCTGTTTGCTGCATACACGGAAGATCTCAAGTATTATTTTCCTGATCTTGAAGTTAAATTTATTCTTCAGGATCCATATGTGGTTATTGGTTTATTTATCGGCGGAATGCTGCCGTACCTTTTTGGTTCAATGGGGATGCAAGCCGTTGGAAGAGCAGCTGGGTCTGTAGTAGAAGAGGTTAGAAGACAATTCAGAGAAAACCCCGGCATAATGGAGGGAACCGTAAAACCCGAGTACGGTAGAGCTGTCGATTTACTGACCAAAGCGGCTATTAAAGAAATGATTGTGCCTTCTCTTTTACCGGTTTTAGCCCCTGTAGTGATGTATTTTGTTATAAAAGCTATTGGTGGCCAAGCAGCTGCTTTTACATCAATTGGAGCCATGCTTTTGGGTACAATAGTAACAGGTATATTTGTGGCTATATCAATGACCGCGGGCGGGGGTGCTTGGGATAACGCAAAGAAATATATTGAAGATGGTAATCACGGCGGTAAGGGCTCTGATGCCCATAAAGCTGCCGTCACCGGTGATACAGTTGGAGATCCATACAAAGATACCGCTGGACCAGCAGTTAACCCCATGATCAAAATTATTAATATCGTGGCTATTTTATTGCTAGCGGCATTAGCCTCATAAAATAAGCGGTGTATAAAAAATATGGGGGTCTAAGTCTTACCTAGGCCCCCTCGCTTATTTATTGGGGAGTGCTATTATTAAAGCGTCCTATGTTCCCAAGGAGCTGCTGGAGAACACCTATTTCCTGCCCTGCTGTCGATGTTTCCTTATCTATATGCTCTATATCTCTTTTGTCTTTTTCGCTAACTCTACTGATGTTCGTAACAACATTTTTGCTATCGAAAGTAATCTTAACTACCAGTCTAGATATTAATTGATCTCCAAAAAAGACGGTCTTCTTTAGGTCTGATCCCATATAAATCCAGGATAGGGATCCAAAGTCATTTTTAGTGGATGGAGGTCCCAGACTAGCGCGCACTTGTTCTTTTTTAGTTATCCCTGGTATGATGTTGTCGAGTGCCTGAGTGTCCACTCTTTTTCCATGATTTTCAATCTGAAGTGAGCAACTTGCTAATAATCCAAGAGCTATCGGCATAAGGTAAACTTGTTTTAGTTTAAGTAGCTTATTGTGAGTATGCATTATATTATCAATCTTAGCGAGTGTGGCAGATACAATAAAAACCTTTAGTCAGTAACTTAAAATTTTGGTGTTTTAAAATTTAATTTTAGGTACTGATCCTATTGATTTTTTTCTGTGAGCCTTAAGTCAGAATAGTAATTGAAGTTTAAAATTAAGGCTAGGATATAAAATGTTTCAATGGTTTAAAAAACAATATGAAACAGAAGGCATAGGAAAAATATATAACATAGTCGTGTCACAATCTCGACGTCCAGAATTGTTTGCAGAGTTTTCTGTAGCGGACACCCTAGATGGTCGTTTCGACTTATTGAGCTTACACATGTGTTTGATTTTTAAAAGGCTAAAATTAGAAGATAATAGTCATAAACAATTCTCTCAATCATTGTTCGATTTCATGTTTCAAGATATGGATCGGTCACTACGAGAAATTGGCGTAGGTGATCTTTCTGTGGGTAAACGAGTTAAGGAAATGGGGAGAGCATTCCTTGGTCGTCTAGAGGTTTACGAGGCAGTCATAAAGGTTAATGACATCAGTTTAGAGGAGGCTCTTATTCGAAATGTATACAGGAGTGATCCGGTACTGTCGCAAAACGCCTCTAAACTCGCACATTATGTTCGTCGTGTCGACGCTAAGTTAGCTGATATACCTATTGAATTGTTAATAAGGGGTGAATTCACATTTGAATTCAGATAGTAGTGGTTTGGTGAGTTTTTAATCGAATGAGAGAGATATTAAAAAATGACTTATCATGTCAAATTTATTTAATATACTCGAGTAGGCTCTCGGACCCGATAGAAATTGAGCTGAGGGCTAATGCAGATGAACTTAGGAAACTTGCAGATAGGCTGGACTTAAAATCAATAAGAAAGTTGACATCATCGATACTGCTAATGAACGTGGAGCCTGGAGTTTTTAAGGTTACTGGGATTTTAGACTCAGACTTTCTTGTGTCCGACTCGGCTAATGGCGAGAATCTGGAGTTCTCAGTGAATGATCCTTTCGAGGAATTATTCGCCTTTAGCGAGTTTTTTAATGAAACAGTAAATAGGGATAAAAATAAGCAATTTGATTTTGAATTAATTGAAAATAACATTATAGATCTTGGCGAACTGGTGTCACAAAATTTTTCTCTAGCATTGGAGCCTCTTTTTATCAACTCGTATGGTGTTGCCGAAGAGAACGTTGTTTTTTCTGATGATTTTGATGATGAAAAAGAAACCCATAATCCGTTTTCAGTATTAAGGGATTGGAAAGGAAACTTAAAAAAATAATTTGTGTTTCTAGTTTTATTCGTAAGAAATTATATTTTTTTTCTTAATACTAGTTTAACTTGAGCCTAGAGAGTTGTCATATTGGTTGGTTTTTGTGCGAGAATGTGTTTGGCTATCTTCTTTCGCTAGGTTTGATTAGTATACTGCCATAAAAAATAGGGTACGGTTACCAATAAAAATGAAATCCAAAATTACAATAGCACTAGATTGCATGGGCGGTGATGAAGCTCCTCAAATGGTAGTAACGGGAGCTGAAATAGCTGTTGAACGCATGCCCGATATTTTTTTCGTTCTTGTAGGAGACGAAACTGAGTTATCCCCCTTGATCAAAAGTTCTAAACACCTGACTGCAAGTAACCATAAAATCATCCATACTAAAAATAAAGTAGCGGCTGCCGATAAACCTTCTGTAGCGTTGAGAAGTGGAAAAGATACCAGCATGCGGTTAGCCATAGATCTTGTTGCGGAAGGAGACGCTCACGGGGTCGTTTCCGCTGGTAATACCGGAGCATTAATGGCTATGTCTAAATTAGCCCTTAGAATGTGCCCTGGCATAGAGCGCCCCGCTATTGCCAGTTTCTTTCCAACGTTGCGAGGGGAGAGCTGTATGCTGGATTTAGGGGCAAATATAGAATGCAGTTCAAATAACCTAGTTCAATTCGCTGTGATGGGGGAAATTTTTGCTCGGATTGTTTTAGGTATCAACAAACCATCAGTGGGACTTTTAAATGTTGGTTCAGAAGAGCAAAAAGGGCACGAAGAGTTGCGCGAGGCTGCTATGGTTTTAAGAGAATTATCTGGGTCCTTAAAGTTTTTTGGTTTCATAGAAGGTAATGATATTACTGCTGGGACTGTGGATGTTGTAGTCACCGACGGTTTCACCGGTAATGTGGCGTTGAAGGCCGCTGAAGGAACTGCTCGTATGTTTACCCATTTTTTACGTTCGGCATTTGGTTCTTCCATTCTTACTAAACTAGGCTACCTTTTATGCAAGACAGCTATTATGCAATTAAGAGAACGTATGGATCCCCGACGTTATAATGGTGCTGTTTTCCTAGGTTTGAATGGTATAGCGGTAAAAAGTCATGGCGGGACAGATGCCCTGGGTTTTGCAAACGCCATTGGAGTTGCATCTGATATGGCTAAGTATGGTTTCCTAGAGAAGGTAAAAAATGAGTTGGGAGTGTTGCATGGCCGCGCTAGCTTAGAAATTAACGATAAGAAAATATCTCGATGAACATTCGGCGTTCTTTTTTAGTGGGGTGTGGGGCCTATTTACCGCAACGTATAGTTGATAATGATGAATTAGCAGAATTAGTTGATACTTCGAATGACTGGATTGTAAAGCGTACAGGAATTATGCAGCGCCATATAGCCGCGGAGGAAGAATTAACTTCTGATCTTGCTATAAATGCTGCACAAAAAGCGCTTGCAAAAGCTAGTTTATCTGTCGATGAAATTGACTTGATAGTAGTCGCAACCACCACACCCGACGATACATTTCCTTCTACGGCAACGAAAGTTCAGGCTGCATTGGGTGTTAACAAAGGAGCGGCTTTTGATATACAGGCAGTTTGTGCTGGCTTTGTTTACGCTCTGACGGTTGCCGACAATTTCATAAAAACCGGCCAGTCAAATAATGCACTTGTAATTGGAGCAGAAACGTTTACGCGGATACTAGACTGGAGCGATAGGTCCACTTGTGTGCTCTTTGGTGATGGGGCCGGTGCAGTCGTTCTATCTGGCGGTGAAATTACTGAAAAGACAAAAAATTATGGTATTTTATCAACACATTTGCATTCAGACGGTAGACAGAGAGATATTTTATATGTTGATGGTGGACCATCTAGTACTGGGACTGTGGGAAATGTCCGGATGTCTGGAAAGGAAGTCTATAAGCATGCGGTTGCAAAATTAGGGGAGGTGATTGAAGAAGCTCTAAATTATAATAAGCTTTCCGCATCTGATATAGATTGGTTGGTCCCACATCAGGCCAACCGTCGAATTATAGATAGTATGGCAAGAAAGATGCACTTACCAATAGAAAAAGTAATTTGCTGTATAGAGAAACATGCAAACACCTCGGCGGCTTCTGTGCCTCTTGCATTATCTGTAGGGATGGATGATGGCAGAATATCCAATGGTGATCTAGTGCTTTTTGAGGCAATTGGCGGTGGGCTCGCTTGGGGAGCAGGGTTAGTGAGAATTGGTGAACCTGTATAGCAAAAAAACAATCAATATTATAAATAGTATTTTTAATAGATGTTTGACGTATTAATCTTAACACGCTACTTTAAGGTCTTAGTGTAAGAGAGGTGACATGTCGGGTAACACTATAACTCGGGCCCAGTTAAGTGAAGCGGTCTACGAAGAAGTTGGGCTATCGCGTAATGAATCGGCAAATTTAGTTGAGGCAGTGCTTGATGAAATGGCGAAATCACTTATTGATGGGGAAACTGTAAAAATTTCTTCTTTTGGTAGCTTCGCTATACGGCATAAATCGCAGCGGATGGGCAGAAACCCTAAAACTGGAGAGGAAGTACCAATACTTCCCCGTAGAGTTATTATTTTCAAGCCGTCTCACGTTTTAAAAAATAGGGTAAATCTAAAAGGTGATAGTTAACTTATGCATCAAATGGGTCACCCTAAATGAAAATTGGTTCTAGTGAAAAAGATGATTTACGCAGGAAAGGTAAATCACCATCGGCTTTTCGAACTATAAGTGAGGTATCTGAAAATCTTGAGATTCCCGCCCATGTATTGAGGTTTTGGGAAACTAAATTCCTTCAAATAAAGCCATTGAAAAGAGGGGGTGGACGGCGCTATTATCGCCCAGAAGACGTATCTCTTTTAAAAAGGATCAGAGGGCTCCTTTATAATGAAGGATATACGATAAAAGGCGTTCAGCGGCTTTTAAAAGATGGAACCCTAAAATCAACGGAAGCTATTGCGGAGACGATAGCTAAGACCGACATAACTAGGGTTAGCGGTCCAGTATTAGGAACCCAAGAATACGATCGGAATGAGTTAAAACAAATATTGGAAGATTTGAAAAAACTAAAGAAACTGCTAACAGCATCTTAATAAGCCAATTTTTGAGGTTTGCAGTATCCTAACGGTAAGTCAGTTGGACAAGTCTTTTGTTTCTAGGCACGCACAGCCAGTTGATAGTATATTCTGTGAGAGCTTAAATAAATTGCATCATTACCGATAAATATAGTCAATGGGTTTGAGATGAATAAAACTTTACAGACCAAAACTGATTTAGTTGTAGCCTTGAGAACGTCGGAAAGACTGGGGTATAGCGAGGGAGTAGATAATCATTTTAGTTGTCTGGTCCCTGGTACTGAAGATCATTTCTATATAAATCCGCATCGCATGCATTGGTCGGAGATTTGTGTTACCGACCTAGTCGAATTAGATTTTGAGGGTGTAGTTTTGAATGGAAAGGCCCCACCAGAGGATACTGCTTTTTTTATTCATTCAAGTATTCATAGGAAATGCCCAGAAGCATCCTGCGTTTTACATACTCATATGAGATATGCAACTGCCCTTAGTATGCTAGAGAATGGCCGCGTAGAGCCAGCTGTTCAAGGAGCGCTTAAGTTTTATGGCCAAATAGCTTATCATGATCAATTTAATGGACTCGCGCTTGATGGATCAGAAGGCGATAGGTTGGCTGAAGCGTTGGATAATAAACGCATATTATTTTTATCAAATCACGGGATCATTGTAGCTGGCAGAAGTGTGGCGCATGCTTTCAACGATCTTTACTATTTGGAGCAGGTTTGTCGTGCCCAAATAACGGCTCTTTCTTCCGGAAAACCTTTGAAAATAATCCCAGAGGAAACTGCCCAAAACACATTTGTGCAGATGCAAAGAGATAGAGATGACCAGGTAAGTCACCATTTCGCAGCTATGAAACGTATTCTCGATAGAGAGACATTGGACTACGTTAACTAAAGAACCTATTGTTTATTTGTTATATTGTAACATCTGGTATATTTATCTACCGTGACGAAGATTAATTTTAAAAGGCAGCAGAATGATACAGTGTGAAGACCATGGCCTATGCATCAGTACAGCAATGGAAGTGGCTGATCGAATTTGCACTGAAAAGCGACTCAAGTTCACTGATTTAAGAAAAGATATGCTAAGAATGATATGGGATGGACATGCACCCCAAAAAGCGTACGGTTTGTTGAGTAAATTACAAGTGAAAAATCATTCAGCTAAACCTGCAACCGTTTACCGTAGTTTGGATTTTCTACTCGAGAATGGTTTTATCCATAAGGTAAAAAGTCTGAATGCATTTGTTGGCTGCTCCCATCCTTCAAAGCACGATGAATGTTATTTTCTAATTTGTGACAGTTGTAAAGAAATTAGCGAATGCTGCGACTCCAATATCACGTCTGCTATAAAAGCTACTACGAAGAGAAACCAATTTTTTGTTAAGAATACAACTCTAGAAATTGCTGGACATTGCAATGCATGTTCAAAAAGAACTGAGTAATGCTACCTCTTATTTCGGCTTCAAGCGTAACTGTTACACGCGACAACAAAAATATTCTTGATAATGTTTCTTTGGATGTAGGCGTCAAAGATTTCATAACTATTTTGGGTCCTAACGGCGCTGGTAAATCGATGTTATTAAAGTGTCTGATGGGGTTTTTCAAACCTGAATCAGGAAAAATTGATAAGAAGGCCCAGCTAAGAATAGGTTATGTGCCTCAGCAGTTTACATCAGAACAAACAATGCCGATTACCGTTGAACGATTTCTTCAGTTACGTAAAAGTGTACCCATGGGCGATATTATAGCTGTTGCAACTGAAACTAATATTGAGACTTTATTACAAAAACCACTTCACATTTTGTCTGGAGGAGAACGTCAACGGATATTATTGGCACGGAGTTTAATTGGTGACCCGGAGCTTTTAGTGTTAGATGAGCCAGCACAAAATTTGGATATATCTGGCCAATTAGCCTTCTATAAACTTTTAGAAAAAATCTATACAACACGTGCTTTAAGTATTTTGATGGTTTCTCACGATCTGCATATGGTTATGGCCACGACAAAACAGGTGATTTGCTTGTTTCATCACATTTGTTGTTCGGGCGAGCCTCAAGTAGTTACTAGAGATCCAGAGTTTGTATCCCTTTTTGGGCATGATATGGCTGAGATGATGGCAGTTTACCAACATGGCCATAATCATACGCATGCAGGACACAGCCATGATTGATTTGTTTATTATTAAAGCTTTAATTGCAGGGGTGATTGTTGCTTTGGTTTCTGGTTTTATGGGATGCTTCGTTGTTTGGCGAAGGATGGCATATTTTGGTGACTCACTTGCCCACAGTGCGTTACTAGGAATAGCTTTGGGTGTGATGTTAAATATTAGTCATAACTTAGCTGTAATGATTAGTAGTATTTGTTTTGCTGCTTTTCTAGTCTGGTTACAAAGAAAAAAGGTTTTTGCTACAGATACACTACTAGGGATCTTAGCACATGCCGCCTTGGCGGTCGGTGTAATCACTATAACTCTTTTAGAACAAAGGATTGATCTTCATGGCTACCTATTTGGAGATATTCTAACGGTGGGGAATGAACAGCTTTGGTGGCTGGGTATTGGGGGTAGTTTTGTCATATTGTTACTTTTTTTTAATTGGTCCTCGTTAGTTTTAATGACAATCCATGAAGATTTGGCGATGGCGGAAAATGTTCGTGTTGCGCGCTTAGAAATACTTTTAATGTTTTTGATGACTATAGTTGTCGCAGTTTCGATAAAGATAGTAGGAATACTTCTGATAGCCTCTATGCTTGTAATAGCGCCTGCCGCAGCTCGCCAATTGGCTCGATCTCCAGAGGTAATGGCAATGTTTGCCTGTCTAATAGGTGCAATCTCGGTGGTTTCTGGAATATATTTTTCTTTCGAACTTGATACTCCATCTGGTCCGACAATTGTTGCTACCCTCGCTGCTTGTTTTGCTATTTTATTTCCATTATCCAATTTCTACAGAAAAACTTAAATTTATCTGGGCTTTGGCGGAAAGTGATGGCCTGAATAGTATGAAAGATTAAGAATTTGTGGTTAATAACCTTAAGTGGAATTGATAATGAGGTTTAGAGCGTTTCATGTAGAGAAGACAGAGTTGGGGTTTGAGAGGAGTATTGTCGAGCGCTCAGAAACTGAATTACCTGAAGGTGACCTTTTGATCTCTGTCAAATATTCATCACTAAACTTTAAGGACGGGCTATCTGCTACGGGAAATCCCGGGGTGACCCGCAGTTACCCTCATACGCCAGGTATTGATGCATCAGGAATAGTTTTAGACTCTAGTCACTCTAATTTTGAGGTGGGCGATGAAGTTATTGTTATTGGCTTTGACTTAGGAATGGGAACCTCAGGTGGATTTGCAGAACGAATTCGTGTACCGGCAAACTGGGCGGTGAAATGCCCTCCAGGTTTAACATTACATAGCAGTATGGTAATTGGCACAGCAGGATTTACAGCAGCCGAATGTGTTCAAAAGCTTGAACATTCGGGTATGACTAATAAATCTGGCCCAGTGATGGTAACTGGTGCTACAGGAGGTGTTGGCTCAGTAGCAGTAAAACTTCTATCTCTGTTGGGATATGAGGTCACAGCGGTCACAGGAAAAAGAGATAAGATAGATTGGTTAATGAACCTTGGGGCAACTTCTGTAATTACCAGAGAAGAGGCTTTAGAGGGAACAAGAAAGGTTATTTTAGCAGAAAAATGGGGTGGCGTTATTGATACTGTTGGTGGTGATATATTATTTAATGCTATTAAAAGTCTGCGTTATGGGTGCAGTTTGGCTGCATGTGGGTTGGTTGCCTCTCCTTCATTCAATGGATCGGTTTTGCCATTTATCTTAAGAAATGTAAATTTGCTAGGTATAGACTCCGTGCAGTTACCTATCCAAGAGAAAGAAGTTATCTGGAGGAAATTAGGTGTTGAATGGTTACTGGACCTTTCAGAGCTAGAAGAGGTATTGAAACTAGATGATATTTCGGGCGCAATAGATAGGATTCTAGCTGGTGAGATGATAGGGCGAGGGGTTATACACCTTTAGGATGTAAAAAGGGTTTGAGCGAGGCTAGAGAGATAGTTTAAATAAAAGTCTTTGGTGCTTAGCTAGTCGTAAACTGGTTTTTTGTTATCAAGATAGGTATGAGGGTAAACGGTTCAGAAAATAATTTATATCATCGTTGGTAGTAAAAATATGTGTTGATACGCGTATTCTGCTATTGTCCCCCCAGATATAAATATTATCTNTCCGAGCNTTATCTACAACTNNCCTCGGGTTTGAATATAAGAAAGTAGCATTTCCGGCTAACTCATGNTTNTTACNAGGGNTCATTACATCNANCCCAATTTTTNTGAAGCCGTTTATCAAACTCTGGGTGCCNGTTCTANCATGATTACATATCGCTTCACTGCTGTATTGTTTCAGGTAAAGAATAGANTGATGGAGCAGGTANGCGCCTAAATGACCCGCATTACCATATTCAGCACGCTGAGCTCCTTCTTTGTAGGAAAATTCTTGTGGTTGTTTCCCTGGGATAGCCGCTGCCCATCCAACACCCATGGGTTCAAATTCAGGCTGCAAATTTGGGTTCCAGGCAAATATCCCCTCATGAATTCCTAAAGCAAATTTATAACAAGCGCTTACCGTGAAATTTGCTAGTGAGGCCTGAACTGGGACAACACCAAAGGCGTGACTGGCGTCTAGCAGCAATACGGTTTCTCGGTCTTTAAAGTTTTTAGCAAGAGGAGTAATGTCAATATACTGCCCCGTAAGCGCATTTACCTGACTTATGTAAATAACACGCGTTCGATCGTCGCAAAAATTTAATAACTCCAAACAATTAATATGCCAATTCTTTGCAGGTACGACCCGAACGTCAACACCAAGCTTGGCGAGATTCCCAAGCGCGTATCGTCCAGATGTGTAATCTAACTCTGAAATAACGACGTTGTCTTGTGGGCCCCAAGATATGCTCCCTATTACTCTCATTATCCCTTCCGATGTGTTCCCTATGAGTCCTATATCCTGTGCAGATAAACCAATGATCGAGGCCACTTCCTCTCGAACTTTATCTGCCGTGGCCCAGTGTTTTTCATACCCTTCCATGCCGCCGGACTTGTCTTTTGCGAATGCTTCAAATGCATCCCGATGACTAACAAGAAGTGGTGGTTCTCCCCCCGAAGCTAGGTGAATTTTATCCTCGAGACCAATGAAATCACTCTTAGGAGCAGGGAGCGTTAATTGCATTTTTAGTACTCCTAGAGAAAATTAAATTTAGGTTCGTGGTAAAGATATAATTTGTTATAGCCTGTCAATGCTGATTTCCGCCGATCCAGGATAACATATGATATAATTGGCAAGATAGTCATTTTTATTGTGAGGTTTTGGATGAATTACACTGAAATAGAAACCCCTGCTGTTCTAATCGATTTGGCGATAGTTCGACAAAACATAACAAAATACCAGAAATACTGCGATGATAAGGGATTGCACTTAAGACCGCATATTAAAACCCATAAAATTCCAGAGCTTGCCAAACTACAGCTATCCTCAGGAGCTATAGGTATTACCTGTCAAAAAGTAAGTGAGGCAGAAGCTATGCTATCGGAAGGTGGAGTGGATGATCTCCTTATTACTTATAATATTTATGGCCGCCCAAAATTAGAGCGTCTAAAAGACCTTTCAAAAAGATGCCATCTCTCTGTAGTGGCTGATAACAGCGTTTGTGTTAAAGGACTATCGAAAGTATTTAAAGAGACTGACAAGCCCTTACGGGTACTGGTGGAATGTGATACTGGAGCGCTTAGATGTGGTGTAGTAACACCAGAAGAAGCGTGCATGTTGGCCAAAGAAATTAATGAGGAACCAGGATTAGAATTTGGTGGTCTGATGACATATCCACCAGTCTCGCAACAAAGTAAAGTAAACGATTTTTTAGAACGAGCAAAAAATCTCATAGAAAAAAATAATATTAAAGTTGATGTCGTATCAATTGGGGGCTCACCCAATATGTGGGAAGTGGAGAAAATACCTGTCGGCACAGAATATAGAATAGGCACTTATATTTATAATGATAGATCATTGATGGAGCGCAGGGTTTGTAGCGAGCAAGATTGTGCCTTGACTGTTCTCTCTTCAGTGGTATCCACACCAACTCCCGAACGGGCTGTGATCGATGCTGGTTCCAAGGTTTTAACAACGGATTTATTTGGTTTGAGTGGGCATGGCCATATTATTGGATACCCAGAATTAGTTATATCACAACTTTCTGAAGAACATGCCTGTATAACCTCAGATGGCCCGACTGGACTGTCAATTGGTCAAAAATTGAGAATTATCCCTAACCATGCGTGTGTAGTAAGTAACATGTTAAACGAAGTTATATTTGTAGAAGGACAGAAGTTTTTGAAAACTCAGCCTGTTGTGGCGAGGGGTATGGTTTTATAAGAGGGCAAATATATTTTAAAAACCTCATATTTTTGGTAAGTAAGGAATATTTAGATGACTAACGCTGATCAGTGGCGATATCCAGATGCAATCGTGGAGTGTGAATGGTTATTCAAGCATCTTGAAGATAAAAATATAAGAGTATTCGATTGTACAACGTATTTGCATTACACGGATGATCATCCTTCTAAGCCATATGACGTTGAGAGTGGTGTTGCTGATTATAAAAACGATTGTATCCCGGGGGCGGGGTTTATAGATATTCAAAATAATCTTTCAGATAATGAAAGTAATTACAGCTTAACTGTCCCCAATTTCCAAAGCTTAGCTGAAAGTTTCAAACAATTGGGGATTGGTGACCCTTTTCACATAATCCTATATGCAAGAAATGGGATGCAGTGGGCGACTAGAGTTTGGTATATGCTTTATGTTCTAGGATACGAGAATGTTAGTATACTTGATGGAGGGCTATCTGAGTGGCATCGACTAAATCTTCCAACAGAACCTGGTGGAACTTACTTTTCCCCTGCCGAATTCAAATTAACAATCAAAGCTTCTTATTTCGTTGATAAGGATAGTATCCTTACCGCAATTGAAAATAAGAATAGTTTAATAATAAATGCACTAACAGAAGATATTTATCTTGGACAAAGTCGACGTTATGGAAGGCCAGGAAGAATACCTACGAGTATCAATATTCCATTCCATACCTTGGTAGACGAAAATACTGGTAAATTTAAACAAGTCAGAGAAGTAAAAAATATCTTTGCTTCGTATGGCGCCACTCCAGATAGGGAAATTATCAATTACTGTGGTGGAGGAATAGCCGCCACTCTAGACGCATTCCTTCTACATCAATTAGGCTTTAATGCTATAAGCGTTTATGATAATTCTATGAGTGAATGGGCAATGGACAAGCGTTTACCCATTGAAACTGGATAAAAATTTTACTATTCTTAAAATATACTTATCTGATAAACCGCTTAACGAACTCAGTCCCTAGTCCTACCTCTTCAAAGTGATTTCTGGCGGCTTTGACTCGGTCAAAGACATCGGTTGATCCGATCGTCTTTCCATCTTCGTCACAATATAATAATGCGCCGGTGTTGTGAAACAGGGTTGTCATCGTATCTCCTTCGTCAACCACTAATGTGTGAACATCTCCAGGAGGTTCATACAAATAACTGCCTGCTGTTGCCACCCAGTCTCGCTCGAGATAACGCCATTTGCCATCGATCACAAACCCGTGCACTGGAGCTGGATGTCTGTGACGCGAGACAACACCCGCTTTGGTAACTTTAGTAATATGAACCCAATAGCCCTGACTAACATTTAAACATAGTGGCCGTGACCAGCGTCCCGGACCATTCGGCACCCAAAGCCGTTCATCTGTTGGTGTTAAACCGTCTGCCCAGAATAATTCATCTGTCATATCTTGCGGTATGAGCGGAGAATATTTCTTTTCTATTATATCTGGCATAAAAATAATCCTAATACAAATTTACGTAGGCGTTTTGATTCCTTCTCCTAGTCTTAAATCATGAGAGCATTTTTGGCGAGAAAACTATAAACCTTCTAACTTATTTTGTTAAAGGATCAAGCAACGAATTATTGTCTTTTTTATATTCCAAAAAAAGGTAATCTAGGGAGCCTATCCGTTAAAAATGACCAGATGATCCTTAAATGACAAATTTTTCGATAAGCTCAACTTTTGATTTCAATTCTATAGGACCGGATTTTATTGAGAATCCTTTTCCAATGTGCCAAGCCCTTCGCGAATACAGCCCGATGCATCGTAATGCCGATGGTTCTCTTTTTTTAACGCGCTATGCTGACGTGCTTCAGGTGTACCGGGACCCATTAATGAGTTCAGATAAAAAAATAACGTTTGAAAAAAAATTTGGTAAAACGCCATTATATGAACATCATACGACCAGCCTTGTATTCAATGATCCGCCTTATCATACCGTTGTCCGTAAACTATTATCGGCTGGTTTTACTCCAAGAAAACTGGCTGCGATGGAACCATTAATTGTGAAAATAGTTAATGGACTGTTAGACCGACTAGAGGATCTCTCAGAATTTGATTTAGTTGAGGAATATGCGATGGCATTACCAACCGAAATAATTTCCTTCATGCTTGGCGTCCCGGTGGACTACAGACACAAGTTACGTAAATACTCCTTAAATATCTTAGGGGCATTAGACCCGGTGGTGTCTCAAGAACGGCTCGATGAGGGCAATGCTTCAGTAGAAGAATTTGGAGAAGTATTGTCTGAAATTATTGACCAAAGGCGTAGTGAGAAAAATCCAAAAAGCGATGGTGAAATTTTAATGTCACTAATTTTGGGTGATGTAAATGGGCGGCGTTTAACCAATATGGAACTTGTACAAAATTGTATTTTTTTATTAAATGCTGGCCATGAAACAACAACGAGTATGGTCGCGAACTCGATGCATATGTTTTTTTCGGCCCCTGACCAACTGAAATTGCTCAAAGAGGACCCAGACCTAATAACCACAGCGATTGAGGAAGGTTTGCGTTATGAAAGTCCCTTACAAGTTGGTAATCGTGTCACGACAGGAGAGGTGGAGATAGGCGGACAATTACTGCCAATAGGAACTTATATTCATACCTCTATAGCTGGCGCAAATCGAGATCCGGCCGAGTTTTATAAGCCGGAAGAGGTTGATATTACCCGAAAACCAAATCGGCATATTGCTTTTGCTATGGGACATCATGTTTGTCTAGGCGCTACGTTAGCGCGAATGGAAGGTAGAATAGCTATAGGGGAGCTTGTTAAACGTTTTCCAGAAATAAAGCAATCAGGCCTCGCCATAAGTATGGGACTAGCTCGTTTTCGGGGATTTAATAAGATGCCAGTAAAAATATGAATTGACTATAGAAGAGTAAAATCAAAAAAGAGAGTGAGTTTTTAATTGAATGATTGAAATTTATAGGACACCCGATACCGCCTTTGATGGTTTAGAAGAATTTTCTTTTAAGCCGAATTATCTAGAATGGGAGGGATTAAGAACCCATTTCATAGATGAAGGTCCGAGGGACGGACCAGTCGCACTGCTTCTCCACGGTGAGCCAACCTGGAGTTATCTCTACCGGAAAATGATCCCGACATTAGTTAAATCTGGTTATCGCTGTATTGCTCCAGATCACATAGGGTTTGGCCGCAGCGATAAAGTTTTAAATGATGATTGGTATGTTACAGACCGTCATATTGAGCGCCTTAGGAATTTTATTGAAAAACTGAATTTAAAAACAATTACACCGTTCGTTCAGGACTGGGCAGGACCAATTGGCCTTGTTAACGTTGTTGAGATGCCAGAAAAATTTGAACGAATAACTATATTAAATACTTGGTTGCACCATGATGGATTTGATTATTCGGCAGACATAAAAGAATGGCGATCTGCTGCGACAAATAGACAATGGCTAGCGTGGACGAGACACAATCTTCCCTGTGGCGCGATTGTAAGGCGTGCACTGGCTCGTACACCCGAAAAACCCGAATGTATAGAAGCGGCTTATGAAGCTCCGTTTTATGGAAACATCAAATCTAAAGCAGGAGCTCGTCGGTTTCCATGGTGTATCCCATTTGCTGAACCAGAAGCTGGCGCAGCCGTGCGGCAAGCTGATGCGTTTGAAAAGCTAAAAAACTGGAAAAGACCCATTCATTTTATTTTTGGCGAAAATGACCCTATATTTCCACCTTCTTGGGGAAGAGAATGGTCCAGCTTAGTACCAACTTCTACTTTTGATGTTATCAAAAATGCTGGTCATTTTTGTCAAGAGGATGCAGGTGAGGAAATTGTTAATCGGTTTCTGGAATTGTGTAAGAAAAGGCCAATATAAGAATGAAAACTTTGATTAATGGGAACTGGGTAAGCCGAAGCGTCGAAGATAAAACTATTGATGGGTCGTTTAAAAGGCATGAGACTGCCTTTAGAAATTGGATTACTAGGGATGGAAGTGCAGGTCCTTCGGGGAAAGGTGGTTTTAAAGCTGAGAGTAAACGCTATCATTTGTATGTCTCATTGGCCTGTCCCTGGGCTCATAGAACGTTAATAATAAGATTATTAAAGGGTTTGAGTGAACATGTGGGCGTTTCAATAGTTCATCCTTTAATGAAAGAAAATGGTTGGGAATTGGTTAATGATTATCCTTCAACCACGGGTGACCCAATTCTTGGAAAATCAGCGATTTATGAAATTTATGTAAAGGCCAATCCCTTCGTAACGAGCCGAGCCAGTGTTCCCGTTCTATGGGATAAAAAGCACGATACAATTGTTTCTAATGAAAGTGCTGAAATTATTCGGATGTTTAATTCTGCTTTTGATAAGGTCACAGGAAACACTGACGATTATTATCCAATAGCATTAAGATCCAAGATAGATTTAATAAATACTGAC
Source organism: Rhodospirillaceae bacterium (assembly GCA_002708305.1). GTDB lineage: Bacteria > Pseudomonadota > Alphaproteobacteria > Thalassobaculales > Thalassobaculaceae > UBA7326. The sequence continues at coordinate 259,474 of PANE01000003.1, forward strand.
ATCTATAACGATGTTAATAATGGTGTTTATAAAACTGGGTTTTCAAGTACTCAGAATGCCTATGCAAAATCTGTTCGAGCATTATTCTCACAACTGGATAAGCTAGACGAATTGCTTTCGAAGCAGCGCTATCTTCTTGGTGGGGTCATTACTGAAGCCGACTGGAGACTGTTTCCCACTCTTGTGCGTTTTGATTGCGTTTATGTTGGTCACTTTAAATGTAATCTAAGGCGTCTTGCAGACTACCCTAACCTTTGGGCCTATACTCGTGATCTTTATCAAGTGCCAGGAATTTCAGAAACGGTCGATTTTGATCACATAAAAACCCATTATTATAGCAGTCACGAAATGATAAATCCGTTTGGAATCGTTCCTGAAGGACCAATCATCGATTTCAACAAACCCCATAATAGGGACAAAATTTAATAAAGACTGGATAAAAAAAATCCGACAATATTAAATTTGCTTTTTAATTGAATGATAATGGTTTTAATCAAAATGATACTTTACACGGTACCTATTGCTCCCGATCCCACGAAAGTTATGCTTTATATTGCTGAAAGACAAATTCGCGGTTTTAATCTGGGGATTAAAGAAATTGTAGTGAATACCGTAAAAGGAAAGCATAAAGAGGCAGAGCATCTGACCCGAAACCCTTTTGGTACTTTGCCCGTTCTCGAGTTAGAAGATGAAACATTTATATTCGAGTCATTATCAATCATCCAGTATTTTGAGGAGTGTTTCCCAGAAAAGGCATTATTGCCGAAAAAAGCAAAAGAGCGTGCTAAAGCGTTAGAATTAGAGCGTATTACCGATCTTAGAATATTGAATGAAATGGCTCGATATGTTCATGCTACAAAGTCTCCATTAGGTTTTCCTAATAATCCTGAAAAGGCAAGTGAAGCGAAGACTAGAATTCAACCAGCCTTGGATTATCTTGAGTGCTCACTTATGGATGAACGCGATTTTTTAATGGGTGACGCAGTATCTTTGGCAGATTTCACTTTGGCTTCTGGATGCCAGTTCTTACGTTTTATTAAAGCTGACTTATTTGGCAACAGACCAAAGTTAAGGTCCTGGGACGAACGGTTTAGAAACAGTAAGTCTGGAAGGCTTGTACTTAAATGTTAGTTAGCTACGATTGCGTGACTTTATTTAAAATGTTTACGAATTGAAAGTATTTTGAATAGTTTTAATCTGAGCTAGAGCTTCTGTATCTAACGGGCCCTTATTAACGGCGTTAGTGGCACTCTGTAGTTCATCAATATTAGCAATGCCAACTTCTATTGTAGATATTGTATCTTTTGTTATCGCATAACGAACAGCTAATTCTGTCAAACTTTCTGCATATTGGTTCTCAATAACCGAGTTAAAAAGTAATGAACGTTTTACATCACTCTTATAATCCGCTCCTGAACCGATTGGCGCAACATCAGACATCCCTAATGGATGACGTCTCTCGGTTCCAGATAACGCACCACCAGCTAAAATACGAACACCAACCGTACCTACACCATGATCCGAGCATCTAGTTAATAAATTTAGATAGTCTTGGCCAGGAAAGCTTTTATGGATTGGTTCTCCAGCTGATGGTACAAGAAGATTATAGAACACCTGACTACCATGAAATTCCTGGGTTTCGACCATTTTATGTAAAAAATCAGTGTTCCCTTTCGCTGTAAATCCAAGATACTTTGCTTTCCCTTGTTCTCTTATTTTCATGAAGGCAGGCAAAACGTCATTTACAACTTGGTTGAGCGTTATAGTTCCTTCCTGACCTGAGAGATCTACGGTATTGTGTAATTGAAAGATATCAACATGGTCTTGTTGTAGTCGACGTAGGCTGGCATTCAGGGAGTCTTGGGCAGCGGTATCTATATCTTCTAGTTCATCCTGGGTAAAACCAACTTTTGTACTGACTACTATACCCTCTCTATTACTTCCAAGGGCTCGACCTAGATTCGTTTCAGACACGGTATCTCCATAGGAGGGAGCAGTATCAAAATGATTTATACCATTGTCACGCGCCCAAGCTACGGCCCTATCTTGGTCTCCCGGCCTTCCTTTGGTCATTAACCCTCCAACTGCCCCACAACCAAATGTAAGAATTGAAACTTCTAGGCTTGTTTGCCCAAACTGTTTTCTTTTCATTGAAATCTTTCTATCCGAGGAATAATAAATCTTTAGGAATTATAATTAAAAATAAAATTGAACGTCAATTATCTCGCGTTTAAATCTAAAAAACTGCGGATATGGCGAACAGCCAGTTCTATTTTTCGGTCATTTTCTTTCCACGGATACAAGCTGACCTGCGAATTTGGTGCAAGTAGCGCTGTTTCCATAGCGGTTGCATAGGGATGTGCAGGGATGTCATCAGGCAATACCAGAATAGGGGTCTGGCAGTTACGAACAAAATCCCGATCGACTGTAAACACGAAATCGGCACGATCTGTATACATATTATTAAGAAACTCAGCCGCCATTTCGATTGTGACTTCTGGGCGACGTTTAATGAATTCAGGGGCCCAACCAGTGATATTATTTTTATAATAGATATCGGGGTGACTAGAAATATAACCACTGGGATGCACTAGAGTGGCGGCAAGAACGCGCTCACTAGCGCGTTTTAATAAATTCCAGATCATAGGCCCGCCAATACAAAAACCCATCAAGAGAAATTTATCAATTTCAAGGTGATCCATGAGATCTAACTGATCGTCTGTGAATTCATCCCAGGTTCTTTTGATCCCAAGTGGTCCTTCCGTCTTGCCTGTGTTGGCATTGCGCAAATCTAATGAAATGACCCGGTATTTGTCGTTAAATTCGTCAAGGGGATTGAATGCATGGTTTGCAAGACCAGCTATGGTCGCGTTCAGTCCTCCTCCTGGAATAACAAGGAGTGGTGTTCCAGACCCTTTTTCTTCGTAGTATATGTTTACTGAGCCGTTTTCAAAAACAGGCATGTCTGAACCTTTCTGATATATTTATGAAGTTACCGAAGTGCTTCTCGTTGTTTTTTTATTCTATTTTTCATTGCTTGGTCAGCTTCCTTTGTTCCATCGTGAAACGTACCAAACCATTTATCCAGTGGGGCTAAACTTCCCCCATAATTACATTCAAAATATTTATGGTGCAGATAGTGAAAGTGATTTCCCCCATCGATTTTAAGTTTTTCTCCGATCTTGAGTTTCTCAAAACCACAATGGGCTAGAGCCGGATAAAAGGCGGCTAATTGTAATTGAAAAAGGACGTTAACTGGATGGGCAGCTAAGACCCACTGTACGGCCAATGTAGATAAGTAGATGATATGTTCTACTGGATGCATAGCAAGACCTGACCAGGGGCCTATTTCCACATTATGGTGATGCAGGGCATGTACTTTTTTATAGAGGAGCTTAGTATGCAGCAGACGATGGCCAAGATAAAAATGAACAGCATGGATTACGGGTGCTAAAATTAATAAAATTAAAAACCATGCCCAAAAAATTAATTGTGAAGAACCCAAGTCGAAAAAACCAAGAAAACCATTTGCAAATGCCCAATACGTGAGAACTTCATATCCCGTAATTATTGGAACTGCTGAAAAAAGTGTTCGTGCCATATTATCAGCGACTTGGTCTTTAAATAGGAATTTTCGATTATTGGTTGCAAATGGCCTTGTCGTAAATTGATGTGCTTCCCCCTGGCGTTTAAAAACATATAAATATAAATGAAGGCCACCAAATAAGATCAATATTAGAGCAGCATTGCGAGCTAAAATTATGCCAATCCACCATAATTCAAGATTGGCCATGGTGGTTAGTTCAGGAGTTAGATAGGACCACGTTGATATTGTCACCGCCAACCAAAATGCATTATACGGCCATAAAAACCCCGGAAAGCCAAAAAACCATTTGGTTATATTAGAAATATGCAATGGCCAAACATTTATTGGAGCTAAGGCAATCGGGGCCTCGGGACGCCAATCTTCGCGGCTGTTGCGGTTTGAAGAACTAAGGTCCGCCATTTTCACACTCCTTCAAAAGTTATTCTTAAGAGGGTACACTGATTGATATTTAAAAAAAAGAACTTCGAGTATTTGAAACACAAAAGCGACTAGTTACTGGTTATTTTAGGCATCTTCATGTGTTAGCGGATATCAATTACTCTTTATTCAATGCCGTAAGTTGCAGTTCACCAAACTTCGCCAAAGGGCCGCAGTTCGACATTAAATGACCATGCAGATTTATCCTGATGGGCTACATGAAACATTTCGTTGGCGATCGCACTCGCTTTAGAAAAAAAATCGTCGGGTTTCCCCGCTCCCATTAATGGTCGAGTGCGAGGGGTATCTATTAAAGCATCGATAATAAAATAAGCAGTGTGTATGCCTTGTGGTCCAAACTCGNGAGCGATAGNTTCAGCTAGAATACGTTGAGCAGCTTTTGTNGAAGCAAAAAAANCCCAGTTTTTTATCCCTCGGGTTGCTGATGTGTTGCCAGTTACAAGTATTGATCCGCGGCCCGCCTTCAACATTCCTGGGATAGTTTCACGAGCGAGATGCAGAAGTGCCGTAGTATTGACCCTAAAATTCCGTTCTAGGTCCTCAGGGTCCATTTCTAAAATACTACCACGACTACTTTTTGCGGCATTATGAACAACNACTGACGGTGCGCCAAGTTCCTCGCGTACGCTNTGTATCGCAGCGATCAGCGCCTCAATGTCTCCAACATCACAAGGGAATGCTCGGGCACCCTCTATCTTTTGTTCGATTTCAGNCAGATTATCCTTGTTTCTTGCTAGCATAGCCAATTCGTACCCGTCTTCAGAAAACCTTTTGGCTACTTCGCCCCCAGTGCCTTTTTCTGGTCCCACGCCGGTTACTAAGCAAACTGGTTTTGACATGTTAGGCTCCAAAAAAATAATATTATTTTCTTATTATTTTTTAGCAACACATTCAAGTTACAGGACGGAATAAATCCCAGTGCTTTTAAGCATTAATTAAGGCTGGAGCATAGTTACATTAAAGATTATAGAAGTTGTAATAGATTTTATGCATAATTAAATTTACGGGATCTGACCCACGTTCATTAAAGATAAATAAAAAACCCAAGATATTAAGATAGGATAAATAATGGGAAAGAATATAAGAGTTGGAATAGTTGGTGCAACGGTAACACAGGGCGGGAGTGGCTGGGGGGCTAATGCACATATTCCCGCTTTGAAAGCGCTGCCAAATTTTGAGCTGAAGGCGGTTTGTACCTCTCGTGAAGAAACAGCAAAACTATCATCTAAGGAGTTTGGTTCTGACCTTGCTTTTTGGGATATAAATCAAATGGTTTCCCATCCAGAAATAGATCTAATTGCGGTTGTGGTGCGGGTCCCTTGGCACAAGGAATTGGTTAATGCTGCAATAGAAGCCGGTAAAGCAGTTTGCTGTGAATGGCCACTAGGCGCTAACTTGCCTGAGGCAGTTGAGATGGCGGACAAAGCAAAAATAAATAATGTAAAAACTTTGGTTGGCCTGCAGGCCCAGAGCGATCCAGCTATAATGTTTGCTCGAGATCTGGTGAATAATGATGAAATTGGGGAGATTGTAAGCGTCAATTTAAAGGTCATAGTAGATGCTATTACCGAACGTGGGGACGGCCGCATCTGGCAGGGAATTAGATCAAATGGTGCCAACCCTATGACTATTCCTGGAGGACACGCTATTGATGCATTATGCTTCATCCTGGGCGAATTTTCTCAGATTAGTGCGCGTGTCACGACGCGAATTGATATGTGGAAGCATGCGGTGACAGGTGAAGATTTCCCGGTCGATGCCCCCGATACTGTAACGGCCTCTGGGTTACTCAAAAATGGTGCAGAAGTAGGATACCAAGTTGCTAGTGTTCCCTACAACGCAAGTGGCACTTGTCTAGAGATTTACGGAAGGAAAGGAACAATTGTTCTCAGATCAAACTCTTTCAATATAGGGCCTAGCCAAGTCTACTTAGCTAAGGGTAATAAAAAAATGGAAGAAGTAACACCCTCAAGTGATTATATTCTTATTCCTAACGATATGGCTGCAGGCCCTAGTATAAATGTTGGACAAGCATATGCACGATTTGCGAGCGAAGGGGGNCCAGGCTATACGGATGCTCCAGACTTTGATCATGCGGTAGTTAGACATAAGCTTATCGAAGCAATGGAACGCTCTCATAATGAAGAAAAAACCATTCATCTAGATTAAGAGATAAACGCAGAAGGTGTGTCTTGATAGTAATTTGGTTCGTTATTTTATGGATTTATTTTGGAATAAACTGTTGTTTATTCCAAACCGTTAACTGTTCTATTTTTGAAAATTCCCAAAAACCTCTAATTATTTGGGAGTAACCTGTAGGAGTTAAGCTATGGATTGTTGTGGTCCTGGTTATTCAAGTCCAGCAGAAGCAATGAAAGCGCCTTGCGAACGCATTGTTTATACAATCGCAATCTATACAGGAACTGGTATTCAAAAACCAGATTACCTCTGCACAATCGATGTGGATCCGAGCAGTCCAACATACTCAAAGGTCATCCATAGGTTGGAAATGCCTGGAATTGGTGATGAACTACATCACATGGGCTGGAATGCATGTTCGTCTTGTTTTGAAGATGAAACGATGAGCCGCAGTTACCTTTTGGTTCCCGGAGTCAGATCTTCAAATATACATATCATAGATACCGCTACGGATCCTTATGCCCCTCGGTTGTANAAAATTATCGANGGCACTGAGATTAANGCAAAAACGGANCTCTCGGCTCCGCATACAGTTCATTGCCTTGGNTCTAAAATTATTATCTCAATGTTGGGTAANGCNAAAGGCGAGGCGCCTGGTGGTTACCTTCACCTTAATAAAGACTTCGAGATTATTGGGCGTTGGGAAAATTCTATGGGGGATATTAAATTTGGCTATGACTTTTGGTATCAACCTCGCCATAATGTCATGGTTTCGTCAGAGTGGGCAGCACCAAATACTTTCATGCCAGGATTTGATCTAGAAGAAGTCGGACACTTGAAATACGGTCGTGAAATTCATTTTTGGAATTTTGAAAAGAAAGAACCGGAGCAAACTTTTTACTTGGGTGAAGATGGCCTGATACCGCTTGAAGTGCGCTTTCATCATGACCCGGACAGCTCACATGGTTTCGTTGGGGCGGCCTTATCGGCCAATATTATTCATTGGTGGAAGAACAATGATGGACAATGGCAATGGGAAAAAATTATTGATGTTGAAAACGAACCTCATCCAGAATGGCCCATTCCTNTTCCGGGCGTNATTTCAGTTATACTATTATCAATGGANGATCGTTTTCTNTACTTTTGTAACTGGTTGCATGGCGATATAAGGCAATATGACATCACAGATCCACATAAACCGATTTTGACGGGGCAGGTGTGGATGGGTGGACTTCTTGGCAAGGCTNCNAAGGTGAATGATGTTGATATTACTGGTGGTCCACAAATGATACAGATGTCATTAGATGGAAAACGGCTTTATGTGACGACTTCGCTTTTTAGCACATGGGACAATCAATTTTATCCAGAAATACGTACCAACGGTGGATGCATGCTTATGGTAAATTGTGATACAGAAAATGGTGGAATGCAAATTGATCCTAATTTTTTGATAGATTTTGGAAAGGAACCAAATGGGCCTTCCCGTTGCCACGAGACACGCTATCCTGGTGGTGACTGCACGAGTGATATTTGGCTATGAAAACAATTACACTCTCCAATCGTGATCAAAAAACTTACAAAGTTTCTGGTCGAGCATCCCTGCTAACTGAGCTAATAGAGCAAGGAGTGGACTTACCTTATGGCTGTAAATATGGCGGTTGTATAACGTGTGCTGCAAAATTAGTTGAAGGGAGTGTAGATCAGCGGGCTCAAGTAGCTTTGAATAATAGGCAAATTAGAAATGGCTATATAATCTTATGTGTCGCTCGTGCGACGTCTGATTGTATTCTTGAAGTGGGTGTAGAAAGTCATGATAAACTTTACCGTAATCCTTTTATTGATCCGTTAGCTTCGCATGAACTCAAGGCAGATATAGCTAANCCATTGGATTTCGATAAATGACTTTTATGCATCATCAAAAACCGTATACCGATGAATATCTTCAGAGTATTTTGAAGTCAGTTAAAACGATAGCTATGGTTGGNGCTAGTCCCGATAAAACAAAATTTAGCTATGGTGTACTTCGTGTTTTGAGCGAGACTGGATATGATATGATCCCTATCAACCCACGCCCAGGTCTAGAAGAAATTAGAGGTCTNAAAGTTTACCCAAACTTGGCATCTATAGGGCGAGAAGTGGACATGGTGGAAGTATTTAGAAAATCGGACGAACTTGAAAATGTGGCGTATGAAGCGATTGCAATTAAAGCGAAGGTTTTGTGGGGGCAGATCGGGGTCTTCAATGAGACGGCAGCGAGAATTGCCGAGGAAGCTGGCATGAAAGTTGTGATGGATCGATGTCCAAAGATAGAATTATTTCGTCCATTCTGGAAGCCAAAATTGCACTTGAAGATTTGAATTTGTTATAAGCTGCCATCCCCNATTAACTGAGTTTAGTGCCTGTAATTTTAGGATTATTACAAAACGTCTATTAATTGACTTCACTCTCTTCTTTTAGCCAGTTCAGAAAGAGTTTAACAACTTCGCTCCTTAGGCTATATCGTTCNCACGCACGNCGNAGTTTGCCAGTGACAATGGAAGTGGTGGTNATTTCGACGATGTATGATGTTAATTTAACAAAATCTTATTTTCAGTCTCAATCAGATATCNATGTNATGGANNTAAGCATTGGCGACGTACTGAAAGAAACTGCTGCCCATCGAACTGGTGCGGAAGCTTTNGTGGAAATCACTCGTAATGGTGAAGAGGGCCGGCGATGGACCTACGGCGAGTTATTTAAAGAAAGCGTTGATTTGGCCCACGCACTGGCGAGTCGTTTTGAAAAAGGTTCCCATATTGTCATTTGGGCGCCAAATATTCCTGAATGGGTATTAATGTAATATGCGGCAGCGCTAGCAGGCGTTGTTCTCGTTACTGCAAATCCAGCTTTGCAAGAAAAAGAACTTCGATACATCTTGGAGCAATCAGAGGCTGTCGGACTTTTCTTGGTTTCTGAATTTCGTGGAAACCCGATGAAGGAAATAGCAGAACAGGCTGTTTTTAGTAATAGTTTGATTCGCGAAGTAACTGATATGGCGGATTACGAACAACTGTTCTTAAATAAAAATAAAAATGAAAATCGGGTGCTTCCTGATGTCTCGCCAAAAGACCCGGCTCAAATACAATATACCTCTGGGACCACTGGGTTCCCTAAAGGAGCTGTTCTTTCGCATCTAGGCCTTATCAATAATGCTAAATTCTATGCGGCTAGGTGTGGCATTAGAAAAAAATCAACCTGGATAAATATAATGCAGATGTTCCATACAAGTGGTTGTGGAATGGTCACTTTAGGATGTTTAAATTTTGGTTGCCGCATGGTGCTTGTTTCCATATTTGATCCTAAACTTGTTTTGGAATTAATTGTATCTTTCGGTGCTGATATTATTTTGAGCGTACCAACAACCGCTCTTGCGATCCTTGAAGAACAAGAAGTTAATCCAAGAGATATGGGTAGTTTAAAAGTTATGAGCTGTGGCGGGGGTAACGTCGCTCCAGAAATGATACTGCGTGTCAAAGAGAGCTTTAATTGCAATTTTTCAACTCTCTACGGCCAAACAGAATATTGCCCGGTAATTACACAACATCATCTAAGTGATAGCATCGATGATGTCTGTATGACTATTGGTCAACCATTGAGCCAGACGGCTGTCTCGATTCAGTCAATTGAGGGCAGTGAAATTTTACCTATCGGTGATATTGGTGAAATATGTGCTAGGGGACCCTCCACGATGATAGCTTATTACGGTAACCCTGAGGCGACACAAGAAACGGTTGATAAAGCCGGCTGGCTCCACACAGGCGATTTAGGTTTCATGGATCAACGTGGTTACGTGACCATAACAGGTCGCGTTAAAGAAATGATTATTAGGGGAGGGGAAAATCATTTTCCTGCAGAAATTGAAAATGTCTTGCGTGAACATCCAGCAATTTCAGATGTTGCTATCGTCGGGATACCTCATAGTAAGTGGGGTGAAGTAATCGCTGCCTTTGTTCGGTTTAACGATGAACCGGTTAGTGCCAAAGAACTTAAAATATTTTGCCGAGCTCAAATATCACCTCAAAAAACACCAACACTTTGGCGTAGAGTGGATGAGTTTCCCATGACAGGTTCTGCTAAAATACAGAAATTTAAACTTCGAGAGCTTGAATTAACTGAAGTGACAATCCCCTTAAATTGAATAGATAAAACTTTAGAACTTAAGTAAAAGATAAGGTTGCTTTAAAACAAGTAGGTGCAGTCCGAGGTGCCATATTAATTTGTATTTTGATTCTTAGAGTAGATTGGAGGAATAGATTGTGCCCACTGTGCTTTATGAAAAAAAAGGGCGAGTTGCGTATATCATATTAAATCGTCCAGATAGATTAAATGCCATAAACGATGAAATGCCTCCTGAAATTGAGAGAGCTGTGCAACGTGCAGATAGTGATCCTGGCGTCCATGTCATGATTTTAGAGGGCGCTGGTAAAGCCTTTTGTTCAGGATATGACTTGTCAGAATATGGAGAGAAAAATAGTACGAGTACAGTAATACAAGATATGCCTTGGGATCCAATTCAAGATTATCAATTCATGTGGCGTAATACTCAACACTTTATGGCTCTATGGCGGGCAATGAAACCGGTTATTTGTAAAGTTCATGGTTTTGCCATTGCTGGAGGCTCAGATATCGCGCTCTGCGCAGATATCACCATTATGGCCGATGACGCTGAGATCGGTTACATGCCAACACGTGTTTGGGGGACGCCG
>PANE01000001.1 GCA_002708305.1 Rhodospirillaceae bacterium
CTTCAAAAAGATTGTCTAAAAATTTTTCTTGAGCCAATTTCATCTGAAATTAATAGCTTTCGTCACATCCATCTCGCCGAAATCTTCAACGTTAATCAAAACGTTCTCAGTGTCTCCAGAGCCAATAGATGCGGATAAAACGCGTGAGTATACGGATGGGTTCAATTGTTGCGGCCCATCACCAAAATTTATGGTTGCATCTATTTTTATNCGTCTATCAGAATTTTGAATTTCNACTGGAATATTTTGCCACGAAAATCCGACAAGACCTGCGGCCTGTGGACCTAAATCCATTACATCAAGCTCTTCACCAGTATCCGCATCGCTAATAATAATTTTTGCCATACTTGAGGCCTGGGGTAAATCTAGGACNCCGTGCATTTCTCCGTTTTCNTCTGGGCGAGAAACACTTCCAGGTACTAACACAGAATGCCCAAGCAAGTTTGTAGCGGTTGCAATACGTCCTTGATCAAACTTATCTNCTAAACGATTTAACCCTTCATTTACTTCTGTAATACCTGTCACNGTTGAGAACTGTGCCATTTGAGCAATAAAGTCNCCATTATCCATTGGAGCAAAAGGATCTTGATTTTGTAACTGAGTGGTCATTAACTTCAAAAATTCTGACTGCCCCAATGTGTCTGAGCTCCCCTTTTGGGCATCTGAATTTTTCGATATTCCCAATTTTTCAAAAAGTGCAGCCTGAGCTGCTGACGGATCTACTGTTGACATTGCCTAACCTCACTTACCCATGTTGATTGTTCGCATCATCAGCCCACGTAGAGTTGTGACCATTTCGACGCTATTTTCGTACTGTCGAGATGCCTCAAGCATCTCAACTAATTCTTCATCTACGTTAACTGCCGCAGTATAGATAAACCCATTTTCATCAGCCTTTGGATGGCCTGGCTGGTAAGATTTTTCAGCTGGACGATCGACCGCGAGGATGTCATCGACGTTGACGGACGAAACCCCAGTCTTTTGAATATCATCTGCGTAAATTGTCTTGAACACTGGCTTAAGGGCTCTGTAGGCTCCGGCGTCAGACGATGCGACGGAACCAGCGTTAGCAAGGTTACTCGCAACGGTATTGAGGCGAACCATTTGTGCCGACATTCCTCGAGAAGCTATGTCGAAAATATTTTTAATATCTGACAAATTATTCACCCTTTATCGCTGACAGAAGTCCGTTAAACTTACGATTTAGAAACTCCAATGACGTTTGGTAGCGCATGACATTTTCAGAAAATTGCATCTGTTCCACGTGTAATTCCACTGTGTTCCCATCCTGTGATGGATTTACAGACTGCCTAAATTGCGCCCCATCACTTCCAGCGCCAGAATAAAATTTAAAGTGTTTTGTGTTTGATGTGGACACTGGTCCAACATCCATTTTTGCTTGAAGTTCTTTNGAAAAATCGATGTCCCGCGCCTTAAAGTTTGGCGTAGCNGCATTNACAATATTCGATGCTAAAATTTCGTTACGTTTAGAACGCAAATTCAGCGCATTTGCATGTACTTGAATATGATTTGCTATCGATTTCATCTTAGATCATCATCTCAGTAGTTTCATTTGGTTCGTTTCTTGCAAGGACTGTGCCAAACCAAATTGGAGTTAAAGGATGAGTACTAAAAGTGAAAAAACACTATCTCCAGAAATGGAGGAAGCGCGTAACGATATTCTCAAGCATTATGGGGACTNCACGTTTGAGCAAGCCTTGGGCGAAGTNAACACATCNTTAAAAACTGAAAAAAATGCAGGAGAGCGCCTGGTACTTTTGGCAGCNAAAAGTTGGATTATAAGGAATAAAGTGCACGTGTTAATGAACGAGCCATTTGTTTACACTATGAATGAGCTCGAAAATACGGATGTATTTTCAGACATTGTAGATGATGATGACGGCGATGGCCTGGATGGATTGTTTGATGATGATGAGGAAGAGGAAGAGGAAGAGGAGGAAGAGAATGATAAGGAGGAAAAAGTTCAAATCTCATTTATTAAATCTACTACGCGTGCTGGAGTTAAATACGCAAAAGATATGATAGCTGAAGTGAGCAAAAAAGACGCTGAAGAACTCGTTTCCAAAAAGAAAGCAAAGTACTTAGATGAAACGTAAAGATCGATATATTTTGATATCTTTCATAGTTTGTATATTTGTAGTTTTTGTTTTTATGACAAAAAATACTCGCTTTGAAAGCAACCTAATTAGTTGCAAGAGACCCGGCAATAAAATTCAAATTACTTATGGCAAGTTGGACAGTGCTCAAAGGATAACCTTCAAAAGTTCAAACGATGAGGAGGTAAAAATACCGGTTACAGGCAAAAGTAATGTCGGTTTACAGTTTTCACACGGTAATAGTGAATATCTGATTGATTTGGAAAAATCCATCGCCACAGAGGTGAGGAAGGGAGAGACAGCGTTTTACCAATGTGAACAATCGCGTTTCAAAATGTAGTTAGAAAAGTGGATGCCGCCACGAAATATCTTTTATATTTAACACAAAGTCCTTTTTAATTTCTCCTATTTCACCATCTGAAATTTCTGGCGATTTTACGATTTTTAAATAAAAAGTTATGGGTCGGATTGGTTCACCAAGGTAGCACATTTTCGTAACTTTTTGGAAATCTAATGTACTCACTAACACCTCCACAGTCACTAATGGCCGGTCTGCCTGAAAGTTCATTCGACCAGCGATTTCAGGTGGTTTTGTCACACTTCTGAAAATCATATTACAATTATGGTTCGGAAGAGATGAAATTTCACATGAAAACGAAATTTCTTCATCNCGACTTANACCNGGTGACAGTATTTCAGCACTGGTCACCGTTAAACGCAANTCTTCNGAAGACGAAGTGAATGGNANTACTTTCATGCAACAANCTCCGCCTCTATTTTTGATCGCAAAGCTGTAATTGCCGCAGTCTTAATTTGCGANACCCGCCCNGTNCTGACTGATANAATTTCAGCAATCTCGTAAACGTTCAATTCCTTAACATAATAAAGTTCGACCACCAAGATCTGCTGAGGGTTAAGTTCTTTTATTGCATTTCTCAAATGAGTTTTTAACTCACCATCAAAAATCAATTCCTCAACACTGGGCTCCTCCGAAAANATNAAATCNCCATACAGCTCNGTNGTTTCGTTNATACTTTGNTTNTGGTTNGCNGCNAANTTTTGTTCCCATAAAGCTAAATCNGAGGTCGATATTTTTANCTCTGAGGCCACCTCGTCATGCGCTGGAATGCGACCTAATTTTAATTCAAGTAGACGCTTAGCTTTGTCNGTATCTTGTTTTTGCTTNACGGTNGTNCGACAAAGATTNGACATNTTNCTNAAATAATCAACAATTGANCCTTTTATACGCAATCGAGCATAATTCTCGAAAGAAACACCTTCCTTCTTTTCATAGTTGTGTGCTGCTTGTATCAGCCCAACCATGCCCACTTGAAGTAAATCTTCTGCTTCAGCAGCCTGCTTAACGCGACCCGCGTAAAAGTAGGCGTACTTTTTTACTAAGTTGGTATTAGCTTCAATCAGCTGGTCTGCTGGAATAATTTTACTATACGGATTAGTCATTTTCAGGNTTACTTTTTGAACTGAAAAAACGAATNCCAGTGCCATTGTTTGGGCCAGCCGTAACAATATTATTTTTGATAGTCTCCAAACACTGAGAAATTTGTTTTGGCGCTCTTTTATTTAACGCAATCGGTTTTCGAGCAATTATTGACTGAACAATTTCATTTGAACCGGGCATCCAACCAAGAAAACTCAGATTTACCGGCANAAATTTCAACGCAATAGTNTCAAAACTTTTAAAATCTCTGAGNGCATTTTGTTCAGAANTCGCCATATTTACTATGATCGAAAAATTTTCGACACCCTTCTCTAAGTGCAAAGCTTTTAAGAATGCGTAAGCATCCATGAAACTCGTGGGCTCTCCCACAAGAGTAATAACCACATGGTCAACTGCTGCTGCAAACTCAATGCTGGAGTTAGATGCACCGGCAGGCGAGTCGACGATCAAGTAATCAATATTGGGTTCAAGAAAATCTAATGATCGTATAATTTTCCAACGCTCTTCAGAGTCTAAATTTAAAGCATTGAGTGTTCCAGANCCACCCGAAATTAANTTTATGTCAAAGAANGTTTCATAAACCGCACTTTCTATTTCACAATTGCCTGTCAACACATCGGAGATAGTATTTTCTGTCTTAATGTTCAGCATGATATTTGCATTAGACAAACCAAAATCTGCATCTAACACTGCCACTCTGTGGCCATCTTGCGCCAAACTAATGGCAGAATTTACAGCGAGGGAAGTTTTGCCAACGCCGCCTTTACCACTCGCGAATGCCAATGTTCTAACCATTACTTCACCAGCCTTCCTGTCCCGAAAGATTAGTTAAAAAACTTTCCATTACAGACACCTTTGCAAAATCCAAGCCACCTTCAACAATCTTCAAGCCAGAGAAAAATTGGATTTTTTGCTTGATATCAAAGATAGCGGAAAGTTCAGAAATTGAGACCTCTAACGTATCCATTTTCGTCAAAGCAATGAATAGATTAGGCAGATCATATAATTTAATTAATTCCTTTACGGCGTTATAACTCTTACCTACTTCGAGCGAGTAAACTAGGCTGAACTTGGGTTGTTGCTTTAATTTACTAAGCCTCAATAAAAAAGAGCCTAAGGTATCCATAGAACCATCATAATCAAAAATAATTCGGCCANCACCTAACGACGTATCAAGTCTTTTTCGAAATAANGATGCAATATTAGCAGATACGTCTGACTGAAGACACGTTTCCAAATCACTAAAAGATGCATCACTGATAACTCTATTGGGACTATTTTCGTCTAAACTAGGTAAAAATTGTCCAAGTTTTTTCGCAAGTGTTGTTTTACCTGACCGTTCTGGNCCACAGACGATTATCACTTCGCTTGAATCAAAATTTCTGTCNTTTCCTTGAACCACCAGCTTAGCAAANNTTTTCAGTATTGGGGCAATNTCATCCGTCAATTCATGACTACGTAAAAGTGCTTCAGTCGAAGTTGAGCTAAACCCCAAAACCTTCATCTGTGTCTCAACAGATACAGTTGGCTNTACTTCAATTTTTGCNTCAACAAGCATCTGAATTTCGTTTTTTATTCGATTAATTGCGAGTTCAAAATCTGTCGTGGACGATTTGNCTACCTGACTAATAATTTCATTTTCTTCTAATGGTGTTTGCAGCGCTGAAATCTCGCTCAAATCCTCACGAATTGAATAAAACTCATGTTTTAAGTCTAAGAGCTTCGAAAANTCNCTTGAAACCACATTGCCCTGGCTTTTATTCTTTTCTTGACGTTTTTTTAAAGAATGCTGCATAGCAACCTCAATCTGCTCGGGATCGTTGGTTGCAAGAATTTCTATCATCCCTTCCCTACGTTCAGTGGAAAGAATTAAAGCGTCAGGGCCAAGTTTACGTTCGACCTCTTCCATTGCAAGTGCGGTATCCGCAGCACTTATCTTCATTTCTGGCATTATCAGCACTCCTCTTTAGAGAGANTTTTTTTACTCGATCGCATCAAAACCTCCTACCGTAAACGCAATTTCAACATTTCGATCCTCCGGTAATTCCGTGAAGCTTAAAACATTCACAGAAGGCAGTTGTGACCTCACAAACCTTGCTACATGTCGACGGATTTGTGGTGCCACAATCAAAAATACNGGCTTGCCTTCNTTATTAAATTCTTCGGATGCCTCGTTTAGNTTGGCAAGAATNTTTTTCGCAAGATTCCCCTCCAAGAGTAGCATTTTTTCATCAGGGTTTTGCCTTACTGTAGTCAAAATCATTTGCTCTAAATCTGGCGCAAAAGTAATTAATGGCAGTGTATCTCTAAATTTACTTAACTTTTGAATTAAAAGTGGAACAAGTTTTGGCCTNACCGTCTCAGCTATATCATCGTTGTCCATTTTTTGGAGATTTANCGCTGACAAGCTTTCTAAAATTAAGCGTAAATCAGAAATTGGTACACCTTCATCCAGAATTAACTTCATAATTGATGTTAATTGGTTCAACGGTAAGATTTTTGGTACCACTGTTTCAACAAGATTGGGATAAGAAATTTTCAAATTATCCAAGAGNTCTTGNACCTCCTCTTGGCCCAAAAGGTCTGCCGAATACCCGTTTAAGATTTGACTAAGGTGTGTAACTAGAACGTCATCCGGCTCCACAATCACATACCCCTTAGCCTCCGCATCCGCTTGCATCTGCGGATCAATCCAAAAGGCATCGACACCAAAAGCNGGCTCTTTTACCTTGAGGCCTGGCAACTCTAATTTTGTATCATCACCAGGTATAGCTAATTTTTTTTCGGCATAAATCACATCATCAGCAACAATCTTCTGACCAACCTTTATCTGATATTGAGAGGCTTCNAGACTTAACTCATCACGTATTCTCACTCCTGGCACAACAAAACCAAGAGNTTTCGAAATTTCTTTTCTTAATCTTGTAACTTTAGGAACTAGATTATCTGNCTTTGCTTCATCAACCAAAGAAATTAGACTGTATCCAATATTAACTGATACTTTAGATCCATCCTTGACGTCATCCAAACCGAAGTCAGTCTCAGNCACATCGTTTTCGCTTTCCATAGAAAGTACGTCATCAGACGGCCCGGCCAATTCACTTTTCCTAGAACTCCAAGCCAAGGCTGCAGCTACAATTGCAAAACCAAGGAATAAAAAATTAGGCATACCTGGAACCAATCCCAGAGCCAACATAACCAAGGAAGTGGGTAACCATGCAGCGGATAAATTTACCTGCTTGGTAATGTGATCCGACATATTTTCAGAGGATGACACACGTGTCACAATTATTGCTGTTGCAATAGAAAGCAGGAGCGAAGGGATTTGTGCAACTAATCCGTCACCAATCGATAAAAGAATGTAATTCTCTGCAGCTTGTGACACAGCCAGGTCGTGCTGACTGATCCCGATGATAAGGCCACCCAAAACATTTATAGCAAGAATCAAAATTCCAGCAATTGCATCTCCTTTTACAAACTTAGACGCACCATCCATTGAACCGTAAAAATCTGCCTCTTTTGATACATCAGCTCGACGTTCGGTTGCCTCCTCTGGGGTGAGGACACCTGCATTTAAATCAGCGTCAATCGCCATTTGTTTGCCAGGCATTGCATCAAGGGTGAAGCGAGCCGATACTTCCGACACGCGACCAGCCCCTTTTGTAATCACTACTAGATTAATAATCACCAAAATGGCGAAAACAAATAATCCAACTGCATAGTTTCCAGCGACGATAAATTCACCAAACGCTTGAATGACTTTACCGGCAGCATCCGCACCATTGTGTCCCTCCGAGAGCACAATTCTTGTAGACGCAACGTTTAAACCCAATCGCAACACGGTGGCCAATAACAGAAGGTTTGGAAATGATGAAAAATCCAAGGGCCGCTGGGTATGAAGCGCAACCATGAGGATGAGTAGTGAAATTGTAATATTGAAAACAAAAAACAGGTCTAACAAAAATACGGGTAACGGTAGAACTAACATCCCCACCAAAGCCAAAATACCGAACGGCAGTAATGAACCAAACATTTTTCTAATGTTTTCCAGAGTTCCATTCAGTGACTGTGCTTGTTCCATTGCCGATTTCTTTCAACTGTCAAAACATTGACGAGCTACTAGTTTGATTTTAAACAATTATTCCACACCCTACCTGAGTGAGAATTTCTTCTGGAGGAATATTAGCATAATGTGTGCCAGGCAATTTTTTTTACTATTTTACAGTATGTTATAGAATTTGCACTCTGCCACGAAAATCACTGCGAAATTTTGGCACATTAATTGCTAGATCAAGGTAAGTTGAAAATTGAAAGGCTCGAAAATGCAGTACAATTACCCCTGGAAGGTACTTCTATTAGTAGGTGCGGGATCGTTACTAANATCTTGCGATTCAACAATGCTTTCGGGTAGTCAAGCGCGATCCTCCGTAGATCACACCAGACCAACNCTTACTTCAAAAAAGGCTGGACTGCAAAAAACTCAATCAATTTTCACCGAACGAGTGACGAAAGACACTGCCCCTAGTCAAAGNGCGACAATCAAGGCCACTGGACTGTCCTCTGTGGCAATTCAGCCCTCCAAAAACTTAAATCAAAGGCGGTTGATGGCAATTAGAGCAGCAAAGCTTGATGCATACAGNGTACTTGCNGAACAAATTCATGGAGTAAAAATAGANGGGCAAACAACAGTAGCTGAAGCGATGCTTACCTCTGATGTGCTGAGTTCAGCCGTTCGCGGAACAATAATGGGTGCAGAGACTTTAAAGATAGAACCAACTGGGGGTGACACCTATAAAGTAGAGCTATCAATTCGCCAGTCTCATCTCGATAGACTTATCAAATTATACAAAAGAGGTTTGCTGTAGAAATTGTCTACTTGGCCCAATACCCAGCTANGTGTTTTGNTGACAGTGCTTGCTTTAATCACTGCAACGACAAGTAGT
Organism: Rhodospirillaceae bacterium; assembly: GCA_002708305.1. Taxonomy (GTDB): domain Bacteria; phylum Pseudomonadota; class Alphaproteobacteria; order Thalassobaculales; family Thalassobaculaceae; genus UBA7326. The sequence continues at coordinate 8,520 of PANE01000001.1, forward strand.
GCAAATAATCTTTTAGTGATTGCTGAAGGCACTGTTCCTAAAACGTCNTCGATATCAAAAGAAGTTTTTGAAAAGAGAGCAATTTCAAAGGCACTACAATCTGTCGTGCAGTCTAGCGCACAATCATTAGAAAGCTTCTCACTTGTTGAGAATGGAAAAGTAGTTTTTGATCAAATTTCAGCNAAAGCAGACGTAAAAATTGGTGGCTATCGCATCATATCTATTGCTGACAACAAATCGAGTATCACAGCTAAAGTGGAAGTCTTACTGGTTCCATCGAAGCAGACCTTACAACCTATGGCATGCCGACAACCTGTAGGATTGAACGTCGAAATTCTTTGGGATGGGATAACAACTAAAAAACCACTACCCCACTGGCTTAAAATTGATCCTGTGGCCCTCAGGGAGCAAGTCTTATNAACGGTTNGTCGCGATAAAAAACTTACAGTCCATGAAACTACTANAGTNACACAAGCGGACAGCCTAAGTTATTCGCTGTACGAAAAAAAAACGGAACTAAAAGCCGCTTCGCCAAAATATCAAGTTCGAGTTGGTTTGGAGTTGGCACCAGAGTTGAGGTCCAGCNTCATCGCAAATTCTAAGTCTCTCAATGTTCGTGCAAAAGCAATTCTCCTAAGGAATTCTAAAATCCAATCTAANGTCTATCACGATGAAGAATTNANTTTAGAGCAAAGAAACTTAATCNCTGATACACTTGGNTTAGCACTGCAAAGAGCTGATGGAATTCAATCTAANCTTGAAGGCNTTATNAAAANCGCAACNGAGCAGGTCTTGCAAAACTTAAATTGNCAAAANTTTACAGGAACAATANAAAANCAAANCNACGAGCTTNNAATTGGTTTTGGNTATAATGATGGNCTGCTANACGAAGATATTTTNAGCTCCTCAAAAACTGGAACCCAACAGTTTTATTTCACAGTTAAGAAAATGAGTAAAAATANAACAACNCTNCAANCGNTATCTCAGTCTAAAGATCAANGGAAATTCANNGGAATGAAAATTCGNCTTTTGGAGCGGTTTCAATGAACTTNNTAAAAAAATATTGCTTAGCCCTCATNATTACAACCTCAGCCCATGGAGTATCCGCCGCCCAAGATTTAGTTTACGGCATTGATATTAAAAATGCAGCCCAAGAGTACTTGGATTATCATGGAGCAAGCAATGAAGTGGTCATTTCTGAAAACAGGGCATTTTTTCCTTGTAAACAAAAAATTTCTATAGAACCCAAGAGGGTTGGAAACTTCAATACTCTTAAAGCTTCTTGCGACGACCCTGCAAGTTGGACTGTAGCTGTTCGCACCAAAACAACATACAAAATAAACACCCAAAAAGACTCTCTTAGTAATGAAGTACAGGCGCCTCTCATTGTCTTTGCAAATCGCAACATCCCCAAGGGTCATGTTATACAGAGCTCAGACTTAGCCCTCAGACCTTTGCAACGGGGAAATGCGCTAGGTGCTTATGGGGACATTGAACGTGTCGTAGGACACAAATCTAAAAAAAACATATCACGTGACACGATCTTGAAAACCCGCCATATAGAGGCTGTAAATGCAGTAAATAAAAGTGACACAATACTGATCGTATCAGCATCATCTGGTTTGCAAATTTCTACATACGGGGAGGCTCTTTCTGACGGCAAAATAGGGGATATGATCCTCGTCAGGAATATGTCGTCAAATAAAAAATTTAAAGCGGTTGTCACTGCAGAAAAAAAAGTTTCCCCCGTCACTAACATAAATTGAACTGGCGTCGTTAAGACTTCTGAAAGGAGTACGAATTATGATTAACTCAATCGGTAATACTTATACCAATTCAAACGTCAATGTTAACGAATCCAATAAGGAAATCCAAGTCAGCGATAAAAAAGCGACTGATTTGGCGCCAAAAGAAATTGTGAATAAGTTGGATCACAAAGACCTTACCATCAAAGACCAAGTTAAGAAGCTTGCAGATGCACCGCCTATCGATAGAAATTTAGTGAATGAAATTAAAACGAAGGTCGAGCAAGGTCGGTATCCAATTGACTTAGACATTGTAACGGAAAAAATGTTTGAAAGTTTCCACGAAGCCCAAAGTTAGGCCATGTTAGAAGAAAATGATTTGTTCCTCGCTTCACTGGAACAAATAAGAGAAATTATGTCCAGCCCCGAGATCAGCTCGAGGGCTCCAAACGTGTTTCTTACCGAAACCGTCTCAGAGCTTTATGAATTAATTGACCAGTACGCAAAAATAGTTTCCCCAGAAAAAGATATACCAGATCACAGTGTTACTGCTGATGAGCTATTGATGAAATTGAGAGAAAAGCTCGTACTCATCCAAGAACATACCAACAAAAATCTTAAAATGTTCGATTTTTTAAAGAAAATAGCACCTAAGACCTAGCTACTTAGATATCTTACCAAAAGTTTCGAAAGCCTCATCTTGGTACGCAATCCGATCAGCCATTTCAATTTGCTCTTCGACCTCGGCCAACAGTTGACTTGGAGATTCATGTCCAAAAGCCTGGGCAATCAGAAACCAAATATAAGCCTCTTTAAGATCGGGCGTAACAAACAACTGATAATAGGTCTTACCAAGCTTCTCTGGAGTGTTGATATCTCCAGCCATAGCCTCTTCCTTCAACTCTGTTACGATCTCCTCAGAAACAATATTTATCAAGTCTTCGGTTATCATTTCGCGGATATCATCGACAAGTTCAGGTGCGGATTTGTTTCCTCCCAAGGAGGCAAGCCAAGCCCAACGTAGGGCTCGTTTATAGTTCACCGGACTTCCAAGACCTTTTAGATAGAGTAAAGATAAATTGTGCTGCGAAGTAGGTTCACCCTGTTCAGCCAGTAAAGAAAATAATTCAATTGCAGTTTGAAAATCTTTTTTCTCAAAAGCGGCGACTGCATCAGTGAATAATTCTTTTCCCTCATCAGAGCTAATTTGTTGCGCTTGAACAAAATTTGCTAATAAAAGAAACAAGATTGAATTAAAGATTTTAAGTAATCTCATGTCTCTGCAACCATCACTAACTTCAACTCAAGCAATCTTGTGGTAGAGGAACCATCAGATTGGAATACCACCACTTTAGGACGCTCTCGGTCCTTTTTAAAGAACTCAACAGTAATTCTGTCAGGCAAAAAAACACCAGATTGTTCTAAGATATCTTTTGGTCGATCACAAAAAACGTTCAGAAAACGTTTATCAACCCAAGTCCGAGCTAAGGCTTGACCCAATATGTCAGGTAAGAACTCCTGAATTTGTTGATCGCTCTCAAGAATAATATCTTGCTCATCAAATCGCGACAAACTGTAGGGTTCTAGATCTTCTTTCAAATTTCTCTTCATCCCTCTGGGCATTATCTTGCCAGGCCAGAGGGACTTCAGAAATTTTTTCACTTTACCACCCAATTTTTCTCAAAAAAATTTTTGAATCTAATACCAAATGTTACAGTAAAATTTACAATAATTAAAGTATTTTTACCTGAGCATAAGCCTTGTGCACACTCATAAAATTTTCATTTAAATCGTATAAGCTTCTGAAATAACTTGAATCAATCCCCGAGGCTGACATACATAGGAGCATG
>PANE01000034.1 GCA_002708305.1 Rhodospirillaceae bacterium
TGTAACCTCTGCGTCCGAGTACAGTATCGTGTAAATTGAATTTGAAACGATAGCGGACGCCACTAGCCATAAAAAAGCTTTGCGTGTGGTGTGGCAGATGGCACAATCCTTAGCCACAGCTGGTCCTTTTATCGCGTGGGTTGTCGCTTCCAACCGTTTGTGTTTATAACTTGTACATGCAGTTAACTGAATCGCAAGTCAATAAATCCCTCACGGCGCAAGCATCGGCTGGTCCAGGCACTGCTATTCAACGTTTGAACAACCTCAGTAGTGTTACACGCCCTGTCCAAGCGCTCAACGCTTCTGAGCGGTCTCAAAATACATTTGAGCACACTTCGCGATTATTCAATCCATATTTAGCACCAACGGCTGTGCTGGTTGAAAATAAGAGGATGGCCCAGGGCTCTTTATCACCTTCATACCAAAACAATGTAGCCGCCACCAAATATATGAACGTGTCCGCTGTTCCTAAAGTTCGGGCTCATACTCAAACAAGCTTAATCGCTTAGGCCGATGATATCGAATGCTTCGACTTCAATATCGCCAATATCTTTTAAAAATTGACTTTCACCATTCGAACTCAGCGACCAGCCATTAGGGCATTTAAAATTACCTGATTGCTTAGTCCGATATACGAAGGCTTTGAATTCACGGTTTAACATATTTGGCGTATGAGATTTGATCTTTAACGCCTGAATTGGGTTCCCAAATAATGGTGACCAATTGCGTAACTTACCGTTTTGCTTAAATTTAAATTTCTCAAATTGATAATTTTGCAGATAAGTATCAGCGGTATCAATTCCTGCATCCGCCAGTGTGTAGAGAAAATTTTCTGCTGATATTTGCAGGCTTTCATGATTTTCACTTGAATACTCCTCTGATAGACGATCGAAATGCTTAACAGTAACTGTTTCTAATTGGAAACTAGTTGTAAGATACTTTTCTGCTATTGAAGCCGCTACGATGGAGAATATAAAATCGGGTGCGTACATCGTTTATTGAATTATTTACTCTTTAATGGACTTCCAAACTAACAGAATTTCGCTAATATACAAATGACACTTTTCTATTTCATGATCTTTTTGTCCAAGTGATGCACCTGCCTCAATCACCTGCAGTCTACAAAACTCGTAAAGACGGAAAAGATTATTTGCAAGTTCTCCGCCTTTGCTGAAATCAAGCCCTTTTTGAAGGTAATAAATCGACAGTAAGGCTCCCTCAAAAGCCTTAGCTCTAACTTTTTTTTCTGTCGTCGTAAGCAATAACTTCAGATCACTTTGAAGCTTTTGCAGCGCCGATGAGATCACATCATGCCCAACAGCGGCCGCAGAGGAGGTTTTCTGTTTGACTTTGGTATAATGGCTGATTGCTACTGTACTATTCATAAAATCTTTTATCCTTCGCTTCCGTATTACTAATAACGACAAAAATTTTATATTTTTAGCTAAACTGTCAAAAAAATTATAAAGATGTNAAATTTTTTANNCATAAAAAAATTATATTAAGATATTGTTTTAGTTGATATTTTTATTTTTGGCACAATACATGCTGCGTTACAGCGGAGGTAGAAATGTCAAATTTTATTCTAGACCGTGGTGATGAAATTTTTGCTAGCTGCGTTAGCAGTGCATTGACGAATCGAGGAGTTGAGTGGCTCGATCTATGCGATGAAGTTCCACTTTCTGCACGTGCAGANAGGATTTTAGTTTTATCATCCGAAACAAAAAGCTGTGACGTCAAGTCGAATAACTTTATACATTTCTTAAAGGCAAAAAAGATATCTAAAGCTTTTGTTCTCGTTCCTGGACAAAGTCAGTTTTCTATCGAACAAAAGCTGAATGGATCAATAGTGTTTGTAAGCACACCAATTGATCTCAAATATACCTCTCACGAGAATGAGTTCTACTTAGCGCTTTTTCTCGAGCAAGTTTTGGGTAAGTCTGTCAACTTCCCTTGCGGTGATCAAAAATCTGTTNGTTTAGTTGAGCTTCTCTGTCGGCTGGCTGTTTCTAACGCAAGTGTATTAATTAATGGTCCGACTGGTTCTGGGAAAGAGGTTGTTGCCCGTCTTCTACATGCNAAATCAGCCCGCGCTGACCAACCCTTCATAGCAGTAAATTGTGCTGCAATTCCCGAGAATATGTTAGAGTCGATGCTTTTTGGGCATGAAAAAGGCGCATTTACGGGTGCGATGACGTCAAATTCTGGTTTGTTCCGTGCAGCCAACTCTGGAACAATTTTATTAGACGAAATTTCAGAGATGCCATTAGCCTTGCAATCCAAGCTCTTGAGGGTTCTGCAAGAAAAAGTCGTGACACCTGTTGGAAGTTCGAAGGAGGTGAACATTGATGTTCGTGTTCTTGCTACAACCAACCGAGATATGTTGGAGCAAATTAGGACGAACGCTTTTAGGGAGGATCTTTTCTACAGGCTTAATGTTTTTCCAATAGCAACTATGAGCTTGAAAGACCGTCAAACAGATATCCCCATGATAGCTGCCCACCTGCTAGTACGCAATTCTGAGGATAAGACTGCACCAAAAATTTTGGATAGTGGCGCGCTCGATCGTCTTCTGGGGCATGATTGGCCGGGCAACGTCAGAGAACTGGATAATGTTATACAAAGAGCCGAAATATTGAGTAACTCTGGGAAAATAGAACAGCACAATATAATTTTNGATAACGAATTGGTGCATAACACAAGAAACACGATGGATGCACTCAGTTCAAAATTGCACGCACGAGTTGGATGAGGGATAAATTATGAAAATTCAAAACATAAATATGACCAACTTAGATGGTAACGTAACACATATTAAACATAAGGTCCAAACGCCCTCCCGCGCGTCTGAACTAGATCCTTCGCGAGTCAGTCCATCTTTCACAGATCGGTTAACTGATGGTCTCAAGGATGTTGCAGGCGCTCAAAATACGGCAACAAAATTGGCTCAAGAGTACGAGTTTGGTGTAGAAAATGATCTATCCAAAGTGATGGTTTCTCAACAAGTCTCATCGTTGGGCTTTCAACTCACGCTTAATCTTCGGAACAAAGCGCTGAGTGCCTACAAAGATATAATGAATATGCCGGTTTAGNGTGAATAGGAATTAACTATGGCTAACACAGATCAAATTATCCAGATGGAGTCTCGAGAGGTCAGCTCTTCGAGTATACTCAACGCTCCTAAAAACGCGATCGCAACATTAAGAGATGCTGTAGATCAACCTAGTTTTCGACGGGCATTCCCAACAATATTAGCCGCCTTAACTGCAGTAGCTGCAATTGTTGTTTTTGCTTCCATGCGAGAACCAAATTTGACGACGCTTTATGCATCTGTATCAGATGCTGAAAAATCAAAAATTTATGAAGCCCTTAAAAACATGGGTATGGATGTTGAGCTAGATCCGGCAACGGGAGAAGTACTCATACCGACNGATAGTTATCACCAAGCCAAAATATCACTCGCGGCGCAGGGCTTGCCAGAATACTCGTCGAGCGGCTTTGAAGAAATTGATAACCTACCGCTTGGCGTCTCAAGATCGGTTGAAGCGCTAAAGCTAAAAAAGGTGCAAGAGAATGAGCTCGCGCGGTCAATTGCCGAGATAAGCAGTATTCAAGCNGCCCGTGTTCACCTAGCGTTACCAGAAAAGTCGGTATTTATACGCAATCAGACNCCCCCTAAGGCCTCCGTCTTTGTCACGTTAAAAAATGGTAGGCAACTTGACCAGACTCAAGTTAGAGCGATAACAAATCTAGTTTCCTCTTCTGTCCCAGCTATGTCTCAAACCGGTGTTTCTATAATTGATCAATCAGGCCGGTTGTTGTCTAATTCTCCGGATACGGCTGATGAAGTCATGGCAGATAGCCAACTTGCATATAGGATGAGGTTAGAAAGTATTTATCGCGCGAGGATTGAGAGTTTAGTAGCCCCAATTGTTGGTGCTTCTAATGTAACTACGCAAGTAAACCTCGAAATAGATTTCACTAGAAGGGAAACTTCGCAAGAGCTCGTGAACCCTAATGATACTGCAGTTTTAAGTGAACAAAGCTCACTTAACGTCACGGCAAAAAAAGACGCTGTCGGTATCCCTGGTGCGATTTCCAACCAGCCACCCTCTGAAGCTGAAATTNNCACGCAAGATAATGTTGCAAAAAATACTGAGCAGGGGGCTGAAAAAGATAAATTTGAAACGAAGTCNTCAACAGAGCTAAAAAATTATGAGGTTAGCCGAAAGTATGAAACGGTGACTACACCCTCCAACATAATATCAAAAATTGATGCTGCTGTTTTGGTTAGGGATTTGAAAGTAACTGACCCAGAGACTGGTGAGATTACGTTCAAACCAATTTCTGAAAAGATAAAATCAGAGCTTGAAANGCTTATAACCAGCGCAATAGGTATAATGCCTGAACGCGGNGACAGNCTTACAATAACATCNCANTTGTTTAATGATGAAGTAATTGGTGAAGAAATCAACTGGTATGAGACGTCTTGGTTCAAATCAACGATAAATAACACTTTAATTGTTTTGCTTCTTGGGTTCGTTTCCCTTGGAGTGGTAAGGCCAATGCTTTCAAGAATTCTCGTTCCGACCTCAAGCACAAATTCTGTTATGGAATTATATGCTGAGGCTGAAACGATGGCTGAAATAGCCACGCAAAGGGTCGAGAGTACCAAGGCAGTAGAAGTTGATGAGGGCGAGACCTTGGAGGGCATTAAAGCGAAGTTAAAGCCGAAAAAACGAAGTGGTATTTCGGCTGATTTGCTTGATACAGCAAATACTTACGACGACAAGGTTGCCTTAGTCCGAATGATTGTTGCTGACGAGGCGGGCAGGGTCGCTAACGTGTTTAAACAACTCATGCGTCAAGACTTAGATTTACTTTCGTAGGATTTAAAAAATGGCTGAAGAACAAATTGATGCTGAAAANTTAGCTGAGCTATCGGGAACTGATAANTCAGCAATTCTAATGATGCTATTGGGTGAGGAAGAGGCGGCACAAGTTTTGCAAAATTTATCGCCNAGAGAAGTGCAACATCTTGGTACTGCGATGTATTCGGTTGCCGGTGTCGATCAAAANACAGTTAACATGGTCTTAGATGAATTTCTCGAGACTATTAAGAAACAGACTGGGTTAGGATTAGGAGCCGGTCGTTACATTGAAAATGTAATGATCCGTGCTTTGGGTGAGGATAAAGCGCAATCAGTGCTTGGACGTATTACGCCAGCCAGTTCAGAATCTGCAATTGATATTTTGGATTGGATGGATGCCCGTGCTATCTCAGAACTCATAATTGATGAACACCCACAAATTAAGGCNTTAATAATCTCTTATCTAGATTTTGGATTAGGGGCTGATGTTCTCACGTTGCTTCCAGATGATATTCAGGCCGACATTGTTCGGAGAATTGCAACTATTGAAACCGTTGAACCGGGAGCCGTCAAAGAACTTGAACGAGTTATGAAAGAGAAATTTGCTGCGAATACCTCACTCAGGGCNTCAAAAATTGGTGGCGTAAAAGCGGCAGCTAAAATCATGAACTTCACAAAGACAGAAATGGAAACCAGAATTCTCACTTCAATCAAGAAAGAAGACAAGGATTTGATGGCGGAAATTCAGGACAATATGTTCGTGTTTGAAAATCTTTCAAGCTCTGATGATCGCTCTCTCCAAACGCTTTTACGATCTGTTGANCAAGACGTTCTTATCATTGCGATGAAAGGAGCAGAGACCGCTCTGCAAGATAAATTGTTAGGCTGTATGTCAACACGAGCAGCGGCGAATATCCGTGATGAGATGGAAGCACTTGGGCCTGTGCGCTTAACTGAGGTACAAGAAGCACAGAAGCAAATTATTAATGTTGCTAGGAAACTTTCCGATGATGGCACAATTGTTCTTGCAGGCCGTGGTGGCGAGGAAATGGTCTGATGCAATCTGAGACTGAAGACGAGTTAGCGCCTGAAAATAAGCTCTCAAACTCTGATCTGACAGGGCTTCTTAAGGCTGCAAAGTTGGCCGAATTTAAACCCGACCAAGACTCGAGAGTAGATAGTGTTGAGTTTGAGAAGTCTGCAAGTCTTTTTGATTTGGTGAGATCAAATCTGGATATTGATGATGCCAATTCGCTAAGAGAACCAAAGGTCCTTGAAGAAAAAAATGATGAAGATCCTGAGTNCGGACATTATGATCAAACGGATAGATTAGAACCGGATCCAACTTCAGAGCTTAATCTAAGAGAAGATACATCGCTTGAAGATGAATCTTCTGGAGAGATCGTTGAAGGCACTGACAAAGAACANATTTTAGACAATGTAATTGTTGATGCTGACCAATCAATCGATGAACACAGCAAAATTTTCGAAACTGATAGCCTCATGAAAGAAGCGGTGGATGAGCCGTCTGAAAAAAATAACGATCTGCTTTTGGAAAAAAACGAGGAATATTTAGCAAAAATAGAGTCTTTGAAAATAGAATTTGATGAGAAGCTGGAAGNAGAAAAGCAAAACTTCTACTCAGCGCAATCAGCATTATTAAAAGCGATGGATACGATTGCCTTAAGCCTTGAAGAGCAAATTTCTAATTTTGTGTTAAATACTGCGTCTGAGCTGGCGGGGTATGAAATTGATAAAATGCCCACTGCGTTTGCTGAGAAAATTAAAAAGACAGTGAAGCAAATTTCTTCCAATAAAGAGGAAGCTACAATTCACCTTAATCCGGAAGATTTCGGAATGATTGAAAGTTTGGATGTTGAATCAGATTTCAAAATAAAATTTGTTATTAACAAGTTCTTGAGCCGAGGTGCTTTTGAAATTTCTACGAATAAATCCACGGCGCGCGTGGTTCCATTAAACCCACCCGTGGAAGACTGANGCATGCCAACTAGAAATGAAAATTCAGAACAGGTTTTGTCGCAAACTGGGCTNTCTGGACTTTTAGAGCGTGTACAACGTCAAGTCTNCTCACGGGCAAGCATCAAATTCACAGGCACAGTAACCTCCTACGATGGGCAGGTAATAGAGTGTAGCAAATTCCCAGCCTCTCTTGGATCCCAATGTANGATAAAATCTTCTTCTGGAGGCATCTCAAAAGGGGAATTGATTGGGTTTCGAGATGATAAAAACATTATTTTTCAGTATGATAAATCTTCTGACATATTCAGTGGTGACGAAGTATATGTATCAGATATACTCAANCAAGTTAGGGTTGGTCCAACNTTATTAGGAAGAGTAATTGATGGTTTAGGTCAGCCCTTAGATGGNTTGGGTGTTATTGATGCTGTTGATGAAGTTCCGATAGATGGGAATGCAATAAATCCATTTGATAGAGGTGAAATCAGCAAGATTTTTGATGTTGGAATTAAAAGTATAAATGCCGTTACTACNATTGGACGTGGACAAAGAATGGGCATTATTGCGGGTTCAGGTGTTGGTAAGTCAGTATTATTAAGCATGATTACTCGAAGTGCCGAGGCTGACGTTATTGTCGTTGGCTTGATTGGTGAGAGAGGTCGTGAATTGGCTTCCTTTACCAAAGAAATTACTTCGTCGCATTCTAAACATAAGGTTGTAATTGTTGCCGTTCCTGCGGACCGTTCCGCTCTTTTGCGGTTACAGGGTGCCAAGCGAGCCACCAGTATTGCTGAATATTTTCGAGACCAAGGAAAGAATGTTTTGCTAATCTTAGACTCATTAACTCGAGTCGCGCACGCTCAAAGAGAAATTGGTTTGTCACTTGGTGAGCAGCCAACTGCTCGTGGTTATCCGCCCTCTGTAATATCATTAATTCCTGAACTAGTTGAGCGCACAGGTGCTGGCGTAAAATCTTTTGGATCAATCACNTCAATCTATACCATTCTCGCAGATGGTGATGATACGGTATCTGATCCAATAGTTGATAATGCTCGTGCTATTCTGGATGGACATATTGTTTTATCGAGAAAACTCGCCCAGCAGGGGATCTATCCAGCAATCGACATTAACAACTCTGTCAGTCGGCTGATGGCTGACCTATGTACACAGGATCATTTAAATAGGGCAATAAGCTTGCGACGGCTGATTTCCGTTTATACTGAAAATCAGGACTTGATTATGATGGGTGGCTACATAAAGGGTCAAGATGCAGACTTGGACTTAGCTGTCGACCTTTGGCCAAAAATCGTAAATTTTCTAGCTCAAGAAAAAGCAGATCGATATCCATTTGACGAACTCGAAACACTTTTTTCCGAGCTGTTAGGTTAACTCGGTGATGNGAAANCACAGGCTNTATAATTTGTTGGGTAAGCAGATAAAGACCCAAAAAACAAAAACTCAAAATGAGTTAAATTTGATGTTGCAAAAAATAGAGAAAGTGAAGCAGCTTGAAGGTGATTTAGCCTACAATATCGAAGAAACAATTGATATTGGCGTTGAACAAAGTGTCCATTCAATGAAGGTCAAAAGTAAGCTCCGAGAGAAAATGATCCAACAAAAGGAAATTGTTGAAAATCAAATCGAGTTCCTGACAACAGAGCAAACTCACTTGCAAAAAGAAGTGGTCAAACAAGATTTAAAAACCAAAAAAATTGTCGAGAGACTTGATGAGATTAAGATTGCAGACNGTAAAAATGCTGAAATGAAGCGTTTAGATAGAGATTTATTTTTCAAGAAAAAGTAATTTGGTACGATAATTGCTCTCATCTTTTNGGGAAATGCGAGGTGTAAAATATGGAAATTTCTGGAAAAGGTGAATTTGGACAGGCCGGTGGCTCCGCTTTTTCCCACGGCTTATCCGCTACTGATGGTGGGGCTTCTGGCATATTTTCAAATTTTTCAACTCTCCTCACTTTGCTTGCTGGAGACACTAGTGAATTTAGCTCAGAAAACCCTCTCAAAAATTTAGAAGAGAGTGCTCCGGAAGCCGAAGGCGACGCAGAGCTTTTGTCGAACGCTTTTCTGTTAAATCTGATTGGCGCAGACGTGTCAAAAGTAGCTGTTGAGCAGCCTGAAGTGTTAGGGGAACTGAAAATACCTTTGNCAGTCTCGAGNCNATTGGCNTCTTTGACACCGTCGGCAAACTTTGAAGGCACTAGCTTAACCAATGCATTTATTGATACAAGGATTGAACTGCACAATTCAGACCTTGTGGTTGATAATTCTGAAACTGACATCTTGATCTTAAACTTGGAAGAGTTGATGGATTGGTCCAACTCTCTTGATCCGTCTAAGGGTTTAGACATAGGAGTTATGGCCGACGAAAGCACTCAATTGAAATCACTCCAAGATTTATTTTCTGGCACTCCTTTAAAGTTAGAAATTGGTCACGAAGAAGTTTCAACAATTGTTTTTGATTTGCGCGATCTGAAAGCAAGCATTCTAAAAACTTTTAGCCAAGAACTAACTAGTGTTCAGAAGGCTCTTCCCAAAAGTGAATTGTTCATCCCGCAAGTTATTCCTTTGAGTAACGGCAATTTTTCAGAAAAGGATGAAAACTTTGAGAACTTTGTCCCAATCAAAATTGAATTGGCAAATTTTGANGGGAATCTTGGCAGATCAGATGTCATNAACGTTCCACAAGAATTAAAAAATCAGTCAGACGAAAATTATGTAGTGGCTACTCGGACGCTTGAAATTGACCAGAGCATTGACCCAAGGTCAAAGTTATTAATTGGTCTACACGCGGCTGAGGATGTAGTGATTAAAGATCTTCCAGATTTTGTACGTTTTGAAATTTCAATGAAAGAAGATGTATCAAATAGTTTGCCAGATGTTTCAGCAGAAAAGCTTACCACTAAAGAAGCTGTTCAAAATAACGACGTAAGCCCTATTTTGCCTCAGATGCCTCTCACAGGTTCATCTATAAGTCCTGAACAATCCAGGAATGCTACTCAAAGGGCTTTTGTGCCCCAACTTCGTAGTTTAACTAATTCGCTGTCGGAGATGTCTGATGACCCAAGTAAGCCAGCTCACATAATTACTAAGACCATTCCAGAGGGCGAGATTTTAAAGCTGTCACCNACATTTANAATAGAGGAGTTGATTAATCGCCTGCAAAGTACGGTGGCGTNTGAAAGTGGCACAGTGCAATCTGATGTTACTTCGGATAAAGCTTCCGCACTGGATAAGGCATCTGTCCTGGATCAGAGACTTAATAGGTCTGATGTGCNCAAGGTTGGACCTGATATTATCAAAATGGATCCAAGTGGTATCAAAAATGACGCTGAAGTCATCACAAATAAGTTCCTATTCAATGCCGAGTTAACAAAATTTTCTAATTTTAAGCATGCGCTTAGATTTGAGACTGCAACCAGCATTCCGGCTTTAAACAATAGTGTGAAAAATTTATCGACATCTGGCCCACTATCAATGTCTGAATTTTTGGCAAACAATTCTGGCAAGCTTGAATTTAATAAATTTTTNTCCTTACGAGNGAAATCTGCTACAAATTTNAATCGTTCCGAATTTCATCAGAATAAACAGTCTGTTTTGCCAGACTTAATNATTGATAAAGTTGACAAAAATCTAATTGAGACAAAGCCTTTGCCTTCGGTCTCTACGGCTGTTGAGCAGCCAATTGCTATNTCTGTAAAAGGCTCAGGTTCAGAGCCAATTGTGCCAAACGTTGCTGCNAAGATTTCTCTATATAATGCACAGTACGCGTCAAGGATTGGCATGCTGATCGTTGACAAGCTCTTGCAGGGTCAGGAAAATTTTGAGTTCCAGTTGGAACCAGAGAGTTTTGGTAAAATTAAAGTGAATGTCCTCATGGATAAGCAATNGTTAGATGTTCGTATGGTCGCTGAGACGCAGGCTGCTGCGAGTATTTTGAAAACTAATGAAGAGGCTTTGTCACAGATTACTGGTCAAAACGGAATGAAATTGGCTAGTTTTTCTGTTGGCACGCAANCTGGTTCAGATCAAAGTGGACAAAGTCCTGGTCAGAATAAAAACAAAGCCAACGAAAATTCAAACCGTGTTTCAAAGCACGTTGAAATGCAGACTAGCCAAGGGGATACTTATTACCGAAATTCCACTGGCTTGAATTTAATTGCGTAGGAACAAACCATGGCTGAAGAAGCTCCAAAATCAAAAATTAACTTCAAGAAAATTGCTCTCTTCGGGCTTGGTCCGATTTTATTAGTTGGAGTTGGCCTTGGAGCTGGCGCATATCTTTTTATGCCCACTCAAACGCCAGCTGAACAAGTTGAACAGTTGATTGAAAAAAAACTTAAGCAAGCTGGCCAATTGCCTAGTGAAGAGGGACTTAATGAGGAAGATTTAGAGCCACAAAAAATATCAAAAGAAACACCTGTCAATGAAACGTTTGTTACAACCTACTACACATTTGCNGATAATTTCACTACCAACCTCAACAAGTCGAAACAATTTCTCCAGATTAGCGTTGGTGTGTCTACACAATATGACGAAACAGTGATTGAAAACGTCGAAAAACATCAAATGGCTTTAAGATCTGAGGTACTTGGAGTGATGGGNACTTATTCAGTAGAAGCTATTGACGGCAAGGTTGGAAGAGACAACTTAGCCAATAGCATAATGGATGCTGTAAATGTGAAGCTAGAGGAGCTNGAGGGTTTCGGCGGTGTCGAGGGCGTTCACTTTACCTCCTTCGTGCTGCAGTAGAGCGTTGTAATTCGATGGTAGGCTCACGTAAACTTTCAAATGANGAAGTTGAGGCTCTCCTTGGAGGTCTAGGAACTAACGGAGAAGAGGAAACTAATCACTCAGTCTTTGATCCAACAGCTGTCCGAGAATTTGATTTTGGCTCGGAAGATCTTTCTCTTTTGGGCGACTATTACGCACTTCGGATGGTGAATGAAAAAATATGTCGTTTCACAAGATCAGTTTTCTTGCCAATGCTAAGATTGATGCCAAGGATATCTTCATTTCCCCCAGAGGTTAAATCCTTCGATGAATACGTGGAGGGATGTGATAATTTTGTAAGCGTCACAACTAACAGACTTGAGGAACTTCGTGGCAACTCCTTGTTGGTAATCCAATCATCCTTTGTCTCTATACTGACCAACTCTTATTATGGTGGTTCGAAAGTAAAAACTTTGCACGAAGCAAAGGGAGAGTTCACGGCTACTGAACAACGCATAATACAGATCATTACTGACGGAATGAANAGAGCAATGGAAAATGCGTGGAAAGATCTTTTTCCAGCGTCATTTGAGCCTTTGTCTCAAGAAGAAAATATTCAGTTTGTTTCATTTGTAGATGGCGNAGATACGGTTATAGTTTGTTCGTTTATGGTCCAAATGCCAGATTCTGAACCGGCAAGTTTTGATGTCCTGTACCCACTCCAAACTTTGAAACCGATCTCTTCACAGCTAAGGTCTCGCGTGCAAAACGAGTTTGTTCAAGATGATAGATCTTGGAAGGAAAAATTAGAGCAAGCAGTGCTCTCTATCCAATTGCCTNTATCGGCAGAGTTAACAAAAACATCTGTAAATTTGGGGCGGTTAATGAATGGAGCCGTCGGGGATACATTTCCAATTTCTATGCCTGAAAATATTACCATAAAAGTTTCTGATGAACCGGTATACAAGGCGGAAATAGGNAAAGTTGGTCCTAATGCAGCAGTTTCAATGGTCGAACGCATCTCTTTGAAAAAGGATAAAGAAAATGGCTGATGAAGACGAAAAAGCTAAGAACGNTGATAAACACGTCGGCATTGAAAATCTTAAAGTTCTCGAAAATATCGATGTGGAACTTACTGTTGAAGTTGGTCGAACACAGATAACAATACGCGATCTGTTAAGACTGAATGAAGGTTCCGTCGTTGAGTTAGAACGTTTAGCGGGCGATCCTTTAGATATTTTGGTGAACAACACAAAGATTGCAAAAGGCGAGGTCGTAATGATCGGTGAGCGTTTTGGGATACGCTTTGGTGAGATTGTTGAGCCGGAAAAAAGAATGGAAAGTATCTAGAGCATAANTGCGTCTCAGATTTTTGACAGANCTAATTTATTNATATAAGTATNTGATATNAAATGATAAAATAATTTTGGCATTCTCTTTGCTCTAGTCCAGCCAGGAGGATGTAATGCCAGATTTTGACTATACGAAACTAATTATTGTTCTCTCATTTTTGGGAGTGCTTTTTTTCGCTCAATTTGTCGTAAAGCGTTGGAATGTTTTTGGAACCTTTTCGCCAAAAAGCCCTAAAGGAACTATTAAACTTATCGGCGCTTTAGAGCTTTCTAAATTTGCTTCAGCTTCCGTCATAGAATGTGCTGACGCTGCATTTTTGGTTGTGACAGGTAAGAATGGCTCATCTTCTATTTTAGAACTACCGGTCGCAGATCGCAAATCTGAGTTGGATGGAAGTAATGGAGGGTCAGATTTGTAATGCTTTCGATGACGTGTCGGTTATTTTTAATTCTCGTATCTAGTCTAATTGCGTCGTCTGCAATGGGCCAAGACAGCAGTCTTCTTGGTTTGCCCGCTTTAACTTCTAGTATCGCTGAGAATGGTGAAAGTACGACTTACTCACTCTCGTTGCAAATCCTGGTTCTAATGACAGTCTTGACTGTTGTACCGTCAATCGTTCTTGGGATGACCGCTTTTACGCGAATTATAATTGTTCTATCAATTCTTAGGCAAGCCTTAGGCACGCAACAAACTCCCCCGAACCAAGTTTTAATTGCAATTGCTCTATTTATAACTTTTTACGTTATGAACCCAATCTTTGAAGTGATTTACGATACGGCGGTAAATCCATACCTAGAAGGTATTCTAACGCCACAGGTGGCGCTGACTAAAGCAACTAGCATTCTTAAAGAGTTCATGGTTGCAAATACCCGTATCGACACAATGAACATGTTTGCAGAGATGGCGGGTGAAGGCCCGTTTGAAGATACACAAGCAATACCCCTCTCTATCGTTTTGCCCTCTTTTATAACATCTGAACTGAAAACTGCTTTTGAAATTGGATTTTTAATTTTCTTACCATTTTTAGTTATAGATATAGTCATCGCGTCTATTTTGATGTCACTCGGCATGATGATGCTGTCACCGATGCTTATTTCTCTGCCTTTCAAGCTGCTGCTTTTTGTCTTAGTTGACGGCTGGGCTATGACAATTGGATCACTTTCTTCAACTTTTGTTGTGGGTTAACTCCATGAATTTTGATCAAAATGTTCAATATTTAAGTGGTGCTTTCTGGCAGATAATCGTGGTCGCAGGACCCATTTTGGGCGTCGCGCTCGCTGTCGGTTTACTTATTGGTTTAGTTCAGGCGGCCACTTCTATTAATGAGATGACCCTAAGTTTTGTTCCAAAACTTTTCATTGTTTTGCTGACCATGTCACTTATGGCAACTTTTACGATTACCCAAATGACTGACTACTTCTCTTATATATTTGACGAAATCTCCAGAAAGGGTCTCTAGTTTGTTACCGATCATTAACGAATTAGGAGCGCTACCTGGATTAGAGTTTCAGGAACTCTTTACTTTTTTCATTTTACTGTTGCTCGCATCTTTAAGAGTAGGATCCTTTTTAATTTCAGCGCCCTTTTTTGGTGGTCGCATGGTGCCATTACAAATTAGGATTGTGTTTTCGTTCTGCCTTGGTTTCTGGATATTGGGTACAGTAAAGTTTCCAGATCTCAGCATTCTTCTCAGCGTGAGTTTGATCCCTTTAGTTTTGCAAGAAATTTTTATTGGATTAACGGTTGGTATGGTGATGACTATTTGCTTTGCTGCGGCGAGTCTCGCCGGTGAGAAGATCGCAGCGACATCAGGATTAGCTTTTGCGTCTCAAGTAGACCCGACAGGCGGTGGACAGTCACCTGTAATCAGTCAAATTTTAATTCTATTTCTAATATTAACTTTTTTTGCGATTAACGGGCATCTGATTGTTCTAAGTTTACTTTACAAAAGCTTCGATTTTTACCCTGTGGGAGAATTCACCGAGTATGGAAATTTGGTTGGTGCTGGGATTGCAGCGAGTGATATTCTGTTCAAATCTGCTGCGATCATCGTGCTGCCAATCGTGGTTGTTTTATTATTTGTGAACGTTTCTATTGGATTTATCACCAAATCGGCTCCGCAACTAAATTTATTTTCATTTGGCTTCCCTATGACGCTGATCGGTGCTTTTTTCATCCTTTTCTATTCAGTTGACGCAATTGCATTTGCTTTAAAAGATCTAATCCAAAATATACTCGATTTAGTTATCCCATTATTGGTGGATCAGCGGGATGGCTGAGGAAAATAACAGTCAAGAAAAAACGTTAGATCCAACGCAAAAACGTTTAGATAAAGCAAAAGAAGACGGAGAAATACTTTCCTCGAAAGAGATGTTTGTATTCGGATCGAGCTTTATGGGGTTAATCATTCTTTTTTGCCTTGGGATGATTGCCAAAGGTTTCTTAAACAGCTGGGCATCTTTGTTTCGATGGGATCACCCAGAAAATTTAGAACAGTTACGAATAGGCATTTCTACATCTGCTTTTGAACTATCACTCAGTTTAGCGGCTACTTTTGGCGTCCCACTTCTAATTGCTGTTATTTTAACACAAACATTTGTGGCGGGTTCGATCAATTTTTCAATTAAAGCGATGGCTTTCAAGCCAAGTCGCATCAATCCGCTTTCAGGTTTAAAAAGGATATTTTCGGTAAAGGGATTGGTTGAATTAGCAAAATCTGTTTTGAAAATTGTGTTGTTAATTTCGTTAAGTGCAGGATCGATTTGGTATTCGTTGCCAAAAATTCTTTATTTGAGTAGCTCAACTTTGAAAGATGGTTTTGAAGTTTTTTATCATTTTCTAACTCTATTAATTGGTGGAATAATTTCTATTTTGGCAGTTATTGCGTTAATCGATTATCTTTGGAGTCGCCATGAGTGGTTGAAAAAATTACGAATGAATAGGCAGGACATGAAGGATGAATCGAAGGATAGTGAGGGTTCGCCTGAGGTCAAATCTCGGATGAGGCGATTGCAAATGGAAGCAAGTCAAAAGGCTTCAGAGCGCGCTCAAGCAATCGATAATATTCACGATGCTACAGTTGTAATCACAAACCCAACACATTTTGCTGTCGCACTAAAATATGCGCCAGAACTACGTGATACTCCCTACGTGCTCGCGATGGGTAAGGGGCCTATGGCACTGCGAATTATCGCTGAAGCAGACAAGGCACAGGTAACTCGTGTTCGCAGCCCACTTCTTGCCAGAGCCTTGTTTTTTACTGGAGACATTGGGGCTGATGTATCAGAGGAATTATTTTCGGCTGTTGCATCCATTTTAGCTTACGTGCTTCAATTGGAGCAGGGCGCAAATCCTTCATTTATTGAACCAGACGTTCCAGATGATTTGCTTTACGATGAATTTGGGTCAAAGTTGTGATACAAAGGTTTGAGTAATGAGAAAACGAAAGCAATCTTTGGGAGAACTTATCTCCTCAGTGGCATTTTTTGGCGCAGCTTTTTGGCTTGCATATGAGGCTAAAGAACTCATGATTATCGGTGAACCCGTAAAGGGTCTGTTGGTCTATTTAGGCGCGTTTCTTTCACTCTTGGCATCGTTGCGATTTAGGATCCAAAGACTTGTCCAATTAATTGGTATTTTATTGTGGAAAAAATAACGTGTTCAAAATGCGTTGATTTTTTTATAACGCATGACAAATTCCGACCGTGGGGTTGCCGCAAATTTAATTTTAAATCGAAAATCCTGCCTAGCCAATCAGTTTCGATGACGACTGGCACAGATTGTGCTTACTTTAGGGATAAAACAAATACCATTTTGTCCAAGAGGGTGAAGTAAATGGCTGGTAAAGCGCAAGCAAATGACAAAATTCAAGATAGTATTCAAGTTGCTTTGGATGCTGCTGACACTGCCTCTGGTGTGACAGAGGAGTTTCACATCCTGAAGGAGCAGTTTGAAGTTGTTAATATTCAAGCTAAGCGCATTTACAATTCTGTGTTGATAATTTTTCTCAGTTCAATTGTTGCTGGCTTGGTCTCGTTAGGTGCGGCATCTTTGATGTACTATAAGGCTCTAGGTGTATTGAAAACTAATTCAAACGTTTCNATCGAAGCGCTTGCAATATTCACNGAAAATGTTGCTAAGCTTGATGAGTCAATAAAGCTGGTGGAAACAAATACTGAGAACCAGGAAACAATAAAAACNAGCCTCGNTGANTTAGAAAGCTCTGCCAAAAAAGCAACAAGNGATATCTCTGGGGCNGGATCAAAATATACTAAAGCAATCAAAATAGCAGCCGCAGATNTTGAAAAACTCATTCAANATTTTGCCACTANAACGTTAAAAGAAATACAGTCTGAAACGGAAGAAACACAAAANTCTTTAATCGAGCAAATCNCTAATATGGAGAAGTTCTTCTCAAAANCTGATANCGTNGGGGATGAGACTGGTGAAGATGGTGNTGCTGGAGATAAAATTGTGACCTATCGTCAATTTCAAGCATTAGAAAATAAGGTNGANCAACTCATCATGTTGCAAAAAGATTTATCNGCCAAAATTTTTGAAATGAACAAAGTCGCAAAAGCNGCCGTCATGAAGAAAAAGAAANNGNCAAAAAAAGTAAAACGNAAACCGGCAGNCAACCCGCTTAAATTTCCATGAGTGAGGAAGACATCCAAGATATTGAGGAAGCTNCAGAAGAGGTGGAAGAAGCNGACAAGCAAGGGTTTTTGCTNAAAATTGCTGTAAACGGTATCACCGTCGAAGATTTTGTGAAGCGCTTGAATGAAGATGATATTCTTGTCGCGATTGATGGAAAGCCATACTTGGATGGACCACAACGNCTTCGTAATACGTTCATTAGAGAAACGGGTGAAGAATCCAAGTGGCTTTTAACCTTTTACCGNGATGGTGTACTTTTCGATATTTTGATTGAACATCCAATACAGAGCGCTTTTGGCTATTCGACTGAAAGAGAAACACAGTTCGTTTTGGAAGCATTTCAAAAACATACCTATGGCGACTTTCAAAGTTATGAAAATTTTGAAATCTACAGAAATAATACTGGTCAGTGTGATATTTTAAGTTTCAGAGACGACGCTTTGTCATGGATTATACCACCATTATGGTTGCTAAAATATAGGCTTTACCCACCCTTGGCCGTNGTTATGATTTTGTATCTTCTTACATTTGTAATCAATTTTTATTTTTTTATCGCAACTGCAATTATGTTAGCGATATATATAAAACGCGCTCAGAATAATTTGATGCGTTCGTTTACTATGTTTGAAGACAAATATCATTACATGACTGTCGCAGCGACTACTGAGAACGATGTCAGTCTTGTGATAAGAAAAATTGATCCCAAAAATAAAGTTAGATTTGAAAAGAATGTGGTCAAAAAGCGGGTGGAGATTAAAAAGACGATTGAAAAAGCAATTGATGAGGCTGGCGAAGGATAATTTAGGGAGCAGGCTAACCTAAGTAAAAAGTAGCTTTAAATTAANCCCGAAAGAGTGCTCTGCCGTTTTCGCATGAATGATGCAGGTATTTTTTGCACTTTGCGATATTTGGCAACGGTTCGACGTGCAACNTTTATTCCATCTTTTTTCAAACGTTCTACGATTTCGTCGTCACTAATTGGAAACTGTATATCCTCAGTTTCAATAAGTTTTTTAACTTTAAATTTTACTGACGCAGAAGATTGAGACGATTGATCATCATTTAAGGGCAGGGCGACGCTAAAGAACTTTTTGAGTTCGAGAGTGCCCTGAGGCGTCTCCATTAAAGACCCTGTCGTCACGCGACTAATTGTACTCTCATGCAGATTAACAGCCTCCGCAATGTCGCGAAGAACCATTGGTTTTATATGGCTTGGACCTTTTTCTAGAAACTCTGTTTGACGCTTCACTATTTCTGAACCAACGCGCAGCATCGTATCGTTACGCTTNTGTANTGCATTTTTTAACCAGTTCGCTTCTGTAATTTTCTCTTTTATGAATTCACGTTGCTCATCTTGCATTTCTGATTTGCGCACCGACTTAGCATAATTCTTGTCTATTTTGATGCTTGGAAGTGTTGAGCGATTTAATGTGACAATCCAATCATCCTTGCCCATTGTAATTTTTAAATCAGGTTCCCGAATAACCACCGTCTCTGATGAAAATTGGAGACCAGGTTTGGGATCCAGTGATTTGATTATTTTAAGGTTTTGAGCCAACTCCTGATCGNTCAAGCCGCAGCGGCGTCTCAAGAGATCAAATTTTCCGCTCCCCAATAGGTGCAAATTATCTAATAAGCTCTTAAGATTACTGTCGAGCACGCCGTGGTCTAGCGCTTGTAATGTTAAACACTCAGCTAATGTGCGAGCAAATAAACCGGCTGGTTCAATTGTCTGAAGTTGGCATAAAACTTCTTCAACAAGAGCCTCGTCCACAGAATTTTTTTTGGCGATTTCGTCTACCGTGGCATCAATCCAACCCGTTGGAGCTAATTCGTCTAGAATACTATCGGCCACGATTTGTTCATTGGGAGAGAGGTTAAGTCTGGAAATATAGTCGCTGCAATGGACAAAGAGAGATTTATCGTGGGACTTTAGAAGTTGTATTGGATCAAAGTCACTGTGCTCTTTTGCTACAGTACTTTTTGTTCTGTAGCTGTCGCCCGTTTCGAATTGGTTTTCTAGCTCGGTTTTTGTCTTTTTAACTTCAGCCCCAAAAGGGGTTTCTTTTAAGCTTTCGGCTGTTGATGCAATATCAGATTTCGTTTCGGCTACTGGCTGCTTTTTTTCTTGTGATATGTGGTCACTGAGCTCAACGAACGGGTTTACCGCAAAGTTTTCCTCGATGTATTCGCTTACTTCTAAATTAGTCA
>PANE01000035.1 GCA_002708305.1 Rhodospirillaceae bacterium
ATTTACAAATGTCTGATCAAACTGTTCATTTCCATATATATTTAAGCCTGCTTCCAAAAGTTTTTTTGGTTCGCTCTGGAAGTCATAAGAGTAGTTTATACTGCCTGATACAAAAACATCAAAATCACCTTTATTGGTAAATTCGTCCGGTAAGAATGATGGTGCACCAAAAAGTTTAACTTTTGTCGATCTAGGACCAGAACTGGCATTAGTTTGATACTTAATTCCAGAGAAAGTACTCCCACTAAAACTATGATTTGTCAGCCTACTTTCTATTTCTTCTATAAAGGGAGCTGCTTGTTCAACAATTGCTTTTGGGGTTTTCTTATCTTCCAGTAACTCCTCAAAGTAAGTGGCAGCAACATCATAAGATCCCAGTTTGAAGTAAAGAACCCCCAATTCATAACGTATTCTAGGCAAATTAGGGTCCAGTATTAACATGCGCTCAAGAGAAGATATTGCACCTTCAAAATCTCCCGCTTTAATGGCTAGGCCCGCAAATGAAAATGTTTTTTCTAAGTTCCCTGGATCTTTAAACATTGTCTCGAAAGCCTTGTCATAAGCCCTACGAATCTGATCTGGAGTATTTGGGTTAACGCCCTGCGCCAACGCGGAAAAATAGTTAGCCGACAGAAACAGAAACGATATTACGAATCCAAAATACTTTAATTGCCACATAGACATCTATTACTCATACAACCTTTAAATTCTCATGATTAAAGGAGAGGTAACACGTTAGCGTATCAATATAAAACAATTAATTAATTTGTAATCCTTTCGAATAAGCTTTAGCGATAGGCTTATCTATATTGTAGATCGTTTGAACTTCGTTCCGGTCGTCGAATAGCCTCTATAGCTGTCGATAGATCTAGTTTTCCCACTACTTTTCCCTCTGAGTCAACAACAGACCCTTCCATCGCTTGTTTACTAGATAACTGACTCAAAGCCTCCTCCAGAGGTATATTCATACCTATTTTTGGACCGTTTTCACTATCGGCAGGCACCATAATCGAACGTACCAAAAGAACTCTACTTCTATTCACATCTTTGATAAAGTCAGCGATATAATCATTCGACGGCCGCATGACTATATCTTGTGGAGACCCCTGTTGAATGATCTCACCGTCTCGAAGAATAGTGATGTCATCTCCAATTCTGAGAGCTTCATCTAGATCGTGAGTGATGAACACTATAGTTTTGTTAAGTTCCGACTGCAAATCCAGTAAGATTTCCTGCATATCAGTGCGTATCAATGGATCTAAAGCAGAAAAAGCTTCATCCATCAATAAGATTTCTGCATCTGTTGTCAGAGCGCGAGCAAGACCAACCCGTTGTTGCATTCCACCAGATAATTGAGCTGGATAATGATTTTCAAACCCGCTTAAACCGACCCTATCTATCCAGTGTTGACTGCGTTCCTCTGCCTCCTTTTCGGGAATTTTTTGAATAGTGAGCCCATAAGCAGCATTTTGAATAACACTTCTATGAGGAAATAAAGCAAATTTCTGAAAAACCATAGATGCCTTATTTCTTCGAAAGTCCCTCAGTTCCTCCGCTGA
Source organism: Rhodospirillaceae bacterium (assembly GCA_002708305.1). GTDB lineage: Bacteria > Pseudomonadota > Alphaproteobacteria > Thalassobaculales > Thalassobaculaceae > UBA7326. The sequence goes on from PANE01000035.1 coordinate 1,560, forward strand.
CATAGCTAATACATCATCACCATCAATGACAACTTCACCCTCTGTAGGCTCAATTAGTCTGTTTATATGTCTTATTAGAGTTGATTTTCCTGAACCGGAAAGCCCCATTATAACACTGATGCACTTTTCAGAAATGTCTATATTTATATCCCTCAAGCCTAAGACATGAGAATGCTTTTCAAGCAAATCTTGCTTGGACAATCCATTACGAACGTATTCCATGGCATTTTTAGGATTAGACCCAAAAATTTTATAAAGGTTTTTTATTTTGATTTTTGTATTAGTCATGACCGGTTCCCTCCCGGTGAGCTTGCAATCGCCGACCATAAGCCTGCGAAACCCGGTCAAAAATAATCGCCAGAACAACAATTGCCAGACCATTCAGTAAACCAAGAGCCAAGTACTGGTTAGAAACGGCTCTTAGAACAGGAAGCCCAAGTCCTTTCACACCAATCATCGATGCTATAACAACCATTGCCAGCGACATCATAATTGTTTGATTTACTCCTGCAAAAATATTTGGTAATGCCAACGGAATTTGTACGCCAAATAATTTTTGTCGATTATCAGCCCCAAAAGCATCCGCAGCTTCCAAGACCTCTTTATCAACCAATCTTATCCCTAGGTTAGTTAATCTTACAAGAGGTGGAATAGCATAGATGCAGACAGCAATTAACCCAGGCACTTTGCCAATTCCCAAAAGCATTACCACCGGGATCAAATAAACAAAACTTGGTATCGTCTGCATAACATCTAAAACAGGGGTAATCGCTAACTGTACCCGCTCTGATCGCGCCATCCAAATACCTAAGGGTATTCCAAAACTGATGCATAGGAGTGTCGCAACAGAAATAATCGCCAGAGTAGCCATGGTGTCTTTCCACATCCCGAAATAGCCTATCACTAAAAAAGCAATTACCGTTCCGGCAACAAGCTTCCAGCTTCGGGACCCTAACCAAGCTAAAATAGCTATACCAACTATAACAACAGGCCAAGGAGCATTTATTAAAAGTTTTTCAAGCCAGACTAAAAAATGTAAAAGTGGCTCAAAGAAATCTTCTATGCCCTCACCATAAGACCTAGAAAATTCTCTAAAACTTGAATCGATGCCTTTCTTTAAATCCCTCAACCCTTGCCGGTCCATGGCTGGGAACGTATCGAAAAAGTCCATCTAACTTCCTTTTGTCTCGTCTAATTCATAAAAAAGAAAAGCCTGTCGGATGATGATATCCGACAGGCTTAATAATAACAGTAACAGACGTTGCTTACAGTGCTTTCTTTATTTTCTTAGCTGCGTCTGATGACACCCATTTGCTCCAGATGGCTTCATGCTTCTTCAAAAACTCAACCGCCGCATCAGCACCACCAGCTTGTTGATCCGCCATGAATACCAGCATTGCGTTCATTACTGGTCCTGGCACAATACGCTTTGTTAAATAAGTTACCGCTGCACCACCTTCTTTTTTGAAGCGATCAGTTATAACTGTATGCACCTCTGACTTTGTCCATGCAGATGGTTTAGGATTAGCACAATCTTGCTCGGCTTTAACAATACAACCATCCCAATTCTCTTTACCTGCAAATGGTACACCAAAGTCTAGTGGCACCATGTTATATTTACCGATCAAAGCAGTGGGCGCCCAATAGTAACCAAACCAGTTTTCGCCTCTTTCAGCTGCCTTAGACATAGAACCGTCCAACCCTGCTGCAGAACCTGGATCAACCAAAACCCAACCCTTTTTCTCCATTTCGAAAGCTCGAAAGAGGTTGTTGTTGGCTAATTGACAGCCCCAACCTGCAGGGCATCCAACAAAAGCACCCTTTGATTTATCCTCTGAATGTGGAAATAAATCGGGTCTTTTCAGAATATCCAACACCGTTTTCAATTCAGGATGCTTCTTTCTTGTGTGAGGAGGTATCCACCAACCTTCACCTAATTCTGTAATAGGACCTTCAACTACTGAATGTAAACGCCCTTCCTTCATAGCTTTGTTTAAGGGATTACGAACAGCGTTAATCCACAATTCAGCTGCCACATCTGGTTGTCCTTTTTCATTCATAGAAGTGAATGACGGCATTGTCGCACCAGCAACCAATTCAACCTTGCACCCATAACCTTCTTCAAGAATTACTTTATCAATGTTTGCCATCAATTCTGCTGAAGCCCAGTTCATTTCAGCCATTGTGACATCGCCACACTTAGCATGTGCGCCACTAAAAGCCGACGTAGAGAGCCCGAGCAGGGCGCTCAATGCTACCGCTAAGCCTATAAATAATTTTCTCATTAGTTCAAATTCCTCTTTCAACATCAAAACAAATTTATGCATACGAAACATAATAGCTAATATTGACCTACCAATCATCATTAGTCAAGAAACGCCATTTTTTCAAAAACCGACATTTTTGAATCCTAATCAATTTTGATTTTTTATTAAAACTAAGTTGAAAATGATAAGGTTAATCTGGATAATAAGAAATGCTAAGACCACAACATATCAAAATCAGGAAAAAAAATGCCTAAACCCTCCGATATTTCCCCAAAAATCTCCCCATCCAAACATATCAAAAGTATGGCCGGTTATATCAAAACTGGGGAAGAAATAGCATCGGGTATAAATAACAGAGGCCCATTGATTTTGACTAAAAATGGGAAATTGCATCCTGATATTTTAGAAGCCTATTGGGAGCATGGCTTTTATATTTTCGAAAACGTTATAGACGAGCAGGAAGTAAAAGAGCTTAGGAGCGATGCAAATAGCATGATTGAAAGAGCCCCCACAGAACCTGGAGGCTTATATGATGCTAAAGGCAGAAGAGCTCTTGGTCGTGACTTCGCGCGTGAGCCCTATACATTCATAAAACCATTGTCAGATCCATGGGGTGGCACTGCACTTCTAAATGGCCGCCACCCGACCAAAATGAACGAACCAATCCCTGAAAAAGACGCACCGGAACACGTAGTTCATCTAATGTATGGAATGTGCGAGGCCATGCCGGCCGCATTGAGAGTGTATGGTCACCCAAAACTGCTAGCGGTAGCCCAGTCAATAAATGGGAAGGATTTTGTTCCCTATAATGACGCAATCTTTGTAAAACAACCGGGACTCGGTGGATCAGTCTCCTGGCATCAAGATGGTGTAACGCACTGGGAGTCGCCAAATTGGAATGAAGGCATCCACGGATTTAACTTCCAGGTTCAATTATATCCAACCACCCCCGCAAATAGTTTATGGATAGTACCTGGCAGTCACAAAGAAGGTAAAATAGACATAAAAAAATTAATGTCCGACAATAAAGGATCTGATCAATTACCCGGCGCAATGCCACTAGTCTGTAATCCTGGAAGTGTTACTTTAGTAAATCGACAGATGCTACATGGTTCATTTGCAAATACCTCACCAGATATCCGGATATCAATAACGTTTGGTTTTCATCGTAAAACTTCCGTTCTAGGACAAAAAGCTGCTTTAAGTATGAATGGATCCAATACTGTTTATGATGAAAAACGAATTTTTGAGCGGTCTGCAGTAATTCAGGTAGCCATTGATGCTCGTCATCAGCATTTTAATGATGAACCCGCTTTTACTTATGAGCCATTTGCCGGATTAGAAGATAAACATCGGTTTTCGGAAGAAACGTTTAATAAAGTTATAAAGGACTATAATACTAAGGATTTAGCAATCTAAGCGAAACCAGCAGCGTGTTACTAGAACTCAAGATACCTTGCGAAATCTCCGCCAGCTCTGTAACACCATGCTGACAATAATTTTGGCCTGAATAAACTTTTCAAAATATCTCCTAGGCGTACATTTTTGCGCGATTTTCTTTACAAAACGTCGCAGAAATTTTTAGTTTTCTGACATTCAAGGGGAGCATACGCTAATTTTATTTGGGTATTATTTTTTCTGTCTGCATTTGGATCAAAAGGTCCAACATGCTCTCTTCCGTATCGATACACTCGTGAAAGCCGTGTTGTCTGATCTTTATATTGCTCATGTGGTGGGGGTTAGGTCTTTGCCCGTAGCCAAAAAGAAAGTCGGCAAACCGCCAGGAAGGCACCAATGCGTCTAACGAATAGCCTTGTAATTCAAATTTATTCACAATCGTATCCCAGACTTTTTTGTTTTCAGGCATAATACGATCTAACGACATCGGTTGTGCAGGAGCCGAATCCATAGAAAACAGATCTGCAATCCTAGGCCATAAGTGATGCCAAATATAAACATCACCGTTCGTAATATTGTATACCTGGTTGCGAGCTAACTGCGTATTACCAGCCCACTCCACTCCCTTCGCAATTAAACGAGCATCTGTCGCCTCCCCCACTCTTTCAGGACCACCAGGGAAACGGAGAGGAATACCACTTTCACGAGAAATAGCAGCAAAGGTCCCAATCGCGGCCATTATATTTAAAGGACTACCCACTGCAATCCCGCATACAAGTTGTGGACGCAGGATTGTCCAATGCCAACTTTTTCCCTTTTGGTGATCCGCCAACCAGTCCATTTGGTCATAATAAAAATTAGGCCCCATTGATCTTGGATCTGTCTCCCTGGCAGGCATTTTAAAGGGACCGAGGTGGCCGCCATATGCCTTTGTGCCCTGCATTATTGTAATATGCTGAAGTTTTGATGAGGTTTTATCAACAACCGTGACAAGGTTTCTTAACATTTGAAGATTTATCAATGCATGGTCGGCTTCAGACCAGCCTCTTGTAAGATTTGGTTTCTCAAAAACTGCAGAATAAAATATGTGTGTTATATCATTTAAATGGGACAATTTGGCCTCACAAGACGCCAAGTCCTTCAAATCAATATTTATCCAGTCAAGTTTCTCGTTAAACTCTGGTTTGTTTCGAGATACCCCAACGACGTCCCAAAAAGGCAGTTCAGAAAAATACTCTATTACGCTTCTACCAACGATTCCCCGCCCGCCAACAACTAGTATTTTTCCTTTACTAAGTCCGTTCATATTATCCCGATATTTGTTTAAGGACTGTTATTTTTATTATTTAAATCAAGCAAAAGTATTCAACGTTTCAGTGGTATGTTCTTTATTCAGCTGCTCTAGCTGTCGAATCGGAATCTGCATGTTGAGAGAATTTTGGCATTATATCTTCTGCCAAGGTAGTTAGCGACCTTTTACAAAACTCTTTATCATCCCACTCATGAGCCATTGCCGTTAAGACACCAAAATGGCCAGTTAAATCTCTCAAAGCAACCAGCTTATCTAAAACGGTCTGAGGAGAACCCCAAGTACATTGTTCCTTAGCAATATCCTGCCATGTCATGCTATCTGGATCAGGATGTCCTTCAGGTGCAACAAATTTGGTCAGTCCTCTAGTGCGGATTGAGGATAAAAAATATTGATACCAGTAACTCATTGGACCCTCAGGGTTAAGTATATAATCTAGCGCTTCCTCATCCGAAGGTGCCGTTACAATGCTACGTGACACCCGCCAAATTTCTGGGTCAGCTCTCCGCCCAGCATTCTCGCAGCCTTCGGCATAGGTCTCCCAATGACTAGAAGTATAGCGCGGGTGCAAGAATGCTGCGCCCGAAATAGGTATCCAACCTCGTTCACCCGCCATACGCGCACTTCCTGAGCTGGGTGACATTATTGAAATTGCAACAGGAGGATGCGGTTGCTGATAAGGTTTTACAAAATGTCCAACACCGAATTCAGATCGCCCCATATCTTCGATTTTAACGTTCCAGTACTTGCCTTCTCGATTATAGGGCGGGTCGCCGTCCCAAATAGCGAGTATATGTTCCATCGACTCTCGCACCATATCGCCGCGGTCTGTATCTCCACCAACCCCAAAAAGCTCAACGTCCGATGATAAGCTACCCGTTCCAATTCCCATCTGAAAGCGGCCGCGAGACAAATGATCAAAAAGTGCTGATTGCCCTGCAACCTGAGCTGGATGATGGTTCGGCAAACAAAACACACCAGTACCCAATTTAATATTTTTGGTTTCGCCTAGAAGTGTTGCCAAAAAAACTAATGGCGCTGTAATCGGCTCTACAGTTGCTGCAGCATGTTCGCCTACCCAAACCTCTTCAAATCCTAGTTTATCTGCGAGGATTATTGCCTCTCTATCCTCATCTATTACTTGAGTTTGATTTCTCTTTGGATCGTGAACGGGTTGCATAAACATTCCAAGTCGCATCATTATACTCCAGTTTGATATTGGTTACGTATGGGCACCAGGGTCAAAAACCTATATCGTTAACGAAATTCTTACAGGTATATTTTTTTTCATAGAGTAAGGCAACTGATGGATACAGACAAGGATACTGCTGAAAAAATCCTTTTAACTCTCTCCGTATTCACGCATATGCTAGTTTAAATTTTGTGGCAAAGCATTCAATACAAATGATCCCATTGTGGGTTTCTTCGCATCTCCCTTTTTTCTATGGCTGGATTATTCTTTTTTGCGCTTGTTGTGCTGGGTTTGTTAGACAAGGTCCCGCAGTAGCTACACTTTCTATTTTTATGACCCCTATGGTAACTGAGTTCGATTGGTCGAGGACAGCTATATCAGGCGCAGTTTCCGCAGGAGGGCTTTTAGCGGCACTCATAACCCCTTTTTTAGGACCACTTGTAGATAAGCATGGAGCTCGAGGAATACTTTGTATCGCTGTATTCCTGACTGCCTTATGTTCTATTCTATTGTCCCAAACAACCTCTTTAATAATGTTCTATATTCTATTTTGCTTAGCAAGAATGAATTTTGCTGGGCCATTTGATTTGGGGATTTACACAGCCGTAAACAGTTGGTTTATCACAAAACGGCCAACAGCTATTTCAATAGTGACACTAGTGCAAATGTCAGGATTGACCGCGATGCCATTAATTGCATTTATTGCNATGGACCAAAGTGATTGGCGAACGGGTTGGTTAACAATAGGGATTGTTATAATCAGCGTTGGTTTTATTCCCAATTTATTATTCATGTGCCGGCGGCCCGAAGATATTGGCTTATACCCAGACGGTAGCCAATACAATGTACACAAACACTCCAATAATAAAGATAGTTCCACAGAACCTAATTTCACAAGATCACAAGCTATTTCTAAACCTAGCTTCTGGCTTCTTGCCCTTTTCACAGCTTTGGTCTTTCCCGTGCAAGCAGGAATAAGCTTACATCAAGCTCCACATTTAATAGAACGAGGTCTCAGTCCTGCAATCGCAGCATTAGTGGTAAGCTGTTTTTCTCTTATATCTGGCTTATCTGCTTTGCTATATGGCTATACAATTAGGCGCCTGGGCGTAAAGGCTAATTTAGCATTTACGGGATCAACATTAGCCTTTGGCATCTATCTAATGCTGATTACCAACGATACCAACCTGGCATTCTTGGCGGCAATTCTATTTGGCATTGGGATTGGAGGCATTTTATGCATTCTCCCAATCGTATGGGCTGATTTCTTTGGAAGAGAGAGCTTTGGTTCGATACGCGGCATCGTTCTTTCAGTGCAAATCTCATCTCAGGCGCTTGGCCCTTTAATTTCTGGCATATTAAGGGACATGTCCAATAATTATGATTTGTCACTGATTGTATTTATGACCATGTCAATTTTAGCTGCTATTATTGGCACTATTATCTCTCCCCCTGATCGCAGATAGGGTTATTCTGTTAATAGAAGCAGACAATTAAGCTCAAATCCAACGCCAATTTCTTTTATTTTAAATAACCTTACGCTCATGCAGTGATTTAATCGCAGCGTTATCNAATCCTAAGTCCTCCAAGACTTCTTGATTATGCTCCCCTAGTTTAGGTGCCCTACTTATTTTTACCGGTGTTTCTGAGAACTGCCAGGGGGAACCATGGACTTTAAGTGTTTCGTCAATCTCAGGATAATGGAGCTCGGTTATATATCCATTCCCTAGCACATCCAGATCTTTAGATGCCTCAAGCAAAGTATTAATCGGAGCAGCGACGATATCCGNATCTCGTAATATCTTNACCCAACGCTCCCTGCTATCACCTCTAAATAATTCCCTTAGAGTACTTAAAATTATTTCTTTTTTCTCTTCGGACACTAAAGCGAGACCAAGATCACTGGCTCCTCTCTCCTCGAGTAAAGGAAGAAAGCCTAGTGCGTCCATTGCCTTCACCCAATGCCGATGATCCACCTGGAACACCATTGGCTTTCCATCTTTATCATCAAAACTCGCAGCTATACCGGGTAATTCTCTTGTTCCATTTATTCGAGCGCCAACTATAGGGTTTTCATTTCGCCACATCGCTGTTGTCATCGTCCAACCCATCAGCCGCACAATGCCACCGACGAGTGAGGTTTCAACCTTTTGACCAATACCAGTATTCTTGGCATGATATAAAGCTGCCAAAAGCCCGCCGAACGTAAGCATTGCGCACGACTCATCTGCAACAGAAACCACTCCGGTGCGCATGGCTTCGCCCGGTCCTGCGTATGCCTCGCTTATTCCCCCCAGGGCTTGCCCAACAGCGTCAGTCCCAGGCAAATCTGAATGTGGCCCTAATTGNCCATAACCAGATACTGACACATAAACTAAAGCTGGATTTATTTTTTTTAATTCTTCATAACCAAAACCATTTTTTTCAGCCGCCCCTGGACGGAAGTTTTGACCAAATATATCTGCCGTCTCAACAAGTTTATGAAGAATTTTCTGCCCTTCTTCCGACTTGAGGTTTAAAGTAATACTTTTGACCCCTCTATTATTAGTCTCAAAAAAAGANCTAATATCACCGCGAAGTTCCCCAGCTGTTCTAGAACCATCCCCAATACCGGGCACTTCAACTTTTATAACTTCTGCACCTAGGTCAGCCATCATCATATAAGGTACCGTTCCAGCCTGCGCAGTGGAACATGTTACTGCTCTAACACCATTTAATGGACCTACTTTCTCGGCCATTTTCTTTTCCTTCGCCAATGATTGTCTATGTTTTTTATTTACAAAGCATACCCTAAACTACAAGTTACCGTTAAAAAATAACCCTAACTTATCAAGCAGCAACTCTGGTTTTTCTTCTGGAATAAAATGACCACATTCAGGGAAAATTTCTCCTTTAACATTAATGGCCACTCGTCTGAGAGACGCTTCAGGATCTTTACCTCGACCTCTCCCATTTGGATAACTAACACCACCGCCAATTGCTAATACCGGCATCGGNAATTTAAACTTCCTAATAATTTCCGCATTAACTTTAGCATCTTGAACCATAGTGCGGTAATAAGAAAAACCAGCTCTTAAGGCACCTGGTTGTTTATAGGTCCTAACATACTCATTAAGATCATTTTTAGTTATACAACCCGGTTTATAAGCGAATGTTCGGTAAAACCAAGATAAGTAAACCTTCTCTCGCCCATTGATTAATTCTTCAGGTAAATCAGGCGTCAAATGAAATTGATGATGCCAACGTCGTCCTCCCTCAGAAAAGTCACCACCACAACCTGGAACAACTACATCGAGTATAACTAATTTCTCGACCGCTTGGGGATGAGAAGCGGCTAGGGCATATGCCGTTGGCCCCCCCCAATCGTGTCCAACAAGTAAAAAGCTCGAATAACCAAGTTCCTCAGAAACTAATTTCCATATGTCATTTGCCACAGTCATTTTATCATAGCCACCAATAGGCCTAGAACTATCTCCTAACCCTCGCAAGTCGGGGGCAATAACAGTATAATTTTTTGCCAAGACNGGGATTATATGTCGCCATTCCCACCACGTTTGCGGCCAGCCGTGCAGTAAGACAACAGGGGGNCCTTCACCCGCAAGCACATAATGTAACATGACATCTCCCAGATCAGCATATTGGTGNTGCACGCCTAGATCTATTGTCATTTCTGCCCCATTGTCTGTTTCTTAAGAAAATATCTAGGAACAAGTGGGTCCTAAAAATATGTGGAAAATAAAATTATGGTTTATAAAACATTCCAAACCAAAGCACTCCTAGGGATCAAATCCACTTTTGTTTATCACATCGTTGATGCTACCGCATACTCTTTGTAATTTACACTAACGGCGCGTAATAAAAATGGAGTATAACGAAATGTCTTTAGAAATACTTCCACTTTCAGGTTCTATTGGTGCTGAGATTAAGGGAATTGATGTTTCAATTATAGAAGATCAACAATTTGCACTCATAAACCAAGCCCTAGTCGATTATGGCGTCATATATTTTAGAGAACAAGCGTTAACTCCCAGCCAGCAATTGAGTTTTGCGTCAAGATGGAATGAACCTCATTTGCATCCATACTTAAGCGGCCTCCCGGAACATCCAGAAATTATAGAAATAATAAAAGAACCTAGTGATCCAAATAATTTTGGAGATCATTGGCATACTGATCAGATTTTNACCCCAGCTCCTGCTATGGCAACTATGCTTTACGCAAAACAAGTACCAGAAATAGGAGGGGACACTTTATTTGCATGTATGGAACATGCATATGATGCACTTTCCGATGGAATGAAACAACTGTTGGAACGTTTATATACCTTCAATCAATACAATAAGCAGGCACCTCGTTCTGGAAAAATGCAGGCGAAGATTCCTGAGTTCGATAAACCCACTATTCCTGCGGTACACCCATTGGTTCGCAAACATCCAGAAACAGGTCGGCCATCACTATATTTAACCGATATAGAAACAACACTTCATTTTGAGGACATGAGCCCAGAAGAAAGCCAACCACTCATAAAGTATTTGATACGTCATGCAACAAGACCTGAGTTCACTTGTCGACTTGACTGGAAGATTGGAACTTTAGGTGTCTGGGATAATAGAAAGGTACTGCATATGGCGTTGAATGATTATCCCGGAAAGAGAAGAGTCATGCATAGGATAACAATGAAAGGCACTNCNCCTCTTCGNTATATTCGATAACCGTATAATTTAAACTCTAGAGCAAAAGAAAGTTTTCAATGTCTGAATTCAGAGAAATTGCAACCGGCCTCGCGTTTCCAGAAGGTCCTATATTTTTGCCAAATGGCGAAATATTAATTGTCGAGATAGCATCGGCAAAACTGACAAAAATAGATTTAAACGGNGAAAAAACACTGGTCGCAAAGCTNAATGGNGGACCAAATGGTGCAGCTATTGGGCCCGACGGCCGTTGTTATATCTGTAATAACGGAGGCATGCAATTTTTTGAAAAAGACGGCTGTTTCCTTCCTCGACTCTCAACTCCTGCAACTCCTANTGGATGGATCGAGGCGGTTGACTTAAAGACGGGGTCTGTTGAGACGTTGTACCAAGAATGTAATGGTAACCCATTAATAGGACCTAATGACCTTATTTTTGATTCAGAAGGTGGGTTTTGGTTTACAGATCATGGCCATACAAGACGGCGCAATAAAGACCGTGGTGGCGTCTATTATGCGAGTACAAATGGAGAAAGTATTACTGAAGTAATTAGCCCTATGGATGGTCCAAATGGCATAGGTTTATCACCTGATGGAAAACAACTCTATGTAGCAGAGACGCCAACGGGCAGGATTTGGGCCTTTGATATTGAAGAACCAGGGAAAATCGCCCAAACAAAACAGATTATACCTTGGGAAAAAGGACGTTTAGTTGCAAGCCCCTCAGGATACCATTTATTTGATTCTCTTGCTTTAGACAGTGAGGGGAATATTTGTGTTGGTTCTATTCCTGGGGCAATCGATGTATTTTCCGCAGCAGGGAGACAGGTCACCTCTATCTCTCTACCAGATACTTTTCCAACAAATATTTGTTTTGGAGGTGATAATCTAAAAACAGCCTATATCACGTTATCATCCTCAGGTAGGTTAGTGGCATTGGACTGGCCAAGGCCAGGTCTACCCTTAAATTTTTAATCTAAGGATATTTTATGACACCTAGGCACGATCAAACAATTTCTGAAAATCCGCTAATACCAACCCCTCCATATAATGGTCCACTGCATATCAGCGCCATTAAAGGACCAAATGGATCTGTTTTAGGTTTAACAAATTGTCCAGGACGTCGCCATAGATCTTTAAGTGGAAAAATATGGGACAGGAACCTTTCCGCAGATTTCGAAACTATCGAGAAATGGAATGCCGATGCACTCATAAGTCTCAANCAAAATGAGGAATTTACAACGCTCGGCGTACCAGAATTCACCAAACTAGCTAAAGTACAGAATTTTGACTGGTATCATTTACCTATCCATGATTTTGGCGTGCCAGGTCCAGAGTTTAATGCTGCATGGGATCGACATGGTTCCAATATATTGCAAATGGTTAATGGCGGTGCACGGTTAATAATCCACTGCGCGTACGGCCTTGGTAGAAGTGGAACATTTGCAGCCAAAATACTGACAGCATTTGACATCTGTCCAAAAATAGCAATTGAGCAAGTGAGGAGCGCGCGCCCAGGGGCCATAGAGAGCCTAATTCAAGAGCAATATATCCTTACTGGTGGGAAGTNGAGCAGCTAATCTTTCACCTAATTTACTAGGTNAAAAGTATTGATACCTTTCAACACTCAGACTGTTGAGTAAAACAGAAAAATGCCAGAATAAATGGGTTCTGGCTTTCAATATTTGCTAATCATATTTACCCCTTGCCACTTCAACTGCGAACTCCAGCAACCCAAGGGCTAAAGCGTCAAATTTAGAAGTCCTAGCATTGCCGTCTGAGCCATCTTTATACTTTTCATATAGCTGCTTAAAGACTACAGCTAAACGGAACTGCGCAAGCACTCGATAATATCGAATATTAGATATATCGCGACCACTTTTNGAACCATAAAGGTCTATAATTTGCTTTCTTTTAAGGAAACCGGGGAATGTAGTAGGCATTTGCCCTAACTGTAACATTGCAGCAGGATCATTTGGCTCAGTCCAATAGCTTAATAATACGGCCAAATCCCACAATGGGTCACCACGAGTCCCCAGATCCCAGTCAATTAGCGCGACTGGTTCTAAATTGTCAGGATTAAAAATGACATTATCTAGCTTAAAGTCGTTGTGAAGTAATACAGGTGGTTGCTCTACGATCATATTATGATTGAGCCAACCCATTATGTAATCCACAGTTATAGGTAGATCTGTCGACCACATCAATTGAGCTCTTTTGAACCAGCCATTTCCAGTCCGAGCTAAGTAGCCCTCTGGAGAACCGAGATCCAACAAACCAACTTCAGCTGGCGATATATTATGAAGGTTAATAAGCATTTTCAATAAATGCTCAGTTATTTTTTTTGGTGCTGTTTGGTTTTTCATCCATCTCACGGGTAAGGTTGATCCGATAACAATCCCTGGACGATATTCAAGTATAAGGAATGGGGCGCCTAAAACTTCTTTATTATCCCCTATAAACAAACAGCTCGGGCTCAGAGGAAAAGAACATGATAAGCTGCGCAAAATTTTTCCTTCGCGCAACATATCATTTGCACCTGGCTGAAGAGGTCCCATAGGGGGTCGCCTCAATACTGCTGATACCCCGTCAACATTCACTAGATAATTCAAGTTACCGAAACCGGCTGAAAATTGTCGAGGTTCATTTTGAAGGCATAAATTGTGTCCAACAGCTATTAAATATGATTGTAAACGAGACCAGTCTTGCTGGACCTGCAACTCTCTATGTACAAAATTTGGCTCTTCAGAAAGATTAGACATCAGCACAAATCCAATAAAGCTGTAAATGAACTGGACTCAATAAAAATATAATGCCAAGCCAGACACCTTAACGCAAACATCGCAATAACATCATGATGAACTGCAATATGAAGGAAGACTAATGGTCAGCATCAGAAATACAACAAAAGAAAAACTGAATTCAGGAGACTTGGCCATTGGTATTGGGATACGACAGGCCCGGACGGTGGATATAGCCAAAGCAATGAAAACTGCAGGGTTCGACTGGCTATTCATTGATATGGAACATAATTCAATGGACATAGACACAGCAGTACAAATTAGTGTTACTGCCCAAGAAGTGGGGATAACGCCGCTAGTTCGAGTTCCTGGCTTTCAACATTTCCATGCAAGCCGCGTACTAGATGGTGGGGCGCAAGGTGTTGTTGTCCCGCATGTGGATACTAAAGAAATAGCTAAAAAAATGGTTGATCAATGTAAATATCCACCCATCGGACACCGTTCAGTTACAGGCGCTCAACCCATGTTAGATTTTCAGACTTATCCAATGGGAGAGGCTACTCAAGCAGTTAACTCGGCAACATTCCTAGTCATAATGTTAGAAACTCCTTTGGCTATTTATAATGTCGATGAAATTGCTGCTATACCCGGCGTTGATGCATTGCTAATCGGCACCAATGATCTTTGCATGGAAATGGGAATACCAGGTCAGTTGGATCATCCTGATATCGTAGAGGCGTATAAAAAAACCATCGCAGCATGCAAAAAACACAATAAGCATGCAGGAATGGGGGGGATATATGAACCAAACCTTATAGATAAGTATATTGATATGGGAATTCGAATGGTTCTTGGAGGAAACGATCTTAGCTTGATGATAAGCGCTGGAAAAAATCAAACTTTTAAAATTCGATCTAATTTCACTGGCTGAGAGCTCAGACAACCCATTTTAGATAGGTTTTTTGAGCTCCTCTTTTTGGTTTGAGCTTATAGATTAGAATCACTTACTACGTTTGAGGAAATGGTGGGCACGACTGGGATTGAACCAGTGACCCCCTCGATGTCAACGAGGTGCTCTCCCGCTGAGCTACGCGCCCATTTCTAAACGTAACGAAATATTACTTGCAGGAACCGCCGTTATAGCGAAAATAGCCACTTTGGCAAGATAGAATATGTACACTGCAATTTATATAAAAAATAGCTGCAAATAAATAACGTTTCCAAGTCAATGAAATAAATCATTATGAACAATTTTTTAAAGTTTGATATCAAAGACAAAATCGTAGTGCGTTCACCTCAAAAAAAGATACTACCTTTAATAGTTTCTTCACCTCACAGCGGACGCAATTATCCCCCAGACTTTGTAGCCGCCTCGGCGTTAACACCACTTCGTCTTAGATCGTCAGAAGATAGTTTTGTGGAAGATATTTTTAGTTATGCTCCAGACCTCGGGGCATCATTGATCCAGGCTTTGTTTCCTCGTGTCTTTGTCGATGTTAACCGGCAACCTTATGAACTTGACCCCACAATGTTTTCTGATTTCCTTCCCCATTATGTGATAACTCAAAACAGTCGCATTTCTGCTGGACTAGGAACTATCGCGCGTGTTGTATCAAATGGGGAGCGGGTTTACAAAAACAAATTAACTTTTCAGGAAGCAGAAGAACGCATTAATCACTTTTATCGGCCGTACCATGACGCCCTTCAGACTTTAATCAATAATACCAAAGATGAATTCGGGTATTGCATTCTGCTAGATTGTCACTCCATGCCTTCCGGAAGAATAGGAACAAATAATCCATCACAGTCTAAACCCAGTAGATTAGCCGAAATTGTCCTCGGCGATTGCCATGGTACATCCTGTCATCCACATATAATGAAAAGCTCAAACGAATTTTTAACTGAATGTGGTTTTTCTGTTCGGAGAAATATCCCATATGCTGGAGGATTTATTACAAGAAACTATGGGAAACCGAAAGAAGGGGTGCACGCACTACAAATAGAACTGAATAGGGCCCTCTATATGGATGAACAACATATCGAACCTCTGGAAGAAATAAAACCACTCAGACACGCTATGACTGGCTTTATGGAGCAACTCGGAAACCTTGTAATTTCCGATATGGGTTATAAAGAAGCGGCGGAATAATTAATTTATTGGCATGAGACTTGCTTTGTTATTCGTAAGGAGAAATTATGTCGTTATCTAAAATATTTTTCTTATTAGTTACGCTAATAATAATCAACTTCAAGGTAGTCGCCGAAACGACTATAGATAGGGATATAGCAAAGTTATGTGCCCAAGCAATCCATCCTGTAGAAATGTCCCTTAACTTACCAAAAAATATCTTGCGCGCAATCTCTCTAAAAGAAACCGGGCGTTGGCATCATAAACTGAAAGAAAGTATGCCTTGGCCTTGGACAGTCACCTCAGGAGGAGAAGGGGTTTATTACAAAAGTAAACGAGAAGCTCTAAAAGCGGTGCGTGAATTACAATATCAAGGCGTCACCAATATCGATGTTGGTTGTATGCAAATAAACCTGCATTATCATCCGCATGCATTTAACAACCTTGAAGACGCCTTCAACCCACAACTAAACGCAGGGTATGCGGGAGATTTTTTAACTCAACTGTTTGAAGATCATGGTTCTTGGCAACGAGCTATAGAACATTATCATTCGAATAATAAGAAAAGAGGAAAAAGGTACCGCCTAGCCGTAGAAAAACTACAAAGAATAGACAGTCCATTTTTTAGAAACGATCTAAAACCAAATCACCAAAATATTTGGTTAGCGAAACAAAACCTCTATGAGGAAAAAGGAACACGTAAAATTAGAGTTCAAGGGTCCAAGCAGCACCGGGTGAAAGAGAACCACAGGCTCCAACAAGCTTTCAATAAAAGGAAAGCAAAAGTTTTAGAAAAGTGGAAGAAAATGATGAGCCAGAGAAAACAGAAACTATCGCTCCAAAAGTCAACACATCAGAGTTAAAATATCCTCATAGAAAAAATATGTTCCATACTTGTTACCGTTGAAGCAATCCCCAATTAGGATGTTGCCAAACTTGTGCATCTATTGGGACTAATGGTTTATTCCCTTTTATCGTATCTGCAATTTTTTCAGCTATCATTATAGTCGGTGCATTTAAATTACCACTTACTATTGAGGGCATAATTGACGCATCTACTACCCTCAGTTTATTTGTTCCATGAATGAGACCTGAATTGTCTACAACTGCAAATTCCCCCTCTCCCATAGCGCAAGTGCAGGACGGATGGTAAGCACTTTCCCCAAAACCTCTCACAAATGCGTCTATCTCTTCATCTTTTTGAACATGGCAACCCGGTGATAGCTCTTCGCCATTTAAAGGCTTAAAAGAGGGTTGAGTTAATATTTCTCGTGTTAATCTGATAGCTTCTCTCATTTCCAAACGATCGGTATCGGTGGCCATATAATTGAATAATATTTTTGGATTATCCCTGGGGTCCCTAGACCCTAGCCAGACAAGGCCGCGGCTGGTTGGCCGCATTGGGCCAACATGCACTTGATAGCCATGACAGTTTTGAGCCTTACTTCCATCGTAATTCATAGCTATAGGTAAAAAATGATACTGGATATTTGGATGCTCTATTCCTGCATGCGACCGTATAAAACCACCCGCCTCAAAGTGGTTCGTAGCGCCTAAACCGGTAGCACTTAATATCCACTGAAGCCCAATCATTAATTTCCGGAGAGGGTTATGGACACCATAGAGTGAAATGGGTTGTAAACACTTCATCTGGAGATAAATTTCCAAGTGGTCCTGCAAATTTTTTCCTACACCAGGTAAGTCGTTCAATACGGGGATACCAATACTATTCAAATGAGGACCAGGACCGATACCTGATAACATTAACAGTTGTGGAGTGTTAATCGCCCCTGCACATAAGATTACCTCTTTTCCAGCATAGACACAGACCTTAGCACCATCTTTCTCAAACTCTACCCCGCTCGCAGTCCCATCTTCTATAAGGATCCTATTTACAAACGCATTCTTCTCAATAAACAGGCCTTTTCTATTTGCAGCATCTTTCAAATATGCTTTGGCTGAACTGCAGCGACGCCCTTTGTCTACGGTCATATCCATGCGCCCAAGCCCCTCTTGCTGATAACCATTAGGGTCATTAGTGATGGGATAGCCTGCCTCCTCTCCAGCCATTAACCAAGCTTTGTAAAGAGGATTTTCCATCTTACCTGCCGTTACTTTTAGGGGGCCATCTGTTCCACGATAAACATCCCCCCCTATATCTAGGCACTCAGCTTTTTTAAAATACGGCAAACAATCAGAGTATGACCAATCACGACATCCATCAATCTGCGCCCAGCGATTATAATCGAACGCATGCCCTCGAACATACGCCATCCCATTAATGGAACTTGAACCACCGAGTACTTTTCCCCTAGGACAATACATTCTGCGATTGTTCATATAGGGATCTGCTTCAGATTTATAGGCCCAATTAATAGAAGTACTAGCCATCGGATATGCTAAAGCTGCAGGCATATGAATTTTCCAATTCCACCAATGATCAGCTTTACCAGCCTCGATTAGCAAAACCTTATTTAAAGGGTTCTCCGTTAGCCTATTAGCAAGCACGCAACCTGCTGAGCCAGCCCCTACAATGATATAGTCAAACGTTGTTTCCGATATCAAACCATTAACCTTTTGAAAGGGTGCATGACGACACTTTAGTCAAAGTGAAGAAGCGCCCATGTTTAGACTATTTTTTATCTACATGTTGGTTCTTTGAGGCATCTTTATTCAATTTACCTTGCTCTGTGCGATAAATTGATTTTCCAAATGGATTTCTTTTTATTTGATCTATGTGTCCGTAGTCCCAGGGTCTATAAACATCGAAGATCATTTTTTCTTCGAGCCATTCATCACTGACATTTTGTGATCTGAAAATCATAAAATGAACTGAAAAAACCATAGACCATGAAATCATAGGCCAAAACGTGGCCCAATCCTCCAATAAAAAGAAATCAACAACAAGCATAACACTGATGCCAATTAAGAAGACAAATTGGTGTCGGCGAAAATATTTCAAAAAGAAGATATTGAGTCGATTTAACATTTTTCTACCACAACGGTTAAAATAACCTTCGCCGTGTTCGGTTTTCAGGTTCCCTTGTTGGCAGTATTGAATAAACGCGACATACCGTTATCACCCGCCACATATAACGAGCAACACATAGCACTATTACTAACAAGACAAGCTCATCAATCAGTTCCATTTTAGTTGGAAAGCCGTAAACAAAGATAGTAACAAGTACGACTAAAGGAGCACTAGTTGCATAATAGGCTGCATAAATATTTTTGACCGTTCCTACCAAAACAACAGCAGAGACAATCGTGAAGCAGTAGATTGCCGCCGCCTTGGACACACCATATGGTGCCTGTCCTGTAATTGATGTAAATGTTCCAACGCCAAAGAGAACCGAAAACATTATAGCAAAAAAGAACAGTTCGTTGTCCGCTTGGCTACGGCTCAACTTAGAGATCGCAGTAAAATAAGGAGTAGTCTCAGGATCCCAAACATATCTTTTTAAAAAGTTTTGTAGTTTGAACATTTTCTATGACTCACTCTTTAACTAACAGTTAAGGGTGCTTGAATTAAATATCAAACACCCTTTGTTTTAAATAAATAGAAGATGAGATTTTCTAAAAAGATCAAATACTAATAAGCTATTTCTCTTTGCCATCAGCGCCGAGGATTTGATTTGTTTGTCGCTCCAAATCCTCTTCCACCGAGACATTCAGGTCAACAGCCATACGTTCTTTACCTTCTATGGTGTCACCTTCATTTTCTGGCCACTCCAAAGTCATCAACTCAAACCTTGTCCCCGCTGGAGCAAACAAAGCTAAAAATGATTGTATCCAAACTGCTAGGCCAGCCAAAATAGCAACAAATAATCCTAACGTTAAAATAGTCTTAATAATGTATCTATACGGAAGCCCCACCTGAGATGCTGATATTTCCATTATATCCCACGACTCATAAGCAAAAATAGCCGCAAAATAACAGACAACGCATGTGTAGGGTATCATAAAGAATGTAGCCCCCAGCAACTCCAACCAAGCCTTCCGTCGGAACTTCAAGTGTTCTCTAACAACATCCACACGCACCTGTGTATTCCAAATAACGCCAAAACCAAGAACAAGGGCAAAAAGTGCTGTATGAAAATGCCATTCAGATTCTTGCAAAAGTGTTGACTCAAATAGCTGGCCAAATCCATAATCTTCAGCCCAATATTTAATATCAATCTGTAATTTTCCAGTCTTTCTTAGACAGACATCGTAGACTGTGATGAGTATCATAGGAACGAAAAGCAATGAAGCCCATCTACCTGCGAAATCAACTACTTTCCTTATTTTATAAACCAATTGTATTAATACTTGGGCAACGCCTTCGCTTAAAAGGTTACCGCCAGCCTCATCACCACGTGTGAGTATCTCTTCAGAAGCCATGTGTTTGTCCTTCCTTAACCGTGCACATAGTGCATTAGAGAAAGCGCCACATCAGGAAAAGCCAATACCGTGACAACACCTAGCGCCTGTAAAATCACAAAAGGAATAATACCTTTATAGATTGCTTGAATTTTTATTTCCCTCGGGGCGATACCTTTCATATAGAACAAAGCAAAGCCAAACGGCGGCGTGAGAAAAGATGTTTGTAAGTTAACCGCCAAAAGTATGATGAACCAAAATTTTATATCTTCTTTTGCTATGTGATCACCAAAATCTAAACCGGCAACTAGTGGCGTAAACACCGGTAGAACAATTAATGTGATTTCTAGCCAGTCAAGAAAGAACCCTAGGAAAAATACGATTGTCATAATGAGAATAAGCATTCCCCATGCATCTAGTCCTGCCTTTTCGACTATAAGGTGTTCGACAACATCATCGCCGCCAAGTGATCGATATACATAAGCGAAACATGTTGCACTTATGACGATAAAGAAAATCATTGAAACAGTTTTAGCGGACGTATGGCATACCTGAACAAGCGTCCCTCCTCCTAATCGTCCATTTGCTATTGCCAAAAGCGTAGCACCAAAAGCACCCACCGCTCCCGCCTCCGACGGAGTAGCCCAACCTAATAAGATTGACCCCTTGATTAACGAAATCAAAAATACTGGGGGCAAAAAGCTACGTGCGATTAACGGGCCCATTTCATTTCTAGGGACGTTTAATAAGTTTGCAGGCAGTGGCGGAGCCATATCTGGCTTTAAAGCTGATATCGTGGCCACAAATATTAGATAGAACGCGGCTAAGGTAAGGCCTGGCACAACAGCTGCCATAAAAACGTTACCAACAGAAATTGCCATTAAGTCTGCCATAATAATCAACATTATACTTGGCGGGATCAATATACCCAGCGTACCAGACGCAGCTATAACGCCACACGAGAGCGAGTGGCTATACCCTTGCCGCATCATTGTCGGCAATGCCAGGGCCGTCATCATTGTCACAGACGCACCTATAATTCCAGTCATGGCAGCGAGGATTGTACCCATCACGGTAACTGCAAGAGCTAGCGCTCCCGGCACACGCTTAAGAAGAACTTGAACACAATATAGCAAATCATTTGCTATACCGCTTCTCTCCATCATCACGCCCATAAATACGAAAGCCGGAACAGCGACTAAAACAAGGTTCTCAGCAGCTTGTCCCCATATTCTAGGAATAAAATTGAAAAATTCAATTAAAGAAAACGAATCCAAAAAGAAGCCCAGCAACCCAAAAAGCATTGCCAGACCACCCAATATAAAGGCTACAGGATACCCTGAAAACAATAAGAGTGCCAAAGTGACAAACATCACCATCGAAATATATTCTTGACCAACCCAGACCAACGCTTCACCGCGAGAAATCTCTTCTTCGATCATCAAGGATCCTGACAGCGTGTATGCACCAAAGGTACACAACACCAGCACTAACGCCAGCAAGCTAAACATTAATATCGCGACTTTTGCCTCGCCAGACCGCGTCTCTACGCTTGATTCATCCATCTAATATTCCCCGTCCCGTATTATTTTACTTGGTTGTGCCCCTTTTACTGGGTCATCTATTATATTGATGTTTTAAACCTTCATGTAAGAGATGTAAAACATTACACTAACACTACGGTAACACCAAACCAAGAAACGTTTAATTAGAATAATAATAGTTTCTTAATTTTTAATAAAAATATACTATTTTCGTTATAAATTCAAAATATTATAATCCATTCTTTTTAAGATCCCAATCTAATCATATGCCGCATGCATCAGCCAAAGCGCAACCTCTGGGAATGCCATCACCGTTACGACGCCTAAAGCTTGAAGAATTACAAATGGAATTATCCCTTTATAAATTGATTGTATGCGTATCTCCTTGGGCGCTATCCCTTTCATATAAAACAATGCGAATCCAAACGGTGGCGTTAGAAACGAAGTTTGCAGGTTAACCGCTAGGAGGATTATAAACCAAAACTTTATATCAGCTTTTGCTAGGTGATCGCCAAAATCCATCTGTATTATTAATGGCGTAAAAACAGGTAGCACTATTAAAGTTATTTCTAAAAAGTCTAAAAAGAAGCCGAGAAAGAATACAATTACCATTACAAGGATAAGCATCCCCCATGGCCCTAGTCCTGCTTTCTCAATAATGAGCGTTTCGACGACGTCGTCACCGCCCAATGATCTATAGACATACGCAAAACAAGTAGCACTTATGACAATGAAAAAAATCATAGACACTGTTCGAGCTGCAGTATGGCAAACTGATACCAAAGTATTCTTGCTCAACCGACCATTGGCTGCCGCCAATAATGTAGCACCAAAGGCACCAACAGCTCCAGCTTCAGATGGGGTAGCAAAGCCAAAAAGAATAGAACCTTTAATTAACGTTATGAGGAAAACTGGAGGCAAAAAACTCCTTAGGACTAGCGGGAACATTTCTCCTTTAGGAATATTCAACAAGTTTGCTGGCAAAGGTGGAGCCAGGCTAGGCTTAACAGCAGCTAGAGTTGCTACATAAATTAAATAGAAGGTGGCCAATGTTAGTCCAGGGACTACCGCTGCCATAAATACATTACCAACCGAAATAGCCATTAAATCAGCCATTATAATAAGCATAATACTCGGAGGAATAAGTATTCCCAAAGTACCTGATGCTGCAATAACTCCTGTAGCAAGGGCATGACTATAACCTTGTCTCATCATCGTTGGCAATGCGAGCGCGGTCATCATAGTAACCGAAGCGCCAATAATACCTGTCATGGCCGCTAATATTGTTCCCATAACTGTAACTGCTAAAGCAAGGGCACCCGGCACTCTGCGCAACAAGACTTGAACGCAGTAAAGCAAATCGTTTGCAATTCCACTACGCTCCAGCATAACCCCCATGTAAACGAATGCAGGCACTGCAACCAGGACAAGATTCTCTGCCGCCATTCCCCAAATTCTGGGAACAAAATTAAAAAATTCAATCAGTGAGAACATATCCAGGTAATAACCAATTATCCCAAACAGCATCGATAAGCCACCGAGGATAAATGCAACGGGATATCCAGAAAAAAGTAACATAGCGAGCGTCAAAAACATTGCTATGGAGATGTATTCTCGGGTCACAGAGTAGATAGCCTCAGCACGGCCGATCTCTTCTAAAGCCATTAAATGCCCAGATTCGAATACCACAGCGATCGCGCCGATTGTGACAATCACGCCAACAAAAAATAACAATAACATAGCAACTTTGTGCTCGGACGATTTCTTATCGCTAACCGATTGGCTCATTATCTATCACCTCTGTTTTACTTTCTAACTTCATAACAGACACTAAAACTGATTTGAATATTAACCGAAGCATTATCACACGCTCGATAAATATTTACTATTTGTTATAGTTTATGTTGGAACGAAAATCGGGGGCCATAGTGGCCCCCGAAATCTTTACCAACATCGCTTAAATTCAAGCGATTAAATGTAACCAAATTATTTTAGGTACGTTGGCTTAAGAGACTGAGCTTCACCCCAGATCTTGTAGTTTTTACGAAATGTGTAGAAACTATCAGCGAACTCTTTGAAAGTTTTATCTTTTGCTGATTCTTCTGCAACAACTTCCATCCACGCTTTTTCAAATACAGCTAACTGGTCATCAGTCCATCGACGATTTGTCACACCATATTTATTTTTCATTTCTAGCATGGCACCAAAGTTCTGAGCTTCAGTTTCTGCATACTCATAGATCATATTTGCTTTACAACCGATGCTGATGAGCCGCTTATTCTGTTTGCTCAATGCGTCATGCATTTTTTTGTTGGACAAGAACTCTCCAACAGAAATTTGTTGGTGCCATCCAGGATAGTAGTTATTTTTTGCGATTTGATAGAAACCAAGAGAAATATCCATATTAGGCATGGAAAATTCAGTCGCGTCGATAACACCACGTTCTAGTGCTGGATAAATATCAGCGCCAGCGAGAAGCTGTGTTGATACACCAATCTTAGTCATAACCTTTGCGCCAAGACCAAAAAAGCGCATTTTAAGACCACGAAGGCTCTCTAGATCTTTAACAGGCTCTTTAAACCAACCAGAAGTCTCAGGACCGATCAGACCACAGGCTGTTGAGTGTAAGTTATGTTTTGAATAGATTTTTGAAGCGATGTCCTTACCGCCTCCAAACCATTGCCAACCCATGAATTCACCAGCACCAGGACCGAATGGAACTGCGGTCATGAAAGCTAGTCCAGGGTATTTACCTGTGTGATAACCAGGTGTTGTGTAGCAAGATTCTACTGAACCTTTTGACACTGCATCCCAACACTCTAGAGGCGGGATCAGCGCGCCTGGCTCAAAAAACTTAACAGTGAATTTACCGCCGGATGCTACGGTAATGTGATCCGCAATTCGCTGTCCTGCTGGACCAAGATGTGCAAGTGTACTGGCAAATGCAGCCTGCATTTTCCATTTTACTTTTTTTGCCTGTGCTTCCGAAACTGGGCTAAGTGCGAACGCACCAGCAACAGCAGCGAGAGCAGCAGTTTTTAAAAGTGATTTACTCATATACTAATTCCTCCCTGTTTATATTCCCACCTTGTGTCTCAAGGTGAATTCATTAGCCCAGAAGTGATTATTCCCCTTCTGTTGCCGCGTTATTTCGCCCAAACAGACTTATCCATTTGAGTGATACATGCGACACAGCTAACGAGACCCTAGCTGACTGATTAGAGGATGACAATCCTGTGAAAAGCTCTTTACCTATTTTTTTAGCATTTTTCCCAAAAAAACAAGGAATACTCTCTTCCTTTACCGTTGCAAAAAAGGTTTAAACAGAAGAATTTTTGCAAAAGGCTTGTTACGGACCTTTTCTCAATTTTTGAATTCAAGACGAATAGTTTCATTATTCTGTCCAATTTCTGGAACGCTGAGTACGTCGATTGCTTCTCCTTTGACAGTAGATGGGGGCGCCATGACGTCTATTCTTCCCTGTGGTGTATCCACTTGTATTTTATTTAAAGCAGGGTGATTAACAACATCTTCGATCGTGTTGACTGCTCCAAATGCTATCTTAGCGTCTATCAATCGTCGACGTACCTCATCACGGGTCAAGCTGGATAAAATATCTTCTATTTCTCGATCTAAAAATTTTCTATTTGCTAAACGTGCAACATTATCAATTACTTTTTCGTTACTAGCTAAATCAGGTTTTTGAAGAACCTGATCACATAATCTTCCCCATTCCCGTTGATTTTGTACTGCAATTAAAATTAATTCTTCATTAGCGCACTTATACGCACCGTAGGGTGCGATTGCTGGATGGTGCAAACCAATACGCTGTTCACTTAATTCTCCATATGCCTGATGCAGTAACCATGGCGACAACCATTCAACCATTCCACCGAACATAGAGGTTTTAATGGTAGACCCTTCCCCCGTTCTCCCACGTTTTATTAGTGCCTCCAATACGGCAATTTTGGAGTACATACCCGCCGCGATATCGCAGACAGAAGCCCCGACCCGTCCCATTACCTCGGGAGACCCCGTTACGGAGATCAAGCCACTCTCTCCTTGGACAAGGAAATCATATGCCTTCATATCGGAGTACTCGCCGTCTTCCCCATACCCAGAGATATCAACAGTTATTAATCTCGGGTAACGACCTCTCAAATCTTCTGAACCAAAACCAGCACGTTCTGCAGCACCTGGTGCTAGATTTTGGATAAAAACGTCTGCCTTAGCTAAAATACGCTCTAGGAGCAATGCATCATCAGTTTTCTTTATATCCAGAACCAAACTTTCCTTGCCTCTATTTAGCCATACAAAATATGCAGATTGGCCCATTACCTGATGGTCGTATCCACGCGCAAAGTCTCCCTCCGCTCTTTCAATTTTAATTACTCTCGCACCTGCATCTGCGAGACGGCTAGTGCAGTAAGGCGCTGCCACAGCCTGCTCCAACGCGACAACTAAAATACCCTCGAGTGGCTTGCTCATTGTTAAATCCTTAGTAAGACCGGGGCAATCCAAGAACATGCTCGGCTAAATATCCTAATATTAAATTTGTAGAGATCGGCGCGATCCTATATAGACGCGCCTCTCTATATTTTCGCTCCACATCATATTCCTCGGCAAAAGCAAAACCACCAAATGTCTGCATGCAGGTATCACCAGCCTCCCAAGCCGCATCTGCGGCGAGCATTTTGGCCATATTTGACTCAGCTCCGCAAGGCTCACCAGACTCAAATAGCTCTGCCGCCCGCTGAGACATAAGAGCGGCAGCCTCTGTATCGGCATAAGCTTTAGCTATTGGAAACTGCACACCCTGATTTTTACCAATTGGACGACCAAAAACCTCTCTTTCATTTGCATAATCAACAGCTTTTTTAAGGAACCAACGTGCATCGCCAAGCGACTCGTGACTTATAAGAATTCTCTCTGCATTCATACCGTCAAGTATATATCTAAAACCCTTACCCTCTTCTCCAACTAAACTATCCGCCGGGATCTCAAGTTCGTCAAAAAATATTTGGGTAGTAGAGTGATTTATCATGGTGCGTATTGGACTGATTTCCATACCTTTACCGAGGCTTTCTTTCATATCAATCAAAAAGACAGATAATCCATCGGTACGTTTCTGCACCTCTTCTATGGGGGTAGTCCTTGCGAGCAACAGCATTAAATCTGAATGCTCTGCCCGTGAAGTCCATATTTTTTGCCCATTAACAACATATTTATCATTCCCCTTCTTTACTGCGGTTGTGCGTAAAGAGAGCGTGTCTGTACCACTAGATGGTTCTGATACTCCAAAAGCCTGCAATCGTAGTTCACCGGAAGCTATTTTCGGAAGGAACTTCTTTTTTTGTTCCTCACTTCCGTGACGCAAAACTGTACCCATGATATACATCTGAGCATGGCAGGCCCCGCCATTGCATCCAGACTTGTGTATTTCCTCTAGAACGGCAGCTGCAGCTGAAATAGGCAACCCACTGCCGCCAAATTCTTCCGGCACCAAAACGGCTAAAAATCCCGCATCGGTTAGGGCCTTAACAAACTCCGTAGGATATTCTCTATCGCGGTCTTTTTCACGCCAGTACTCGCCTGGGTAGTTCTCACACAGAGCCGCAACCGATCTACGAATTTCTCCTATTACTTCTTGCATTTCAGTTGATGCATCCGACATTTTCTTTTCCTTTCTTTGCGGGAACCTGATCCCTAACCATACCGTCACCAAGCGTTTTGATCTACGCACGCCTACTACCTAATTTAATAATTCATACTTTCAACAGAAACAGAGGTAATTTGCCACAAATTCAGATAATTAACTTGACCTGCCATCTTTCTCGATTGAAGCAACTAAAAAATAAACCCTAACCCCATAACTCTTTTTCTGGTGGGTTGATTATACTGCCCGAAAACTCCAGACCAGGGTCCCTATCACGAGCTAATAATAAAGGACCATCTAAATCAACAATAGGAGCCCCTTGAGCCACTATAACGCCAGGCGCCATCGCCAAAGAGGTCCCTATCATACAACCAACCATAATATCCAATCCCAGGTTTAATGCCTCAGTGCGCAGTTTCAATGCTTCAGTAAGGCCACCCGTTTTATCCAATTTGATATTGATCATATCATATTTTCCAACTAGGTCAGGTAACGTTGATCTGTCATGACAACTTTCGTCTGCACAGACAGGAATTGGACGTTCAATAAACTTAAGCTGTTCATCGTCAGAAGAGGGTAGCGGTTGCTCAATCATTTCCACTGATAGTTCCTTAAGCTGTGGAGCATATTCAATATATTGCTCTATATTCCAGCCTTCATTTGCATCAACAACAAGCCGTGAAGCTGGGGCATTAGTATGGATTTGCCTGACACGTTCAAGATCCAGACCATCCCCAGTCATTTTCAATTTCAAACGAGGACGGAGACAATTTTCACGAGCTTTTTCTCCCATTATAAGGGGGTCATCCACACCTAGAGTAAAAACTGTTGTGACTGGCTTGGGAGCGCTCAGTTTCGCTAAATCCCATACCCGCGTTCCAGTTCTCTTAGATTCTAAATCCCAAAGTGCACAGTCGATTGCATTCCTAGCTGCACCTGGTGGCATGATATCCATTACAGCATGCCTGTCAGCACCAGCTTCAATATTTGATTGAACAGCTTTTATTTGATTTTGAACACTGTCTATATCCTCACCGTATCGTGCATAAGGAAAACACTCTCCCCACCCAAAATAGTTACCATCACTCAGTTCAACAACGATAACATCAGATACCTTTCGGGTCCCACGCGAAATTTTAAATTTCCCAGCTAAGGGCCAAGACTCAACATTGATTTTCATAGAAAGCGGCATTTAAATATCCAACATAAAAATCAAATATTATCGACCAAGGCTTTTACGCCATCTCTTAACGGGTCAACTGCGGGTAGATTAATTTCTTGAGAAACCCTTTCACAGAAAGCACGTGCCTCTTTTTCAGTTAAACCGGACGTATTAACCGAAGCCCCAATACATTTTACATTTGGGTTAGTAAGCCGAGCAGCTTGGAGATTTGCCTCTATACATGTCGGGAGATCTACAACTGGGAAATGAGGCATACTACGCATATGCGGTCGGCCAGCTTCATGGCATACGACTATAGCATCAGGCTGCGCCCCATGAATTAGTCCAATCGTCACACCCGCGTAAGAAACGTTGAATAAAGAACCCTGACCCTCAACTAAGTCCCAGTGATTAGGATCATTTTCCGGACAAAGCCATTCCACAGCGCCTGAAATAAAGTCTGCGATTACGGCGTCTATTGAGACCCCTTGTCCTGCAATGAATATCCCTGTTTGGCCGGTTGCTCTGAAATCAGCGTTGTAGCCTCTGCTCTTCATCTCTGACTCAATTGCCAACGACGTAAACATTTTTCCAACTGAAACGTCCGTACCCACTGTCAATAATCGCTTACCATTTCTCTTTATACCGTTTCCAACG
>PANE01000036.1 GCA_002708305.1 Rhodospirillaceae bacterium
AAGTGCCTCCGCCGTCAATGCACAAACATCATAATCGTCAGAAAAATCACGATATACTAGCCGCATTGCATCAGCATAATCATCGTCCCATTTTTTTAGCTCTTCAATTTCGTTTGCTTTGTTAGCTTGAAATCGTATGGCGAGAGCATCACACAATGCTTTTTCTACTTCTGATAAAGGTGCAGTTTCCCGAAGCTCTTTGGCTTTCCGAGAATATTCATAGCATATTTTTATTGCCTCCGGGCGACCCGATGGTGACATTTTTTCCCAAGGAATATTATAATAAGGTCCGGTCGCATAGGCTACGCCCCAATAACCCATCACACACGCTGGATCGAGCTCTATTGTCTTATTAAAGCACCTTATCGCTTCCTTGTGATGAAATGCATAACACCAGTTCAACCCTCTGTTAAACCAAGTTTCTGCCTCGACAGACTTCGTGGTTATAGAACGTGTGTAAGGACCAAGCTCAAAATAAGGTTCCATAAAAATTCCTCGCCATTGACCATTCATTTATTGCACACCCATGAGATCTTAGCGGTGTCTGCTACCTTGTCAAATTACAAAACCATAAACATTAGTATCTTTTAGTATCACTCTGAATAAATTTTGAACGTTGTGTTATAAAATTAACCTCAAATAAATTAATTTAGGTTTCAGCAGCGATCAATAATAT
The DNA here is from genome assembly GCA_002708305.1 of Rhodospirillaceae bacterium. GTDB lineage: Bacteria > Pseudomonadota > Alphaproteobacteria > Thalassobaculales > Thalassobaculaceae > UBA7326. The sequence goes on from PANE01000036.1 coordinate 677, forward strand.
ATCAAAAGAGAATTTGCTGCGTTTTTAATTGTACAATATGTTTAATAGGTGCAATTAAAAAGTGATGGGAAATTGGTAGACAGACAATTTAATACTAGTGCTTATTCACTCAAAGTTAGAGGTTTTTATGTCACAACAGAAAAGTAAATCCAAAGATAACACATTTATAACTGAGGACCTGAAAATTCTCCCTCTTTCAAAACTAATGGCAGCAGAAGTGATAGGTGTTGATCTGAGAAAACCATTAAACGAAACAAATAAAGCTAGGATTCATAAGGCGTTTCTAAAATACCAATTGCTTGTTTTTCGAAACCAAGATCTAAATAAGTCGGAGCAGGTCTCTTTTACGGAACAGTTCGGCACGCTTGAAAGACATACCCTTACAAATAAAGGATTATCAGATTCTCCTTTCGTACATATTGTTACAAACCTGGACGAGCATGGCCATCCAACAGGTAAAGTTAAGTCGACTTTGTGGCACTCAGATAAGTCGTTTAGAGAAGCGCCATCCATGGCCACATTATTACACGCAAAATGTCTCCCACCCAACGGCGGGGATACTTGCTTTGCAAACATGTATGCTGCCTATGAAGCATTACCAGATGAGACCAAGGATGAACTTAAGGATAAAAAGGTTATTCATAGTTGGGAATTATCAAGAGAAAATATTGGACGCACGTTAAGTCAAAAAGAAATAGATGATGCTCCACCAATGGTGCACCCCCTGATCAGACAGCACCCTGAAACTAGTAGGAACTGTCTTTTTTTAGGAATGCACGCTTCCCACATTGAGGGAGAGACTGTAATGAAAAGCAGGTCAAGAATCGAGGCCCTCTAGAAACATGCTACAAACAAGGAGTTCATCTTCCGCCACTGCTGGAGCGATGGTGATCTCCTGATGTGGGACAACCGTTGCTTGCTGCATAGAGCTGATACAAATTTTGACGCGGCCCATTACCCTCGTGTTATGCACAGGACATGTTTACGGGGAACAGCAACAAAGTAAAGCCTCCTACCTTGTTAACCTAAGAAAAGACAACTCAGTCAATTACTAACAATATTTTCACCTAATAAAGTATTCCAACTAATCACTATACATTTCTTCCTGTAAAAAGTTTTGTAAACTGACTTTTTCAATCCTTGATTGCTGAGTTTCAATCCAATCTATGTGTTCTTCCGTGTCTTCCAGTATGGTCTTGAGTATTTCCCGCGATACATAATCTCTCGCCTCTTCACAAATCTCTATTGCTATTTTTAAGCAGCTTTGGTTGGTCAGCTCTACAGAAATATCCGCCTCAAAAATCTCTGGAACGTTTTCACCAATACGAAGTTTTCCTAAATCTTGAAGATTAGGTAGGGCATCCAGGACCAATATTCTCTCTATCAGTAAATCTGCATGTTTCATCTCACCTATAGACTCTTCATAGATCTTATGCCCCAAACGCTCAAACCCCCAATCTTTAACCATTCGAGAGTGAAGAAAGTACTGATTAATTGCAGTCAATTCATTCTTCAGAATAATATTTAATTGCTTTATTACTGACGGNTNNGNTTTCATAGTTTATTCCCCCTTNTTANCACNCAGAGACATAGTCCATAATTTTTATAATGGTAGCCCTAATTGAAAAAAAATNCAATAAAAACAACAAACTAGGAATGATTATCATAATCATTCCTAGTTGATNCTCCCATAATTTTTCTTTTATTTAGTTTTTAGTNGNCAAAACACCCCNCACGCAATTGACAATCATTCTCATTANCANTAGAANTTTTAGNNTGNGCTTTAACNNNGGGCTATGGANATGTATATCTGCAACTGCAACGGTGTGCGCGAAAAAGAAATTCAGAAAGTGATTCACAAGGGTGTAAGAACTTGGGAACAAATATTAGCACACTTTGATTATGTACCTTGTTGTGGNCAATGTGAGGACGATATCAATTGCATGATTGAAGATCACTCCTTAACCTCAAACAACGTACCTGTAGAAAAAATTGTCGCGCCATAATCTAATAAATATTTTTCACCGTAGTTAGCGACGTATTTACATATCTTTTAATCGTTATTGTTACCGTGCTTTGAACTCCAAGGTTTACTGACTCTTCAACCAAGAAGCATTCAGCTTAGCAATATCCGGACATCCAATCTGAGTTAACGCTAACGTGATTTCATCCGTCAACAGGTCCACCACATGATCCACTCCCTTCTCCCCTAGAGCCGATAAACCCCACATAAAGGCGCGCCCGCAGAAGACAAATTGCGCACCAAGTGCAAGTCCCCGCACAATATCTAAACCAGACGAAAAACCACTATCTACCATTACTGTTACCTTCNCCCCCACCGCCTCTACTATATCGGGCAGAACCTCCACTGGCGCAGGCGACGCATCCATTTGACGTCCACCATGGTTCGAAACTAAGATGCCATCATACCCAATTTTCATAGCCTGTTTGGCATCATCTGGATGCATTACCCCCTTAATTATTAGCGGCCCTTTCCAGTGATCTCGGATACGTTTCAAACGGTCTGATGTCACCATTTGCCCAAGTTGTTCTCCAACAAATTCAGCCATTCCTCTCATACTTTTGTTTTTTGAATAACGTCCTAGGGTTTTAAAATGAGGCACCCCGTTTATAAGTGTATTAAAACTCCACCGCGGTCTGATTGCCGAATTGAATAAAGATTCTAAAGTTATGCGTGGGGGTAACGCTAATCCGTTATACATATCTCGTGGACGCCATCCTCGAGCAGGAACATCTACAGTCACCATAAGCGCCTTAAACCCTGAGTTATGAGCCCGNTCTATTAAATCGTCATTTATTTCCTGGCTTTTGGGTGGGTATAACTGAAACCATCCGTTTTCCCCAGCCAAAGCGCCAAAATCCTCTATATCTACTGTGCAAGCGGTGCTCAAAGAAGTTGGAATATTTACTTTTCTGCCTGCTCGAGCAAACGCCAACTCTGCTCTTGGATACTGCAGACTGGCTAACCCCATTGGGGCGATACCAAACGGCCGGCCATATTTTTCACCAAATAATTCAACCCCCATTTCCACTTTTTTCCAATCAGTAATGTAACGGGGGGTCAGTGTGATGGTATCCAACGCCTTACGATTACGTTTTAAGCCAATACCAGCCCCAGACCCACCATCCACATAATCGTACGAGAATTTTGGCAACCTCTTTCTCGCTTCTTTATGAAGATGATCCACGCTTGGATAGCGATTAACTGGACGCATATAGTTTATTCCATTCTAAATAATTTAAAATTTAAACGCTATTTAACATCAATGCGCGGTAACCCCACCGTCAATTACTAATTCAGATCCTGTGACATATGATGACTCATCCGAAGCTAAATATAGGCAACCCATTGCTATATCAGCGGGAACACCAAAACGACCCAGTGGCGTTGCATCCATCCTAATTTTAGCTATTTCATTATTAGAATGACCAGGTTTCGTCATCGGTGTGTCTATAAATCCTGGATGTATAGAATTTGCTCTTATTTTATCTGCGGCGTGCTGCAAAGCAGTGGCTTTTGAAAAGATTCGTACCGCTCCTTTGGACGCATGATAAGCAGCATTACCAAAACTACCNACCAGTCCACAAATAGATGAAATATTGATGATAGAGCCACCACCGGTGGCCCGCATTGGCGGGATAGCAAATTTGGTTCCTAGATATACCCCTTTTACATTCACATCCATAATTCTATTCCAAATATCGACAGTCGTATCCTCTATGGTAGGCCCTGGCGTTACGGTAGTTTGCACCCTCATCTGAGGATCTCTGCCCGAAACCCCTGCGATATTTCCCAATATGTCTAGTTTTTTATATTTATTTACTACCTCATCTACGAGATTGCTCCATGCATTCTCATCCGTGACATCCAACGTCCGATATATCGCTTCACCTCCAGCTGCANTTACTTCATTTATTAATTCTTCCCCCAACTCATCTTGCACGTCAGCAGCCACCACAGCCGCACCATGAGCGGCGAACGTTCTAACTGTCTCTGCGCCTATACCAGAGGCTCCACCTGTTACAATAGCAACCTTATTAGCTAATCGTTTCCCAATACTCATAATAACCTCCATTAACTGAACACTCGATTAGTTCATAAAAACAATAAGTTGCGAAGTACGTAAGTATTAGAACTGAGAATAGTCCATGTGTGATCGCAAAATATTCTATTTTTTATCATGGTTAGATATGAAATACTGATATGGGGGTATTAAAATGAATTATGATTATATAATCATTGGTGCGGGATCAGCAGGATGCGTGCTGGCCAACCGGCTCAGCGAAAACCCTAACAATACAGTTCTTTTACTTGAAGCAGGAGATAAGGATACAAACCTTTGGATACACGTTCCTGTTGGTTTNACAAAAACTCTGAATAATCCAGAAGTTAACTGGTGTTTTGAAACGGAACCCGAGGATAATGTATCTGGCAGGCGTATNCCTATCCCCCGTGGNAGAGTGCTCGGAGGGTCGAGTTCGATCAATGGTATGCTCTATGTTAGGGGACAAGCATTAGATTTTGATGTTTGGGGTCAATTAGGAAATCGAGGTTGGTCTTATTCAGATATTCTACCNTATTTTAAGAAATCAGAAAACTTTGAACGTGGGAATGATAAGTTTCGNGGAGCCGATGGTCTTCTTAATGTAGCCGATATGTATGAAAAGCACGACCTTATTGATGCGTTTATTGATGCAGGAGCAGAGTTAGGGTATCCAAGAAATCCAGATTATAATGGCGCCAAACAAGACGGCTTTGGATATTATCAAATCACGCAACGCAATGGACGCCGTGAAAGTACGGCGAGGGCCTTTTTAAACCCTGCAAAAAACCGTAAAAACCTAACGGTAGAATCCCGTGCTCATGTCACAAAGCTCGTGTTTAATAAAAAAAGAGCAACAGGTGTTCATTATTCTATTGATGGAATTAAGAAAAGTGCCGAGGTGAATAACGAAGTGATTGTATCCGCTGGTGCTGTTCAATCTCCACAAATACTCGAACTTTCTGGAATAGGCCAACCCCAACTGCTAAAAAGCTACGGTATTGATGTACAGCACGAACTGCCAGGAGTTGGAGAAAATTATAGAGANCATTATGCAGCCAGGATGAATTGGAGGCTAAACAAACCGATTAGCCTAAATGAGGAAACTAGAGGTTTAAGTTTAGTCAAAGAGGTTTTTAAATATGCACTAACCCGCCGTGGTGCTCTGACGTGGACAGCAGGGGTTGGACATGCATTTATGCGAACTAGGCCAGAACTGGAAACCCCAGACGTACAGTTTTTTTTCGTTCATGGGAGTTTTGGTTCGTCAAAAGATAGAAAGTTAGAAAAAGAACCTGGAATGACGCTTGCGGTTTACCAATGTAGACCCGAAAGTCAGGGCACGATTCATATTGGAGGGCCTAATCCTTTTGACGCTCCCAAAATCCGGCCTAATTTTTTAGGCAATAAATTGGATCAGGATACGTTGATCGCTGGATTGCATTTATGTAGATCGATTGGTGAGACAGAGGCAATGAAACAGCATATCTCTCATGAAATGAATCCTGGATCGAGCGTTACAACAGANGAGGGAATGTTGCAATTTGCCAGAGATACAGGGGCTACTACATATCACCCTATGGGAACTTGTAAAATGGGTAGCGACCCAATGGCAGTCGTAGATGATCGATTGCGAGTTCATGGCATTGAAAATGTAAGAATTGCAGATGCCTCAATAATGCCCACTATGCCCTCTGGTAATATTAATGCGCCAGTGATTATGATAGCTGAAAAAGCGGCTGACATGATTAAAGAAGACAACACATAAGAGCCGGCAATAAAAACTTTTTATTTTTTGGAACAAATGATATGCCCGATACAATTTCAACAGCTATTGAAGTAACAGAATCCGAGCGTAAAACACGCATTGATCTCGCTGCAGCTTTCAGATTAGTGGATTTATACGGCTGGTCGGATATGCTAGCAACCCATCTATCCGCTCGAATACCAGGCCCTAACGAACATTTTTTAATTAACCCGGTAGGAACGCTGTTTGAAGAAATGACTGCCTCGTGTTTAGTGAAAGTTGATATCGATGGTAATATTCTGAGTGAGAGCGAATTTGGAATCAATCCGGCGGGTTATACGATCCATAGTGCTGTTCATATGGGACGCAAGGATGCAGGATGTGTCATGCATACGCANACAGCGGCGGGACTAGGCGTTGCAACGCAAAAGTCAGGCTTACTTCCCTTGACACAAATGGCTTTAGCTGTGATTGCACAAACAAGTTATCATAGCTATGAAGGGCCAGCATTTGACCTTGGGGAAAGGGACCGCCTTATCGAAGATCTATCCAGCAATAACGTCCTTATATTGAGAAACCACGGGTTATTAACTGTTGGAAAAACAGTTGCAGAGGCGTTTGTTTGGATGTTTCGGGCTGAAAGAGCCTGCCGATTTCAGTTNTCATTTCAACAAGCTGGAGCACCTGCGCAGGAAATCTCCAAAGCCGTTCAAGACATTTCTATCGAAAGNTCAAAAAAAGCAATAAGCGCATCCGGGCATCGTCCAATTGGGCAATTTGAGTGGCCTGCTTTACTTCGAAAACTCAACCGAGAGAACCCTGGTTACGATGAATAGCCAACTGCATTTGCTTCAAATTTATTTTTTTTAAACCGTCATCAATAAGAAGCATTNATTTTCGCAAATCGATGAGGCGGATGGGTTTCTGTCGCGCGTTGATTTGAGTATAATCAGCGGTACTTCCAATCCCTGTTATTTCAACTTCAAGAGCGACNCCAAGCTTTTGCTTTAAAATCTGACGGATGCGATTAGTAAGTTCGCTAGAATGGTTTCTCCCATGAGTTTCGCAAACGACTGTCATGANATCTGTTTCAGATTTTCTTTCCAGTCGGCAAAAGTACTCGCCATTTAACTCCTGAATCTCTCTCAAAATTGACGCAATACCTGTAGGGTAAATATTAATTCCTTTTAGTTTAATCATATTATCACTACGACCTTGAAAACCCGCTAATCGCCTAAATGGCAAATCNAGGTCTCCGGTTCCCGGTAAAATAGTAGAGACATCTTTAGTATCGAAACGAATAACGGGGTAAACCGTGTCTTTAAATAAAACGGTATCACAAATATTNCCTTGTTCTCCNTCTATGNCTGTTNTCCCAGTTTCTGGATNNAGTATCTCTACAATATGNGCATCTTCCCAAATATAGAGCCCATNATGGTCAGGTCCCTCTGCTGCAATAATTCCAGTGTCGCCAACACCATACCAATCAAAACATTCAATCCCCCCCCAAGCCTGAGCCATTGCACTTCCCCCATCTTCGGCTAGATGGCCAGAAACCATGCCTACTTTGAGATCAGCAGAGGGGTCCAGACCAACTTTTTTAGCTACTTCAGCTAATTTTATTATATAATCTGAAAACCCAACNATAACGGTTGCACCGAATCTTCGCATAAGATCGATTTGTTGTTCTGACCTTGTTTCTAAGCCTGTTCCAGCCGGCAAGAGAAGTGCATTTGTGTAATGGAGCAGTGCTTCTCTTATATAGTGTCCACCATTCACCATCCCAAAACCATATACAGAATGAACAATATCGTCGTGTTTTAACCCTTGAAGGAGGTAAGCTCGAGCAAGTAAAGCATTTTGTATCTCGCGGTCTCGTGGGCCATAAAAAAGTGGCTGCGGATGACCGGTGGTACCACTGGTTGTATGCATAACCACCCTATCACCGTCTGACCAATTAGCTTTTCCAATAAAGTCTCCAAAAGGGGGGTATTCTTCAACACTCTCCATTAAATCGGATTTTGAAAAAGTTGGGATTTTTGTTATATCGTCTAGACTGTTGATGTCCCCACGCTCTAAACCAACAGAACTCCACCGGCGTAAATAGAACGGATTTGTCCAAGCCTTGTCTATCAGTTGGAGGAAACGGTTTTCCTGTAAATCTCTTATTTGTTCAACATTCATTTTACCTATTTTGGAACGAAATTCATTTCCAATTGGATAGTCGGCAAGGATGGTTTTGGGGTCTGCCTGTCTAAAATAACTACTCACGAAACGCCTACCCTGTTGCCAAATCTAGTAACACTCGGATGTCCTCAACTTCCTCTAAGTTATCTATAATTTTAATGATTTCTTCACCGTCTTCAATAGGTAAAGAAATAGCAGAAGCTTTCCAGTTACGTCTAAATTTGGCCAAATGAGCATCTCGAGTTAATGGTTTATTTGGGTTGCCGTAAACGGTATCAAGTCGTTTAAAAAACTTTTCTCCATTTTCCATTCGAATCTCGACTTCAACCGGGGAAAGGGCGTTAGGGTCTGGATTATCATCTATCTTTATATGAACTTTTCTGGCGAGATCTAACGAACCCTTATTTCGGATCGCATCAATGGTAAAATCGTCTATATCTATAAAACGCTTCTGAAGCATGATTGATGCTGCATACTGCCCATTTAAACGAGCGTAGCTGATTTCCATTGCATCATGAATAGGTCTTCCGACCAAGTGATGTGTCAGCGACGGNACCTTTGCTTCAACACTGTCTATCTGATCAACATTAATTGTATTCAAATTCTGTATTTCTTGGATTGCATTTACGATGCCGTGTGTAGCTCGGCCGCTCGGAAATGGTTTATGAGCAACTTCATTTATTCGCCAAGTCTTCCCCAAGCTTGAAAGGACTGAGCGAATATCACCTTGCGCCTCTATTAATCCAAAATAGCCAAAACGACCCTCTAGAACTCCTTGAAGTCCAGGCAAACCATTCTCGGCCAAATCGCAGGCTATAAGAGCGTTTCTGGCATTAAACCCAATTTGTAACGCAAGCAAGGACGACCCTTCCGTATGCGCCTGCATNGTTCCAGATAATTGTATGTACGCAAGGGAGAATGCTCGTATCAATTGTTCCTTATCATAACCTCGGGCACTACCAACTGCGGCGACACCCGCAAATGCACCAGCCGTTGCAGGTCTGAAAAATTGAAGGCCACTCGTGCATGCAACACCTAGATTACACGCAACATCAACGCCGAGTATAGCTGATTTTAATAGCTCTATACCATTAATTTTTCCTCTACGGTCAGCATCTGCAAGCAGAACTGCCAATAAAACAGTCATCGTATGAATTACAGCTTCTTCATGCACACAATCAAACTCAGAATTATGTATCTGAAACCCATTTATTAACGCTGCATCTGCAGAATTAATTTTAGCTCTTTGCCCTAGAACTCTAGAAGCNAGTTCAGCAGGAGACGCTGAAGAATAGGCATTTAAAAGTTCTTCAACATAAGGCCCAGTAGATCCCGCTANACCGACACCAAGTGTATCTAAAATAAAAGTCTTAGCAGAATGAATAGCCGTATCTGGGATATCTGAAAAGTTAGTNTCTACGATATGATCTGCAAAGCGCTCGATAGCATCTTTCATATTACAATTACCCCTTAAATCTCCAAAGAGGATCTCTCTTTGATTTATAAAAAAATTACTACTTTATAGTCGATTGTTAGACTCGATTTAGCACTATATTCATAATTCTTCAGAACTAAACGGATAACTGCTTTGCCAGTGGTCTGCAATTTCTTTTCGAGTGGTAACCCAAACCTGTTCATAACTCAAAACATACTCAAGAAAACGCTCAAACCAAATAAACCGCCCAGGTCGGCCAATAATTCTCAAATGAATTCCAAAAGACATCATACGAGGTTCCCTTTCGCCTTCAAGATACAACCTATCAAATGTATCTTTAGCATACTGAAACCATTGTTCAGGCGTATAGGCAGGCGCAGTCCACATTTTCATGTCATTGCTATCCAAGGCATAAGGAAGAATCAAAATAGGTTTTTTATCAATATGATCCCAAAACGGCATATCATCTGAATAGTCGTCCATGTGGTAAGAAAAGCCATTTTCGATAAGGAGTCGCCTTGTATTTGGTGTAAGTAAATATCGTGACAACCAACCTACCGGCCTTATTCCTGTTGTCTTCTCAATAGAGTCTGCCGCCTTGATTATAAAATCTCTTTCTTCTTCCTCATTCATGTTGAATTGATGAATCCAACGCCATCCATGACTACAAACCTCATGTCCACCTTCAATGATTTTCTGCGCAAGTTCAGGTGCTCTTTCAAGGCTTAGTGCAGCGGCTGTAAAAGTACATTGAATGTTATGTTTTTTTAGGAGCTCCATAATCCGGGGAGCACCCCGTTTAATACCATACTGATAATTGCTTTCATTGCCATAATTCCTGATGGGTTTTCTCAATACTACACCGAGTTCGTCGACCGGCTCTGGTCCTCGATCGCCCTCAGCTATTGAAAGCTCTGATCCCTCCTCTACNTTGATAACAATTGACAGAGCTAACCTTTTATTTTCCGGCCACACTGTTTGTTTCATCTGGCAAGCCTCCTAAATATTTAAAACTAATATGCATCCACCAACAATCCTGAACAATTCAGGTGGGTTACTTCAGTAACTCTTTAGTTGTTGTTTAGATCTAAATNAAACAAGTGAAGAAGTCATCGATTGCCCAAGCTAAAAACCATTATACGTTTATTAAACAAATTCATGAAAAGGTTTTAGGGTAATGCCATTTTCCACAATTGAACTACGAATTTGAGTTGCTATGTTCAATGCCGATGGATTATCGCCATGCACACAAATTGTATCTATACGCCCGGGGATCTTTTTTCCAGAATTAGTCATNACGGCCTGTTCTTCTAACATTATTAGAACCCTTTCTGAGGCTTTTTTGGGGTCCTTGATAATTGCATCCTCCTCACTTCTTGGTATTAAATTGCCATTATCTTGATAACCACGATCTGCATAGACTTCCCTAGCGAGGCGGAGGCCCACCTTTTCACCGGCGCGCTCGGTTGCCATGCCAGGCATAACTACCATAATAAGGTTGGGATCTACCGACTTAATAGCTTTGGCAACAGAAAGTGCCACCTCATCGTCCTCTGCCACTACATTGCCTAGGGACCCATGACTTTTAACATGAGTTACGACGGTATTTGTNATTGCCGCTATACCTTGCAAAGCTCCTATTTGATAAGCTATTTGCCGCTCTAACACTTCTAGGCTATCCCCCACAATACGCCGGCGACCAAAACCNGGCAGATCCAAGTAACTAGGGTGAGCACCTACCGCAACACCTCTCAATTTCGCCGTCTGCAGCGTATCCCGCATCACCGTTGGATCGCCCGCATGATATCCGCATGCGACATTCGCACTGGTTATGACTGATAGCACAGCCTGATCTTCACCTTTACTATAGACACCCCAACTTTCACCAAGGTCAGAGTTTAGATCAATCAAAGTCATGGTAGTACTCTCTAAAAATTCGTTTGTACTTAAACGTACCCGTTTGCCAGAGCAAATAAAATTACTAATATTAAATCAAACTGATCTCATTCTCCATGCGCTCTCCGTTAAAAAACCGGTCTGCGTTAGCAAAAATTTCCTTAAATTTTACAATCATTGTATCTCTCGTACCAGGAGCATGGTGCGGCGTTAAAACTACGTTAGGAAAATCTGCAAAAGGATTAGGGGTAGGCGGAGGTTCTATTTCAAATACATCCAATCCAGCACCACCGATNTGGCCCGATCGTAGTGCATTTACTAATCCTAATTCTGATACAACTGGTCCTCTTGCACAATTGATTAAAGTAGCACCAACCTTCATTTTAGCTAATGCGACCTCATCTATTAAATGATGAGTACAGTCAGTGAGAGGAACATGTAAAGTCACAAAGTCACTCTCAGATAGTAATGTCTCCATAGAGACCCGCTTAGTTTTTAATTCCATCTCTATTTCCGGCTCTATTTCGATTAAATCCGTATAAATTGTCTTTGTGTCAAAGCCAATTAATCGTTTCGCAACTTGCTTCCCAATACGCCCAAAACCAATTATTCCCACAGTAGCACCAAATAATTGTCGCGCAGAGGAACGAAAGGTATTTGAATGCCAGCGGCCCACGCGCAACTCTGAATCGCAAAAGGCAAGTCTGCGTCCGGTCGCTAGCATCATCATGATGGCATGCTCGGCAACACCTTCACTAGTACCTTGTGGAGTTACAGCAAGCCGTATTTGTCGTTTCATTAAAATATCCGTTGCCACTGTATCATGGTAGCCAACCCCTTGATGCAGAACGAGGCGGCATTTAGCGGCAACGTCAACATCCGCAGCAGACATCCTTGCACCACCAACAATTACTAGCTCTGCTTCAGCTAAGAGGCGATTACGTTCTTCAACTGACCCGTCTTCTAGGGTCATGAGTTCATATCGCTCTGTGGGNATTATTGACCGTATGAGATCATAAAAAATTTTATCCGCTTTAACGAGATAAAGTACTTTTTTTTTCATCCTATATTTCCAAAAAAATGGGGCATTCATATTNACAAAAATTAATTAGTTAAACAATTTATCTGTTTTACCTGCGCGNGCATTGGANACTAATCTCTCAAATTTCTCAATATCTTTTATTACGATAGAGCCNTTTGTTTTTTCAATCACCCCTTGACGCTCCAGCTGTTTTANTTCTCGGGTAACCGCTTCTCTATGTGTACTTATTCGCGACGCTATTTCTGCATGTGTAGGCGGCGGTGATATTCGACCTGCCCCTTCTACTACTCGTCCCGCATAGGCCAGCCGTAATAATTCCGCATGAATACGATCCCTTACACCCAAAGTACTGAATTCAACTACACGTTCGTTCAGCGTACGTATTACAGACACCATCGACCTCATAACTATTAACGCTAAGAAAGGGTGCTCCACCAACAATGCATTAAAGACTTCAGAGGGCATTTGAGCAACAACAGTTCGATTCATGGCAACAATAGTTGCAGATCTAGGCTCGCCATCAATCGCTGCATATTCACCAAAATGTTCTCCCGGCTTCAAATCATTCATGATTACCCTACGACCACTCTCAGAAAAAACTGTAACTCTAACCTCACCCTGAACAATAAAATAGACGTCAGTGCTCTTATCATTAAGGTTTAGAATTAGTTCTTCCTGCTCAAAATTGCGCCATCTACACCGGTCATTTAAAATTCTAATTTGCAATTCTGGGATATCCTTTAGCAAGTACATTTTTGCGAGTGTTCGCTCTAGTGCCATACCAAGTTCCTTAAATTGGTTTTTACTTTCAGAATTTATATTAGACCAGAATCCGATAATCATAGAATGTATTTATAAATTTAAGCAAACAGATCCGTGACATTTACCACAAGGGTTTCTGTAAAACTCCACTATGTTTATTAGGCAGAGTTAAAAATAAAGGGGTAAATAGCATGAATAGGTCAAAGAAAAATCACTAGGCTCAATTATTGCTCAAAATTATGATCACAACCGATATTTCCATATTTTAACCTTTTGGCGATTAAACTGATGGAACAAATGAAGGCTAGGGTTTTTGGTGTAAATAAGGGGATTATAACTCTTCAGAAGGACCTTGAGTTCATAAATGGTGTCGCAAAAAATCATAAAAAATGGGATTTTTGCGCAGCAAAGACAGTAGCGGGACTAATTGGATGGCCATCTATTGATCGAGTTTTAAAATTAGGTAATAAGGCCATTAAAGAAAATAAATCCAGCGCTCGCGACTGGAATCTCAGTTGAAATGGTTACTATTAATCTAAAAAAGCTAATCGTTAGGCGAACCGTTCAAGTTAAAAAAATCACCATTAGACTTTATTACAACTCAAATTTACCATAAAAATAGGAACGAGTTTCTTAGTCTTCTATCTGGAGTTATGGTAATGGCAATTTTTCTAAAGACTGGTTCTTCAGACGCTGAAAAAGCGGAGGAAAATATTTCTGTTAAGTCTGCTGTCGAGAAAACCTTATTTGATATTGAAAAATATGGTGATGCAGCCGTTAAAGAGCTATCGAAGAAATTTGATAACTGGGAACCAGAAACTTTTCGCCTTTCCCAAAAAGAAATAGATCTCTGTCTTGGGCAACTGACTGAAGAAAACATAAAGGATATAAAGTTTGCACAAACCCAAGTTCGGAACTTTGCAGAAATTCAACGCACAGCAATAACAGATATTGAGACCGAAACCCTGCCTGGAGTAATTCTAGGTCATAAGAATATACCAATAAATAGCGTGGGTTGTTATGTGCCAGGTGGCAAGTACCCAATGGTTGCATCTGCCCACATGAGCGTTGTCACCGCCCGAGTTGCTGGGGTAAAACGAATTATAGCAGCGTCCCCTCCTTTTGAAGGGCAACCAAATCCAGCAGTTATCGCTGCAATGCATCTTGCCGGTGCCGATGAGATTTATTGTTTGGGAGGGATCCAAGCCATTGGTGCGATGGCGCTTGGGACAGAATCAATACAATCAATAGACATGTTGGTTGGCCCAGGGAATGCTTTTGTAGCCGAGGCAAAAAGGCAACTCTATGGGCGGGTTGGCATTGATTTATTTGCTGGCCCTACTGAGACATTACTAATTGCCGATGAGACTGTTGATGGAGAAATGTGCGCGACAGATTTATTAGGACAGGCAGAGCATGGACCGACATCGCCAGCTATTTTATTAACAACTTCAGAAAAGTTAGCGAAAGATACCTTAAAGGAGATTGATCGCCAATTAGATATATTATCTACCGCACCAATAGCACGCTTGGCATGGCAGGATCATGGACAGGTAATAGTTTGCGAGAATGATGCTGAAATGTTAAAAATTGCAGATGAAATAGCATCGGAACATGTTCAAATCTTGACTCGCAGTCCTGATTACTTTTTTGAAAATATGACAAACTATGGAGCCCTCTTTTTAGGGCCAGAAACTAATGTCTCTTATGGAGATAAGGTTATCGGTACGAATCATACTTTACCCACAAAAAAAGCTGCTAGATATACGGGAGGCCTTTGGGTTGGCAAGTTCCTGAAAACCTGTACTTATCAGCGAATTCAAACTCCTGAAGCAAGCGCCATGATTGGCGAATACTGTTCGAGGTTGTGCGAAATCGAAGGGTTTGCAGGTCACAAAGAACAAGCAGATTTGCGGGTGCGACGTTATGGAGGTAGTAACATTGCGGGAAAACCAACTAACTAAATCAAGCAACTTTGATTTAAGTGGATGGAAATCTCATCAATTAAAATACGAATTAAGGTTTGGAATTAATCCCATGGAACCAAAAAAGAAAACACGCTCTTTGGAGCGTTTCCGGCTAGATGGCTTAACTGCACTAGTTACAGGAGCTGGCCGCGGGTTGGGAGAAGCCTGCGCAATAGCGTTAGCAGAAGCAGGTGCCAAACTAATTATTATGAGCAGAACTGAAGATGACCTGCTAGATCTCAAGCATCGAATTGAGGCCTTTGGCGGCGCGGCAAAGGTTTCAATATGCGACGCAGCTGCACCAGAACAAATTGCAAAAATAGTCCCGAAACTTGGTCGTATAGATATTCTCGTCAATAACGCAGGCACAAATATCCCTGAACCTTTCCTAGATGTGAGTTTATCTAATCTAGATACTATTCTAAATCTGAATGTTCGCGGCGCTTTTGTGATGGCCCAGATAGTTGTCCGAGGAATGATAGAGAGAGGACACAGCGGTTCTATAATTCACATGTCATCCCAAATGGGTCATGTAGGAGCCCCTAATCGTACCGTTTATTGTGCTAGTAAACACGCAATAGAAGGATTAACTAAAGCAATGGGGGTTGAATTAGCTCCTCATGGGATTCGAGTAAATTCCGTTGGCCCTACGTTTATTGAAACACCACTCAGCCGACCTTTTTTTGAGGATGCAGCTTTTGCAAAGGATACTCTAGGCAGAATACCAATGGGTAAATTAGGCAGCGTTGAGGATGTTGCGGATGCTGTCGTTTATCTTGCATCTCCTGCCTCGGGAATGGTAACCGGCTCCAGTTTGCTTGTTGATGGAGGATGGACTGCTCGCTAATGTATACTGTTTTGCAACAAAATCGTTCAAAATCAGGATAAGGGACCAGGCCACCGACCCACCGCAGGCGTATTAACATACTCCTTCTTGAATAATGGGTTTATAGTTTTTTTTCCTAATTTCCACAGTAAGAAGGAAATGATTATTAAATTGAATAAATTCCAAATAAATCCGTTTAAAAAAGCTGCCTGGTAGGAAAGAGTCCAATCATAAATCTCACCAGACAACCAACCACCAAATGCCATACCCCCAATAGTAGCAGATAAGACTAGGCCAACGCGGACCCCCGCTTGGCTGGCTGGAAAGTGCTCTCGTACCAGAACAGCATAAGCAGGGACAATACCTCCCTGGAATAAACCAAACATTGCTGACACAATAAATAACGAAATTAAACTGTCTGCAGGAAGATAAAGGAGCAAAGAAAGCGCCTGAAGCGATGAGCCAATAAATAGAGCCCAAGCAGCTCCAATCCAATCGGTTAGAAACCCAAAGAGTATTCTACTTACTACTCCCAGACCAAACATAACTGAAAGCATCTCAGCTCCTCGCTTCGCTCCTATATTCAAATCAACGCAATGCGCAACGATGTGAACCTGTGGCATAGACATGGCAACACAGCAAGTTACACCAGCAACAATTAATAGAGCTTGCAGAAAATTTGGAGAAATTATTGCAACTGTCGAGTGTGCATTCTTATCTACATTCAAAGCTTCTGCTTGAGCAGGTGGTTTTCCTCTCAAAAACAAAGCCAAAGGAACCATTGTAATAAAACAGATAAAACCTATAATTAAGTGAGTATCGCGCCAACCTAGACCGTCAGATAAATAACGGACAAACGGCGGCCATATGGTTCCTGCTACATAACTACCAGAGGCCACCAAAGACATTGCGATACCGCGTCGTCTCACAAACCAGTGCGAAACCGATGCTATCATTGGCCCAAAGGTACCAGAGGTTCCTAGTGCACCAATTAAAAAACCTTGGCAGAATAAAAACTGCCAAAAATTATTCGAGAAGGCTGCTCCGGTAAAACCCAGCCCCAAACAAAAAGCTGATATCAAAGTTGGAATAACAACACCAAACTTGTCCACCATACGACCCATTAGAATATTACCGATCATGATGCCGATCATTGCAACCGTATAGGGTAAAGACGCATCGCTCCGGTCTACTTCAAAGTGTCCTTGGATTTCCGGTATTAAAATAACAGAAGACCACATTCCAATGCCGCCAACAGTACCAATCATAAGAGAGGCAACTAGACGGCACCACGCGTAAGAGCCATCCAACTTGTCAGACTGATCTCCCTTATTTAATCCACGGGAGACATCATCCATTAGGTGCGAATGCTTCTAGAGCCTTTGGATCAAATCCTGATTTTCCATCTGGTCTAAACGCTTGCAACACAACTTGATCAGCCCCGGCCTTAAAATGTGCGTCAATACAGTCGTTTATTACCTGCTCTTTACCCCAAACGACCATTGCGTCTAAAAACCTGGGGGCAGCATTTCCGGTGACTTCTTCTTCCGTAAAACCAAGCCTGAACCAATTATTCCGATAGTTAGTCATTGCCATGTAAGGTGCCATTTGTTCCTGGGCTATCGTCCTTGCCGTACCTTCTTCGTTGGTAAGGCAAATTTTTTGTTCTACGCATAACCAAGGCTCAGGCCCCATAATTTTTCGGGCTTCAATAGTGTGATCTGGTGTAACACAATATGGTAATGCCCCTTTTGTAGAAGCCGATGCAAGCTCCAACATTTTTGGTCCAAGTGCCGCTAGGACTAGTGCTCTATCATCAATTTTTATAGTCGGGTCTATTTTAGCTGAAATAATATCTCCTAAATATTTTCGCATAGTGGCTACGGGCTTCCCGTAAGAATGTCCTCGAGCTCCCTCAACTAGGGGAACATGGCTGACGCCAAGTCCCATCAAAAATCTGTTATCATAAAGACGGTTCAGGCTATCGTGGCCCTGCGCGGCTGTGACCGCATCCCTAGCGTAAATATTTGCAATACCGCTAGCTACGATTAATTTGTCTGTATGGGAGAGAAGATATCCTGCCACCGACAGAGCTTCATATGACAAAGATTCCGGGTACCATAACGTCTGATAGCCTAAACGCTCAACGTTTTTAGCTAAATCAGCCAGTTCCTGCTTATCCATAACATTTGTTCGCGACCAAATTCCCAACCCGCTAGGTTTTTGCATCATCTTCTCCAAAATATATTAAACCGTAACTGTATTTTTATAAATATGGTAAAATAACGACTCCGAATCTGCAATTTATCTACCTGAAAAAATGGGCTTTCGCTTTTCCCTAAAAGCAGCTCCTCCCTCCTTTTGATCATCACTATTTCGAATACTTAGTAATTCACTTCGCGCTAATGCATGCAATTCAGATGGCCCTTTTGGCGTTACACTTTCCCTTACAAAACGTTTAATCATCCCCACTACTAAAGGCGCACTATTTGCTAAAACACGAGCATACTCCATAGCAGCTTCAACTTGTTGCCCAACAGGAACTATTTTATTCACCATGCCGACTTCATAGGCCCTTTGAGCATCAAAGTGTATTCCTGTTAACATAAATTCCATAGCAATCTTGTGGGGCAAACGCGCCGCCGTACTGGCAACTAAACCACCACAAAAACCCATTTGAGCCTCTGGATAAAAAAAATCAACATTATCTGCTGCAACTGCAATGTCACAGAATTGGACTAGGCAATAGGCACCTCCAACACAGTATCCAGCTATGGCGGCTATTACAGGCTTATCGATTATCACGCCAACCCCAGGCATACATTCCCATAAATCAGGGTCAGTGGGGGGATCTTTAATGTCTGCGCCAACAGAAAAAGCTTTATCACCAGAACTTGTTAATATGGCACACTGGTCGTCAGAGTTTTTATATTTAATAAATGCATCCCTGAGAGCTGCTACTAGGTCATTCGATAATGCGTTCATCTTTTCTGGTCTATTAATTGTGATAAGCGCTATCCGCTCCTTTGACTCATAGATAACCAATTCGCTCATTTTGACTGTCCATTTTTATAAAATTTATACCGTATGTATTTTTTTACTTTCTAACAGAAGTAACAGATAATTCCAAAGCACCTTTGGATGCTCATAAATCAATGTCTCCTATTTCACGAACTAAAACCCTTAGTTAAAATCACTCATGTTAGCATTGTTACTGTCTGAGGCATTCGAAATATCGAGTAGGAGATCAAAAACGGTAAACTCCTTAAGATAAGATTGCTACCTAGAATAAGTAATAAGAGCTGATAGACCTATGTACTCCGTCAGACTATGCAGAAATAAAATGAAAAATACCTTTAGTTTCTGGAGAAAAGAGCCCTCATAATGAATACAATTAACATCGACCCATGCCAGGAATCTCTAATTTCCAGAGCTAACAAAGTATTACCTGCTGGTAGCTTTGGAAATATGCCAAGTAATATTGTGCTTGAACGAGGAAAGGCTGGTAGAGTATGGGATATAAACAAAAATGAATACGTAGATTTTCTATTAGGGTCAGGCCCAATGTTTATTGGCCATGCTCATCCCGACGTTACTAAGGCAATAATTGAGCAAGCTCCCAGAGGGACGACCTTTTTTGCTAATAATCAGCATGGTATTAAGTTAGCAGAAACGATTTGCGACGCCGTCGCATGCGCAGATCAATTACGTTTTGTAAGCTCTGGATCAGAGGCCACCTTGTATGCCATGCGATTAGCTCGTGCATATAGAAAGCGTGATAAAATATTAAAATTTGAGGGCGGATATCATGGAATGAGTGATTACGCGTTAATGAGTCTCGCTCCCAAGCGCCTGTCAAATTATCCACAACCAGTGCCAGATTCTGCTGGTATTCCTCGACAAGTGTCAGAGAATATCATTATCGCTCCATTTAATGATAAAGAGACCGTTGAAAGTCTGATTAATGAATATCATGACGAATTAGGCGGAGTAATCATAGAACCATTTCAGAGGTTGATCCCACCAGAGGATGGATTTCTTGAAATGTTGAGAGAAATAACGTTCAAGTATAGTATTCCATTAATTTTTGACGAGATAGTCACCGGCTTCCGTTTTTCGTATGGAGGGGCTCAAGAGTACTATAATGTTACGCCGGATCTTTGTACCCTGGGTAAAATTATTGGCGGTGGCTTTCCTGTAGCAGCTATTTGCGGACGCTCTGAAATCATGAGGCACTTCGACAAAGCACTTGTAGGCGAAGAGAACTTTCTCCCTCAAATTGGAACACTAAGCGGCAACCCACTCGCTTCAGTTGCAGGGTTAGCAACCTTAGATGTTTTAAAATCAGACTTAAGCTACAAAAAAGTTTTTGATACTGGACGTCAATTAATGGAAGGACTGCGAGTAGCTATGCGCAACAACGGTCATATAGCGGAAGTTATTGGAGAACCGCCACTTTTTGATGTTTTTTTCTCAAGTAAAAAAATTAAGAACTATCGTGATATATTGCAATCAGATGCAAAAAAGGCCATTAAATTCAATCAGCTTCTGAGGGAACGGAAAGTTTTTAAAGGTGACAGTAAATTCTATATTTCGGCAGCACACGACCAAGATGACATTGATTTAACAATTTTAGCTATGAATGATGCTGCTGAAGAATTAAAGAAGTTTTCCTTCTATACAAACAATTAATATCCCTACAACATCTGTCCACCATCTACTGCAATGGTTTCACCAGTTATCCAAGACGCAACATCAGACCCTAAAAATACTGCTAATTTTGCCACCTCGTCTGGTTTACCCAACCTACCAAATGGAATTGAGTTTTGAATGCCTTGATACAAAGTGGGATTATTTTTCTTAGCATCATCCCATGTGCCACCAGCAAATTCAATCGACCCCGGGGCTATACAATTCACTCTAATATTTTTAGAAGCCAGTTGAAGGGCTTGTGTTTTTGTATATTGGATGACCGCGGCCTTTACTGCTCCGTATGGTGGGGTTCTCAAAGAGGACGTCAGACCCGAGATAGACGAAGTATGAATTAATGCTCCACCCCCAGCTTTTTCAATATGAGGGACTGCCGCCCAAGATCCTCTTACTAATGCCATTAAATCTATATCCAATCCAGCTTGCCAGCCCGCCTCGTCGTCAGTACGTCCAAAACCAGAGGGATTATTAACTAAGATATTCAACCCATTTAAAGCAGCAACTGCATCTTCTATATACTGCTGTAGAGATGGTGGATCAGATACATCACAGGTTGCAACATGAACTTTACCACCAAATTTCTCTAATAGACTACGAGCGTTACCTAAACTTTCTTGTCCTCTTGCACAAATTGAAACAGCAGCCCCTTCTTTTGCAAATTCCCTTGCAATAGAAAGACCAATGCCCCTACTTCCACCAGTCACGATTACACGTTTATCTTTCAGTTTTAAATCCATTTGAAACCCCAAATATTAAAATCATAACTTATTATTCATCTACACAGCAGGTTTTATATTCTTTATCAATTCTATAAACGGTTGCGCCAAATCCTTCAATTTCTTCGCTCCCACACCATGAATTTTAGAAAATTCATCCTTATTGCGAGGGGATTTTATAGTCATATCGTGCAAGGCTCTATCAGTAAATACAACATAGGGGGGAACTTTTCTGGCTCTGGCGAGTTGCGAACGAAGTGCCTTCAGCTCTTTTAATAAAGTTGCGTCAAGGCCGTTTAGTTTTGTAGCCTCCAGTTTGATAGGGTCATTAAGTTTATTATTTTTACTATTGAACGCTAGTTTTCGATATTTGAAATATTGCTCACCAGATTTTATCGAATGACCTAATTTTGTAACCTTGAGACTACCATATTCACGAACATTCATTTCTAAAAAACCGCTTGCGACAAGCTGACGAAGAATAGATTGCCATTCTTCTTTTCTCTTCCCAATACCCGTACCATACATATCCAAAAATTCATGTTTTAACCGATGGATCTTATCTGAAGTACTTCCTCGGATAACATCTATAATATGCCCCGCTCCAAATACTTCACCGGTTTCCAAAATAGTGTTTATTAACAATATCGCTTCTGTTGTACCATGAGCTAAGGACCCGGGTTCCAAACAAACATCACAATTTCCACATTCAGTACTATTTTCACCAAAATAAGATAATAAAGTTTTTCGTCTGCAACTAGGGGCCTCACAATACCCAAGCAAAGCAGTTAATCTCTGGTGTTCTCTCCTTCGCCGATCATTCCCGCCTTCCTCCTGCTCAATAAAGATACGTCTCATACGAATATCTTCTAATCCATACAACATTAATACATCTGCTGGTTTTCCATCGCGGCCAGCTCGTCCTATCTCTTGATAATAGGCCTCTATGCTTGAGGGTAGGTCGGCATGAAGAACAAATCGAATGTCAGGTTTATCAATCCCCATGCCAAAAGCTATAGTGGCCACCATAATCACCCCATCTTGGGTCATAAATGAGTCTTGGTTTTTTTCCCTAACAGATTTATTCATTCCAGCATGGTACGGATAAGCATTATAACCATTTTTAATTAGGAGATCCGTCGTTTCATCTGTTTTTTTTCTGGAAAGGCAGTAGATTATCCCACTATTTCCCTTATTCTTGTCTACAAACGATAACATTTGCTTACGCCAATCATGTTTCCCAGTAACACTCAACTTAATATTAGGCCTATTGAACCCTGTAACATAAACATTTGCTTTTTTACCAAAAAGGCGATCAACAATATCCTGGCGAGTTGCCTCATCAGCCGTCGCTGTTAACGCGGCGATTGGAGTATTGGGAAATAGAGTGGTTAAACGGCAAAGTTCCTCGTATTCCGGCCTAAAAGCCGGTCCCCATTGAGATATACAATGAGCCTCGTCGATCGCAAAAAGTTTGACTGGCAGTTCTTTTAGAGCAACGAGCATTCGCTCACTCATCAATCGCTCAGGGGCCATATATAAAAGGGGCGCCAAGCCTGACTTGACGTTCCTCCAAGATACTATGTTGTCACTTCTGGCGCGTCCTGAATTTATCGTTTCAGCAGCAACACCATTTAATCGCAACGCCGCTACTTGATCCTGCATTAATGCAACAAGTGGAGATACTACTACTGTTAATCCTCCAAGGATAAGAGATGGGATTTGAAAGCATAATGACTTACCAGAACCAGTTGGCATAACCGCTAAAGTATTTTCTCCAGCTAGCAAACTATCCACGACTTGTTCCTGGCCGGTCCGAAAACTTTGAAAACCATAGACATCATTCAAGATTGATAGTTTTTGGCTGTTTAAGTCGCCAGAGTACATTCTATAGAACCCAGTCTTTTAAATAAAAATTACCTTTCTATCTGCTTAAAGTGATTCGTATCATTTAGCACGTGGCATTCTATTCCAAACATCGAGGGCAGCTATTTTATATGCCTCCGCCAGTGTTGGGTAATTAAATGTGTTTTCAACAAAATATTCTACTGAGCCTTTTAAGTTTAATACAGCTTGACCAATATGGATAAGCTCTGTTGCACCTTCTCCAATGATGTGAACACCGAGAAGTTGGCGCGTTTCAAGAGAGATAAGGATTTTCATCATACCACTCTCTAACCCCATAATTTGTCCTCTAGATGTCTCTCTGAACCGCGCTATTCCAACTTCGTACGCGATCCCTTCAGCTTTAGCTTCTTCCTCGGTTTTACCAATCGTCGAAATTTCGGGAACAGAATAAATACCATAAGGAAAGAATTCTGGGGGTGTATACGTCGATTGATTACAAGCATGACAAGCAGCTATTCTACCCTGCTCCATTGAAGTTGAGGCCAAGCTAGGAAAACCAATAATATCGCCCACCGCATAGATGTGTGGCACTATTGTTTGGAGCGTCTTATCATCAACAGTCAGTCTTCCTCTCTCATTCGGCATAATCCCAATATCTTCGAGCCCAAAATCTTTCGTGGCTCCATATCTACCGGCAGCAAAAAGGACCATATCACTGCGCACTAATCGTCCACTCTTTAAAGTGATTTTACAGCGGCCATTTTTAACTCGGGTTATTTCCTCTATTGAATTCCCCAAACGTAAAGTCACCCCCCTATCACGCAATTCGTGCAAAAGCGTTGCTATTATCTCTTTATCTACAAAATCTAAAATCGTTTCTCTTGATTCTATAAGCGTTACTGGAATATCCAAAGCACTGAAAATAGTAGCATACTCCACGCCTATTACGCCTCCTCCGACAACGGCTATACTTTTTGGCACGCGCTTCATATTTAAAATTTCGTCACTATCAAAAACTGAAACACCATCAAACGGAATAAAATCTGGCCTATATGGTTTTGAGCCTGTCGCTATTATGAATTTTTCTGAAGAAATCTTCATATCTTCGTCACTGTCTAGTCTAACTTGTATTGTGTGTGGGTCTTTAAACCTGGCCTTCCCGTAAAGCGTTTGCACACCATTTCTAGCAAATTGATGCTCAAGAACCTCCACTTCATGATCCAGAGTCATGTGAAGACGCTTTTTTAAATCTTCTGCAGTTATATTCTGTTTTACTCGATAGGCGCGGCCATAAAATTCGCGCTCGCGCCAACCTGAAAGATTTAATGAGGTTTCTCTAAGTGTCTTACTCGGAATGGTACCTGTATGAACAGAGACCCCACCAACCCGCTTTCCACTCTCGACGACAAGAACACTTTTTCCAAATTTTGCTGCCTGGATCGCAGCGCGGCGTCCACCAGGGCCGCTCCCTATGACAATAAGATCATAACGGTCTTTGTAAGTCATTAAGTTATGAGCCAAAGCATGCACCATATGTTATTTTAATATATGTATAACATGAACTATTTTCATTAAATTAGATAGCAGTTAACACTTTGTAATGAATTCAATTTTTCTAATTCTTAGATATCATATGAGTTTTAGAATATTAAAAGCGTATAATGAGATGGTAGCTATAGTTTAAAAAAATGTTAAAGTCATGAAAATTACAAGAGGAGTAGACCTGTGGATGTTGATTCATATGACTTTATCATAGTTGGTGCTGGATCAGCGGGATCGGTACTGGCTAATAGGTTGACAGAAAAAAGTCAATGGAGTGTTCTCTTAGTCGAGGCGGGAGCCAAAAGCCATCCATATTCTCGAATACCTGCTAGTTTCGGACTTCTTATTGATCATCCCACTGCTAATTGGAGATATAGTTCACAACCGGAAGAGGGAACTGCTAATCGACGCATCCCGGTTCCACGGGGAAAGTTGCTTGGCGGGTCAAGTTCCATAAATGGTTTAGTGTTTGTCCGGGGACAACAATTAGACTATGACACGTGGGGACAGCTTGGAAATAGAGGCTGGAGCTACGATGATGTTTTGCCAACGTTTAAGAGAATGGAAGATTATGAGCATGGGTCGAACGACCTNAGGTCGCAAGGAGGGCCNTTAAAAGTTAGTANGGCCACAGACGAAGGCCCTCTTTATGACGCGCTAAGGGATGCAGCTACTGAATTAGGAATTCCGCATAACCCTGATTACAATGGCGTGTCGCAAGAGGGAATCGTCCGCACACAAACTACAATTAGTAATGGGGTTAGAATGAGCACTGCCCGATGCTATTTAAAACCAATNAAAAACCGTAAAAACCTGCGCATAGAGACAGGAGCCCATACACAAAAAGTTATTATGGAGGGTAAAAGATGTGTCGGTATTGACTATCACTGTAAAGGGAAAACCATACGCGCAAAAGCTTCCAAAGAAGTTATCATATGCACCGGAGGTGTTGCCTCCCCTCAACTCCTAGAACTGTCAGGAATAGGACAGCCTGAACTTCTCAGATCTCATGGCATTAAAATTGAGCACGAACTAATGGGAGTCGGTGAACATTTAAGAGATCACATCAACGCTCCTATCAAATTTCATATGAAACGTGGAGATTTATCGTATAATAAACGAATGCAAGGACTGGGCCCAGCTTGGCAAGTACTGCGGTATCTGTTTCAAAAACGTGGATTTATGAGTTTACCATCCGCACCGATGTTAGCATTTCTTCGGACCCGCGATGATATGGAAACACCCGATGTCCAAATGCATATTGTTCCTTACGCCGTGAAAAATTATAAAAAACGACTGTTACACGATTTCCCAGGGATCACGGTGGCTGTCTATCAACTCAGACCAGAAAGTTTGGGTTCTATTCACATACAATCTCCACTTCCAAGCGAGCAGCCGGCTATAAACTTCAATTTTTTATCCGATCAAATAGACCGGGATGCGATGCTCGGTGGCGTTAAGAAAATCAGACAAATTATGGACACNGATGCCATGAAAAATGTTCGNGGTGATGAATTTTTACCTGGACGCGAGATTGAGAGTGATGACCAAATTCTAAATTATATACGAAACACAGCAGAAACAGCTTACCATCCGATTGGAACATGCCGTATGGGCCAGGGACCTGGAGCAGTTGTCGATGATCATTTGCGTGTCCATGGCCTTTCAGGTCTCCGTATTGCAGACGGCTCCATTATGCCTACAATGGTATCAGGAAACACAAATGCNGCATGCATTATGATTGGAGAGAAAGCCTCAGATATAATTAAGCAGGATAATGCTTAAGGCATTATCATTGTTTGTGANCAAGTATTGAATTTTCTAGTGTTTCAAGGGACTTTTTTGCAAANAACCACATATTTTCCTCCCGATCCGAGATCCCTGTTTCTAACGTTATAACTTGTTCAACAGGGCCCGATACTGCGACGCAGGTATGCCCTGAAGCATCACCGTATCGGTTCCCTTTGGGGCCAGCGGCCCCCGTCTCTGCAAGCCCCCAATATGTACCTAACCGCTCACGGATCGTATTTGCAGCCAATAACGCATAGGGTTCACTTGAGGAACGGACACCAGGGTGTTCTTTGAAATCTATGTCCAACAACACCTCGCGGGCTCGATGCGTATAGATCACACCCCCACCCATAAAATATGCAGACGCACCCGGTATAGATAAAAGAGCGGCAGAAATCAGTCCGCCGGAAGATGACTCTGAAATAGCCAGTGTTTGCTTCCTTTCTATTAGCAAGGTTCCCACTGTTTGCGCTAAAGACGTAAGGTTTTGCATCTATATATCCTTATTATTTTTGTGAAACTCAAAATACTTCTAGCTTTTTATCTAATTGCTTGCTCAAGATCCTCAATTAAATCATCGATACATTCTATGCCTACTGAGAAACGAAGAAGATCACCCGGCACTGGAGTGCCTTCACCCTCAATTGACGCACGATGCTCAACTAAACTTTCCACACCACCAAATGATGTAGCCCGCTTAAATATTTTTAGTCGAGCTGCGACATCAATCGCATAAGATTGCCCCCCTTTAAATCTAATAGAGAGCATTCCACCATAACCACCCATCATTTGTTTTTTTGCTACATCATGAGTGNGTGAATTAACAAGTCCTGGGTATAATACTTCTGTAATTTTGCTGTTGTNTTCGAAATGTTTAGCGATCGCCATAGCACTTTCACTAGATTGCTTTACACGTAGATGTAAAGTTCGCAGTCCACGCAATAGAAGCCAAGCATCAGATGGGCTGGATATCTTTCCATGATACGTTCTGATGTCTCTCATTTGTTTCCACCAATCATCATCACGCGCAGTCACTAACACNCCTGCCGTTACGTCACTATGACCGTTAAGGTATTTTGTGGCAGAATGCATAACCAGGTCTGCCCCCAATTCAATCGGTCTAGTTAAAATTGGCGTTGCAATAGTTGAATCAACACACAGGCGAGCAGTTGTACCTCTGGTAATCTCCGATACTTGCGCAATGTCAATACACGAAAACGACGGATTAGCGGGTGACTCAAGCCATACTACTTTTGTTTCTGTCGGACGTATCAATTTTTTTAAAGTATTGATATCACCAGGATCAAAGAACTCAACATTTATCCCCCATTGATCTGCAAAACTCATTAACCATTTCCTTATAGCCCAGTACATAACCGATTGTATAATGACATGATCGCCGCACTTCAGGGTCATAAACGGAATAGTAGCCGCAGACATCCCAGACCCAACTAAAATAGCATCTTGACCCATTTCAAGTTTTGCCATTAATTGCTCTACTTGTTGAACAGTTGGGTTACTGTTTCTAGAGTAAATAAAACCATTACTATAAGCATTATCAACATCNCGCTCGTAAGTGACAGAATTGTATATAGGCGGGACCAAAGCCGATGTCTGTTTATCTACCCAGCCAAGCGCCTGAGCTAGTAATGTCTGTGGATCTTTAGTTTTCTCGTTCGACAATCATCATCTCCAAAATAGTGCGGCTGAAGCAAAATCCATATAAACTTTATTTACATTCCGAAAAGTATCCAAGACGACATGATTAGTTCCAATATCGCAATAATATAGAACTTTTTAAAAAATTATAGTAACCTATAAGTATGGATACATTTACAGCGATGAAAGTATACTGTTCTGTCGTCGAGAATGACAGCCTTGCCGGCGCAGCCCGCAGTTTAAACGTATCGCCATCGGTTGTGAGTAAGCAACTCTCAGCTCTTGAAGATCGCCTCGGCGTGCGCCTTATTAATAGAACTACGAGACGTATAAGTGTGACCCAAGAGGGCACAGCATATTATGAAAGTTGCAAAAGAATTATTACCGATGTTGCAGAGGCAGAAAACGCAGTATCAAGCGCTCATGCAGCACCACGTGGCCTTTTGAAAATAACAGCTCCAGTAACATTTGCTCATCGTCACTTAACTCCGCACTTGCCAAAATTTTTGGATATGTTNCCAGAAGTCGAAGTTCAGGTTCAAGTTAACGATAGAGTAGTTGATCTGGTAGATGAAGGGATCGATTTAGCAATACGGATCTCACAATTGAAAGACTCTAGTTTAATAGCCCGCCGTNTAGCCCCGAACCGACGATATATTGCAGCGACCCCCGAGTATCTCAAAAAAAATGGCACTCCAAATGCTGTGGATGATTTAAAGGAACATAGGCTCATTACTTGGCCTCCAGGAAACCCCCTAAATGATTGGCATTTTTTAATTAACGGGATTGAAAGAATTATGAAAGTTAATGGCGCTATAGCAGTTAACGAGGGTGATGGCATACTGACAACGCTACTAGCGGGAGGTGGGTTAGGGATGACCCAGGAATTTCTTGCAGGGCCTTATGTTAGAGAGAAAAAACTCGTNCCTTTACTCGAAGAATTTGTTCGAGAAGACAACCCTATTTATGCTGTTTATCCTTCTAACAGACATCTATCACCTAAGGTTAGGGCTTTTGTCGATTTTTTGGTAAAAATATATAGCCCAACGCCCTATTGGNTTAATAATTGATGGAATGAATCTTTATTCTCCAATATACGCAACGGCCTCAATCTCCACTTTCATTCTAGGGTCGACAAGTCCAGAAACTTCCACCAAAGTAGATGCTGGTTTATGTTCTTTAAAATATTCTACTCTAATAGGATTGATTAATTCCCTCTCACTTATGTCAGTCATAAATACTTGGACCTTTACGATCTGATCGGAATTTCCACCTGCGGCTATCAACGCTTTATGCAGCGCTGCCATTGCTAATTTAAATTGTTCCACTGTGCTATCCGGAATTGATTTATCTNCAGCGACACCTGTCATTCCAGAAAGCCAAATCATATCACCTGCTTTGACCACGTGACAGAAATGGCTGACCGGCGTTCTCATGCCCGGCACCATATGACGTTCGATAGACATTATAGATCCTTTCCCTCGTCTATTACTCAATAGTTTAAAAATGCAACCGCTTCGATTTCAACTTTCATCCTTGNGTCCACTAAAGCCGACACTTCTATTAACGTAGATGCCGGTTTATTAGTTCCAAAATATTTTATTCTGGCCGGATTTATTAATTCCCGCTCGCTAATATCAGTCATAAAAACCTCGACTTTTATAATTTGATTAGGCAAACCGCCCGCATATCGTAAACAATTGTCGATTGTCCTCAGTGCTATATCAAATTGATCGACTGTATCGTTTGGAATTGATCCATCCGACGCAACGCCTACCATTCCAGACAACCAAATGTAGCCACCAGCCTTTACGACATGACAATAATGACTAACGGGTTCCATTTCGTCCGGCACCATAAAGCGCTCTATTGGCATAGGTAGCCCCTTTCTTGGCAAGACTAAAGAAATCTTATCAATTCTCTTTAAAAAATCAAATTATTCTCCACAGCAATTGCATGCTTAACGTTTTCTATCGGAATATATTGTCATTACATAGCCCTTAATCTTTTGACAAACATCAAACCCGATTATCATAATTGCTTTGCTAAATTGTGGAAGCTTATTGATTACTTCAATACGCTTATCATTAAAATATACTTTTGCATTTTTTTCTACAGCAGAGAGCCGTTCGCCCAAATCCTCAGCGGCGCTCAAATGGCGCTCCAATGCCACCCAAACAGGCCCTAACATTAAACTTAGAGCGATAACAGCTACTGCTATTTTATACCCATCAGTGTTTATAGCCCCTACAGTTAAACCAACACTAGCTATAACAAATGCAAATTCTCCTATCTGTCCTAATGTTACGCCTGCAATAACCGATTGTTCCCATGGCTGACCGGAGATTCGCAAAGCAATAACGTTAATGAGCCCTTTAGCAACTGTCGCTAAAATAAACACAACTAACAAAGTCCCAAGGTTTTCAAAGAAAAAATTAATATCAATCAAAAGACCAACAGAAAGAAAAAAAACAACTAACAATACACTTTGGATAGGACGAGTGCCTCGCAGGACGATCTGACGCTCAGAGGAATTACCAACAACTAAACCAGCTAAGAACCCTCCAAAAGCTGTCGATAGCCCCATCAGTCCCGAAGCTGTAGCGCAAACACCACAAAATGCCAGGGCAGCTATAGGCACTACCTCTCTATCTACCCCAAAAGCAGATCGAAGAGGTAAACGCATACGTTCGCGTCTAGATAAAAACTTAATTAATACNACAACTATTATCAGTGCAACGGCCGTACGCCATATTATGGAATAATCAAAAGACGCATTCGGATTGAGCGCCTCAATGATTAAAAGCATTGCAACAACAGCAAGATCCTGAGCTATTAAAACACCAACAGTAATCCGACCGAATTGAGTTCTCAACTCGCCTATATCATCTAATACTTTTACTGTTACAGCCGTGCTTGAAACAGCTAACACAAACCCAAGAAGTATCCCTTGTTGAACACTCCACTCCATNACCAACGCGACAAGGGAAGTTGTGCAAACTGAAAGTACGATCTGAACGAGAACCACGAAAAACGCTATTTTATAAACTGTTTTGAAGGCCCTTAGACTTAACTCCATTCCAATTAGAAACAGCAGGAGTAAAACTCCTAATTCTGCCAACGTCTTAGCAGCACTTGTCTCCTCTATAATGCCAAACCCAGAGGGACCAAGAATCATGCCAGCCAAAATATATCCTACTATCGCTGGCTGCTTGAGGCGCATTAATAGTAGACCACATAATAAGGCCACTGAAAAAACAACAGCTATCGCCGTTAGATTTGGATCAACGTGCAACTTTAGATTTCTCGATTATTATCAAAAAAATATGACAGGACTTATTTCTTAAATACAACATCACAATTTCGAAGCGCGCCAAGTTTTAGATGGCAGAGCAGGCTCTGGTTGATACTTTGAGGTTAAGATAGCCTTGATAGCGCAGTATTCGTCTTTATCAGAAGTGTCTCCACTGACACCAACAGCTCCGATCGTTTCATTTTTTTCATCATTAATTAAAACTCCACCCGGCACTGGGACAAATCTACCGCTTGATACAGATGCCAAGGCATTCTGAAAACTCNGCCTTTCTGATAACCGATCTCGAATGAGCCGACTAGAGATACCCATTCCCAGGGCTCCCCAAGCTTTGCCAATCGCGATATCGCACCGCATTATACCAGCCCCGTCTTGCCGCTTCATTAAGACAGGATGACCTCCGCCATCCAAGACCGCGACAGCTAGGGGATGCAAATTCTCCTCTTTACCAAACCGAAACACCTCATCTGCTATAATCTCGGCAATTTNTATCTTTAGAAGTGTTTTTATTCGCATTTAACGTACTCCTCATTAAGGCAGTAATAAACGCGAGTATTACTGTCCTAGTTTTTCCCTTAATAAATCGTTTACAATTTTTGGATTAGCTTTTCCTTGGCTTCTCTTCATCACCTGGCCTACAAAAAAACCAAATAGCTTATCCTTACCTTCTCTAAATTCCATCACTTTTGTTTCGTTCTCAGAAATTACTGCATTTACTAATTCTAATATCTCATTGGAGTCGGAGATTTGTATAAGTCCCTTTTTTTTAACGATCTTTGCGGCGTCCTCACCACTGTCAAACATATCAACAAAAACATCTTTCGCTATCCTACCGGAGATCGTTCCGTCACTAATAAGATCTATTAAAGCTCCCAGTGAATCAGCGCTGACTGGGCTTTCATTCAAACTTAACCCCTCTTTATTCAAGGCGCCGAACAATTCTGTACCTAACCAGTTTGCCGATAATTTTTTATCTCTATTTTTTGATAGCTTTTCATAAAAATCAGCTGTGTCTCGTTCCTCCACTAATAGCGTTGCATCCGATTCAGACAATTCGTAATCAGTTATAAACCGAGCTCGCTTGGCATCTGGTAACTCCGGCATATCATCCGCAATAGACTTAACTAGCGCTTCATTAAATTCCAATGGCAAGAGATCTGGATCTG
Organism: Rhodospirillaceae bacterium; assembly: GCA_002708305.1. GTDB lineage: Bacteria > Pseudomonadota > Alphaproteobacteria > Thalassobaculales > Thalassobaculaceae > UBA7326. The sequence continues at coordinate 33,348 of PANE01000036.1, forward strand.
GAAAATACCTGTAATCGTGAGCTTCTTCTTTTGATCTCATTGAACGGGTTTCCCCTTTATTTGCATCAAAAAGCCTCGTTTGTTGAATAACTAAATTACCGGCTTCAATCATTTGAATTTGNCGTCGTGCTTCGTATTCGATAGCTTGCTGAACAAAGCGAATTGAGTTGACGTTTTTTATTTCNCATCGTGTTCCAAGTTCTTCGCCGGGTTTTCGAACCGAAACGTTAACATCGCAGCGAAGAGAGCCTTCTTGCATATTTCCATCACAAGTTCCTAAATATCGAACAATAGATCTCATTTTTTTTACGTATGCGCCCGCTTCCTCCGCTGACCTCATATCAGGCTTTGAAACAATTTCCATTAATGCCACCCCTGAGCGATTGAGATCAATAAAGGTTCTGGNCGGGTGTTGATCATGGATCGACTTTCCCGCATCCTGTTCGAGATGCAACCTTTCTATACCAATTCGCTTTTCACCATCACTGACTTCAATTTCCAAAAAACCTTCTCCTACGATAGGTTGTTTGAACTGACTTATCTGGTACCCTTGAGGTAGATCCGGGTAAAAATAATTTTTCCGATCAAAAACACTAAAAAGATTAATTTTAGCATTGATACCAAGACCAGTTTTAATTGCTTGCCGAACACATTCTTTATTAATAACAGGCAACATGCCAGGCATAGCCGCATCAACTAACGAAACTTGGCTATTAGGTTCCGCACCAAATTTTGTAGCCGCACTGGAGAATAATTTTGCTTCGGAACTTACTTGTGCGTGAANCTCTAATCCNACAACAATCTCCCAATCTCCAGTTTCACCCCGTAAAAGTTGTGCCATTTCACACTCCTCCTTTTGGGTGAGTATCAAAACCCGCCATTTCCTCTAAGGCACCCCCTACCCGCAGCACCAAGTCCTCATCAAACATCTTCCCGATAACTTGCAATCCTAATGGCAATCCTTTTTTTGATAATCCAACTGGCACTGAAATAGCTGGCACACCCGTTAAACTGGCAGGGACCGTAAAAATATCATTGAGATACATCTTGATTGGATCATCATCATTTTCTCCGATAGCAAAAGCATCAGATGGAGCGGTTGGCGTCAACAGAGCGTCAACATCCTCAAAGACGGTATCAAAATCTTGTTTAATTAATGATCTGACCCTTTGAGCTTTTAAATAATAAGCATCATAATAACCAGCCGACAGTACGTAGGTACCAATCATTATCCTTCTTTTAACCTCAGTTCCGAAACCTATACTGCGGGTTTTCTCATACATATCCTCTAGTGTATCTCCCTCAATTCTTAAACCGTATCGAACGCCATCATAACGAGCCAAATTTGAGGAGGCTTCTGCAGGAGCTATTATATAGTAGGTTGGTAATGCAAATTTAGTATGAGGCATATTCACATCTACAATTATTGCTCCAGAATCACGAAGCATTTCTATGCCTTTTTCCCAAAGCTCTTCTATTTCTGAAGGCATCCCATCCAAAAAATACTCTTTTGGAATTCCAATACGAAGGCCACGCACGTCTCCCGTCAAAGATTTTTCAAAATCAGGGACTGGTATATTTGCTGAGGTAGAGTCTTTTGGGTCATGACCTGCCATAGTTTTCAACATGATAGCGGCATCACGAACTGTTCTCGCCAATGGCCCAGCCTGATCTAACGAAGAGGCAAAGGCTATCGTTCCCCAGCGCGAACAACGCCCATAAGTTGGTTTTAATCCCACGATACCGCAAAAACTTCCAGGCTGNCTTATAGAACCGCCTGTATCTGTTCCCGTAGCGGCAAGTGCAAGTCGAGCCGAGACTGCAGACGCCGACCCTCCAGATGAACCTCCTGGCACCAGTGCGAGTTCAGGCTTATCAATGCGTCTCCAAGGGCTCTCAACAGCACCATAGTAGCTGGTTGTATTTGCTGAACCCATTGCAAACTCATCCATATTGCACTTACCAAGCATAACCGCACCATCTTTCCACAAATTTGCTGTCACCGAAGACTCGTAAGTTGGAACAAACCCATTGAGAATATTAGATCCAGCAGTAGTTAAAACTCCATTTGTGCAAAACAGGTCTTTTATGCCAATTGGGATGCCATCAAGCGGAAGAGCTTCGCCTATATTAATTCTCTCATCCGACTTTTTTGCCATCTGCAAAGCTTTTTCAGGTGTTGCTGTGATGTAACAATTTAGATCCATGTTCGCATCCATTGCATTTAGATAGGCATCAGTTAGTTCTACCGCTGACAACTCTTTTTTCAGCAAAGAATCTTGTGCGCCNGCCAAATCTAAGTCCAGAATACTTCCCATCATTCAACGACCTTTGGTGTGACAAAAAAATTAGATTCTCTATCTGGAGCGTTGCTAAGCACTCTATCGGGACACGCACCATCTTTAACTTCATCGGCTCTTTCAGGCAACGAATGCCCTGTAACACTTGCTAAAGGTTCAATGCCGGAAGCTTCTACTTCATCCAGTTGCTCTATCCAACTGAGGATATTATTCAGTTCTTCAGCTGTCTTTTCAAGGTGATCGTTATCCACTCGTAGACGCGCCAGGTGAGCTACACGCTTCACGGTAGTTTTATCCAGTGACATTCATTAAGCCTTTTGTTAATTAGTTAAACGTATAACATCTTTATACTTAATATCAGTTCTCTTTATTTAACGAAAACTATGCCTTTGGCGCAATCCGTAGGCGTGTATTTTGTTAAAACATTTTTTTATGCCCTTTAAAAGGTAGTTACTGATGTCAGCCGGAAACATGATTTTTATGAGGCCAAACGAATTAGTGGCTCATATTAAAAAAAACACCCGGCTACTTGGTATCGACCTGGGAAGCAAAACTATTGGTATAGCAGTATCAGATCCATTTTTAAAAATTGCCAGTCCAATTACTACGCTGATACGTCTTAAATTAAGCAAAAACTCAATAGAGTTAGACAAGGTAGTTAAAGAATATGCAGTCGGTGGATTAATTGTTGGACTCCCCATCAACATGGACGGNACAGAGGGGCCAAGGGCACAAGCAACACGCGATTGGACACTTGACCTTATTAAAGCACTTCAACTTCCAGCTGCTTTTTGGGATGAACGATTGAGCACAGTCGCAGTAGAAAAGGTGATGTTAAGAGCGGATATGACCCGCAAGCGAAGAGCAGCTAAAATAGACCAAGCGGCCGCAGCCTACATATTGCAGGGGGCATTAGATAATATCGCGACGCAAACATCATAGGTCTTAGATCCCATCGACCAAATAACGACTTATGATATTTCTTTGTATCTGCTGTGTTCCTTCAACAATCTGAAGAACTTTTGCATCTCTGAAATAACGATTAATTGGATAATCAGATGAAATCCCAGAGGCACCGAATAGCTGGACAGCGTCCGTAGCAACGCTCATTGCTGTATCACTTGCATGACATTTGGCCACGGCGGCCTCTATAGCTAATGCCTTTCCTGTTACGCCCAAGTCCGCTGATGCCGCNGCCTTATAAACCAGGTTTCTCGCGGCTTCAGTTTGTACATGCATATCCGCTAACATCCACCGAACACCTTGAAAATCTACTATCTGCTCGCCGAAGGCTCGTCGCTCCTTTACGAATGCTAAGGCATGATCGAAAGCTCCTTGCGATAATCCCACACCACGAGCCCCAATAATAGGGCGCGATATATTGAAGGCTTCCATAACAATCCTAAATCCCTCACCCGGCTTCCCCAGCATTGCATCTTGATCAACAAACACATCGTCGAAATACAGTGGGCAAGAAGGTATCCCTCGCGCACCCATTTTATTTTCTGGATCCCCTATTGAAAAACCTTTGCTTCCTCTATCGACAATAAAAAAATTTATCGCCCTTTTTCCCTCCATACCNTCCAACCGTGCAGCAACCACCACAAAGTCAGCAACAGAGGAGTTAGTGCACCAAATTTTATTACCACTAATTTGATAACCACCTTTAACTGGGGTAGCGCGGGTTAAAATGCCCCCAACATCAGAACCACTCTGCGATTCTGTAGTAGAAAAAGCCCCACGAATTGAACCATCCGCCAACCCGGGAAGATATTTTTCCTTTTGGTCTTCCGAACCACCGGCCAGAATTGCTCCAAAAGGAACCCATTGAACCACTAATAGATAGGCTGTATTGTAACAAATCCGACCAAATTCCTCGATCGCTATACAGGCACTCAAAATACTATTCATGCCCCCATATCTTTCTTCAAACGGCAATGTGAAAAGCCCTAAATCTCTAAGTAAATCAAACATATCCTGAGGATACTCTGCCTTGGCATCTATTTCATCGGCGCGAGGGGCTACTTGTTCCAGAGCAATTCGGCGCACCATTTCTTTGATACGTCTATTATCTTCGCTTAATTCATACTGCACGGAGTAAGCCTCTANTAACTGCTATCTCCATAAGCTAATTTCTTCTGTTGAAAGCCATCCATCTAAAGCATCCTCAAGCTCGATCATATCAGCTTTTATAGGTGGCGTCGGATCGGGGTTAGGCGTTCTGCTAAATCGGGGGGCAGGTGCAGGTTGTGTTACTCCATCTATATTAATAAATGTTTCACGCTCTGCATTGTGAGGGTCCTCAGCTACCTCATCCATTTCTAAAACGGGTGCAAAACATGCATCGCTCCCGCCCATTATAGAAGTCCATTCATCTCGTGTCTTTGTTTTAAACTTTTCTTCCATCATTTTTTTAAGACGTGGCCAATGTTCCCTATCCATCTGATTCTGCACTAATGATATGTCTAGTTCCATTAAGCTAAACATTTCTGAATGAAACTTACTTTCAATTGCCGCTATTGATACAAATTTTCCATCTAAACATTCATAAGAATCATAAAAATAAGCGCCCGAGTCTAAAACATTGGATCCTCTATCTTTTGTAAGTAATCCAGCAGCAAACATACCAAAGGGTGCTGCCATCAGAGATGCAGCCCCATCCACCATTGCTGCGTCGACAACCTGACCCTTCCCAGACTTTTGAGCCTCCAATAACGCGGCTAATACACCTACAACAAGATACAAAGCTCCACCACCATAGTCACCAACCAGATTTAAGGGTGGGGTAGGTTTTTGCCCAGACCTTCCAATTGCTGCCAGAGCACCACTCATCGCTATATAATTTAAATCATGTCCTGCTGCTTGAGCCATTGGCCCATTTTGTCCAAAACCAGTCATCCGGCCATAAACAAGTTTTGGGTTCATAGCGAAACAATCATTTGGGCCAAGACCCAACCTTTCAGTTACTCCTGGTCGAAATCCCTCAATTAACGCATCTGATTTTTCTACCAGTTGGAGTGCTTTTTTAACNCCAGATGTAGTTTTTAAATCTAAAGCAATTGCTTTCCTAGATCTCAGTGTGATATCGCAGTTGAGCGGTCTTTGCACCCCAAGTCCCGCCGGCTCCAATCTCTCGACCCGTAAAACCGTAGCCCCCATATCTGCGAGTAACATTGCAGCCATTGGACCAGGCCCAATTCCAGCCAATTCTAAAATTTTAAAACCGTCTAACGGCCCCATATTTATACNCCTAGATTAAACTTCTCTGATTTCTTAATTCTTTAACTATTGAAACTAACTTTAAAATTTATCCCCTGTATTATTCTTTGAATTTATAGCGGAAGTCACAGTGCGTAGCGCCGCCCATAATTGTTTGCCCGCGTTCCAATTCAATCCTAGGGTCATACCCAGTGCAGAAAGAGCCATCTCTGCCACATGATAATAGATGTCCTATTTCACCCATTCCCATATCTTTATACATTTCCGCATATCTGCATCTCGTTATATTAAAATCGAATTGGTCGTCTGCTTCATGCAATACGTCCACTTCAAGGGCTCCTCCCATTTTCCAGCGTTCGAACAAAGATATAAAAGCACGCAAGCTTGGGCCCTGTTCTTCGCCATCAGCCAAAGATTTACCTTGATCAATAGCAGCTTTCTCTATCGCTCCTCCCAGAATAACTTGCGCCTGCTCTTTTCCAAGTCTCTCTGCCATTTCTTCATAGATTGGTTTAATAATATTTGCTTCGATTCGCCGAACTTCTAGAATGGGTAGGTCTGTCATTTTATATTCCAATCTTTACCAAGCAGTGTAACCACCATCCAACAGGAGATCAGCTCCTGTCATAAAACTAGACTCATCACTTGCAAGGAAAACCGCCCCTGATGCTATCTCAGTCGGTTGGCCAAGTCTACCAAGTGCATGCTTAGGTCCCCATTCCTTTTCTGCAGTCTCCATATCACCCCAGCGAGCAAGCAATCGATCAGTTGCGACGCCGCCTGGAGAAATACTATTGCATCGAATGTTCTCATCTTTGTGATCCAATGCAATCCCTTTAACTAGTTGCAGAATAGCACCTTTAGTCGTGCAATAAGCGGTTGACCCCGGCCACGCCACTTGACCCATTTGTGACGCTGTTAGGATTATAGAGCCTCGTTTAGCCTGCCGCATATGGGGGATTGTATATTTACACGCAAAGAAAGACCCCGTCACATTCACCCTAAGAGTGCGTTCCCAGTCGTCCTCTGATAAATCCACAACATCCTGCCTCGCGGTCATTGTNGCAGCCATGCACGCCAAGGTATCAATGCCCCCAAAAGTATCTGCTGTTTCTTTTACGGCAGCTTCAACTGAGAACTTATCTGCAACATTACACTCAATACCTAATGCTCGGTTACCTGTTTCTTTCTGAATTTTAAGGGCTTGCCTTGATACCTCATCACCAGAGATATCGGCAAGAGCCACTGTTGCGCCTTCCCTGGAAAATGCTTTAGCAACACTTAAACCTATTCCTTTGGCTGCTCCGGTTATGAATGCCGAACGTCCCGATAATCGCATAATTCAGTCCCCTTTCGCGGTATCGCCAAGAATGCTGCCTGTCTGGGATCGAGGATCACGCAACCCCCAATTTCCAGTCTCAACTTGATGGAGAAAGTCGTCAAGGAACCAGTTAAACATTGCCGGTTCCTCAAGATTGATTGTNTGCCCTGAACGCGGCAAGACCACTAAGGAGCTCGAAGAAATGTTTCGTTTCATAAATAGACCTGGGTCTAGGCAAGGCTCATCCTCATCTCCATTTATTATCATAGTTGGGACTGTTAGAGAACGCATTTTCTCCTCGAGTTCGTACAGCGAAGGGCGTAATCTCTGCACCCCCATCATTGTATGTGCTGAACCTTCTGTGGAATGCTCACGTAATTGAGTCTCAAATTCCTTCCAACCGCGCGGGTCCTTATTTTCATATTGCACTCTGGTTGGACCAGATGCATAAGCGACACCTGCCACAGCCATCGTATCGTTCTTTATTTTATCAATTGTTGCAAGGGTCTCCTTTTGAAATTTTTCCCGCTGATCCGGCTCTGCCCCATATCCACATCCACCAACAACAAGCGAAAGAGCTCGTTCTGGATAATCAAAACCAAAGTGTAGTGTGGCGAACCCTCCCATAGACAGCCCGACGATATGAGCAACATCTATATCAAGCCCATCCATAACAGCCCTTATATCATCGCACGCTCTTTTTTGAGTATAATCATTGGCGTTTCCGGGGATTTGAGATGGTGGATATCCTCTAGCATTGTAGGCGATTGCTCGGTAACGTCTCGAAAAATGCCGCATTTGTGGCTCCCAACTTCGAGTATCGCCGGCAAATTCATGAACAAAAATTATAGGAGTTCCACTCCCAGATTCTTCATAATATAACTCCACGCCATCATCAGTTTTAATAGTCGGCATACTGCTCTCCTTATTTCGACATTCAGAAGACTTATTANCAGTCTAGATTTGATACTAAACAACCAAGACCCTGAATGGAATAGCGGTCCGTACCCCATCAACTACTTCACTACTATATTTTCATTTATTTATACGATCCCAAGAGCATAAATTTACTATCGGTACTGAAAAAGACTTTAACAGATAAATTAGATTCTTTTCTGTTACTATTTGGTGTAGTTTTACAGAAACTTTTAATTAAAATTCAAAACCAAAGCATTTATCCCGTTATTACTATTGCTCAGTCAGAATGAGTTCATTACAATCTTGACACAAACTAACCTGGGAGGGGTTTATGAATTTTTCTTCAATAAAAAAAGCAGTTGTCGGGTGTG
>PANE01000048.1 GCA_002708305.1 Rhodospirillaceae bacterium
ATTAACGCGGGGTGGAGCAGCCCGGTAGCTCGTCAGGCTCATAACCTGAAGGTCGTAGGTTCAAATCCTACCCCCGCAACCAATAATAAAATATAAAAAGCCGCCCGTAAAAAGGCGGCTTTAATTATGTTAGTTGGGGAGTATAAAAAAGGAGAAAATTATGGCAATAAAATTATGGGGGCAGAAGTTTAACATGTTTACTTAGGCATTTTAGAATTTTTGCTTTGCTTCTCTATGGTTTTGTCAGCACGTTCCTTGCAAGTGAATAATCACATTTCACGCGTGCATTGTTTCCTGGCGTATTGCAAGTTGGCCATTCAAGAATTGCCATTTTGGTTTAAAAACATCCGATATTGTAGAATATATCACTTTAAATAGGCTTCGTAGCTAAAAAACTTACGTTTTTTCTATGGGTTATTGTTGTTGCTGGCGAATATATAAGGATAAATAAAAATTAGGTAAATTGTAAATGTAAATACTAGCCGACCGAGAGTTCTGGTTGCTTCTAACCGGGCATGCGCTGCTGACACTTTCACTAGGTCATAGGTACCTGCTATACGTAAACTAACTTTTCCAGCACTAAGGTTATAATTCAATAGTTATTAAAGATCTTCAGGGTGAAATTCTATCACTAGTCTTCCCCGAGTTCCTCCCGCCTCTAAGCGCGTATGGGCGACTGATGCGTCTTCGGGTTTGAATGTATCCGCTACACGTAGCGTAATTTTTTGTTCATTGGTAAGTTTCCTTAATTGATCGAGTTTTTCGAATTCACCATCTAATTTTCTTACAAATGTTTGCGAGAAGTTTATAGAACGTTGCGGTTCCCCCTCAAAGCCTCGGACAGCAGTAAATGCTCCACCATCTCGTACCGCATCAATTACTATTTCGTTTTGTACTGCCCCATCAGCAAGTCCATCCACTCCTTCTGGAAACTCTTTTCGAATAGCCGCAGCAACATTTGGGCCACGCGGGACGATATAATCAGCGCCAAGCGATTGAACGAGGTCATAGTCTTTATCAGCAGCGTCTGCTATCACTGTGAGGCCATCGTTTTTTGCTAACTGTATGATATAGCCACCATAGGCGCCTGCCGAACCTGTAACTGCTAAAACAGAGCTCGCTTGTAAACTCATCAAATCCAGTGATAAGCGTGCAGTGAGGCTGTTCATAGGCAGAGTACATGCTTCCGCGTGAGATGTATTAATCGGCGCATGCACTACTGCATTTGCTTTTAAGACAATTTGTTCGCGATATGCGCCATGAATTCCTTTTGGAACAACCATAGCGATTACTCGATCTCCAATATTTATGTTTGTATCTACACCGTCACCAACTTGATCGACAACCCCCGCTACATCCATGCCGGGTACATGAGGGAATGGATCGATCTTATTATGCTTAAAATGAGCTCCGATACGGGACATTATATCTGTTGGATTTACAGCAGCAGCGTGAATACGAATACGGATTTCGCCTTTTCTCGCATTTACCTCTGGTACCTCTATGATTTCTAAAAGTTCTGGCCCTCCATACTTCCCGAAACCGATAGCACGCATCTATTTTCCCCTTAATATTAAATTTTTTACAGAGCTTCACCAAGAATTATCATTCTAGTGCTCTACCATTTGTATTATAAAAGTGCCCTTCGCGGATTTTCATGGCGCGTGCATGAGCTATCCGTGCGTTGTTGTCTCTGTCTGCCAACGGTCGGGGCTCAAGCGCCCAATCTTTCTCGGAAGCATAACCTCTTGCTAGCATGGCTGTCTCGTTACGGCCTGTGGCGATTGTGTCGGGAGTTACGAAAGCTATAGCAAATCCTATTCGCCGGTCGTTAGAGAAATTTGGTTCAGAACCATGGATCACTCCGTAGTGATGAACCGACATTTCACCAGGTCTTAGAATTAAATCTGCTGCAAGTCGTTCGTCTACGTTTTCTGAGATTTTCTCTTTTCGAAAAAGGATATTATTTTTGTCACTTGGGTCATCTATATGCTTAAATTGCTTTTTATGGGATCCTTTTATAACGCGCATACAACCGTTACTTGCATTACTATGGGTAAAAGCAACCCAGGCGCGGACTTGTTTCCCTCCTTTGAAATCTGCATAGATACTATCTTGGTGCCATGGAACATAGGCCTGATCATTAGAATTTTTAATGAAGAATGCCGAAGAGTAAATTAGAAGATCCGGGCCGATTAAATCTTCTATTATGTCAAGGAGGTTTGGGTCGTGACAGATATTATCTAGCCAGGTAAACAGAAGATGTGGCTTAAATCGAGCGAGCGTGGCAAGTGTCTCTTCTTTTGGTTCGTTTTTAACACTCGCTTCGAAAGCCTCTAAGGCAGTTCTGAAGGCTTCTGCTTCTTGCTTTGAAAAAACTGAGATTGGTGCAACATAACCGTCGCGTTCTAACATTAAGATTTGTTGGGATTTTAATACTTTTGGCATAACAGCCTCGTATTTTAAAAAAAATTTGTAAAAAATAGAATTTATTTTATCGTAAGAGCAAAAAAATCGGATGATTGCTAATTGTCCTGCCCCTCTAAATATAACCCCATTTCTTGACCAATTCCCACTATTTCCTTTGAACTTTTGCCTAAAATATTTAATGCAGAAACGCGGTTAATATTAGACTCAGCAATCTCAGTGCTTTGTGACAGAAAGTTATTGAATACTTCCATACCGTCTTGTGTAATTTGCCGTTTAACGTGGGAAAAAACGTCGGAATTTTGGTCAATTCCATTCATTAAGGCGACAACACGTGCATTAGAGTCGGGGTGATCTGCAAATGCTGCTTCACTTAGTTTTTTAACCCAAGCAAGTCCCACGAGGTCATCTCTAGATGGACGGCATGGGACTACGACTAAATCGGCAATAGCTAGACAGAACCCCATAGAGTTATATAAATTTCCTTCCATATCCAAACATACAATATCACTATCTGTCTCCCCTATAAAATGCGCTATTTCTTGTTCAGAGCTTATATGGAAGGCAGTGATATGTTTTAAAAGTGGATCATCACTCTCAGCAATCCAATCATATGAGGACATTTGGGGGTCTGTATCGATTACCACAACGGAATAGTTGGACGCAAAAAAATATGCTGCAGTGTTGATACACAGAGAAGATTTTCCAACTCCTCCCTTGGGACTGGCAAATGTAATTACCTTAGTCATCTATTAATTTAATCCCTGAAGGTTTTTTACTAGTTCAGACGGAATATCACTTAAACTAAAAACCGATGATGCATAACCGGCTTCAATTGCTGCTTTTGGCATCCCAAACACAATCGATGATGATTGATTTTGAGCGATTGTCCAGCCGCCTGCAGATTTAATTTCGCCCAAGCCAGCTGCTCCATCCTTACCCATTCCGGTCAGTATAACACCGATAGCTTTTTCTCCAATTACTTGTGCTACAGACGAAAATAAAACATCTACTGAAGGACAATGACCATTTACTAATTGATTCCCAGAAAATCGAACGGAAAAAGAACCTGATGATTTGCTTACCACAAGCTGTTTATCTCCCCGGGCTAACAAAGCTTGTCCAGGTTTAATTAAGTCACCATCCTGAGCCTCTTTAACGGAAATCTCGCATAGACTATTTAAACGTTCTGCGAAAGAACCAGTAAATTCTACTGGCATATGGATCACTGCCACGATGCCAGGGAAATCTGCTGGTAGTGACGAAAAAATATTTAATAAGGCTGTAGTCCCTCCTGTAGAGGCCCCTACTGCTATAATTTTATTATTGAAACGTCTTCGTTTTTCAAAGCTGAGGGATGTTGTTTGGGAAGGTGAAGTATGTTGAGGAAGGCGACTGTTTGCTCTGTGGACATCAGCCTGATGGATTGTATTTTTGGCAACTTTCTTCTTTGTTAGGGCTTTTATACGCATTTTTGCTGACAAGTTTAGGTCTCTTAGTTTTTTTGTAATAGTTGGTATTAATAAAGTGGTGTTCTGAACAATTTTTATCGTTGGCTTATTAATAACATCCCAGTCAAGAGAGCCTAGTCTATTTGATATATTACTGAGGAACTCGTCCGATTGGTTCGAGAAGAATAAAATAGGAATATAAAATCCGGCAAAAGCACTACGTAATGCCTCTATGTCATTTTTGAAATCATCACTAACATCAAATATTAATATATCTGGCACGACCCCCCATGTGCGCCTTTCTGCAGAAGATGCATCATGAAGTTTTCCAATTATAGAAAAATCTAAGCTATTAGAATAAAATTCATGCAAAGTGCGTCTTATCAGAGGGTTTGGTTCGATGATTAATAAATTCAGGGCCATAGTGTCATTTCATTTTTTTATAAATTGCTGGGCCTACTCTTATTAAGTCATGTTGTTCCATTATGTAAGTTTCGCTAATCCCTAAAAACAAATAACCATTATTGAAAAGACAATCAGATAATTTCTGAACTATTTTACCTCTACTGCTTATTGGGAAATATTGTAACACGTTCCGACAAAAAATTACGTGAAAATTATTTCTCATAGGGAAGTAGGAAGAATTTAAATTTAACCAGCGAAATAAAACTTCATTTCTAAGTTTCTCTTGGATCAAATATTCTCGATCATTTAGGCGAGAGAAATATTTTGAAATTTGATTGTTGGATAATTTTTTTATTTTCGAATTTTTAAAAAGCCCTGCAATGCCTTTTGAAAGCGCTTCCTTATCAATATCTGTAGCTAGTACACCGGCATTTAAACTCCAATAATCATCCCCAAAATAGTCTATCATAGCCATTAATATTGAATAAGCTTCCTCACCGGTAGATGACGCGGCGCTCCAAATTCTTATATCATTTTCTTTAAATGGCCCGTTATTCAAGGATAGATTTGGTAATATGTCTGATATAAAAAAATCGAAATGTAATTGTTCACGGAAAAAATCTGTGTGATTGATGGTAAATATACTGATTAACTTGCTCAAGCCAGTGCTTACGTCAGTTCCAAAATCTGTGTTTAAGAGATCAAGAGGTGTTTTGACGTTTTCTTCACGGCAGAGCAATTCCAGACGCGACAGCTTTTGATCTGTGATGTCTCCATTCAGCACCAAAGCGAAATTTTCAAGAAAATACCGCTGAATGCTTTTATAATCTTCATCACTTAGAAGAAATGTCGTCTTTTTCATTTTTCGGATAGCGACCAAATACCAGTCCAATTATCAGGCTTATTAGTCATTAGATAATCGCATCTATCCATGTATAATTTTGACGCTGTTGTATTTTCATTCGAAGGGGTCTCATATTCTTCGGATTTGGTAAATAGTGATTTAGCTTCCAAAAACTCTCCTAGTTGGTAATGTTTGAACCCAGTCTCGAAGTTTTCTTTTAAATGTTTAAGTTTATCCTCTTCCTCACCACTTAAACAAAACACTTCATAACATTTTAAGGATTCTGATTTACCCTTGACCCTAACTTCATCGACTATTCGCGTAAAAAACTTTTGCTCTACACCTTCGAGTGTGTTTTCACTGACCAAATTGTTAACGCCGTATTGTTTGACAGCAGATTCTAAACGAGCTGCAGCATTTACTGTGTCTCCTATGACAGTGAGATCAACACGGGCGTCAGCTGCTCCTAAATCACATAATATTACTTCACCCGAATTTGCCCCCATTCTCACTGTTATCGGATCATTAGCTAATAATGGGTGTTCAGCATTCATAGCAGTTAATTCTTTATCCATTTCAACGATTGTATTCAATATATCTTCATTTGAAGATCCACTAGACCCATCAAGCCAAAATGCCATACAGGCATCCCCAATAAATTTATCAATGTCACCGTTATTTCTTAATATTACTTTTGTCATTGTGTCATATAAGAAATTCACCTGTTCTACGACCTCGCGAGCGGAATATTTCTCACACCGCTCAGTAAATCCGGCAATATCACTAAAAAATATACTTGCCGTTTTCTTATCTGCTCTTGCTTCACCATCATTATCACCCAAGATAGCTTTTTCTATAGCCATTTGAGATGATGCTTTAGAAACATATCGACCCAACTGTTCTTGCTCTTTTTTAGACCTTCGGTCCGCTAAAGATCGTTCTGTGACCGCTAATAATGCATCAGTATTGAATGGTTTACTAAGGACGCCAACCGCACCTGCATTCAGAACCATACGGGCATCTGCCTGACTATCACGCGATGTCATAACTAACAAATCAGGAGAGTTTTCAAAGCTCTCGATAGAATTTAGCAAATCGATAATAGTTCCATCATTTGGTTCTATTTCTGACAAAATTAAATCCGAATTCATACGTCTCAGTGACCTTAGACTTGACCGGATATTATCGGTTATCCTGGTATGAAAGCCCTGCTGTGATAGAGATTTGGAAATAGTTTTAGCTAGATTGATATTCTGTTCTAGAATTAAAATGCTTTCTCTTCCGCTACTGGCGCTATTGAAAACCTTCTGAACTCTATCTATCAACTCTCCAATTATAACTGGTTTAGTGATATATTCATCGACACCAACTTCGAACCCCTTTTTTTGGTCTGCAGCTGAGCCAAGAGTGCTCGACATGATGATGTAAGTATTTGCCAAGTCTGGATGGCTTCTAATTTTTGAACAAGCCTCATAACCATTCATTCTAGGCATTTCTATGTCGCAAATCACAACGGAAGGTTTAATTTCCATTGCCTTTTCATAGCCTTCTTGGCCATCAAATGCTTGATGGACATCAAACCCGGATGCAATTAATTCATCAACAATTGTTTTGTGAACTAATTTAGAGTCATCAATTAATAAGACCTTTTTCTCCGGCGAGGCAATTTCACTTACACAATCAATAAGTGTATTAGCATTGATTGGGAATTGAAGGAATTTATCAACAATAGTGGAGACTTCCTCACTTATCTTATAATCTAATGATAAAAATATGATTTTAACTTCACTGCCAAATACACGCTTAAGTCGGGAAGCTATTTCCACTAATCGAAACTCTTCCGATTCCGATTGTAAAATCAACACAACATTTTCATTTTCGGCAATCGAATTAGCTATCGCATCTTTATTTATGAAAATAGCCTTATTGTCTGTTGTATCCTTAAAATGTTCCTCAAGGTATGAGCGAAATAATAGGTTTTCGATGCAGATAACTAATTTTTGATTTGTTGCCTCGCTCATTTTAATTACGCCTCAACTATTTCAGATGCGTGGCATGCACTATCTAACTCTTTCAAGATTTCAGCTTCATTGACGGGCTTTTCTAATACCCGTTTAATGTTTAGGCTCTGTACACGCCTGGTTTCTGCCCCAGAAGCTATATTTTTTCCTGTTACTAGAAACACCGGCGCTTTTGCAAATCGTTCTGTATTACGGATCTGTTCTACAAATTCATACCCGTCCATCAGCGGCATCACAATGTCTACGCAAAAAGCATCGAAACGAGTGCCAGACGCTTTTTTTAATCCGTCGTGGCCGTCCACTGCTACTTCTACTTTATACCCAGCTCGTGTAAGCATTGAATTTAGACGATTTCTTTGAATTGCAGAATCATCGACAACTAATATTTTTTTATTTGTCCGTTTAAGTTTTTGGTCATCAGCTACTACTTTTTCTATCTTAGGTGTCTCTGAATATGTACTGTTTGCATTAAATAGTTCCCAGACATTTAGAATGAGAACAAGGCTACTATCGGACAAAATAGTACAGCCCATCATGTAATTTATTTTACTAACCATAGACCCAAATTGCTTAATTAATACGTCCTGCTGGCCTTTTATCTCGTCCACTAAAATACCGAGTGTCCTATCCCCGTCGGTAATCACTATAACCGAGAGCTCTTCTCCATCAAATGAGCTCGATTCAAATCCAAGTACTTTAGACAACGAGTTAACCTTCAATGTATTGCCCCGATAATTAAAGACCATATTGTCTCCAACCTGCTTCAATTCAGAGCTTTTTACGGTCAAAACTTCAGCTACATTTAAGATAGGAAATGCGAATTGATGGCCGTTCTCTGATACTAGTAAGATACCAACAATGGCTAGCGTGAGTGGCAGCTTCATTGAAATCTTCGTGCCTTTACCTTCAGTGCTTTCAATATTCACGGTTCCTTGGACAGACGCGACGGATGTTTTTACAACGTCCATGCCAACGCCTCGACCAGACAATTCAGTTACCTTCTCAGCCGAAGAAAATCCTGGATCAAAAATAAGCTCTAGTATTTCTCTCTCTGTCATGGAAGGAATTTGTTCGTCAGTTATCAGTTCTTTTTCTAACGCCTTTTCTATAACTCTACTTTTGTTAACACCTCTTCCGTCATCACTGACTTCAATCACTGCATTTGATCCATGATAAAAAGCGCTTATTATTATTTCCCCAACCTCGGACTTTCCGCTCGCTTTGCGTTCATCAGCAGTTTCAAAACCATGGTCTAGTGAATTTCTTAAAATATGAACTAAAGGGTCCGCTAGTTGATTAATTAAAAGTTTATCAAGCTCCGTATCCCCTCCATTTATTGTAAGCTTTGCTTTCTTACCAACTTTTCTAGCGAGCTCCCTCACTTGTGCCGGGAAACGATTAAATAGTTGAGAAATTGGAACCATTCGGAAACCCATCGCCCCAGTTTGTAGCGTTCCACTTAATCCCTCTAGGTCCTCAATATTTTTTTGCAGTTGTTTCCGCGCTTCTTCGATACGAAGTAGATTCAGCCGAGATTCTTCAGGCAATTTATCTAAGTTTTGAAATATTTCATCCTTAAGTAATTTAGTTATTCGATCTAGTACTCGTCGAGATCGATTTGAGGTATCGTTTTTAGCACCGCTCTCTTTAATTAACTCTAATTCTAATTCCTCGCATTTTTGACTTATGAGTAGTAAATTTTCGGTCACATCTGGGAATTTTGCATCCCGCGTCATTATTTCCATGTTATTGATAGCTTCAGCTAAAATTCTCGCGTCGTTCTCAAGTCGTATTCTAGTAATAAAAACTTCTGAGGCAGTATTCAGAACTTCTTCTAGTTTATTTGCAGGAACTCTAATGCTTTCTTCAGTCGAGGAAGTTACTTTCTTACCAGTATTAGCTTCTGCAGGTTTTGGCGCAGACTTGACGCCTCCTTTTTCTGCTGGGGGCGATGGTTGGGTTTCCGGTTGACTGGTGTCCTTTCCATCGTCTGCGGCTGAACTTTTATCTTTATTAGAGCTATTTTTCGCAGGTGATCCAGTACGAAGACCGTAGATGCTTTTGATTACGGGACTTATCTCTTGGGCTAACGTTTCACTAGCTTGGACATTGTCCGTCATTTCTTTAAGTATAGAATTACCTTCTATCAATATATCAACAATTTCCGAACTCACTGATATCTTTTGGGATCTCACGTCGTCTAATAAGCTCTCCATTTGGTGCGCAAGAGCTTCAATCTTTCGTATTTCTAATAAACGTGCCCCACCTTTTACCGTATGAACTGCTCTAAAAATAGCATTAACAACTTCTATAGGCTGGTCACTATCCTCTAACTCTATTAATGAGAGCTCCACCTGATTGAGATTATCTGTAGCTTCCTCGCAAAAATCGGATACAAGTGAGGTCTTATCCGCAGGAATATTTAGTTCTTCGGGCGAGTCATCAATTTTTTGAAGGGGCTCAATGTTGGGAGAAGTGTTTTCTTCTAATTCTTCGGCATCATCTCCGGAGAGTGCCATTTCATCTATCACTATATCTTGCGTATCAGTGGAAGAAGTCGACCGTTTCTCTATCTCTGCATTGTGGCTTAAAAGGACCTGGTTTAAGTAGGTATTACACTCCGAAACGACATCAGTGATGTCTGTTGCTATTTCTTTTTTATTTACGGCTTCATTTATACACTCTTTTGATGTTGAGAGCGTCAATTCCGTAACATAGGTCATAGAGTTTTGAGAAAAATCTAATTCTTCGCGACCGCAATCTAATACGAACTCTAAAATTTCGAGTAGACGACTGACTTTTTTCAGTTCTAGAACGCGACTAAAACCTAATAGAAAGTAGCCCAGACGATAAGCTTGGTCATAAGCATCCTCAGGATCATCATGTTTTGATTTAACGATTGTTAAAATATCATTTGATAAGGGTTCAAATTTTTTTTCAAACTCCGCTAATAACAAATCCCGTTGATGATTAGATGTTATTTCGGATTTCTCCGTATCAACGGTTTGGCTGTCTAAAATCGTATCTGAATACGCTCTCATTTATTGAGGCCCTCGCTTCTAAATACCACAATTACCTTTAATATCTCCCAAAGTTACCAGATCCTATTTCATTAGGAGTCTCTGCAGGTTTTGTTGCTGATTTAGTTTGTTCTGAGCGGACTCGAGTAGAGCTTCTTGCTTGTACGCGCCCTTCTTGGGGGATCTTAAAAAATGCCACTGTACTCTGAAGTTGAGGGGCGTAGCCGGATACAGTTGTAGCGGTCTTTGCTAATTGTTGTGATGCGGTAGAGTTATTTTGAATCGCTGCATCGAGTGTCTGAACCGCACTATTCACCTGAGATGCAGCAGATGATTGTTCTTCAGATGCAGCGTTAATGCTCTGCACCAAGTCTCGTGCTTTTTCTATTTCTGGAATGAGATTCTGTAACATAGTATTTGTTGAGTCGGACATCTCCTTTCCTTCGACAGACGATAACTGAATATCGCTAGCAGATTGTTTACTTAGCTCAGCAAGCTTGGATACCTCGGACGCCACAACGGCAAATCCCTTGCCATATTCACCGGCTCTTGCCGCTTCCACTGATGCATTCAAGGCTAGCAGCTCAATTTTTTTGGTGATCTCTTCGACAGCTGTGATTTTTTCTGCAATCGTTTTCATTGATGTCGCTGTTTTTTCCATTGCCTGCGAGCAACTAGTTGCATCTTCTGCTATCTTACTTGCAGTCTGGTCGCCTTGATTAGCGGCCTCAGCGTTTTGCCGAATAGACGTTGCCATTTCTTCCATTGACGTGGATGTCTCTTGGACTGAGCTGGCTTGATCAGCTGAGTTTTGTGAGACTTCGTCTGCTGCTTGCGACAACTCGGTAGCGTTATTTGTTAAATCGTTTGATAGATCATCTAATTCTCTAACAAACGAGATAAGTTGTGCCTTCATGGAGTCCATTGAACGCATTACGTCTCCAATTTCGTCTTTACCAGCGACGTCCAAATCTTCAGTCAAATCACCAGTAGCAAATCGATCAATTGAGGCAATTGTAGCTTTAAGTCTACGCCTTACTCCTAAGGCTATTATAAAACCTATTGAGCTTATCAAAACTATCGCAATCACGCCTATTATGGCTGTGTTAATGAGCGCTTGCACCTCTATTTTTTCTGCGTTATGGGCAGCATTTTCGGTCATTTTTGAGGCAATACTTAATACTGCTTCTAGATGTTTATTGATTGAATTTTGGGACTCTTCTATCTCCAAAGTTAAATCATGCAAAGACTTTGATCCAGAATGGCCATCTTTAGTTTGAGAGGTGTTTGAATGGTCAGTGGTGCCGTTGTTATGACTGCCTTTTTTAGCTACGTCATCTTTTACAAATTTAATGAATTTGGCACCGATTTTATCGTACGCTTTATGTTCTTTGTCTATTAATTCAACTAACTTTAACATTTCTCTCGTCTCGCGGAGTTCTTCGGATGAGAGATGAACTTTTTCTGGGGTAACAATCTTGCCAGATAAATATTCTTTGTATTTACCTAAATCTTTCAACTCCTCGCCTAACTGAGTGTACAATAAATTCTCCACAAGTATTATCTCGGCACTTGCTTTTTTCGAATATTTTTTCATGAGCAAAATATTCTTTTCGGCTTCTTTTGTCTGATTGGTTTCCAACTCGAACGCAGCGGTGTTTAATTTTACCTCTTGTAATAATTGATATTCTGAAACGGCTGCGACGTGCTCTAAAATCGGAATTTGAAAGACACTGACACCATGAATGGCCTTACCGACCTTATCAAGAGAGTATGTGGAGACACCCGCTAAAATTATAATGGCTGCGGACGCTATTATCACTAACGTAACTAATCGTCCAAAAATCGAAGAGAACATTCGCATATTTTTTTCCTTTATAACTAGGCAATGAACCACAATGCCTTAATCGGTGTTAACGGTACAGAGCCAAGTTCTCTGAAGCAACAATGCTTTCTGTAGCTAATTGTAAAAGGGTAGTGTTATTCTGTTCTCGAACGCTAGTAAAGACTTCAGAAACACGTTGATTCAAAACTGCCTCTGAGGATGAAAAACTTAATGGATCTAAAGTTTGAATTCCAAGAACCTCGTCTACGCAAAGTGCAAACTCATTTTCCTCCTGGCGTAAAACAATGAATTTATTCCTCTCATCAATTACAAGGCTTTGCTCACCCAACTCCGATGAGATATCTATACAAGCCAAAACTTGTCCCCTGAGATTAATTAATCCTCTAACAAATTCGCTTTTATCGTGAATTCTTGTGACATCGTAGCCTTCAATAATTTCAACAACATTCTGCACGTCAATGACAAAATGGTAATCATGGATCCTCGAATAAATATATTCTCGTGTATTCTTTTGTATTTCTTCTTCTGACTTTACCTCTTCAGAATTTCTGTAATCAAGGACCCCTTGTTTTCCAATTGTTGTAGACAGGGTTTTTTGAATTTTTTCAACGTGTATAATCAATAAGTTTGAAGATTGAAACCCAACCACGGCTCTGATAAAGTCTTGGCGCTTATTTGGATTATTTACCTCGTCTGTTTTAATGTTCGAATGCCCTAAAACGTTATCACTCGATATCACATCGATGTGTCGATCCATTGTGAAACAAAAGTCAAAGCCGTCTAAACTTACGCAGACTAAAGAAGATTGTTTGTTATGTGAGTCTTCGAAAGAGTGATCTGAGATTAAATCAGCGCATTCAAAAACTGGGATAAGTTTTTCTCGATAGATTATTGATCCGATGCAGCCTCTGATTTCTGTTGGCAGGCTCTCAATGTTTCCAAAGTCTCGAATAACCTCTTTCACATGCTGAACTGGTATAGCAAATTGTGACCCAGATCTCTCGAATATAAATAATTTATCATAAAAAGTGTCTTTATCTAAATCGACTGCTATTACTGAGTCGCTAACGTTCTGATCTAAAACTTGGAGTGCTGTATCTTGATAGTCTTCGGTATCTTTTTGGTTTTCCTGGACGCCAACTTTTTTTATTTCGTCTGAAGATTGGACAATTTTACTAATAGATTGGAGTTTTTCATCTAACGAGCTCCGGTCCTCGAAGTTCGTTTTTTCTCTGATGGCTGTCTCTTTTTGTTCGCCTTCACGCTCAACAGCGCCGACGGGTATCGTTTTTTCGAGATTACGGGTTTGGACTGGTCCTGCTATTTTCTTTTCGACAGCAGCCGACGGGGAAAAAGATTTCAAGCCTCCATGACCCGCTTTTGCGCCTTCACCGTTTTTTGCATCTAAAGCGTCCGACGGTGAAAATGATTTGAGTTTCTTTCCCATCTATTTACGTCTCACAGGGTTTGAACAATTATTAGTTCTAGAGAGTTTCCGCTCCCCATAATTTTAGTTTTATAGTCAGAGTTTCTGAGTTGATTGTATCAAAATGTCATCATGTCCATGGAAATATAAGACATGCGAAGCGACCGTCATGTCAATTTTTTTTTAATAAACTTGTATTCTAGGTTCGTTGAGCAAGCTAAATTTTAGGCGTTAATCTTTGCGAAAGTGTATTAAAACTGAAGTTAACAATAGGGCTTGTACTGTTTTTTCAGTTTTGAATCGATCCTTATAGACAATTGCCGATCGGACCATGATAATAATCTATTTATTTATTTATTAGTTGTTTAAGGACCTACAATTCATGGCTTTTTGGAAAAACTTGAATATTGGAACAAAGATTATAGCGGTCATTCTTCCATGCATTTTAATAATAATCAGTGTGATTTCGTTCTTGTCTATCAAAACTTCTCAAACTGCTATCGAAGCAGAAGCGTTCAATAAACTCGTGGCTATACGTGAATTAAAAGCAGGGCAAATTGAAAGTTACTTTGCCCAGATCAGGAGCCAAATTGAGACTTTTTCTGAAAACAAAATGATAGTGGACGCGATGAAAGATTTTTCCGATGGTTACTATGATCTGGAAACCCAATTAAATTTTGATGCAGAACGAGTAGAGACAGCTAATCAGAATCTCAAAAAATATTATCAACAACAATTTTTACCAAAACTATCGTCAAACATGAATAAAACCGCTGATTTGCAAAACTACTTGCCTAAAAGCAAGATTGCTAGGGTCCTGCAGGATTTATATATTTCGTCAAATAGAAATGAATTAGGGTCAAAACACCTTCTCGATACGGCTAAGGATGATAGTGATTATAGTGCTGCTCATTCAAAATATCATCCAACTATTAGAAATTACCTCAACAAATTTGGTTACTATGATATCTTTTTGGTAGATGCAAAATCTGGGAGTATAGTTTATTCAGTTTATAAGGAAGCTGACTTTGCAACCTCTCTTGTTGATGGCCCATACTCTGAGACTAATTTCGCAAAAGTTTTTGAGGTTGCAAGAAGTACGGGCAAAAAAAGTTTTGTGAAGTTAGTTGATTTTGCACCATATCACCCGTCTTACAATGCTGCTGCGTCTTTTATTGCTTCTCCCATTTTTGACAACGATAGCTTGTTAGGGGTCGCAATTTTTCAAATGCCCATTGATATAATTAATTCAATAATGACTAGTGACAAAGACTGGAAAAAGGGAGGAATGGGCGATAGCGGTGAGACATATATGGTGGGTTCAGATTTGACCCTAAAAAGTGAGTCCAGGTTCTTAATAGAAAGCCCAAGCCAGTATCTTGACTTAATGGCTAACCTTAATATGGGCGACAAATTGATTTCTGAAATTAAGAACGCGGGTAGTGCCATTGGCCGTCAAATAATCGATACTAAGTCGACACAAAAAGCCATAAATGGCGATAGTGGTTCAAGTATAATAAAAGATTACCGGAATATTTCGGTATTGTCTGCTTTTAAGCCTTTAAAAATAAAAGACGTTGATTGGGCAATAATCAGTGAGATAGACGAGGATGAGGCGTTTTCTTCAGTATTTAATCTTCAGAGACTAATGCTGATTGTTGCTTTATGTTCCATGGCTATTGCGGCCTTAGTAATATTTTTATTT
This sequence comes from Rhodospirillaceae bacterium, assembly GCA_002708305.1. Taxonomy (GTDB): domain Bacteria; phylum Pseudomonadota; class Alphaproteobacteria; order Thalassobaculales; family Thalassobaculaceae; genus UBA7326. The sequence goes on from PANE01000048.1 coordinate 15,146, forward strand.
TCTAAAATATATATTTCATCTCCTATTAACCGGATGTTTTCAGCTGTTGATAATCTGCGGTCGGGCGATGGTGATTTGACTTTAAGGCTTCCTGATTTTGGGAACAACGAAATAGGAAGAACAGCAAATTCATTGAATGGATTTATAGAGCATATTCAGTCCATAATGACAGATATCTCGCATGCTGTGGAGGCGTTATCAGTTACTGCCGATAAAGTGAAAAACACGGCAGATAATGTGAAAGATAATTCCGGTAGGCAGGTGGTATCATTGGAGCAAACAACGACTGCAATATCCCAGATCAGTGTCTCCATTTCACAGAATGCTGGTCATGCAAAATCTACAGATGAATTAGCGTCAGGTGCGGCAAAATTAACTACAGATGGGGGCGAGGCTGTACAACAAACACTTGCAGCAATGAAAGATATCTCTGAACGAGTTAGGTTGATTGAGGACTTTGCCTATCAAACCGATTTACTTGCTTTAAATGCAATGATTGAAGCGGCAAGGGTTGGCGAAGCTGGCGCTGGGTTTGCTGTGGTCGCAGATGCCGTAAGAGGGCTGGCAGAACAAAGCCAATTATCTGCAAAAGAGATTGGGGATCTAGCTGAGGATAGTGTTAAAATTGCCCAGGAAGCGGGGGATCTCGTGCATGGCGTCTTGCCGGACATACATAAAACAGCTGAATTAGTTCGACAAATTGCATCAGCTTCCGACGAGCAGGCACACGGTGTTAAAGAAATAAATAACGCTATGGAGCAGTTAGACGGATCGGCTGGGCAAAGTAATTTAGACGCAAATGCACTAGCTTCATCATCAGAAGAGGTCAGGGAAATTATAAATAAACTTCAACAGCAAGTCTCACTTTTCAAAATCTAAAAGATGAGGCCTAATTTTGATTTTATCGTACGGCCATTTACTCCTTGGAAGATTTGTTTTTAGATTTTGATACTCCAGACTATTGAACCTCTTTTTTCATCCGCAATTGGATGGCTCGTCAGTTTCAATAACAACTATTTCTGATGAAATTTCGGAAGTGTTGAGTTTGCTTCCAGACAGGCCTGTCGCAGGGTCGAACCATTTTGCTGTTTCATCTATACTTGATTTCGTGCCAATTGTGATAGTTTGACTTGCCTCATTTACTATCTCTGGCGTTCCATTGCTGGTGGCATGCCAGACACCGCCATCTAGTTTTCTAATGATTTCAGATACTAATTGGCCCGAAATACGGGGATTAAAACGGCGGTCTACTAATCCAGTTCGAGTGAAATAACCCCGGTCTGCATCGTCAAAGGTATCAAGAATGACGTCAATACTAAAGCCGACGCCAGATAAAATAGTGTGGCCAAAACGCATGGCATTACTAATCTCGTCATTAAACGTTTGTGCCGGGCTGGCTTCCGTTGATTTTACGTATAAAACGGGTTGGCAATTAGTCTCATCCTTAAATATTTTGAGTTTTCGACCCGCTACCCAAGGAGATACACTGCGCGGTATCGTAAATAAAATGCCGTCAATGAGTGATGGATGTTTGTTCATAAATAATTTTAATTCTTCTGTCTCAGACAGCGTGAATCCATGACTTATAAGATGATTGAACTTCCCGCCTGAAGTTTTGGCTGCATCATTACGATTTACTCGAGATAGTATAATGGGCAAACCGGTTTGCTCTTTTAGGAAAGTTATCTTGGCAATCTGGTCTTGGATAGTTTCCCATCCCAAAACTAATTCCAACCTTGAGATTTTATTCGTATTTGCAAGAATAGTTTTCATTTCGACATCGCTTGGCATTCCATAGCGGTAAACATGGAACTTATGGCCTACTGCGCACATTATCTTCATTCGGTTCCTGGTCGTTTCATCTATGAGATCTTGAAGAGGGACGCGTAAGCCACGCAAACCCATCTCCCACATCGCCATTATAGGATAGTCATTACGGGCTTTTTTACGCCGAAATTCGTCGACGGCGCCCGAGGGTGCAACATTTAATTCCTCGGTCCAAGCATGCCGCATATCAACAAAAATATTACTAATATTTGTAGTTTTTACATGGGGCCTCATGACCACCGGTGGGACGCCTAATTCGCCTTCTTTTGCTGTTTTAGCATAACTTCTATGGTAATGCGCTACATGACCTTTTTCATGTATTTCAAGTGTAATATGCCCCAGTTTAGCACCATCGTTTCGGCCTTGCTGGTTGCCACCATCTATACGATACATCTCAGAATAGTCGTGACGTACAAAACAAGTCGACGGCACTATATAGAACTCTGTTTCTCCAATCAGATCATACCAAAAGTTATGGACATGGGCCGAAAATAACGCCTCAGGTTTGTATTTGTGTATTAGATTTAACAACCAAGTTCGCCCCGGTTCATCAATGTTATCATAACTCTCTGGCTCATCTCTATTAGAGACATAAACAGGGTAGTGACTAAATAGAAATATACGCTTCTCTGTGTTTGCTGCTAGATCGGAATTCAACCATTCTTTTTGCTCTGACTCTGCAGGGTCGCCCGAATTTATCAGCGGGGAGTTGATTATTACAAAATGACAATTTTGGTAGTCAAAAGAAAAGTAATCATTCCCAAAATGCTCACGATAAAGCTTTACATGCTCACCATTAACCATACCAGCTGGCATCCACGTGACAGGTTTGTCTCCTATATCATGATTTCCAGGCATGAGATGTAATGGTACTTTTAACTCTGCTGCTAATTTATGAAAATTATTTGCAGCTTCAACAAAGCTTGGCAATTCCGGTACTGGATTGACCATATCTCCGAGATGAATACAGAATTTGGAATTGCTCTGATTGATTTGGTTGAAAATATATCGTGCTCTGGGATTAGCTTCTGCATTAGCCGGATAGGGAGAAGCAGAAGTATCCTCTTTTTCATTAACGTGCGTATCTGAAACTAATGAGACCCGGAATTTTAGGTTTCCTGTTGGACGTTTATTCATAATGGCATTCGGGATGCAGAGTAGAAAGCTTCCTGCGTGTAGTGAATTTGATTTTTAGTCACGTTCTTTTATCTCCATAAATCTTTTATGATTTTGATTTAAAATTGGTCACATCCGTGACTTTAATGACGGCTCTTTAGACATCTAGCATTTTTTAGTTTCAGTATTAAACGGTTGATTGGTCGAAGAAATTTGTAACGCTCATTGGTTCAATTTTATTATTATAAACAGGAGGCAAAAAATTATGCAAATTTCTATTTTTGTATAATTAAGTTTAGAAAAGTTGAACTTTGATACCTGGATGACGCCTGCTGCTATTGTTATAGCGCCAAGGTATCCAGGTATCTTTTGATGGGGATGCGCTTTTGAGAGCTTCTCTTTTTACTGTCATATAAATAAATTAGATGGTAAAATACCGCTAACATATACATTTTTGAAGGAAATCCGATGTTATTTGTTCAAATTATTAATTATATTCATAATTTCAAGCGTGATAACAGTGGTGCGACCGCTATTGAATATGCGTTAATTGCGGCTGGAATTGCCATAGTAATAATTACTGCATTAGGTTTAGTAGGCGATGAGCTCGTGGTTCTATTTGGCAAGGTAACTGCTGGTTTAAAGGCTAATTAATCAAATCAGTATTATTGTCTGATTCTAAAGTTAAAAATGATAATTATTCCAATTCTAGAATAAGATAGGGCGTCAATGCGACTGTTGGTTATATGCCTTGTTATTCTTGCTGTTTTTGGGGCCGGTGGCGCAGTTATTTTGGTCAAGAAATTTATTGACGCTGGAAACCAATCTCAAAGGGTTAACGCCCCAGAGACAGGGGAAACGGTTAAAACGATTTTTGTCCTTGTTGCGGATGCAACGTTGCAACCGGGAACCTTGATCGGAACTGCTAGTTATCGTTGGCAGCAATGGCCAAATGACGCCATAACGGAGAACTATTTTACCGAAACTAATAATATTGCCGGGGTTCCTGAAGAGATTAAGGAATTTAAAGTTCGACAATCTATTTTCAAAGGAACACCAATAACAAAAGAGATGGTGTTTAAGACAGATACGGTAGGGGTTCTGCCAGGTTTATTAAAAAATGATATGCGGGCAATGTCCGTGTCTGTTAGGTCTCCCAATGGCCCAGTGGGATTGATTTTGCCGGGTGATAAGGTTGATGTTATTGTAACAATGGAGATGCAAAAGTTAATATCTGATTATCAGACATCAGAAAGAAAAGAAAAACAAGAATTAGCCGGTAAAGAACTTCCTCCAGTAAAATATGGGGCTGAGACTATTCTCAAAAATATAACAGTTATCGCAACAGATCAAAACTTTGAGAGTAAAGAAGTGAGTGAAAAGCCAATAAGCACTGTAACTTTGGAATTAAGTAGTCTAGATGCAGAAAAATTAGCAGTAGCCAAATCTATGGGTAATATTAATTTGGTTTTACGTAGCGCAGTTAATTCAGCTCTCTCGCCAACCAATAACAGCTTCACCAGTGATGTATTGGTAAGTAACACTTTGAGAGTTGCAAGTGAAAGGCAAAAAATTAGAGATAACAGTTCTTCATTAGGTTCTATCATTCCAAAAACTAAAAAGCGAATAGTAAAGACCAAACCAGCTAGCACTAAGGTAGTGATATATAAAGGTGGAGTGCCCACCACTGAGTATTTCTCGGCAAAATGATGATTATTGTAAACTTAAAAGCGCTGACCATATCCTTCTTTGCAGTAATGATTATGCTTGTCTTTAATCCGGAAATACGTGCACAAAGTCCCAGTAGTATTAGTACGCAGCAGTTAGACCCACCAGGCCTTCTTCAACTTGAGCCTCAAATAATCAACATAGCCATAAACAAAGCGCAGGCCATTAGTTCAGCGCAAAGAATAAAAGATGTGATTATTGCTAATCCTGCCATAGCAGATGTTCTGGTGAAAGCGTCAAATAAAATCTATTTGATAGCAAAAAAAATTGGGTCCACTAATATTTTTTTAACGGATCAACAAGGCAATGCTATTAAGCATTTTATAATAGAAGTAAGTACCGATGTAATTGGCGCGCAAGAAGCTATCAAGCAACTTGCTCCTAACGCAAAGATCAATTTAAAAGCTGTTGGCAGCAGCTTGGTCCTTTCCGGGACGACGCGATCTCCAGAAGAGGCAGCCGACACCGTTGAGGTAGCAAGACAATTTGTTGATAATGACACAAAAATTATCAACATGGTTCGCGTATTAAATGATCAACAAGTCATCCTGAAAGTCAGGGTGGCGGAGATGCAGCGAACAGCGATCAAAAATCTATCTGTTGGCGCTTCTTTTTCGCATGCTTTCCATGGGCGTGAACAGCTAATTAATACTCAAGCCTTTTCTCCAATTGGTGTTACTAATGCGATAAGCGCGACATTGAGTGTTAATAAATTCGGCCTCTCTACGGCTTCTATAAATGCCCTTGAGCGACAAGGTTTGGTTAAGACACTTGCAGAACCCACGCTTACCGCAATTTCTGGAGAAACGGCTAATTTTTTAGCTGGAGGGTCAATCCCGACCATAGTGGGTGTAAGTGATACTGATACTATACAAATCGAACAAAAAGAGGTTGGGGTAGCCCTTAGTTTCACACCGACGGTTTTATCAAAAAAGCGGATTAGTCTAAGAATATCCACAGAAGTGAGCCGTCAGTCATTTGAAAATAAGTTGGTTTTACCAACCTCAAGTGGAGGGTCTGTCGACATACCTGGTCTAAGTATTAGAAGAGCAGAGAGCACCGTCAATTTAGGTAGTGGATATAGCTTGATGATAGCGGGTTTGCTGCAAAACGATGAGGTGAACACAGTAGATGGAACCCCCTGGCTCAAAGATGTTCCTATTCTAGGGGCACTTTTCGAAAGCAAAGCCTTTAATAATAGAGAGACGGAGTTAGTCATACTAGTAACAGCCTACGCTGCAAAACCTGTGTTGCCGACAGAAGAACTGCGCCTTCCTACTGATGGATTTAAGCCTGCTAGCGATATTGATATTTACCTCTTCGGCAGACTTTACAAGAGGTATTCGCAAAACACTGATGGAAATGTAAAGGTCCTTAAAGGTCCATTTGGTTACATATTGGAATAACTTTAATGCGTTATTTAAATTTTATCATTTTGACAGTTATATTTGGCATGTCGGGCTGTGGTTACAACAAGAACACATCAGAGTCCATAAAGACTTCCAGTGTGGGGGCCGTTAAAGCGGAGTTTAGGATAAATGTTAATTTTGCCGATAAAGGTTTAATTTTGGATAGAAATAAAACATTAGTTCTAAATAATTTTTTAAATGAATATAGTCAACGCGGTCGCGGATTATTGACTATAAGTACTCAGAATAACGATAAAGCCATAAGGAAACGTGTGCTGGCTGTACTTCAAACAAAAGGTATAGAGCCAAGAAGGGTCTTATTTAAACTAAGCAAAAATATAAATTTACCTAAAAATAACATGGCATTTCGATTTAGCGGTTATTTATTGAAAGTGCCACATTGTAATAATTGGTCTGGAGTTATTGATTTCAATCCAAAGAACCTAAAAAATAGTAATTTTGGTTGTTCCTATAATAGAAATATTGCGCTAATGCTGTCTGACCCTGGGGATATTGTTGACCCAGAGAGATATGCTGGGGAGGATCCCTCGCGAGCACCCCGTGTCTTAAAATTATTTAGAGGAGGGCAACCGACTGGTGTAAGCTCTCCTTCAGGAGAGAGATCTTCTGCATCATCTGGTCAGTAAGTAGTAATTTGAACGTGTAGGGTCAGTTGTTATGGCGTTAAAATGTTCCATAGAGGCTTTCTTAACTACAGAAAGATTGAGTAATTTGCTGAAAGCTATGGCGAGTGCTCCTAAGCTTGGCCGTTGCAATATAGTTACTCATCCTGGTGGTATGGATAAAGCCATTGATCAATTATCAAAATTTCCATCACCAGAACTTTTAATAATTGAAATAGATTTTTCAAAAGAGATTATTTTTCAAAAGCTAGAAGTGTTATCCACCGTTTTTAATAGTGATAGTAAAATTATACTAATTGGAAATGATAATGACATCGATTTGTATCGGAAATTAAGAGCTCTTGGTATAAACGAATATCTTTTTATGCCAAAGACGGCAGATGATTTAATTAATGAAATAGAAGGTTTATTCTTAAATTTCGAGAAATCATCCCAAGCTGAATACATTGGTGTTCTGGGCTCTAGGGGTGGTGTAGGTGCTTCAACACTCTCAACAAATATAGCCCATGCACTCAGCCAGATACCCAATACAGAAGTTATAATAGTCGATCTTGATATAAATTATGGCACCATAGCATTGAGTTTAAATTTAACGCCCCATCAAAGTATAATGGACCTTTTGGAAGATACAGGGAGACTTGATGAATTATTGCTTGAAAGGGTTATGCTGCAACATGGAGAACAATTATCAATAATACCAGCGCCGATTGCAGCAACCCAAAATTTTAACCTAACGGGTCAATCGATCGAACAACTGTTAGGCTTGATTGGTTCAATGGCAGATTATATAATACTCGACTTGCCGCATGGGACCCCTGACTGGCAAACAACTATTTTCTCAAAATTAGATCAAGTTATTCTAATGGTTTACCCTGACTTGGCAAACTTGAGAGATGCGAAGAAAGTATTTGATCAAATCGATGGACATACCAACATGGGGCCAAGCTTTAATTTCGTATTGAATAAAGTTGGGTTGTCAGCAAGCTCTGAATTGCCGGCGAAAGAATTTGAGACAGTTTTGAACCTAAAACCAATTCAGTCAGTGCCGTTTGATCCCAAACTATTTGGTAAATCATTAAATAATGGAGCCCCTATAGTGGCAACAGATAAAGGATCGAAAGCGTCTGGCTCAATTATAAAAATTGCACAAAAATTGACTGGTAAAGAAGAACAAGAGAAATTATCCATCTTTATGCCTAAATTTTTGAAGAAAAAATAATGAAATCATTTGGAAAAAAAACAGCTCTTGATGAAGTATCCTTGGAGGATAAAGTAACTGTCCAAAGTCCTATCATTGTAAACGAAAAAAATAATAGCAAGGCAACAACCCACAGTGATTTAGATAAAAATATTAAGAGGGCGGTTAGTGCGCCCGATAACTCAAGTGAAACCAAAACGAGCTTAGACAGTTTACTCTTAGATACCAAATTACAAGAGACTAAAATTCTTATTTTTAATGACTTAATAGATGCAGTGGAGCTCTCTCAGCTTACAAATATGGCGGATGAGGAAGTACGAGATGAAATCAGCGATGTAGTTAGTGAAATTATAGTGATGCGGCAGCTAATTTTAAGCGCAACGGAGCAGCGTCAAGTAATCGAAAGTATATGTGATGACGTGTTAGGTTTAGGCCCTTTAGAGCCGCTTATGAACCAAGACGATATATCAGACATAATGGTAAACCATTCTGGTAAAATTTATATAGAACGGAATGGAAAAATTGAATTAACAGAGATCACCTTCCGCGACAACGCTCAACTGATGAATATCTGTCAACGGATTGTGACAGCTGTGGGCCGACGGGTTGATGAAGCCAGTCCAATTTGCGATGCTCGCCTCATGGATGGTTCGCGAGTTAATGTTATTGCCCGTCCATTGGCGATCGATGGCGCTGCTCTAACAATACGAAAATTTCAAAAGCAAAAGTTAACTTTAGATAACCTTGTATCTTATGGCAGTGTATCAAAACAATGTGCGCAGTTATTAGAAGTCATAGGTGCATGTCGACTAAATATATTAGTGTCTGGGGGCACGGGTTCAGGAAAAACAACACTTCTCAACTGCTTAACTAACTATATTGATTCTGGCGAACGCGTAATTACTTGCGAGGACGCAGCGGAATTACAACTCAAAAATCCACATGTGGTACGTCTAGAAACCAGACCGCCAAATATTGAAGGCAGTGGTGAAATAAGTATGCGCGATCTGGTAAAGAATTGTTTGCGGATGAGGCCGGATCGAATAATTGTTGGAGAGGTCAGAGGTTCTGAAGCTTTTGACCTTCTGCAAGCTATGAATACTGGCCACGATGGATCCATGGGAACAGTGCACGCTAATAATCCACGAGAAAGTATTTCTCGGATCGAGAACATGATCGCTATGAGTGGTTTTAATTTACCATCACGGATATTAAGGGAACAAATTTCGTCTGCTGTGAATATTATCGTTCAAGCCACCCGATTAAGAGATGGATCACGTAAGATTACCCATGTGACTGAAGTGATTGGTATGGAAGAGGATATTATAACTCTCCAGGATCTATTCACGTTTGAAATAGAAAGAGAGGACGAGAATGGGAAACTTATTGGAAAACATGTCTATAGTGGTCTTCGCCCCTCATTTTGGGAAAAAGCACGTTACTTCGGATTAGAAAGTAAACTCAATAACGCTATCAACATATCTCAAAATTGAACAAGATAAGAAAATGATAATTGCAATCTATACATTATCTATATTATCGCTCTTGAGTATCCTAGGTGTTGGTGGAGTATTATTCTATAATATTCGCCTGAAGCCTAAGTATAAAATATATCAACGCCTAGCGGTTTATGGTGTGCAAAATAGTACTGGATCTGATGCACCTGCCCAAGGGGTGGCAGGTATTCGGCAAGCACGAATACAAGCGAAACTTGAAGAAATAAAAAGTATTTCTCAGGAGAAGGATAAAAAGCGGCAACTTAGGGAACTCCTTTTATTATCTGGATCACAAGTTACGCCAAATAAATTTAAAATAATCTTGGTGGGAATATCCATAGTTGGGTTTGCTGTTCTTTACCTGTTTGTTGGAATAATAGCAGCCTGCCTTGGAGGGTTATTTATTTTTTTCATTTTACCTAAAATATTCTTTTCTATTAAAATCAAACGCCGACAAAAGGAATTTACACAGCATTTTACCAGTGCAATAGATATTTTAGTTAGAGGTACGCGCTCTGGTTTGCCGATAGGTGAGTGCCTGTCTATTATTGGACGTGAATCTCCGAACCCGGTCGGGGAAATATTTCAGGATATAGTCGAAGGACAAAAATTAGGCCTTTCTATTACTGAATTAATAGACCGTGGATTAGAGCGGATGCCAACGCCTGAATTTAATTTCTTTTCGATTGTTTTAATCATTCAACAAAAAACAGGCGGTAGTTTAGCAGATACACTCGAGGGGTTGTCTGATTTATTGCGCGAGAGAAAAAAACTTTCGGATAAAATAAGAGCGTTATCTAGCGAAGCTAAAGCATCAGCAGCAATAATAGGCTCATTACCATTTTTCTTAGGCATAATGATGACATTAATTAATAAGGATTTTTTATTACCTCTATTTACCGAAACTATAGGAAATATGATGCTTGGGGGAGGTTTGCTATGGATGGCAATAGGTGTTTTTGTCATGTCAAAAATGATAGACTTTGATTATTGAGATAGATGATGGTTGAGTACTTAATTCTAGTATGTTCTGGAGTTTCTGTATTTTGTATTGTAATTGCAATACTTTTGCCTCTCATAAGCAGGGACAATCGCAAGCAACGAATGCAAAATCTGTTCTTGAACACTCAAACCAAGGGGGTTCAGCAGGATAATGAGACAATAAGTCCAAATGATACAAAAAATATTCCGAAATATACCAAGCAACTGAAAGAAATCTTACAGCGCTTTAAGTTGGACAGTTTAACATCGTCAGAAGAATTAAAAGCTAAACTAATTTTAGCGGGTTGGCGACGCCCCAATGCATTAGTGATCTTCGTTACGGTCAAATTTTGTCTTCCCGGATTATTAATTGCATTATCAAGTTTTTTCCTTTTGGTGGACCAGAAGTATTCTTTGACAATAGGAATGAAGCTTCTCATTTTATTTGGCTCTGGGATTGTAGGTTTTTATTTGCCTGATTTACTTGTAAAAAACCAAAGTCAGAAACGTCAAACAAGTATGCGCCAATCATTTTCAGATGCCTTAGACCTGCTTTTAATCTGTGTGCAATCTGGTCTAAGTGTTGAGGCAGCTTTCACTAAAGTTGCTGAGGAAATGTCCAAAAATAGTCCAATATTGGCAGAGGAATTTGCTCTGACATCCGCGGAACTTGCTTTTCTTTCCGATAGAGAGAAAGCGTATGGAAACCTCGCTGAGCGCACTGGTTTAGCTATTGCAAAATCATTAGCTACAACGCTCAACCAAGCGGATAAATACGGAACGCCTGTAGGCAGGGCATTGAAGGTTTTATCAGAGGAGACGAAAGGAGAACGTATGGCCGCTGCTGAAGAAAAAGGAGCTTCTTTACCTGCAAAGTTAACCGTACCAATGATTGTTTTTTTTCTACCCGCCCTTTTTCTAGTAATAATTGGGCCTGCAATTCTTCGAATGACAAGTAGTTAAGGATAGTTAATTTAGGTGACTTATTAAAAACTTTTCATAATCTTCATATTTTTTTCTACAATTTCATTCGGTAAATCTCGTTGCATCAAAGCTTGGCCTTTTTTAAAAGAACCAGATAGATTATAAAGCAATGCCAGTGTTTGACGCGTTTGAACGGTTGTTTTCTCACTAAGAATTATAGGCTTTAAAATTTTTATTGCCTCTTCTACCTCTCCATTTTGCGCTAAAGAGAGAGCATAGTTATTCAAAACAGTTGGATTCTCTGGAGAGATTCTCAGTCCTTCTAAATAATTATCCCTGGCTAAATTATATTCATTTTTTTGATCATAAATAATGCCTAAGATTGAGTACAATTCCCAATTACTTGGGTTTTCAGTTTTTAACTGAATTGCTGTTTCAAGCGCTATTTCTAACATACCTGCGGCAAGCTGCGCTTTAAGTAATTCAACCCGTAAACTTTCAACTTTATTAAATTTTGAAACATAATTTTTGATTATTTTTATTGCCTCTTTTGGCATCCCTGCGTAACGGAGGTTTCGGGCTAAGCCCAAAGTCGCTTTTATATTTTTGGGTTGGAGTTCTAGTATCCTACTATAATATTCTGCTGCCTTTGAGTATTCAAAGGCGTTTTCTGCATCGTTGGAGAGCTGACTTAAAACTTTCCTGGTATTGGCGTCCTCTGCCAATTTAGAAGTTTCTCCTGTAGTAATACAGGAGGTTAGCACCACCACCGACAATACGGTCAACAATCGGGTATTTCTATTAAATAGAAGCATATTAACGATTGATCTTTTTGTTTAAAACAAGTTGAATTTTTATGATAACATTATTTTTAACGGTCGCGAAATAACTTACTGATTGTTTTTGAGGTGAAATGACAAGAACTTTTATCTTAAGTTTGTTTTTATGCTTTGTCTTTCAAGCAGTGGCTTCTGCTGACGATAAATTGACTATCTTTGTTGATAAAACTAAATTTTTACGATTAAAGCAGCCTGCAGATACAATTTCTATTGGCAACCCTGACATGGTGTCTTTGAATCTGAAATCGCCTCAATTCTTAATATTAACTGGTTTGAAGCTGGGAACAACTGACATCCATATTTTAAACAAGAAGGGTAATTCTATCTTTTCAAAAGAATTACTCGTGATGCCATCGTCAATTGATACCATCATTGTGAATAGAGGGGCAGATCAAACTTCTAAATACCTATGTGCGCCTGCTTGTGTAAGCGTGTCTGATAATGAAGCCAACTCAACGACGTCGGCTGCTGCCTTGAACCCTGCCAGCGCCGCTGTCGGTTTGAATGCCAGCGGAGTAAAATAATCTATCTCTTTCTATTATTTAGTTTGGATGTTTTGGATATAAAATTTCATTTAAAGCGTTTGTGCTGCGATAGAGGTAGCGTGGCTATCATTTTAGCACTCGCTTTTATTCCGATTTTAATGGGAGCAGGTGCGGCTTTAGACTTTGGAAGAGCCTATCTGGTAAAAGCGAGGTTAAGTTATGCGTTAGACACAGCGGGACTAGCAATAGGGGCAAGTAACCCCAACTCAAATCTCCAGCAAATATTGAACAATTTTTTTACTGCGAATTATTCAGCTACAGAGATAGGGGTGCCAGCTACCCCGAGCTTTACAACCAATGATGGCACGATAAAATTGGTAGCCCAGGCAAAATTAAAGACAACTTTTTTAAATCTTTTTGGAAAAGAATTTATTGAGATAAATGTAAATTCAGAAGTTATTAGAAATACGAAGGGGCTGGAAGTTGTACTCGTATTAGATAACACCGGTTCTATGCAAAATAATGGAAAAATGGATGCTTTAAAAGCTGCATCACATACTTTAATTAACGATTTATTTCGAGATGAAAGCACTTCCGAATCAATAAAAATGGGATTGGTGCCTTTTGTAACCACAGTCAATATTGGAAATGGTAGAGAGGGAAGAAACCCATTTGTACCAAATTCTTCCATAAACAAATACCCGCCAATAGATCTAAGTTGGAAGGGCTGTGTAGAGGCTCGACAAAGTCCGCATGATACCCTCGACACCTACGATAACCGGGGTGTTACGGGTGTTTCGGGAAAATGGGCCCCTTACTACTGGGAGGCAGAAACTTATGATGCTTTGTCTGGTTTTGCATTTAATTTTTGTGAAAATTCTTGGTGGCGTCCTCCACGTCCTTTCAATTCTTTATTTGATCTGCCATCGAGAGGCAATGGCCGCCCAAACAATCTATTCCCAAGAAATGGTGATGGAGGCTTCATTGGACTTGACGTCACACCGCCTAGGACACAAGGTCCAAATAAGGCTTGTCCAGATCCAGTAACTCCACTCACAAATCAAAAAAATCAATTGACCCGAGCAATAAATTCTATGCAGCCGTGGGAGGGAAATGGGACGATGGCTAATTTGGGAGCTGTGTGGGGCTGGCGTTTATTATCTCCAACACCTCCTTTTCAGCAAGGCGGCGACTACGATAATGAAAAGATAAACAAAGCTCTAGTGATTATGACCGATGGCAATAATTTAATTTCTAGTATCGGTGGCTCAAGACGTAATAACGTTACATGTGGAGGGCCGTGCTCTAATGCCCAAATTTGTAGTATCGTAAGCGGTCGAAAATATACGTCACACTACACCGGATATGGTTATATAAGTGAAGGAAGACTGGGAACAACCAATTTGGCGAATGCAGGGCTTATGTTAAATAACCGTTTAACCCAAGTGTGTGATAATATTAAGAAGACGGGTATAATCGTTTTTACAATAGTATTTCAGCTTGAAAATCCCCAGTTGCAAACACTTTTCCGGAATTGTGCTAGCTCACCAGATAAATTTTTTAATTCTCCAAATAATGAAAAATTAGCTAGTGCCTTTCGGACAATTGGCGCGGAATTAAATAGCTTGCGGGTGTCGAAATAGTAAGATGACAAAAAAGTGTAGGATAATAAGTAATAATAGTGGTGTAGTTGCCATAGAGTCGGCTCTTTTATTTCCTATAATTTTTTTTATTCTTTTAGCAATACTTGAGACAACTTATGTTTTTATAATATCAATAGTCTTGGAAGGTGCTACTTCGGAAGCGGGCCGACAAATTAAGACGAGGTCTTTTGACGAAAGCGTTTCTCCACAACAAAGTTTTGAGGATGTTCTATGCAGTAATATGGTTGGGTTGGTTAAATGTAATGAGCTAATCATAGCTGTCACTAAGTTTGAGGAATTTTCGAGTATCGAACGACCGGAAATTGACCCTGACCGAAACCCACAATTTAGGCCAGGTAACCCTGGAGACATCATATTAGTCCGTGTTTTATATAATTATAATTTTATAACGCCAGGTCTTGGTACCGCTTTAATGAACCAGACAGGGACTAGTATCAAACCGATCATAAGTAATATTGTATTTCGCAATGAACCGCTTTAAATCCATGTTATTTGTTTCTAATAGGGGGATAGCTGCTGTTGAGTTTGCTTTATTTTTGCCCTTCATTATTGTCATATGGATAGGGGTAGTTGAATTAACGGAGTGGCATTTATCTAGCCGTAAAGTAACAATAGCCACGCTTTCTGCTTCAGATCTTATTGCACAAAAAATAGATGTTGATACTGAAAGTTTAAATAATATCGTCACTGCAATTAAAGAGATAATGAAGCCCTCGCTGATAGAACAAAATCTAGGCATCTTTCTCGCTAGCGTATCTCTAGACGAAAACGGAGACCCCAAAATAGATTGGAAAAGAGAGGCTAATAGCTCTAACGGTAATACTATTCCTAAGGAAGTCACAACCTTATTGACTGCAACAAACAGCATTATTGTTACAATCGTCAACTATCGCCATATACGTCGCTTTGCCTATGATATCCCGGGGATACCAAATACTATTGAGATTACTGAAAAAGCATTCTCGTTGCCTAGAAGAGTGCAAAAAATAGTTCGTACAGATTAGTTGTTTG
>PANE01000046.1 GCA_002708305.1 Rhodospirillaceae bacterium
ACTCGATTAAGCGAGGTAATCCAACTAAAGCAATAGGACATTCTCGCTTGGGGAAGATGTGAAAACTTATAATTTAGGCCTAAGTTTAACAACCGGGGAATTTAATTGTGAAAAACTTTATTTGTGTCCACGAATTCAAATCTGAATCTCTTCAGGAAAAGTATTTTGAAGCTATAAGATATTTTGAAGATCGATCAGTAAGTTCGATTAAAGATGGAAAAGCACACTTTCTAATGAATTTTAATAATGGCACAGAATCGATGAAAATGTTCTGTTGGTGGGAAGCTGTAGATGCCGACGCCATTATAGAAAAGCTTGGTGAGATGAATGTATTCTTTGAAACCGAATGTATAGAAATGAATAACGTTTTTGATACTCGCACAGACCAGAGTTAATCTAGTTTTAAATTAGATGGTTTAACCAATTCACTCAGGAGAAACAAATTTGTCCGACTACCCTCGTGATCTTATCGGCTATGCAGATACCCCGCCTGACCCAAAATGGCCAAATAATGCTAGGTTGGCGGTTAATTTTGTTATCAATTATGAAGAAGGATCAGAGTATTCTGTACCAGATGGGGATGGGTTTTCTGAGGCAAGCTTGACTGAGTCACCATCATCTACCATCCCACACGGCACCCGAGACCTTGCTGCAGAAACCTTATTCGAATATGGCTCTCGCGTTGGTTTTTGGCGATTATGGCGACTATTTAAAGAGAGGGATTTACCAGTTACACTCTTTGCCTGTGCCCTCGCTCTTGAGCGCAATCCGAAGGTAGTAGAAGCCGTCAAAGCTTCCAACTTAGATATCTGTTGCCATGGCTGGAGATGGATAGAACATTATAAATTAACAGAAGGGGAGGAACGGGAACATATTCGCCTTGCAGTAGCATCCTTAACAAAAATGTTTGGCGAGCGTCCCCTTGGGTGGTACTGCCGCACAGGCCCTAGCGTGAATACACGACGACTGCTGGTTGAAGAAGGCGGCTTTCTTTACGATTCTGACGCCTACAACGATGAACTGCCATATTGGCTAACAGTAGAGGGCAAGCCCCACTTAGTACTGCCCTATTCTCTTACGACCAACGACTCTAAATTTGGCCGGGGTTGGTTCAGCACAGGAGACGATTTTTTCCAATTCACAAAAGATGCCTTCGACATGCTGTATGAAGAAGGGGAAAGCACACCAAAAATGATGTCGATAGGATTACATCAAAGACTTATTGGACACCCAGCTCGGGCTATGGGTCTGAAAAAACTTCTCGATTATATTCAAGGCTTCGATGATATCTGGGTATGCAATAGGATAGATATAGCGAAACATTGGGTAAAAACGCATCCTTTTAAATAAGTGCCCTCAGTTTGTATGTTTTTAAACAAATTAAATTAGTCGTCCCTATTTAGATGAGATTCTAAATCAATTATTTCCGCCTCAGCGGGACTGTTCTCCCCAGGTAATCTATACGAACCGTCAATCCAATTACCTAGGTCTATCAACTTACATCTCGAAGAACAAAAAGGACGGTACTTTTTATTTGCGGGCTTATTGCAAACTGGACATAGAGAGCTATTATTGCTTTTCATTTTTTTTTCTTTTCTTGGCATGTATATAAAATTCTTCATGGCTCAAGTTTGGGTCCACTTGAAAATCTACGCTAACGCCAAGCTGTCCATTCACTTCATCAAGCGCCCGTCGCAAAGGCCCCATGAAGGCCGTTTTCAACTCTCGAGCACAAACCAACTGAGGCTCAGCAATTCCAAGACTATTGGTTATTAATTTTCTTAGTGCCTCTAGCGCACTAATCTCAACTAAGGGTTTTTGTGATGAGTTTTTGCTAATAAATATCTCTCGAAGTGATGGCTCTAATCTTTTTTTTGTTACCTCTAGCAAACCAGTGCGGGTCCAACCATGAATAGTTATGTTACTTTCATCTCTTGATGCTATTTTTTTTAATTTCTCGAAAAAATGTTCTCTTTCCCTTAAACTTTTTGCTCTTGGGTAATCGATCAAAATAACGCCAGACAATTTACGTAAACGTATTTGCCAAAAGATCTCTTTAGCCAAAGTTTCTGCTAATTCACGGGGGTGAGACTGTGCCGTTTTAAAGCTAGCTAAATCAATATCAATTGCAGTGAGGGCTTCCATTTCTTCAAAAATTAAAACAATACCACCTTTAATCTTTATTATAGGTTCTAGCGCATTGCTTATTTGAACATCGATATTAAACTTATCGAATAATAATCCATTCTTACCCTTTTCAATAATAGTATTTTCGTCATAACCACTCGTTAACTTAACAAGTTTGGGGGAAGGCTTTATCATTTTAGGTTGACCTCCAAGTTTTATCTCGGACTGAATTCTTTCCCAGCTACTTAATAGTTCTTTAAGCTCTTCTTCTAATCCTTGCATATCCGAATTAAGCGCAGTTGACTTAACAAAAGCCCCAATATCCTTTGGCACTAAATCGTACAATAGCTCTCTTATCGCAGCTCTCTTCCCTTTAGACTTTATAGCACGAGATATGGCATATCCAGATTCGTTAGGATTAATATCAACTAGAATTCCAGCAACCATAAATTTATCGGTAACGCGGGCCCCTTTGTTTCCTCGAGGCTCCGATAGAACTTCTACTAATAAAGACCCACCCTCAGCAGGCAATGATTTTGGTATTCCCTCCAAATACCCAACCACATGACCAAGATCCAAAAAAACTGCATTCAATTCTTTTTTTACTGCTTGCAATTTCCCAAGTATCAAAGCACCTCTTAATGAAGATTGGTGTTCTCGTTCTAAATAGATGTTAGATAGCCTTCCTAACTCTAACACGGCCACCCGTATCTCACCTGGCGATTGGTCAATTATTATGTGTTGAGGAGGTTTATCGTTCATTTGTAAAGTTATATTATTTTGTGGCTAAAACCCATACCCTTTAATAATTGGTAAGTCTCATGAAGGGGTAGCCCGACCACATTACTATATGACCCATTTAAAGCTCGAATGTAAGTTGCGGCTAGACCTTGTATGGCGTACCCCCCAGCTTTTCCTTCCCATTCGTCTGTGCCCAGATAGATATTTAATTCTTCCTTGTCTAACTTTTTAAAAGTAACAACACTAGTAACTGTCCGATATATTTGGTTTCCATTCGGGGAATTTATTACCACTGCACTCAATACTTTATGGCGACGGCCAGACAGTAAATTCAAACAGTTGGAAGCATCTGATCTAGTTTCCGTCTTATGCAATATTCTGCGCCCACAAGTAACAATTGTATCTGCAGCAATCACAAAACATTGCTGATTGTTATTACTTACAACTTCTGCTTTCTGTTTTGCTATTCTTAAAACGTATTTATTTGGCAGTTCTTTTGAAAGTTCCCTTTCATCAATATCAGCTGGTTCAATTTTAAAATTATTGATACCTATTTGTTTTAGTAAGTCTTTACGACGTGGCGATGCCGATGCCAAGACTATCCTTCGCCCTTCGGGAGGGCAAAAAACAAATTTTTCTTTCAACACAACAATAGCTATAACCCCAATTACTTAAATCGAAAAGTAATACGACCCTTGGTGAGGTCATAAGGTGTCATTTCGACATTTACACGATCCCCGGCCAATACTCGAATACGATTCTTACGCATTTTTCCACTAGTATGAGCCAAAACCTCATGCTCATTATCTAGTTTCACTCTGAACATCGCATTGGGTAGTAATTCAGAAATTGTACCTGCTACTTCTAATACATCCTCTTTTGCCATTACGACTCCTTTGGCTCTTTAAAAGATACGCAACGATTGCGCTTTATTATACTTCGGGCTTAGTTACATTATTAAAAAAACGGCGTTAGAATTACTTCCAGCTAAAATAATATAAAAAACAACATTATAATACCTGTAGGTCCTTTGATAGTATCATTTGTTTTGTTTTATACGAATAGCAATTGATTTAGCATGCGCATTCAAGCCTTCAGCGTTGGCTAAGGTTATTGCGGCAGGCCCAATAAGTTCCAAACTTTTTTTATTGCAATCGACTAACGTTGTTCGTTTTAGAAAATCGAAAACTGATAAACCTGAAGAAAATCGCGCCGACCTATTTGTTGGCAAAACATGATTTGGCCCCGCGACATAATCTCCCGCAGCTTCTGGGGTATATCTACCTAAAAAAATCGCTCCTGCGTGAGAAATACGGTCAACTAATTTCGCAGGATCATCTATCGCAAGTTCTAGGTGTTCTGGTGCTAAAGTATCTATTAACCTAGGAGCATCATCTAAAGACTCTAGTATTATTACAGCTCCATGCTTATCCCAACTTTTTCTAGCTATCTCGGCACGAGGTAAACTATTCAATATAGAGTCAACAGCAAGAATGACCTGATCCGAAAAGTCTTTATCGTCAGTTATTAAAATTGATTGGGCCGCAGTATCATGTTCCGCTTGAGCTAACAGATCATATGCTATCCATTCTGGGTTATTTTCTTTATCCGCTACTATAACAATTTCAGAAGGACCCGCTATAGAATCTATTCCAACTTGCCCGTAAACTATTTTTTTCGCTGTGGCTACATACGCATTGCCAGGTCCAACTATTTTATCCACAGGAGCTATAGAGCCTGTTCCATATGCTAAGGCAGCCACGGCTTGAGCTCCTCCTATCCGGTAGATCTCCGTGACACCCGCCAGATCAGCCGCGGCTAATACTAATGGGTTTAAGGAACCATTCAACGATGGAACAGTCATCACACGCCGCCTAACTCCGGCAACTTTAGCGGGGATAGCATTCATTAAAACTGAACTGGGATAGGAAGCTTTTCCTCCAGGAACGTACAAACCTACTGAGGTTAATGCGTTCCAGCGCAACCCCAACCCCACTCCTTGCCCATCAACATAACTTATATCTTGTGGCTTCTGCTTTGCATGGAATAATTCAATTCGATCAGCAGCTAATTTTAATGCCGCTAATTCTTCCTCAGACACCTCACTTTTGGCAATATTGATTTCATTTTGCGTGACCTGAAAGCCAGTTTCCATCAAATCGATTGAATCAAATTTTTTTGTTAATGCTATCAGTGCTTCATCACCATTCAAGCGAACATCATTTATAATTTTTATGACTGTTTCTGTTACATCGTGGTCTTGTGAGCGCGCTTTATCAAGAATAAGCGCTAATTTCGCAGCATAGTTATCATCAGAAAAAAATAATTTAAGCGGCAAGAGATGCCTCCCTGAAACGATCTAACCAATTACTGATGGCTTTGGGACGCGTTTTTAAAGATGCTCTATTGACAGCTAATCTAGAAGTTACATCTGCAATTTGCTCTATTTCAACCAGTCCGTTAGCCTTTAGCGTAGCACCAGAAGAGACTAGGTCAACAATTCGTCTACAGAGCCCTAAACGAGGGGCTAACTCCATTGCTCCGTTAAGCTTTATACATTCCGCCTGCACACCACGAGCAGCGAAATGCCGCTTAGTGACATTTGGATATTTGGTAGCTATCCGAAGATGGCTCCACTGCATCGGATCCTCTTTTTCAGCTAATTCTTTGGGCTCAGCGACTGAAAGACGACAACTGCCCACTTTTAAATCGACCGGCGAATATATTTCTGGGTGTTCGAACTCCATCAAAACATCGCTGCCGCAGATTGCTATATGAGCGGCACCAAAAGCTAAAAAAGTTGCCGTATCAAAACTTCTTACGCGTATAATTTCCAAATCAGGATCACGTGTACGAAACTTCAAACGCCTACACCTATCGTCATAAAAGTCATCCTCGGGTTCAACACCCGCACGAGCCATTATTAAACTTACATCATTCAATATTCTACCTTTGGGTACGGCCAGGATTAACGGTTCATTGACAGTCATATTCGAGATCCAGCTTTGTGATACTTATGCAAATTTGCCATGTTCGCGCTAAAACTTAGAAAAATTGATAATTAAATAATACACATTCTTATAGTTTTATTTCTCGAAAATAAAAGGTCTAAATCTTCTTAATTAATTTAAAAACACTGAGAAATAGGTATTTTTTTTGATCTATACGACTTAAATTATTGGTTTGTAGAAACCTAACTTCTTTCAACTCCCATTATATGAGTACCCCTCCCTGGAGGTATATCGTTTAAACTTCTGGCAAAACACCAATCCTATCCGTGTATCGTAGAAAATTGAATTAAAAGCAAAAATTCCACCCAAAATTGCAACTTAAGGTCTTCCCACTTTACTTATTATTGAGTTTTTTTGTCATATAAGTATTCTTAGATCAGATGCGTTTTATATGCGCCCCACAACCAACCAATTTTCCAACTAGGTCTTCGTAACCTCTATCCAAATGGTAAATTCTACTTATTTCAGTAACTCCATCAGCAGCCAATCCAGCCAAAACGAGTGAAACAGAAGCCCTTAAATCAGTAGCCATGACTGGCGCCCCCTTTAAATTTGAAACTCCCCTCACTAAAGCTGTTGAGTTGTGGACATTTATATCCGCTCCCATCCTTCTCAACTCAGGTACGTGCATGAACCGATTTTCAAATATCGTTTCTGTAATCATTGAAGCCCCGCTAACCCTTGTCATATAAGCCATCATTTGTGCTTGAAGGTCGGTAGGAAAACCTGGATACGGATCGGTCATTATATCAATAGCTTTTGGTTTACCTTTTGGCCCAATGATACGAAGCCCCCAATTATTTTCGTCTATTTCCGCACCAGAGGCTCTTAAAGTATCGAATACGGCCCTTAAGAAAGTTCCATCGGCGCCTAGTAAATCGATCTGCCCCCCAGTAATACAAGCGGCTATAGCGTAGGTACCAATTTCAATACGATCTGATATAACTCGATGTTCAGCGCCGTTTAAAGCTTCGACACCGCTTATAAGTATAGTGTCTGTTCCATGGCCCTGGATTTTGGCACCCATTGAAATCAAGCAGTTTGCTAGATCTATTATTTCTGGTTCGCGAGCAGCATTAATTAATTCGGTTTCACCCTGAGCCAGCGTAGCCGCCATCAGAAGATTTTCCGTAGCTCCAACAGATACCATAGGGAAGGCTATACGTGCTCCTTTGAGCCTTCTATTCCCAGCAATAGTCGCGTCGATATAGCCTCCCTTTAGATCTATACTAACCCCCATCTGTTCTAGTCCAGATAAATGAATGTCTACAGGGCGGTTTCCAATAGCGCAACCGCCGGGAAGCGAAACTCGTGCGTGTCCACAACGGGCTAATAACGGGCCTAAGACCAGGACTGAAGCTCTCATCTTACGCACTAGCTCGTACGGTGCCTCAGTATCTTTGATGCTATTAGTATTGAGTGTTAATTCAGCTCCACCCTTTTTAAGGTCACCCAAAACTTCTGAACCTAGCCCTTTGAGCAAATCCCTCATGGATATAATATCGTCAAGTGCAGGAACATTGCGCAAAGTAATATTCTCTTTGGTCAATAAAGTTGTCGCCATTAATGGTAAAGCTGAATTTTTTGCCCCACTTATTGGGATTTGCCCAGATAAGCTCTCACCACCACGAATTATTATATTTTCCATTAGGTTTCCCAGGAACTAGGTTTCCTAACTGTATTACTCAAAGGGTGTAGTCGTAACAAGCCTAAACAGAGGTTTTTCTGTGGTTTTTTAGCGTTCAGTCCTCCATTTACAGCAGGTTCACTTCTCGGTTTTTTCTGCCC
Organism: Rhodospirillaceae bacterium; assembly: GCA_002708305.1. Classification (GTDB taxonomy): domain Bacteria; phylum Pseudomonadota; class Alphaproteobacteria; order Thalassobaculales; family Thalassobaculaceae; genus UBA7326. The sequence goes on from PANE01000046.1 coordinate 7,668, forward strand.
GGTTCCGATTTTGTACTTTCCTGCGCTTTAAGTTACTGCGAAGGGCCGCAGCACGCTTCTCTTCTTTTGCTTTCTGTCTTGATAGTACTGTAAAATTTTTACTGCGCTCTTCTGACATATGAATTCCAATAATTTATTGTATTAGCAAGAAATAATTATTACAATTAAGGTTAATTCTTTTGATCGATGACATCAAACCCTCTTGATTAGATGCTCTTGCTTGTGGCATGTTCTCGTTCATAGAATGACCCACATATTCGGAATTAAAACAACTATGCTGCCGTAGCTCAGGGGTAGAGCACTCCATTGGTAATGGCGAGGTCGACAGTTCAAATCTGTCCGGCAGCACCACAGTATAACTACAGAGCTAATCGCGCGCATCTGGGTCAACACGTCCGACTATAGACATGCTTAATGTTTTTGGGATGAGTGCGTAATTATCTATCAATTATCATCACTTTAGCTCTTTTATTTAAGACAAATAGCCAGTTAACATAACACCAACTCGACTAATTTTTTAGTAGATGATTTTTTTCTTTTAGATGGTAGTTTAATCTTCCATTTTTTCAATTTTAGCTACGTTTTTAAAATGAAGTATTAGTTAAACCAAGCTCAAAACAGCGACGTAATATTTACTATGTAAAAAGACACACTTCGAAAACTTGAATTTGGCTTAGATTTGATATGCAATTAGATGGCTAAACTGATAATCGACTTTAAAAACCTGCTAAAACTGTTTATTGGGTGTGCCTTGGTATTTAGTGCCAGTTGTTCACCAATTAAACTAGCAGACCTCTTATCCCCTTATGATGGGTATGATTTAACCTCTGATATCTCCTACGGAACGAAAACAAGGCAGAAACTAGATATATACAAACCAATTGGTAAGGATATTAAAGAAACCATTCTGATATTTATTTATGGAGGCTCATGGCGCTCAGGGTCACGTTCAGATTACCGGTTCATAGCACAGTCTTTTGCATCAGAAGGATACACAATAATCGTTCCTGATTATCGTCTTTATCCAGAAGTTAAATTCCCGGCGTTCGTAAAAGATATTGGTAAAGCTATTCTATGGGTGCACCAAAAATACAAAAAGAAAAACAGCAAACCTAAAATTATTCTCGTTGGTCATTCCGCTGGAGCACATATAGCTGCTCTTTTAGCACTAGACGACCGCTACTTAAGAGAGGAAGGGGCTTCGGTATCAAAAATTATAAAAGGCTGGGTAGCGTTGGCAGGCCCACATGCGTTCAATCCTTTGCAGACTGAATCCACTAGGCCAATTTTTAAAGCTTTCAAAAATAAAATTAAACAAACGCAGCCAAAAAACTTTGCGCGACACAAGGCCCCACCTGGCTTATTACTGCACGGCAATAAAGATAAAGTCGTCTATGAAACGAACTCTATTATTATGGCGGCTGCTATTAAGAAGAAAAACGGCAAAGTAAAATTCAAGTCGCTAGATGGTGTTGGTCATATAGGGATATTGCTATCCATGACCGGATCATCTCTTTTTGATTCCAGTGCCAAGCAAGCAATAGTCAATTTTATTGAGACCCTTCCGTGATAGACACAACACAAGTCATCGCTCACACCACAACAAACCGTATCTAGAGTTGCAATTATTCAGGCTCGTTAAATGACTCTGCAAAAGCATTCAAAATAGGGTAGGTGAAATAGGAAATCAGCGCCCGTTGCCCTACCATTATATCAGCAGAGGCAAGCATTCCTTGAGACAAAACGAAATCTTTTGGCATCTCAGATTCTTTAAAATTCTGAACTTTAACCCTTCCTCTGTAGAAAACTCCCTTGTCACCCGATAAAGACTCATTAAACGTATCATTGGACATATATATTAATTGACCATCTAGACCACCAAATTCCTGAAAAGGCATCGCATCCAATTTTATAGATACGTTCATACCGAGCTTCATATCTGTTATTTTTTTAGGATCTATATCAACTTCAAGGAATAAGGGCTGGTTAGACTGCACTAAGGTAACAATGGGTTCGCCCTCACTTACGTTACCACCAGTGGCAACAGCTGGTATATCAAGAACGATACCCTCTGCAGGTGACCTTACAACTACATTATTAACGAGCCTGACAAGTTTTATTTTTTCTTGCTCCAGCTGCATCATTTTCTCATTCTTTTCAGTAATCTCTTTTGTTAATCCTGAGGCCCAGCCTGCTATGAATGCCTGCTTATCCGCTTTTTGAGTCTCTATCTGAGAGACTAAGTTTGTGATAGTACTTTGCGCGTTGAATTGCGTTTTCTCAGCATTCAAAAGTGCATCCTGTGCCGATAAATATTTTAACAGCGATCCAATCTTTCTATCATAAAGACCCTTCTGGACTTCAGCCAAACGTTCCTTAATTTTGGTCTGAGATTTTGAAATCTTAAGAAGTTCAATGGATGAATTATATTCGCTCAAAGTTTTATTTGATTTGGAATCAAATGATTTTATTTTTTGTATATACTCAGATAATTTTTTCTCTAGAGCTTTCTTATACAGAAGCACTAGCGGGTCGTCACTTGCTTCTTTTAGGTCCTCTGGGAATGAACTGATATTCAGCTTTTTAACTATCTCTTTATAAAGTTCATTAAACTTCTCATCATAATTAATTTTTTGAATTAACGTTTTCGGATCGTCAACTAGGTCCTCCTCCATCATCAATCTTATTAATGAAACATAGACACTATTCAAACTCTCTTCATTCTGTTTTAGATTGGCTTTCACAACAGTGTCATCCAGGTAAGCTATGATCTGCCCCTTAACAACCTTGTCACCACGCTCTACTTCCACACTTTTAACAACTGAGCTCGCACTAGCCTCGACGACCACATTTGGCGTTGCAGTCAAAAACTCTCCACGAGCGGATACAGTTGTATCAACCTGGCTAATCGATGCGAATACAATGCTTCCAATAAAAAAAGTCAGTAAGCTAAGCGCGGTAAATAAAAGTGGCTTTGAAGGACCTTGTTCATATATTGCATCGGTATCGTCTATTTCAAAGTCTTGAGCTGTTTTTTCTGCAACAAATTGGACGGAGTCAAAAGTATCTTCATCGGCACCAGCCCTTTCATATTTTGCAACTAATTGGTTAGATGTTCTAAGATTTTCAGAAATATTCTTCATTATTCTGACTGCAGCCTCTGGGTTTTGGCGCAAATAAGTTAAAAATGCTTCCTCTGTTACCTCCGTCACTACGGTATCAACCTTGGCTTTTGCACCAGCGCTTCTTGGGTTTCCATCAATTAGAGCCATTTCCCCAAAAATGGTGGGTGGGGCTAGTTCTGCTAAAACCTGCTCTCCGGATGCCCCATGTTTTGTAATTTCTACAGTCCCAGATTTGACGATATATGCATAAATCGCACTTTCGCCCTCTCGGAAAATGTATTCACCACCAGTATATGATTGGTCACCAGGCATGCCGTCTCTCTTCTTCAGTCAACGAGTTAAATTCCCGATAGTTTTTGGTCCATAGTCCAAAGGTCTTTATACAATGGACAGGACACTAAAAGCGCATCGTGAGTGCCTTGTCCTACAACACTTCCTTTATCAAGCACAATTATTTGCTCAAATTCCGCCGTTAAACGCATATCATGTGTTGCCATTAAAACAGTTTTTAATTCAGATATTTTTGGAAAATTTTCAAAAAACGCAATCTGCGTTGATTTATCAAAATTTGCGAGTGCTTCATCAAGTAAAAGAATCCGAGGCCTTGCCATTAATCCCCGGGCTAAGGCTAGAGTTACCCGGTTTCCCTGAGATAAGGGCATACCAAACTGATTTATCTCCGTTGAAATTCCTTCAGGTAAATCATCCAACACCTTTTGCAAACCAGAAATTTCAAGTATTTCCTGGAACTCTCGTTCACTAATATTTGGCTGCACCTTTCTTAAATTCTCTTCTATCGTTGCACCAAAAAACACAGGCTTTGCATCTATCAGGGTATTTTGACTACGGTAGTTGTCTAAACTCAAATATCTTATATTTTGCCCATCAATTTCCATTGAACCTGTATTAGGTCTCAAGAACCCCTGGCACAGGCGTAAAAATGTAGTCTTTCCCGATCCCGAAGGGCCTACCACCGCTACTCTTGATCTAGCCGGTACATTTAATGTCAAACCATCAAGCGCATTATTATTTTCGAATTTAACAACAACATCTTTACATACGATTTCACCCTTTATAACAATTTCGTTACCTGCGCCCACTCTTTCTGTTGGCCCGTTCCAACTCGAACCAACTGAGTCGATTGTCGACTTAAAGCCATTTAGGTCAGCAAAAAATGTGAATAGAGCTGTTACAGGTGATACCAATTTTCCACCCAGCATATTACATGAAATGATTGCTCCGGCAGATAATCCACTGCCTAGAACTAAAAGAACACCCGTCGTTACTAAGGCAACTGTCATAAGTTGGGTCAGCGTTGCATTCACATTTGTTATAATCATGTTTGAAATTTGGCCTTGTATACTCTGTCGAATACTGCTGGAGGATACTTTTCTCCATTCTCGTCGTTGGGACGCCTCAAGAGAAAAAGCCTTTATTGTCTCAATCCCGGCAACACTAGCCTGAACTGCTCTACGTTTTGACGCCTCTATTGGACCTGTGATTTTACTAGCCTCTTTTTGACGCCACCTTCCAAATAGAGAAATAGCACCAATAATGAGAGAAAAAATAGTTACTATTAATGCAAGAAATGGGCTGTAACCAAAAAGCACTGGGAGAAAAACTAGAATTCCAGTGGCATCGAAAACTGTTGTCAAAACCTGTCTCGATATAAAGTTTTTTATCGTTCCCGACGACTGAAGAATTCCCTCATACTCTGAAGGTGACCCCGTCTGAAAACTTGATGCAGGCAAAGCCATCACCTTATCAAAAATATCACCGGATAAACGAGCTTCTATCGATGTCGAAATAAAATTTATCACATAGTCGCGCACAAAACCCAATATTCCATTAAAAATTAAAGCTGCAGTAACACCCATAACTAAGATTGTTAAAGTCGACACGGCTCCATAATTCAAAACCTTGTCTAGTGATATCTGAATAAAAACGATAGGAGCTAAACCTAACATATGAGTCAGTACAGCAGCTATAAATGTAAGCCCCAGTAACCCTTTAAACCGGTATATTTCTGGAACGAACCAAGTCCAGTCAAATATACGATCCTGCGACGCAACACCTGTTTCTCTAGAGACGAGGTAGACAGATCCGTTCCAAGTCTTTCTAAACTCATCTCCTGTTTCGACAACCACCTTATTCGTAGGATCTAAGGGGTCTATAGATTGGAATTGGACCACGCCTTCCGGATTTGAGGAGGTACTAATCAATATTTTAGACGTTCCGTCTCGCAGAATTGCAACGCACGGAAAGTAATAAGAACGGCTCACCAGGGTTTGTACGTTAGGCTTCAAAAGCTGAAGTTTTATACCCTGTTCATTAAAGGTGTTTGACAGCTCCCTCATAGACGCAACTTGACCCCGAGAGATTTTTTCTTCCAGCTGCTCGGCTGTTATCCTCACGCCAAATTGCCTGGCTAAGGCTATAGTGCTTAGCGATAAGGATCGAAGTGATTTTGTATCCATCGGTGTAAAACCCTTTGATCCACTGTCATATTTTTAAAACTACCTTAAACTTTTTAAAGGCAATCCACTGATAAGTCTAGTTCACTCATCGGTTAACTAAACACCACAAAGCTATTTTAACATTAAACTAATTAAATGAACGTGCGAGCCAGTTTAGATTGTTTCAAATCTTTTTTCTAAACTTTACCTCTAAAAATAAAAGATTAAAAATAAAAGATCGCCACATTCATTTGTTTATTAAATTTTATTAATGGCATTTAACTGCGAGAGGAAAAAGAAAAAGGCAGCAATTTGATAGATCGCTGCCTGTTCCACATTTAAAAAATAATTAAATGCTAAATAATTGGATCCACATCTGGCGCAGGTGGTGCGTCCTCAACCACCTGTTCTTGAACATCAGCTATACCTGCATCAGCTGGGGCCCCAGCATCTGGTACAGCCGCGTCAGCAACCGATCCACCACCGATTTCATTTGCATCCATTGCTGCCCCCAGGGCATCGTCCATCGCATCCATTTCAGGAGGAGGGTTGATTCCCATTGCGTCAGGGTTGGCCATATTAGTCATAGAGTCATCTTCCATTCCAGGAGGAGGATTGGTTCCCATTGGGTCTGGTGCAGCCATAGCTTCCACACCTTGTGCACCAAAAGCAGCACCCAACGCATCCATGCCACTATCCATGCCACCATCCATTGTTGGCGCAACAAAGTTCGGATCATTAGCCGCCGCTTCAGTCAGACCAGGTTCGCCTGCCTCTGTCTGGAAGCCCATCGCATCAGCGGGCGCCGCATCCATTACTCCTGGAGGAGCTGCCGCCATCATGTCAGCACTCATACCACCCATCGCATCAGCGGGCATTGCAGCCATCATATCGGCACTCATACCACCCATCGCATCAGCGGGCATCGAAGCCATCATGTCAGCACTCATACCAGCCATCGCATCAGCGGGCATCGAAGCCATCATATCGGCACTCATACCACCCATCGCATCAGCGGGCATCGCAGCCATCATGTCCGGGCTCATATTTG
>PANE01000047.1 GCA_002708305.1 Rhodospirillaceae bacterium
ATAGAAGTCCTATTGCGAATAATTTGACCTCGCGGTTTACTCGAGTCATTACAGTTCTTCCTTTCATATCAGTGATGTTGGGCATCAATTTAAGGGACTGCTTGGCAAGTCATTTTGATCTAGATCTATAAACGAGTGGATTGTTGAAGAACTTTTAAGTTATCTGTTCAGGAGACTCAGGTAGATTTAATTAAATTAAGGTGTAGTTCAGGTCAATAATAGCTAGCGAATATAAAAAAACCTGTAACAAAAAGAGGTTTAATTAAGATATATGGTGATGAGCTTCTGTCCCAACGCCATTTCTATACTTCAAAGTCTCTGCAGCGCCTGTTAGCTCTCGTTGCTTGCGAGGCTGATTAGGCGCGAACACTTCCAAGCATCTATGCGTAACTTTTCGGACACGTTAACGTGCACAAAGATCAAGATACCGCTTAAGCAGATTGTTTTAACTGTGGTTACTATCTAGTGATTTTTAAACTTTTTTGTCGGTATCTTTAGGGTACTTCTCGGGTCGAGGCAGTTGATCTAAAGCCTCGAACGCGGGCCGTCCCAAACTACTAGCTATCTCCCATTGCTTGCATTATCTCTAGCAGCAAATTCAATATATCTAGGTAAATGCTAATCGCCACTTTAAGGGCAGTGGACCAGTCATTAATCCCAATGTCACTCAGCTGTTTTAGTCGATTGAAGTCGTAAATAAGAAACAAAGAAAACAATACAGCGCCACATATTGCTTTGAGGCGGATCATTGCACTTGTCATACCGAAAAATATCCTTCCAAACCCTACCAGGAGTAGTGCACAAAGTCCGAAAAATAGGAATCCTCTCATAAAACTGAAATCTATGCCTGAGTACATTCCAACCAGTGCCGCGCAAACTGTTATTAGGCATGTAAGTAGAGTCGCACGCAGCCCATCATTTTCATCCATTTCAAGCATCATCACTCCTAGCAGTGGCGCGAAAGTGATACTCGATATGGTCATGAGCATCAAGCCAATGGATGTACTGCCTGGAGCCAGGAATACCATCCCAAAAAGACTAATCATCCAAACCCACATAAATTTATTTAGAAGCGTCTGCTTTTTGGTAGTAGCCTGCTTGTCATCTTCAGTAGATTGTTCGTCGCGACTTTTCAGAGGAGAGGCAGATTCGTTAGGTTTAATTATTGGCGCTTGTTCAATTGGGATAAGGTCCAATTCTCCTCTACTATTCTTGCGCCCAATAAACTCTATCCCAAAAAATAGCCGTCCCTCCCTGTATGCTTTTTTAGCAGCAGAGATGAGAAAGAAGCAGCCCACGAATATAATACCCAACTGAGTTGCTAATATAAGAGCAGTTTTAAAATACAGAGAAGTTTCCATTTCCTTTTCACCTCGTTAGACCAATAGTTAAAAAAAGTAGAGAAATGATAATTGCTGAATAACCATAATATTTATGTTCGTTATCGCCAGAATATAATACCTTTAGCAGACATTTCTTCTAGAGTAGAAACAAAAAAATCTGTCATGGGAAGTAATCCAACGTCGGCGGCGATGATAACTAGTATCGATACAATCGTGCCAATACCTAAAGTGATTATGAGCCCAAGAAGGGTAACTAAAACTACTGTCCAATTTGAGCGAAAATCTAATGCAGATGAGTCGCTTATCTCATCTTTTGTCATATGATATTTCTTAAGAATTGCCCAAACAAATATTAAACAACTTGCCTGAAATGCGCCGTTTGGAATGTCATATGGAATATAGGTAATCGCAATCAGCAACGACAAAAACAGAAATGAGCCGAGATATTTTACATTGCGAGAGAACTCATATTGCTCAAGGATATTGTAGTTTTTGACTAGCATATATATCGTATAAACTGGCCCTGCTAAGACTATAGCAATTTCTATTTGCCTAGGAGAATAAAGCAGATCGGTCTTTTGTTGGGCTTCTTCCATGACTAAATTTCCTTTATTGATAACCTAAGCATAGTTGAATACCCCATCTAGTCAAATCAGGGCTAGATTGAGGTGAGAAGTTATTGAGATTGATCTAAATTGATTATTCTATGCATTGGTGTATAATCTTTGATTGATTTTGAAAGGGAATTTATCAGTTGGATATCAAAGTAAAACTATTTTTCTTCTCAGTTCTTGTTTCATTGGGTAATTTAAGTCTTGCCTCTGTTATTGAGCAAAGTGGCTCGCCTATTTTTCATACAAAGTCTCATGAGTGCGGTGACTCCATTCTTCAGGTAGGTGAGCAATGCGATGACGGTGGACAATTCAACGGTGACGGTTGCGATTCCAGTTGCCGCGTTGAGTGGGGTTATTTCGAGTGTGGAGTTGGCTCGACTGACTCCTGTGGTGAAATATGCGGTGACGGTATAAAGATCACTGCTGAAGCTTGTGATGACGGTAACATTTTGAATGGCGATGGTTGCAGCGCCGAATGTAAAATCGAAACGCCCCTTACTTTTGATTGCGCCCTGGAGAATGATCAGAAACAGCTAGATGCTTTTCCAAATTACATCTCACCTAGGGCAAATGGAGAGCGCTCCTTTACTTCAGGGCGGCAATCTTTTGATACTAACTTCGAGCCAATCCTTGAGCAAGTTCCACATTGCAATGGATTACCGTGGGCACTAGACGCAGTTAATCGCCATTTAATTGAATATCAATTTATAGTTGTTCTTGACAAAAGTTGGGTTGATTACTATGACCAGTATCAGCGTCACTTTTTAACTCAGGGTTATGAGTCTCTTGAGGATTCCCCAAAGATCCTTTTTGATCGGGCATCTTATTTGTTTGAAGCGCAGTTTGGTGTGCGAGTTGGCATTAGCCGCGTTATTGTTCTGGATACGCTTGAGCAAAAATGCGCCGCAACCGGGGGTTACGTTGATGATGGCGTCGCTGACAATACAAATACTTCTACTGCGCTGGCTGAAAAAAATATAGTTAAATTACCCACAGAAATAGGTGTAGTTCGTTTGGGGATAGATCCACCTAATACTTACTGTGCTAGCTACTCAGGTGTCGCACCTTGGCAAGATGAACTCCCTGTTTTAGTTAACACTGAAAATCCATTTTCTGGAGATAGTGGCTTGCTGCGCCATAGAGCCGCAGTGACCTTGGCTCATGAGTTGGCTCATTTTTTTGGCATTATGGTCACTCCTAATCACCCTCATCATTTGAATGCGCATGTAGCCAATGAAATTCCAGATATCATGGTTTGGAACGGCATACCAATTGAAGCGGTTCGCCCCGATGGTATGTTCTTTAAATTTTTAACCGCCTGTACACCTGTCTATGATGAATATCTATGTGCTGGTGTTAAGGCAACTGCATCCTCATCTATCGCTACGCCTCTAATTTGCCTCGGGGATTTAGAGTGCTTAATTGACACCGATGCTGACGGATCGCCTGATGAATGTCCTGAGCCGTCTTCAATCTGTATAGCAGATGTCTTCCCACTAGACTCAAAAGAGAGTTTGGATACTGATGACGATGGCATCGGCAACAACACTGACACTGATGATGATAATGACGGTGTTTTTGATGATGATGATGCCTTTCCTCTTGATCCTTTGGAGTCTTCAGATACCGATATGGATGGTGCCGGCGACAACAACGATGCTTTCCCAAATAACTCTCTATACACAATGGACAGTGATTCTGACGGTATGCCAGATAGCTGGGAGGTGAAGTATGGCTTAAATCCGAATGATCCAAATGATGCTAATAGCGATAGAAACAACGATAGCATTACTGCTCTCGATGAATTTTTATCAGGTGGGGTACCATCAGGTGTTCTCGATTTAGATGGGGACGGCCAATACGACGCACTCACCGATGGTCTTATCCTGCTGAGAGGAATGTTTGGATTGGATGGCAATACTTTGGTAACCGGAGCCATTGCTTCCGGTGCTTTTTACACCGAGCCAGTGGATATCGAATCTCGTATTGCCACTCTGGGTGATCTCGCAGATATCGATGGCAATGGTGACATTGATGCTCTTACAGATGGATTGCTCACTCTGCGTTATCTATTCGGTTTACAGGGCGATCAGCTCATTAATGGTGCCATGGCAAGTGATGCTACTAGAAAGACTGCAGAAGAGATTGAGGCTCATTTGGAGACATTGATGCCTGAGTTGTAACCTCGATCTAGTGGCGAGCGCGCGTAAAGGTGTCCGAGAAGTCGCGCATAAAGGTGTGGAAGTATTCGCGCCTATGGTGTCTAAGTATTTCTTGTTATAGACAGTAAAAGTTCACTCATCTTTTTCAATTTTAGGCGGCATGGTAATCGTATAAACCACAGTCTTAAAAGACAGAGAGGTTGGCAGGCCCCTAGTTTACTCCATCCTTCAAACATAGATTTTGAAAGTTAGATTAATGGAAAATGCTAACTCATTCGTCCTATTGCTAAGATGGAGAAATTTAAGACAATTTACTGAGTTAAGGGGTGTTGTGTCCAAATCAAATCAAATTCTAGATGCATTTTTAAAGGTTAAGGGGCGACTCTCAAGATTTCTAATTGGGATGGTTCCTCCAAAAGAGGTTGAGGATATTGTTCAAGAAGCATATGTGCGTGTGTGCCAAATCGAGCATAAAAAATCCATCCGAGATCCTGAAGCTTTTATTTTCCGCACAGTAAAAAATCTAGCCCTTGATTACTTAAAACGATCAGAGTCACGTCTAACTAGTGGCGTTGATAATATCGATGAAATAGTAACTCAAGAAATTGACTCCACTTATGATCAGGTAGCCTCAGATGAACAATTTGCAATTTTTTGTGCCGCAGTACGGCAATTACCAAAACAGTCTCAAAGGGCATTTATTCTAAAGAAAGTATATGGCCATAGTTTAAGGGAAATTATGGTCGAGATGGATTTAAGTCAGCCAACTGTAGAAACGCATATTGTTAACGCTACCAAGAAGTGCGTGGAATATATGAGAAATCGCAATGTTTCATTCAGCAATGAAGATTCATCATTGGTTGTTAAATCGAAACAAGGAGCAGAAAATTGAGTAGGGTAGTGCATATTGATAAAGACCAGGAGCGTTTGGATTATGCCAGTCGCTGGATTCTAAAAATAGATGATCAGGCCTTAACGGAATTTGAAATAGATGCTCTCCATAGATGGCTAGGTCAGGATGAAAAAAACAGCGAAGCTTTACTGGAGGTGGCAGCGGTGTGGGACAAAACCAATGTGCTCTCATGGCTTGCAGATTTATTCCCCGACACTATCAAAAATAATACTGAGCACAAGTCGGCGAAAAATATTTTTAACATAAGGCTAGGTTTCTTTGCGTGTTTAACAATTCTAGCGCTAAGTGTGCCAATTATGCTTTTCATGTTGAGTTCTGAGAGCGTCAGTTATAAGCAACATTCCGCTGCTTATGAGACTGTAATCGGAGAGCAAAAGACCATATTACTCCCTGATGGTAGTGAAGTTATTATGAATACAAATAGTAAGCTTAGTTTGGCTTACTCATCTTTCGCTCGTGTTTTAAATCTTGCTGAAGGTGAAATTTTTGTGCGCGTAGCCAAAGAGGCTCGCCCTTTGTCAGTTATAGCAATTGGTCAAATAGTGCAAGCGAAGGGAACTGAATTCGTAGTACAAATAACAGATGATCAAGAAGTCAAAGTGATGGTAACCGAGGGTCGAGTTGTTGTTGGTGTTCAGTCCGAAAATTCCCATTATTCTGAAAATACTATCTTAGACAATAGGCCAATATCACCACGGGTGTTAGTAGAACTAGGAGATAAGAGTAACAGCCTTGCCGAAGGAGAATTAGCGACCCTGGGGGGGGTTGATGTTAAAAAGCGAGTTATCGAATCTGATGATATTGAGGTGAGATTGTCTTGGAAAAAAGGACGGTTAATCTTTCGGTCAGTACCGCTAGAGGAGGCCCTTAAAGAGATAGAGAGATATACAACCTTCGAATTTGTAGTACTAGATGAAACCCTTAAATCGACAGTTTTGAGCGGGCGTTTTCGAGCGGGAGACGTGCACACTATGTTGGCGCTCTTAAAAACAAATTTCAATATTGATTATGAATTCGATAAAGATAATAAAGTATTGTTAAGTAGCTTTTAACGATGAGGTTTATCCGCTTCATGGAAAAATACATATGGGTCGTCTTTAATGCGAGTGCCTAATTATAGGCTCGCTGAGGGCAAAAGAATTCTCTATATTGTTTTTGTACTGTTGAGCTTAGCTTCGACAGTGTCAGCACAAAAAATAACTTTAGAACCTGAATTTAGTTTTCATATCCCCCCGCAATCTGTTAGTACGGCACTCATCGAGTTTTCTGAACAAGCTGATCTTACGTTGGTATTTCCGGAAAAATTGGTTTTTGGAAAGTTTGCCAGCGCATTGATCGGCCCTTACACGCGAAAGGACGGCATTGACGTTCTACTAGCGGGTACTGGGTTAACCCCAGAGTTCAGTAACATCACGTTATTGAGTATTAGAAAAAGTATAAAACTTTCTGATGAGGAGAAAAATATGAAAAACAAAATAGTATTCGGATTATTTGGGGCTATTGGCGCGGTGTCTGCTATTGATACTGTTGCTGAAGAGCTAGCCACAAACACCATTGAAGAGGTGATTGTTACGGCGGAGAGAAGAGAAGCAAATCTGCAAAACACTCCAGTTACCATTACTGCTTTTCCAAGCGACAGTATTGAAAGAAGCCAATTGACTGATGTAAGAGATTTGGCCAGTTTTAGCCCTAGCTTGGTATTTAATCAAGCATTGGCAGGTTCGCAAATATCGATTCGTGGTGTTGGTCAGGGTAATCCGATTACGGGTAGCAACCCTGGTGTTGCAATGCATGTCGACGGTGTTTATCTGGGTCATCCTTACACTAATAATGCAGCATTTTATGACGCAGAGAGATTTGAAATTTTACGAGGACCGCAAGGTACGCTCTATGGCAGAAATAGTACCGGAGGCAGCATTAATGTTGTGACCAAGGCTCCATCGTTCGATCCAGCTTTAAAAATGACGCTTGGTTATGGGGATTATGATAGATCTTGGTTGAAAATGTCCGGTTCCAACTCCCTTATTGATGATAAGCTTGCGATCCGAGGGACTGCTGTTTTTGATAGTCGAGATGGCTATGTTGAGAATAAAACAACGGGGCAGGACGTATCAGATCAAGGCTTAAAGTCCTATGCGGTTTCAGCTCTCTACCTTCCAAGCGACAATGTTCAGGTGCTAGTGAAAGGTGATTTTCAGAATAACAATCGATTTGAGAGACCTGTGTCGTATCTTAGGTCAGTGGCAGGCTCTGGAACGGACGTGACAGCATTTGGCGCTCAGACGTCGCGAGATGATGCCTCTTTTGTCTATAACGATAGAGACCGAGCGCGCAAGGATACTTTTTGGGGTCTCAATGGAACAGTCACTGCTGATTTAGGGGCTATTATTTTGAAGTCGATCACTGGCTACAGGGACTCTAAAATGGATGGAGAGTTTGGTGATAATGACGGGATGGATTTTTCGGTCGTTAGCATCGAGAGTGATGTGAGTGCGGCGGAATTCTCTCAAGAGTTGACCCTTTCAGGTTCAGCAGTAGAAAACAAAATAGACTGGATTGCCGGTGTAAACTACTACGATGATGATGTGAAGCAAGAGTCTGGAGCTTTACTACCATTTTTGGGCACTATTCTTCCCTTTACACCACCGCCGATTGCAGGACAGCATGACGATGGCACCCTCCTTTCCGGCCCTGCGGTGGTTAATAATTATCAGGAAAAGTTAAATTCAATGGGGATCTTCTCCCAGGGAACCTATCGCTGGAATTCAGACTTCACCGTCACTGCTGGTGCGCGTTATACCCGCGACAAGCGAAGTAAATTGCAAAATATTCGGTCCAACATTACTGCTCCCTCAGCCCAGTGTGCCGACAACAAGGATACAAAAGAATGGAGCAAAGTAACTTGGAAACTTGGTGCCGATTGGGATGTTTCCGAAAACGCTATGCTTTATAGCAGTGTGTCTACTGGCTTTAAAGCAGGTGGTTTTAATTCAGGATCTTGTGTGGATAGCTATGATGAAGAGTCTTTGGTGGCTTATGAACTCGGCCTTAAAAGCCAGTTTTTAGATGATACGCTTCGATTGAATGGGGCGATGTTTTCCTATGATTATACTGACATGCAAGTCCGCTCATTTCAGGGAACTCAGCTTGAAATAGCCAATGCGGGGCAATCCGAAATTACAGGAGTTGAGCTAGACTTTGTTTATCAACCCTCAAGCAAGATAAAAATTGACGGTGGTCTAGCATTGTTGGACGCAACTTTTTCTGATGCAATGTTGGATGATGCAATGATTCCCGGTGTGAATGAGATCAGTGTAAAAGGAAATAAACTGGAAAGGGCTCCCGAAACAAAATTTAATTTGGGCGTTGAGTATTCTGCTGGAGACCTAGGGCTTCGTTACGAGGTTAGTTATTCCGACGCCATGTACGTGGACTCTTTTGAAAATGATTTTAGTAAAATTGACTCATATACACGACAGAACGTTAGGCTTTTTTGGCGCCCAAGTTCCAATAAAGCGATAAACATGCAATTGTATGTGGAGAATTTGACCGATGAGCAAACTATAGATTATCTTGTTCCAACGGCCTTTGTTGGTGGCGTGACAGGATCTTATGCACCACCGAGAACCTGGGGGATACTTATAAACTGGGCCCCTTCTTTGTAATGTCTAAATGGGTGGGGAGTGATTTATTGATCACTCCCCACCGGTTTTACTTTAAGGTTCGCCTATGACTATTTCACGGTATCTCACTTTTTATATCACATTATTTATTGTCCTATTTATAGCTAGGGCGCCGTTGCTTTACGCTGCCAGTGTTGGCGCTGACTCCACCATCAAAATCCGGTTTATCGACGCCCCGAAGATTCCTTTTGATCCATTAGATGCAGTAGCTGCGCCAGATTATGCCATGCTAAAAAATTGGGCGGCCTCACCTGTAGTGCAAAGTTATGGACGCTTGGTTCCTCGGAATGTTACAGATAATGTGGTGCAGGGGACGGCGCCAGTAGATGTTTTTTTTGTACATCCCACCAGTTACCTCAGTGGAGATAGTTGGACTTCACCTTTGAATCCATACAGTGCAGCTGAAGAAAACATCAATTGGATGATGGCATATCAGGCCAGCACTTTTAATAGTTGTTGTAATATTTACGCGCCTCGTTATCGGAACGCGTCAATATTCAGTTATCTGACAGGGTCAACTTCAAAACGTGATGAAGTTTTGAAGTTCTCCTATAAAGATGTTGAGGCTGCTTTCGAATATTATTTACGTCATTATAATCACGGTCGTCCTTTTATCCTGGCCAGCCATAGTCAAGGCACTCATCATGCAACTCAGCTGGTGAAACTGAAAATCGACAACACCCCTTTGGCTAGGCGAATGGTAGTCGCATATCTCCTAGGTGCTACACAGGTTGGTGTGACCACCGAATTTTTAGACGGCTTGTCAGAGATAGAAGCTTGTAAAAGCGCAACACAATTAAAATGTATAAATCACTGGGATACAGTCGCAATTGACGGTTATGTTATTCCAAAAGACGGAGACAGTTTGTGCACTAATCCGTTGTCGTGGGGAGTTGATGAAAAAATTGTTTTAACTGAAGGTCATTTAGGCGCGCTGCCGGTGAAGCATCGCTTCAACAATGATTCGAGCTATGGTAATCGCCCTAGGTATCAAAAAATCACAAGCCTTGATGATGTTGTGTCTGGCGTAGCGACCGCGCAATGTATCGATGGCGTTTTGCGGGTTAACCGACAATCGGCAGACATATTTGTCGGTCTGAAAGATAATGGCAACTATCACTTTCTGGACTATCCATTATTTTATTTGGATATTCGAGACAACGCAAAATTGCGAATTGAAGCATTTTTTAGGGAGAAAACAATTCCATGAATTATGTTTTACATTATCTGCATCCAACGGTTAAGTGGCTCGAGGGCATATTTATTTTTACACTCGTTGTCACCTTTGACTCTAATGCACAAACATTCTGGGAGATTGAGCAGCGTGAAGTATTAGTGCCATTAGCCGCCAGCGAGGAACTCAAAGACTCGATCATTCAGGGCGGACAACCAAATGTTAGTGGGCGAAAATCCTTAGTACCCGTCACACTTTCTGAATGGAAGAAAACTATTGGTTTCCGTAAAAAAAATAAACGATTCAATACAAGTGCGCTTATAGATAAATTCAATGTCAAAATGAATGAAGACGAAATTAACGGCGTGCCAATATTTGTAATCACCCCGCTAAATGAGAGTCCGCGGTTCAACGACAAGGTAATGTTATATCTTCATGGTGGCGGCTATGTTTTTAATGCCGGTGAGCAAGGTGTATTAGAGGGTGTAGTCATCGCGGGATCTACTGGAGTTCCTGTCGTAGTCGTAGATTATAGAATGCCTCCTGAATCACCCTTTCCCGCCGCGCTCGACGATGTGGTGGCCGTTTACACTCATTTATTAAAAAATAAATCTTCGCAGAAAATTGCTATTGGTGGCACCTCTGCCGGCGGTGGATTGGCATTGGCTACAGTTCAGAAACTTAAGAAAAATAAATTACCATTACCCGCTCTGATCTACGCCGGAACACCTTGGTCTGATCTTAGTAAAACTGGAGATACACTCTCTACTAATGAGGGCATAGACCGGGTACTGGTAACCTATGACGGTTTCCTATCCGGAGCAGCAAAACTATATGCTGGCGGGTACGAGATTAAACACCCCGGGATTTCGCCTGTTTACGGAGATTTTACCGATTTTCCTCCCACCTATTTAGTGACAGGCACTCGCGATTTGCTGCTAAGCGATACAGTACGGATTCATAGAAAACTGCGCGAGGCGGGTGTTGAGGCCGATTTGAATGTCTATGAAGGTTTATCTCATGGTGGATACTTAGTTGCTTTATCTAGTCCCGAGTCTCGGCAAGTATATCTTGAGATGACAGGTTTTATGCGGCGCCATTTTGTTAATAGCGAGGCTCGCCAGCAGAAAGGATATGAAAATGAATAATATGGTGCCAAAGTTTTTTTACTTCATTGCTTTAAGTGCTTTTCTAGCGCATAACAGCGCGCTGGGAGCTGAAGATTATCCCGGTGAGGTATTTTGGGGGGACACTCATTTACACACGAATAAATCAGTTGACGCCAACGGTATGGGAAATCATAACCTCAGCGCCGATGATGCATATCGCTTTGCCAAAGGGCGTAAAATAACAGCCCACAATGGCAAAGTCGCCCAGTTGTCGCGTCCTCTAGATTTTTTGGTTATTGCTGACCATGCAGAAAATATTGGATTGATGCCTACACTTCGAAGCAATAAATCAGTGGGGCTTCAAGCAGATTTTCTCGGGTCATGGATAAACGCTATGAAGCAAGCATTTTCGGACACTGGTTCGGTGCTCAGGTCAGATTCTAATGAATATTTTAGGGAAGAGCTTAATAGTATTGGGGTTGGTGGTTCAGCAGGGTATTTTTGGCAAACATGGGTTACAGAACAGCTTAAGGATGACGTTTTTACGCATTCTGTTTGGAATGAGGTATGCGAATCAGCCGACCGTTATAATGCTCCTGGTGAATTCACGGCGTTTATTGGTTTTGAGTGGACACCGTCCAGTCGTTCTAATCGATCGCCCAATTTCCACAGAAATGTAATCTTTAAAGGCGATGCGAAGAAAGCGTGCCAAGTTCCGCCCTTCTCGATAATTGACAGTGAAGATGTCGAAGACTTATGGGCTTATTTAAGTCATTATGAAGAGTTAACGGGCGACGAAGTATTAGCGATTCCACACAATGGAAATTTATCATCTGGGAAAATGTTTAAATTAGAGGATTATTCTGGGAAACAGGCAGATCAAACGTATGTAGAAAATAGAGCGCGCTGGGAACCCCTGTACGAGATGACTCAAATAAAAGGAGACTCAGAAGTTCATCCATCACTCTCTCCTGATGACAAGTATGCGGATTTTGAAACGTGGCACAGAATTGGTTTCTTTGGTTCGCTCCCCAATGATTTTCTGGAACAAAAAATATATGAGTATGCTCGTCCGGCGCTTAAATCGGGGCTTGCCGCTGAAAAGGAGTTTGGCATTAATCCATTTAAATTCGGCATGATTGGGTCTACTGATTCACATACTTCGTTGTCTACAGCTGACGAAAATAATTTCTGGGGGAAATTATCTCTCTTCGAACCGAGCAAACATAGATTGTTATCTTCTTGGAATTATTCTGCTGGCGGGATGGCGGCCATTTGGGCTCAAGAGAACACTCGGGAAAGTCTTTTTCGGGGGATGAAACGCAAGGAGGTTTACGCAACATCCGGGCCTAGAATTACCCTACGTTTTTTTGGCGGTTGGAGTTTCAATTCTACCGACTTAGAGTCTAATAGTCTGGCAAAAATTGGCTACAGTGAAGGTGTCCCAATGGGTGGTGATTTGCGCTATACAGGCTCTCATACGTCTAAGCCGAGTTTTCTTATTAACGCAGTAAAAGACCCATTAAGTGTAAACCTAGATAGAATACAAATGGTAAAAGGCTGGTTGGCTGCTGATGGTGAATTACTCGAAAAAGTCTACGACATTGCTTTGTCTAATCCAGATGCACAAGGAGGATCAGCGAGTTTAAGCGCAGTTTGGGAGGATCATGATTTTGATCGAGAAGAGCGAGCGTTTTACTATATTAGGGTGCTGGAAGTCCCTTCTCCTCGTTGGACATCATACGACGTTAAACGGTTTAACCTAAAAGAAGAAGAATTGGTTAACGACCGCGAATTTGGACCGGAGGGCACAAACCAAAAAATACCCATGGTTTTACAAGAGCGAGCTTACTCGTCGCCGATTTGGTATACGCCTGAATAGTTATATCGGGCAGCCATTTCGAGGCGCGTCTTTGAATTGAGGAATATTATTAAGTGGTGGTGTCTGGCTCGTGGTATGCGGGCATACCTATTCGGATTTGACTATCTCGACTATACAAACGGCGGCAGATAGGCTAACGCAAGCTATATAGGCTTTTTTGGGTTGATCACAGCTTTGATACCTGAGAAGACTCTTTGCAATGAGCTATTGCTTAGCCCCTTGTTGATCAACCACTCTCTCAATATCGTTGCGTCTTTAGAGGTGTATTGGTCTATTGATCGATTACCAAGGCACTCAATGAGATAACCGATATATCGCTGTGCTGTTGTGAAGAATAACTTGGGTCGGCCAACACCTTTAACTGCAAAGTAAACCTCTAAGGATTCTTCAATTGTAGGAAGAGAAGAAGCGCTGCCATCCACAACAAGGAGATGTGCGGCAGGAACTTCTATACTCTTTAGTCTTAATCCCAACCAATAATCATCAAGCTTGGATGCAAAGACTTTGGATGCAGTCTTAGCTCTTAG